>UQAQ01000012.1 GCA_900539115.1 uncultured Roseburia sp.
ACCATTGTTCTTTTCAAACTCTAGTATACAGGTAAATCCACGTTGCTACAAATGTGGGGTCACTTCATATTATCTAATGAACTTCCTCAATGCCATCGATATCCGGAGATACCACCATGGAATAATTTGTATAATAAACGACAAATCCGGGTTTGCTTCCATTTGGTTTCTTGACATTTTTCTTTTGCGTGTAATCAATCTCAACTTTGTCCGAAGATGCTTTTTGTGAAAAATGTGCCGCCAGACTTGCCGCCTCTTCAAATGTCCGTATCGGCGGTTCCTCGTTATTGCACTGGACAATGACATGCGAACCCGGTGCCTGTTTTACATGAAACCACCAATCATTTCCGGTCGCTGTCTTAAACGTCAGCATATCATTCTGGTAGTTGTTTTTTCCTACATACATGTCATATCCATCACTCGAACGGAAGTGAAGCGGCTTGCTTTTTGGCATTGCCTTGCTGTTTTTATTTTTCTTTCCGGCATGGCTTTTCATATAGCCGCTGTCGATCAGTTCCTGTTTGATCAGCTGAAGATCTTCCTCCTGTCTGGCAATATCGAGCGCCGTAAGAATGGTCTCCAGATGATCGATCTGCATCTGCGTTTCCTCAATCTGAACTGTAACCGCTTCAAAGGTTCGCTTTAACTTATTATAACGGTCAAAATATTTATTGGCATTTTCTGCCGGCGTTTTCGTTGGATCGATAGGAATCGAGAGTTCCGAGCCATCATAATAACTCGTACAGTGCAGCACCTTGTCCTCCGGCGACAGCTGGTAGCCATACGTATTAATATGTTCGCCGTATACTTTAAAACGTTCCCGTTTTTCGGTGTCTTTTAACTGCTTGCGCTGAATGTCGATCTTTTTCTGATCACGCTCCAGAAGATTGGTTACATTTTTACGCAAATCAGCGGATTTCTGGCGGATTCTCTGAATCGTTTCCTTTTCCCCATAAAACACTTCAATCATCCTGCTGACCGATTCAAACGAACGATGTTCATATCCTTCCGCATCATATCGTTTCATCTCAAACGCTGAAAACTCAACCGGTTCCTCGTTATGAAACACAATTTCCGGTTCGAAATTTCCATTTTTTACATATTCCATCAAAGCACGCAGACAGGAGAGAAGCGTGGACAATTGATTTCCGTTACAGGAAGCAAAAGGATCGTCTCCATCCAAATGACAGCGGTAAGCCACTTCCTGTGCCATGGAAAAACTAAACCCGGTAAGATAATTACACAAGCCTTTTGCAATTGACACCGGCTGTTTTGTCAGTTCTGTCATCCACAATTCCGTCGTAAGTTCAAAAGGATTATGTTTTTCGCGCGTATTCGGGATAAAATACGTCCTTCCCGGCAATACTTCGCGAACAGAACTTACCAATGCCGACACATGACGAATGCTGTCAACAATCTTATTTTCTTCATCCAAAAATATAATATTACTGTGTTTTCCCATAATCTCAATTACAAGATTGCGGTGCACCAAATCTCCAAGTTCATTTCTGTTTTCAAATTCTATAAAAATAACACGTTCCAGTTCATGCTGATAGATACGGCAGATCCGTGCACCACTTAAATGTTTTCTTAGCAGCATACAAAAATTAGGTGCTGTAAGAGGCGCCACCTTGCTTTTATCAGTCAGATATATAAGTGGGAGAGAAGGGCTTGCCGATAGCACCATTCTCCAGGTTTTACGATTGTTTTTAACAGCGAGGATTAATTCATCCTGCTCTGGTTGTGAAATTTTCTGTAAATGACCACCTGTAAGACAATCGGATAATTCTTTTGTCAGAGCAGCCATCAAAAAGCCATCAAAAGCCATATTAAATTCCTCCGTCATATATTTCTTTTCTCATTATACTATAATCAGCGGACAGGGTCAAACTTCAAAATTTCAAAAAAACTCACAGAAATCTTGACTTATGAGCCGTTCTCCTTTATAATAATACGGAATGCATAGATTCATTTTTAAATATTGGAGGACGTTATGATAAGAAGTATGACAGGCTACGGCCGTTATGAAGCTGAAAATGAAGAATCCCGACTGGTTGTTGAGATCAAGTCGGTAAATCATCGTTACTGCGATATTTCTATACGACTTCCAAAAAATCTGAATCCTTTTGAAAATATCATCCGTAAACAATTAAAAGACCGGATCAGCCGTGGAAAAATTGATGTATTTGTAACGTATGAAAAAGTCTCGAAAGCCGAGGGTAGTATTACGTATCATCCCGATATGGCACAGGCTTATGTTCAATTGATACAACAGTTATCCGATGATTTTTCTCTGAAGCCCGGTTTGGATGCTGCCGCGTTATCCCGTTATCCGGATGTATATACGATGGAGGAAGCGCAAGTTGACGAAGAAAAACTTCAAAAACTGGTTTACGAAACCGTAGATGGAGCATTGACAAACTTTATTCACTCCAGAGAGATCGAAGGTGAATTATTAAAAGTTGATCTGCTGAAAAAACTTGAATTTTTAGCGGAACTTGCAGAAAAAATTGAGAAACGCTCTCCGGAAGTATTTGCCGAATACAAAGAACGGCTTACTGCCAAAGTTAATGAAACACTGGCAGATGGCAATTTAGACGAAAGTGTTCTGGCGACAGAGCTGGTCATCTATGCAGATAAAATCTGTGTGGATGAAGAGTTGGTACGCTTAAAGAGTCATATCAGCCATATGCGTGACACACTTGAAAAAGAAGAAACCGTTGGCCGTAAACTGGATTTTATTACGCAGGAATTAAACCGCGAGGCAAATACGACATTATCAAAAGCCAATGATATTGTTATTGCGGATCTTGGTATCATGCTGAAAACGGAAATTGAAAAAATCCGTGAACAGATACAAAATCTTGAATAGTTTTGGGAAAGGACGGCACTCATGGCTTTTATCAATGTTGGATATGGAAATATTGTTAATACAGAAAAAATCATCAGCGTGATCAATTATGAGGCAGCTCCCATAAAACGCATGGTTCAGACAGCAAAAGATGCCGGCCTTGCCATCGATGCTACCTGCGGCAAAAAAACAAAAGCTGTCATTGTTATGGAAAACCAAATGATCGTATTAAGTTCGCTATTACCGGATACGATCACAAACCGATTAAATAATAGTTGAGGCAACGATTCAGCCCTCCCACATTGATTCTGAATCGTTACCAGTTAATAAAAATAGATTGGAGATTGCAATGAAAAAAGGTATTCTTACTGTCGTTTCTGGATTTTCCGGAGCAGGAAAAGGTACGATCATAAAAGAACTTCGAAAAAAATATGACTATGAACTGTCGATTTCCGCCACAACCCGCAAGCCCCGCAAAGGCGATGTTGATGGTGTCGATTATTTTTTCAAAACAAGGGAAGAATTTGAACAGATGATCGAAGAAAACAAATTGATTGAATGGGCAGAATACGTAGGAAATTACTACGGTACGCCAAAAGAATATGTAGAACAGCAGCTGAAAGCCGGAAAAGATGTCCTCTTAGAGATTGAAATGCAGGGCGGTATGTTAGTAAAAAAACAATTTCCGGATGCTATGCTTGTCTTTGTAACTCCACCAAGTGCAGAAATATTAAAGGACCGGCTGACCGGTCGTGGCACTGAGAGTGCGGAAGAGATTGAGCGCCGGTTACACCGTGCTTCTGAGGAAGCAGATTTTATGAAACAGTATGATTATATTCTGGTAAATGACTCACTGGAAGCGGCGGTAGAAGACCTCCATCACCTCATTCAGTCTGGACATCATAAAACCGCATATTGCGCTGAATTGATCAAATCAATGACGCAGCAGTTAAATACATTGGTAGGTAAATAAAGAAGGGAGATCAACATGAATCAGACAGATACAGAACGGGAAGAAGAGAACATACCTGAAACTGCCAAAACAATTGAGAAAAATGCAAAAAAAGAAAAGAAAAAGCGCTCGAAAGTCAGTTATGCGATAGAATATGCTATTTATGTGGCATTGATTCTCTTATGTATATTCTGGGTACCGGAACATGTCCTTCAGCGAACTGTAGTAAAAGGGGAATCCATGGAAAATACACTTCATACAAACGAGAGTTTGCTGGTAGAAAAAGTTTCCTATCATTTTAAACAGCCATCGCGTTATGACATTATTGTATTCTATCCATATGGAAAGAATGGTGATGAAGTTCCGGAAAGTATGAAAGATCAATTGGAAATTGATAATACGGCTTCCGGAGACCAAGAAGAAGATTCCGAATTGTATGTAAAACGTGTATTTGGTCTTCCAGGGGAAAAAATTCAAATTATTGGAAATGACATTTATGTCAATGACAAAAAAATTGATGATCCTTATGCGAAAAATGTGATGAAAGACGAAGATGCCGGTGTGGCATCTGAACCGATCACATTGGGCGAAGATGAATATTTTGTTCTTGGTGATAATCGCGAAGTAAGCCTAGACAGCCGCGAACTTGGCCCGATCAAAGAAAAAAATATCGCTGGTCACGTTGTTTTGCGTATCTGGCCGCTTAAGAAATTTGGAACACCATAATGAATGGATACAAAGATAAAAAACAGATATAGAAATTATGTGGAAATTTGAAAGGAGATCTTTATTATGTTACACCCATCTTATAATGATTTAATGAACGTCGTAAACAGTGATGTTGAACCGGGAGAACACCCGGTAGTTAACAGCCGTTATTCCATCGTACTGGCAACCGCAAAACGTGCCCGTCAGCTTATTGCCGGTTCCCAGCCTCTGGTATCGGGAAAATATCCAAAACCTCTCAGTATTGCAATTAAAGAATTGTCCACTTCTGCAATTAAAATTGATACAGAAGAAGAGGCACGCGCAAAGAGAGAAGCTGCCGCACTTGCTGCAGAGCAGGCCGCTACAGCAACAGAAACCGTAGATTCTGACGAGCCGGAAACAGAGGTTACAGAGGAAACTGCAACAGAAGAAACGGATACCGAAGCTTAAATACTTTAAGAATGCTTGATACAGGCAGCCAGTCCTTGAATTCGTTCGGGGATTGGCTGCCTTTTATTTTCTTTTTTTCGTAACTATTAGGATTTTTTCAAAAAAACAATTGACAAACGCACGTTCGTGTAGTATGATAGCATCATAAACAAACGTTCGGATTATTTGTTCGGATGTTATGTTCGATTCATTAGTTGTTATGTTTTACTATCCTAAGGAGTGATTTGTTATGAACAGAAGAAGGAAAATGTCGATTTTACACTGTCTCTTAGTTGTTTTTATTATTCTTGGATGCTTTGCCGTATTCCAGAACATTAATGCAAAGATAACCACAACCTCCAAAATGACCGTTAGCAGATATGAATCTGTTCTTGTGTATGAAGGAGATTCCGTTTGGTCAATCGCGAAAGATCATTTGAAAGATACTGATGAAGAGCAGCTGGCCTCTTATGTAGAAGAAATTAAAGAAATAAATAACATTTCTCAGGAAGGAATGATTTACGCCGGACGTTATCTTGTCCTTCCTATTTATGAGAAAATTGAGTCTATTTAACAAGTGTATTATTACCCCCTGCCATAATTGTGCCAAGAAGAATTGCTACAATTTTAGAAAAAGATGTGACATAACCGTTACATAAAGATAATACTACTATAAAGGGGCGAACTTACAATGAACACACCAAAAGCAACACCATTTCGGAAAATACTTTTTTCTTTCCTGACTTTACTTTTATTCGGAATCCTTTTCTTTCCTGCCACCAGCCAGGCGGCGACTCTTAAAGTGAAGTTAAATGGCAAAACCACCTATTATAGAAAGACACAGTCTATCGTAAGATATCAGAACAAGACCATTACAAAAAGTTCTCGTAAGGGGCTTACCATTAAAGGCACACGCATGGTATCTTACAAAGATGTTTTTAAAAAGGGCTTGAAGGTAAAAACATCTTATAAATCCTCTAAAAAAAGACTTACTTTTTCACGCAATGGAATTAAAGTAACCCTTACTGTCGGCAGTAAAAATGCTTATGTAAACGGGAAAAAATATCGCTTAAGTGTTGCGCCGACTAAGGTAACTTATGTTCGTAAACGAACCTCTACAATATTAGTACCTGCAAAATTTTTATGTAAACATCTCGGCTTTCAATATAGGGCAAAGGGTTCTATTTTAACAATGACAAAACAATTTATGTACTCTTATCAGGAAAAAGATGCAAAAACTGTTGTTTATTCTAATTCCTTTACATTTAACGACAAATCTAACAAATTGACTTCCATGCCGGCACTAAAAATATCCGGTTCAATGTATTTACCTGCGGAAGAAACATTAAGTAATGTTATCGGTTTAAATTACAATTATAATGCGGATACCCAGACACTCGATATAGAAAATACGGTTACGAATAAAAAGGTAAAATTGGTTTTAAATGAAACAACAATGACCGTAAATGGGGCACCGGTTTCTCTTTCCACACCGATGTATCTTGTCACAAGAAAAGATAAGAACAGTGAAGTTTTATGTATTCCTGCCAAAAAAGTTCTGACGGCACTTGGATATTCCTACAAATGGGATAAGAAGAAGACATTGATCTCTGTTCATGATTTGATTTATTTTGACTGGACAGCAGATACAAAAAAAGCAACCGATGCATCTGTTAATTATATTACTGCTGCAAAAGCAACTTATAACCCAGCGATCCAATGTATTTCTTTTGAAATCAAAGGTACGAAAACAGACATTATGGATCAGGTTGCCGTTGCTAGAAGTGGAAAAGTAATTACCGTTACTATCCCAAAAACTTCCAAATATCTACTTGAACAGTTTTCCTTTGCGAAGTTTGTATCTGAAATTGAAAAATTTGAAGTCGTAGAAGATGGAAGTGATACGATTACTATGCAGATTTCCTGTTTTGGAGAATCTGATTTTGCTTATTCTTCTCTGGATGGAACACTTACAATCAATATCATGGGAGAGTATGTAGGAAATTATGCCTTAAAATTCAAAAAGCCTGCAGGAGTAACGATTAACTCAGTAAAAAATGAAGATTTGTACCAAAGCAATAAATTCAAGATTATAGTTCCCGGAAATCAGATCGACTTTTATAATCAAAATCCAATTGCGATCAGCAGCAATGTAGTTACCGGAATTTCTACTGCTTTGGTAAACGGTAATACAGAAATCACCGTCAATACCTCAAAACTTCAGGGGTATAAAATATATGAAAAATCTGACTCCTTTGTAGTTGCGATCGGCGATCCTCGTACGATTTATAAAAATATCGTCGTATTAGATGCAGGACACGGTGGATATGATTCCGGTGCAACTCATAATGGAACCAAAGAAAAAGACCTTAACTTTAAGATCATTTACACCTTAATGAAAGGTTATTTTTCCTCCAATGCCCCTGAAACCAAAGTTTACTGGAGTCGAAGTTCCGATGTATTTGTTACTTTGTCTAAACGAGCTGCTTTTGCAAGTAAAGTGGGCGCAGATATTTTTGTCAGCCTTCATATGAATTCAGCCTCTAGTTCCAGTGCTAACGGAACAGAAGTATATTATACTGCAACGAATAACGCAAGCAGTTTTTCAGGCGTAAACAGTAAAATCATTGCTACTTTATTTAAAAACAACCTGGTAACAAGACTTGGCACTACAAACCGAGGAGTAAAAACAGCAAAATATTATGTCACAAATCATAATACTGTACCCGCCGTTTTGATCGAACTTGGATTTATTTCCGGAAGCCGCGATTATGCAAAGTTAACAAATCCGTCATTCCAAAGTAATTCCGCTAAGGTTATATATGATACGATCAATGAAATATTTACAACCTATCCAACAGGGCGTAAATAAAACAATTTCCTCAAATTAATCCTTAATAAAAAAGAACCGGAATGCCTATTCCATTAAGTATTCCGGTTCTTTTACTATCATTTCATTACGCGTTCACTTATTTTTCTTTTCGCAGGGAAACTGCTTTGGCAGCCATTCGCTTTCGATCTTCACCAAGCGCCGCATAATGCTTTCTCGTCGTATTTACATCATTATGGCCTAACACTTCAGCTACCAGATAAATATCGCTTGTTTCGCGATATAACGACGTTCCATAGGTACTTCTCAATTTGTGTGGTGTAATATGTTTGATTGAAGTAATCTGACTTGCACAATCTGTCACCAGATTTTCTACCGACTGTACACAAATTCGTCTTTTTTGTGCAGAGAGGAAGAGTGCATGTTCATGTCCCTCCTTGGTAACAATATGTTTGCGCTGTTCCATATAATTGAACAATGCCTCTGCCACTTCATCACCAAAGTAGACAAAATCTTCCTTTCCTCCTTTTCGTATGATCCGGATACGGTTATTTTTAAAATCGACATCTTCAACATCCAATCCCACGCATTCCGAAACACGAATACCGGTTCCCAGCAGAAGAGTAAAGAGTGCCAGATTCCGCACTTTATTCTTTTCAAAATAAACCTTTTTCATCCCGGACATTTTTTCGCCACCATGTTCGACATAGTCTAATAGATCCGCCACTTCATCATATTCCAGACGAATAATTTCTTTTTTATGAAGTTTTGGCATATCCACGATCAAAGTAGGATTATTAGAAATCAATTCCCGTTTATAATAATAGGCATAAAAGCTTCGTAATGCGGCCAATTTTCTATGTAATCCCTGTTCCTGATTTGTATGTGTTTTTCCCTCATCATCCACATATAACTTCAAATATTCTAAATATTCTTCAATATCAACCGCCTGTAATTTCTCAAGATCCTGTAATTGGATTTCTTTAATTTCTTTATTTTTAAAATAAGGATTCGACTGAATTAAAAAACGAAAAAACAACCGGATATCATACACATAAGATATTCTGGTCTTGGCAGAAGTATTTGGTTCAATCGCTCGAAAAAAATCTTTGCTAAAGCGCGGCATCGTTTCCAACACCTCACGTAATTTCAGTGTATTTGCATTTATGTTTTCCTCATGATAAGTCACACGATTCTTAGCAGCCATGGCCATTCCCTCCTTTATAATATAAGTATACCACATTCTTTTAAATTTGTATACCTCTTTTTGAAAAACTGGAGTTTGTCCAATAGAGGTATGTAACAGATATCTATGCGCTATTTATTGACTCCGCATAGCAAGCCCGCCAAACGGTGATTTCCCGGCTTTTAGTATTAAAAAAAGACATATCACAATGGGTATGTCTTTTTCTTTTAATCCTGATTGTTTTGAATGATCTTTTGCAGTTCAAATAATTCCTCAGTCGTCAATTTTTTATTTCCAATATACTCTTGTATAAAGCAGGTAAAAGAATTATGATACAGATTCTTCATCAAAACTGAAGTTTCAATTTCCTGAACATCTTTTTTAGATATCGCCGGACGACATAAAAAACCTGGATCCTCACGAGTAATTGCGCCTTTATCAATCAAACGTTTGATATATGTATAGGTCGTATTTTTTTCCCATCCAATGTATTCTTTAATAATTTTCGAAATATCTTTTGCAGCGAGAACTTTGTTGCTCCACAGCAACTCCATAACGTTTAATTCCCCTTCATGTAAGCGTATTTCCTTTTCTTTTTGCTGGCTCATTTCTTATCATGCCTCCTCCTAAGCCATATTCGCGTTTATTCTTCAAGTGTAGAATCGCGCACGGCGCACAAAATCAAGAAAGTAATTTTATTCTACTACAATAGAACTCCCACGTCAAGGGCATTTTTCAACAATTTTATGCCAATGTTTTTAGTAACTTTTCAAAATAATCCGGAAGCGGTGCTGAAAATTCCATGTATTCTTCAGTTGTAGGATGAATGAATCCAATGGTTGCCGCATGCAATGTCTGCCCCTGCAAATTCTTAAATTTGCTATTTACAGGACCATATATCTCATCGCCTAAAAGCGGATGTCCGATATGTGACATATGAACACGGATTTGATGTGTTCTGCCGGTTTCTAATCGGCATTCAATATAATTGAATTTATGATTCAGATGATCCAAAACCTTGTAATGCGTTATCGCTTCCTTGCTGTTCTTTTCCGTTACCATACGTTTTTTGCGATTTGTCGGATGACGGCCAATCGGCGCATTGATCATCCCCTCGTCTTCTGAAAAATTATTGTAAACGATGGCACGGTAACTTCGCGTGATTGTATGGGCACGCAGCTGATCTGCAATTTTCTGGTGTGCCTTATCATTTTTACAAACGATCAATGCTCCTGTCGTATCTTTGTCGATACGATGAACAATCCCCGGACGCAGCACACCATTGATTCCGGACAAATTGTCACGGCAATGGTACAAAACCGCATTGACCAGCGTACCTTCATAATGTCCCGGTGCCGGGTGAACGACCATTCCTTTTGGTTTATTGACCACCAGAACATCATTGTCTTCATATAAAATATCTAACGGAATATCCTGCGGTTTGATCTCCAGTTCCTTTGGATCCGGAAGAGAAACATTTACAATGTCACTTTCCTGAACCGCTGTTTTTGTTTTTGTCTGTATATTCTTATTAATAGTAACTCTACTTTCTTTGATCAGTTTCTGTATGTAGGATCGCGACAGATCCATGCATCTTCCGGCAATATACTGATCCAGACGCAATCCATCCTCTTCTGCTGTTACTTCGTATTGCAACTCTCGTTTCATGTTCCATCAATCCTCTTTTTCAAAATCATCTTTATAGCGGAATATTAACGCATATAAAAGCAGTACAGCGGCAATGGTAACATAACAGTCTGCCACATTAAAAACCGGAAAATCAATGGCGGAAACATAGATAAAATCGACTACGTAGTGATGCCAAAAACGATCGATGCAATTTCCCAATGCCCCAGCTGCTAACATGCAGAAAATAATTCGTAAAAACAAAAATCTCTTTTCATAAGATAATTTGAAATAAGCATAAAAAATAACACCTAAGATCAATAGAGAAAAACATCCGAGGATCCAGGTGCTATTTTGAAAAAGCCCCCAGGCAGCTCCTTTATTTTCCAAATAATGCAATTCTAAAATATTGGGAATGATTGTAACATCATTCCCAATTAAATACATAGATGCTATTTTCTTTGTCAATTGATCCAAGAAGATAAGGAAAACAAAAAGTACCGCCATCGTAATATGGGTTTTTCTTTTTGAAATTATCGTCATTAATCTTTATTCCTTTCCATTTTGTAAATTGATCAGAAATCCACCGATCCTAAAAACTCAAAAGGGTCATCTGTTTTCTTTTCTTTATTATTCATATTCAAATCCTGAAGCAGGGAATCCAGTGTCGGAACAAGGTCCTCATTTTTTGCCACCTTGTCTTCCGGTTCAAGCTGATCCACCGTTTTCGGCTGCTCCTTTTCTTCCAACTCATCATCCATAGACGTGAATGTTACATCAATCGGTTTTACCGGTGTCGCATTTACAGGCGTGGTAACTGCTGCTTCCGTTACTGTTTTCACAGATTCTTCCGGTATTTTTACCGTTTCTTTTTCTTCTTTTGCCTCTTCCTTAACTGTTTCCGCTGCTTCTTCTGCAGGTACCTCCGGCTGAGTTTTCTCTTGTTGTTCTTGAGGCGGTATTTCCGGTTCCTGCTCTTTTACCGCTTCCAGTGTGTCACGGAGATCGATCGTGTCGGCACTTAAAATCTCTGCTGTACGATCTTCCTCAGACATTTCCGTGGTTTTCGGTGCAATTTGTTTTTCTTCTGCTTTTACCGGTTCTGCAGCCACAGTAATTTCATTGTCCTTTTCTTCTGCCGGAGTACTTTCTGCTTTCGTATCCGCCCGTCTGTCTTTTACAGTCCCTTCCGGCTTTTCCTGTGTGGAAACGGTTTCTTCTCCTGCCGCTTTCGATGAATCCAGATCTTCCGGTTTATGGATATCAAATTCCGATCCTTCAACAAGCTGAAGCTGTGCGCTGGCAGCCTCTTTTAACTGTAACTTATACTGATTAAACTGCTGAATCAATTGCATCGATTTTTCACGGATTTTCTGATACTCTTCCTCGGCATTGTTAATAATCTTATCTGCATGCAGATGTGCTGCTTTCTCAATGGACTCTGCCTTCAAAATGGCAGCATCTTTTGTCTCTTTCGAAGTCTTTTCAGCAAGAATCAACGCCTTCTGCAGTGTCGTCTCGATGGAACGATAATACTGCACACCGTCGCTCAATGTCTTGATCTTAGTATTGAGATCATCACGTTCTGCCTGCATCTGACGCTCTTTATTGCGGAGTTGTTCTGTCAGTTTTGCATTTTCTTCCGTCAATTGTTTATAATTGTCAAATACCAGTTCAAGATAAGCATCCATCTCATCTTTTTCGTATTTCTTTCGTTTTGCCTCTACTTTTTTATTTTGTAATTCAATTAAAGATAACATACATATTTCCTCCTGAATGCATTAAAATTCACGGTTAATGGTAGGCATGGTATCCGACTGCTCTTTAACATGGTCTAATGTATCTCCACTAATGTCTACCTGCTCTGGCGTAAAAATAAAAACATATTTTGAAATCTGGTGATATTTTCCATTAATTGCATAAATACAACCGGAAATAAAATCCATAATACGCTGTGCATCATCGGCATCAAATCCTTCAAGATTTACTACAACCGGTTTTGACTCCAATAGTGTATTACATATTTCCTGTGAATCTTCAAAAGAAGATGGGAATATAATCTTTACCTCTGAAATGGTTCGATTCAGGGAAACTACTTTTGGTTTTGGTCCGCGGAATCCACCCATTTTTCCTTTTTCTTCCGATGGTTCTTTTGCGGTATTACGGCTGCTTCTGGCAGATGTCGTACGCTGCGGTGTCTCTTCTTCATAATCATCTACATAGTTTTCGAATTCATCTTCTTCATCCATACCATCTAAATTAAAAAAATTAATAAGTCCTTTTAAACTCATACGATCAAACCCTCTCTATCTGTATCTTAATATTGTCTGCTTCCAAATATACCGGTACCAACACGGACATAAGTTGCTCCTTCTTCAATGGCAACCTCATAGTCTCCGGTCATACCCATAGAAAGCTCATTCATACTAATATTATCAATGTTTTTGGCGTTGATGTCAACTAGTAATTTACGTAAATTTTGAAAATGTATCCGATTTTCTTCCGGATTTTCCACAAATGGTGCGATTGTCATAAGACCGCGTATCTTAACGTTCGGAAATTTCGCGATTTCACGGATTACTTCTTCGGTCTCTTCCGGCATCAATCCAAATTTTGACTCTTCTTTGGCAACATTTACCTCGATCAATATATTGGCAGTTTCACCGATTTTTTCATATTCTTTCTGAATCTGCTCTGCCAGACGAAGAGAATCTACCGAATGAATGCGGGCAACTTTTCCGGCAATCTGGCGAACCTTGTTACGCTGCAAATGACCGATCAGATGCCATTCTACGTTTTTCGGAAGTTCCACTTCCTTTTTTACAATTTCCTGTACTTTATTTTCACCAAAAATTGAGACACCTGCCTGCATTGCTTCCTGCATCATCTCAATCGGCTTCGTTTTACTAACTGCGATCAACGTGACATCGCTTCGAGAACGTCCACTTCGTTCACAGGCTTTCTCAATCTTTTCTTCTACTTTTTTTAAGTTTTCTGTTACCATTTTTCTTCCTCCTAACGGCTGATTTATTGTATAAAATCATTTTCATTTAGCAGTTTTGGATTTACCACAATGTGGTCATAATTGGAGATTCCTCCGCTCGTATTTGGCGATACAATCGTATACTCATTATTTTCATATATTTTTTCAATCTTCCGGAATTGACAGTATCCGGTATTTACACAGTAAACCCCTTCCACACTTTCCTGCGTGCTCAGTGTAACCAGATCTGTCGTAACAGGATCTACAATCGTATCTCCGGGCGCCAGAATTGTGTCATTGACATAATACTTATCATCCTTCACACTCGCATTTTCTAGCGAGACAAACGTTTTTATTTCTTTTCCGGACTTATCGTAGGCCACTTTTAAGACCCCCGGAACATTTGCCTCTTCTATCTTTTGTGAACCATTTGTTACATACTCTTTTGGTATCACGGTCATTTTTTTCTTAATAATGGAAGAATTTGGAATTTTATATCCGGTTGCCGCATTGAGATTTAACTCAACATCAAGATAGCGGTCATTTAAGTATCTTCCCATATAACGTCCGGAGGACAATACAGCAAACTGCGTTCCGGCATTTTCCTGAAATGTAAGGGAGCAATTAAAGGAAACCTGATCCTTTTTTACTGTTATGCGGACAGTTGTCTGGTCTTTCAATTTCTGATACAGCGTATCCGTAAGCGGAACGACAATCTTCCATTCATCACTCGTTACTAATTTATAAACCGGTATATCGGCTTCGACTTTCTCAGAGGAACTCAGCTGGTCTCTCTCAACGGAAGTCGTATCTTTAAACAGATCCGGATTGATTCGGTCCAAGGTAATATCTTCATAACCATCTACCGAATACGAAATCACCCCCGGATTTGCCGCCTTGGATTTCACGATTTCATCGGATTTGGACGCTTCTGACAACTGTTTTTTTATATCACTGTACAGATTACTGCGGCTTTGTTCAAATATCGTATTTTCAATGTCATAATGGAAATCTTTTACCGTATAATAACTTGCCTGATTGTAATTGCTATAGTAATCACTGATTACTTCACGCAGTTTCTGTATATCGGAACTGGTCATCTGATGATCGGACTGTACCTGCTCTAAAAGATCGTTTACCGTTCCGTTTTTATCAATCGTATAAACGACTTCTTTTTTTCCCACCTTGCTTTGGTCTGCATGATAAAAATTGATATATCCCGCCTGCTCGGAATACACAACCGATTCTTCGCGTAATATAAAACCGGTCAATGTACTGTCATCGGCGATGCTTGTTTCATTTACTTCATAAATGCTGATGTGTTCATCATGAAAATAATTCCAGGAAATAACAACGACATATGCGATGATAATGAGCAGTATCAGCAATGCAATATTCGGTTTAAACGGTTTTCGATATTTAACTACTATTCTATTTTTTTTCAAAACCGGAATGCTTCCTTTCTTTTAGATGATACAACCATTTTTCATGAATAAAAATATACTTTTTGTAAATAACTAACATTACTACAAAAGGAGGTTTCTCAATATGAAAACAATTGACTATATTGCACTGACACTTGTCATTATCGGTGCCATCAACTGGGGATTGATCGGATTTTTTGGTTTTGACCTCGTCGCTTTTATCTGCGGCACTATGTCCATTTTATCCCGGATCATATATGCTGTTGTCGGTATCTGTGGTCTTTATGCGATCAGTTTTTGTGGAAGGTTAAAAAACTAACCCATTACTGGCGAACCAACTCGCGCCAATCCAGATCTCCACGTTCCAAGGCCTTCACAAGCAGCTCCGCTGTCGCAACATTGGTAGCCAACGGGATATTGTGAACATCGCATAGTTGAAAAAGTGTCGTAACTTCCGGTTCATGAGATTTTGGCGTGAGTGGATCGCGTAAAAAGATAACGAGATCGATATCATTATTCTCAATCTGCGCACCAAGCTGTTTCTCGCCTCCCAGATGCCCGGCAAGATATTTATGAATATTCAAATTTGTAACTTCTTCTACCAGTCTTCCTGTCGTAGCCGTCGCATAAATATCATGTTTGCATAATATTCCACGGTACGCAATACAGAAATTCTGCATCAAGATTTTCTTTGAATCATGGGCAATCAATCCAATGTTCATGTATATTCCTCCTTAGAAGTATCATTTTTTCCAAGATAAATTGTTTTCCAATGCCAGACTTTCCACAAAACTGCTGCTATTTCCACGCGTCGGCTGTATCTGAATATTGATCAATATTCCAATCGCCATCGAATTACTTAACATAGAGGACAATCCATTGCTCAAAAACGGAAGCGGAAGTCCTGTATTTGGAAGCAGTGATGTCACTACACATATGTTAAAAAATGTCTGGAAGCAGAAAAGGGAACCAATTCCAAGAGCAATCATCATTCCGAGATAATCTCTCGCATGTTTGGCTGCGATAAAGCATTTAATAATAATGATCGACAACAAACCTAATATGATCAGGCAGCCGATAAAACCAAATTCCTCGCTGATCGGAGTCCACACAAAGTCGCTTTCGATGACATCGACCGAATTATAGTTTCGATTTTCGCTGAGACCATCCATCAGCAGTTTTCCATACAATTTTCCTGAGGCGATCGACAATACTGAGTTGTTTTGCTGGTACATAACACCAAGTGCCTCTGTCTCCGGATGAAGCCATCCGGTAATACGCCGAAGCTGATAGCCATGAAGCAGTTTCTGCCCCGGCTGCTGGACATACCATATCAGAAATCCGGCAATTGGAATCAATACTGCCACCACCGGACCAATGATCTTTTTACTCATGCCTGAACACAATATCATCATCACAAGAACGATCATAATAACAACACTTGAGGAAAGATCAGATTGTACCAAAACAAATGCTGTCGGCAGCAGTGCAATCGCACAGGCAAGAAAAAACGTTTTAAATGAGTCCAGTCGTTCACGATATGCCATAAAGAAAGACGCCAGTGTCAATATCACAACTATTTTACATACTTCTGACGGCTGAAACATAACTACTTTAAAATCCAGCCAGCGGTAAGAATCCGTATGTGCATTAGAACCAAGGGGAGAAAAACGGGTTCCTGCAACCATCAGTGTCGTAATAATATACAAAATGGGAACATACATACATAATGTGTGGTAATCGATCAAGGAAAAAACAAGGATTACACAAAGCCCCATTCCGATTGTAAAAATTTGTCTTTTTGCAGAGCCTACCTGTCCTGAAGACGGGATAATTGATAATATAAAGGAACTGATCAAAAACAAAATAAAAACTACCACTACTAAAAGAACGTCAAAGCGTTTGAAATTGTAATGTTTGGACAAAAACCAATTTGACACCCGTTCTTTTATATTTGTTATTGTTACCATGTCTGCCTGTCACCACCATTACTTGGTTTGTTTAATACTCAAAATCGGAATATTTGCAAAAATTGCATTATTCCCTTCGGATTCATTTTGTTCGATTTTTATATCAAGACCACTCTGGTCAATTTCAACATACTTGGAAAGAACATTAATAATGTCTTTCTGAATCTGCTCCATAATGTCCGGAGAACAATTCGCACGATCGGAAACTAAGACCAGTTTCAGTCTGTCTTTTGCTACATTTCCGGAAGACTTTTTCCGAAAAAAATCTGCAAATTTCATAATTTTCATCTCCTTTTAGTTGTTTTTAAATTTACTCTTTATCTTTGAGAAAAATCCTGTTCCTTTTGAGAGATCCAATAACGGAACTTCTTCTCCCATAATGCGTTTGCATATATTTTCATAAGCTTGTCCTGCAAGGGATTTACTTCCAACAAGAGGTTCTCCCTGGTTTGTCGAAACAACGATATTTTCATCATCCGGAACGACTCCGAGTAAATCAACCGCAAGGATTTCCACAACATCATCACTTGACATCATGTCACCGCGTTTTACCATATCATAACGAAGACGGTTTACAACCAATTCTGTTTTCTTGATCTCATTGGCATTGAGAAGGCCGATAATACGATCGGCATCTCTTACCGCAGATACTTCCGGCGTCGTAACTACGATCGCACGACCGGCACCGGCGATAGCATTCATAAATCCCTGTTCAATTCCTGCCGGGCAGTCAAGAAGTATGTAATCAAATTCATCCTTTAACTGATCTGTCAGTTTGGACATCTGCTCTGGAGATACCGCTGTCTTATCTCTCGTCTGCGCCGATGGCAGAAGATATAATGTCGGATATCTCTTGTCCTTGATCAATGCCTGATTAATACGGCAGTTTCCTTCAATGACATCTACCAGATTATATACAATACGGTTTTCTAATCCCATAACCACATCCAGATTACGAAGTCCTATATCTGTATCGATCAAAACAACTTTCTTTCCTTCTTTTGCCAGTCCTGTTCCTACGTTTGCTGTCGTCGTTGTCTTACCAACTCCACCTTTTCCCGATGTAATAACTATTACTTCACTCATCGTATTTACCTGTCCTTTCCTTCATTAACTCTCTATCATAATATTTTACTTGAATTGACTGGAAATTGCAATCTTTTTTATATCGAAATCCCATCTAATACTTTTCGATTTAATGGTTCAATATAAATATTACCATCTTCTGCAAATGCAATCTTTGTCTCCAATTTCGCTTCTGTTTTTTCATCCGGACTCCGTGCAATAATATCTGCGATACGAATTTGGGTCGGATTCATCTGCAGGGCGACGACAAAACTGTTTTCTTTTCCTGAAGCACCGGCATATACCGTTCCGAGAAGTTTTCCCAGAATGACGACATTTCCCGCGGAAACTACCTGGGCTCCGACATTGACATCTCCAAGAATAACAATACTTGTCTCAAATTCGAGAACCTGTCCCGAACGAAGAGTTCCTTTATAAAACTGACCCGTGTTTGATTTTAACTCCGTCAGTTTTTCTTCCAGACTCTGGGCAAATCGCGCTTCTTTTTTCTCGTCATCATCAATCAGACAGACAATATCCAGTTTTGAATGTTCCCGAACACATTCCATCAGTTCATATTTCTGTTCTTCGGATAATTTACGTCCTTCAAAGGATAAAGCAATCTGCGCCGCTCCTAAAAAATCAGAAGAGGAAGTGAATTTTTCTTCCACCTTTTCTTTTAATTCGGAAAATTCCATCTTGTCATCCAAATGAACGATAAGACCTGATTTATTTCCTTTAATCACAACCGGCTGATTCATAGTTCTCCTCACTTTCTCTCCAATGATCAGTCTGCCACTCTTCCGGAATTGCTGACCGGACTTGTTGCAGATTTCTTCAACAATTTCTTTCTTGCCTTTTCATCAAAATAGTACTGGTATACATTGCTCGCCAGAGATGCCGCATTACTTGAAGTAAAGGCATTTGGCATAACAACGGTAACCGAAATCTTTGGTGAATTATACGGTGCGTACGATACAAACAATGCGTGGTTTGGTTCGTTTGCACTAATCTGTGCGGTACCCGTCTTACCGGCTACTTTCACCGGCACTTTCTGGAACACACTCTTTAAACTTCCGGTATTCACAACCATGTACATTCCTCTTCGGATCGCATTCAACGTAGAACTCTTGATGTCGAGTTCGTTACGCACCTTCGCTTTGTTGTTCTTTATCTTATTATTCTGTGACGAATCTGCCACTTTATCCACCAAAGTAAGATCATAGCAGGTTCCGCCATTTGAAATTGTCGATACATAACGTGACAGCTGAACCGGCGTATAACTGTTTGTACCCTGTCCGATTGCCGAACGCACCGCATCGCTGTCTGACACATGTGGCTGTGCCTCTGTCAGTTCCACACCGGAAAGATCAGTCAAACCATACTTGTCTGCATATTTTTCCAGTTTTTTCAATCCCCGTTCATTATTTACCGCGGTTCCGCTCAATCCGCTCAGGCGGTATCCCATTTCATAAAAGAAATAGTTACAGGAATGCTGAATCGCCTGTGACACATTAATGGTTCCGTGGCTGTACGTACTCCAACACTTTGGCGACGGATTGATTTTATCGAACACCACGTGGTCGGTTACCGTCGAACCGGGATCAATGACTCCTTCTTCAAGTGCTGCTGTCGCAGATACCATTTTATAGGTTGATCCGGGTGCCGTCTTTTGTTGTGTTGCTCGATTCAAAAACGGCGAAGCTGAATTGGAATTGATCTTTGCAAAATATTCACTATCTACAGAGTTAGCAAATTTATTGTTGTCATAACTCGGATAGGATACCATGGCTTTTACTTTTCCGGTATTTGGATCCGTAATGACAACCGATGCGGCACAAGGAGTAAGTCCCAGTTCGCCCGGCGTAATCTCCAACGATTTGATCTTGGATTTCAAAAATTGAAATGGCGCGATCATTCCTGTACGGAGTTTGGCAAGCATCGTTTTATCTTTCTTTAAATACCCCTGTTCATACAAAAGCATACATATCTGTCTTCCACTGATCTGATCATTGTAGATCAGTGTATGATATACCTTTTTATCGTATAAACTGTCATCGTTTAATTCCTCAAAAATGTATTCTACAATCTTCGCATAAATCTCTTCTGTACTGTAATAATCATCTCCGACATTAAGCATTTCCAAGTCGATCCAGTTATGAGAGATCGCATAGATCAAGAATTCACTCAGACTGATCTTCTCATTAGCATATTGATTATACATATCATCGGATTTATCCATTTTATCCGTCGCGATCACTTCATTTTTTCGAAGCATCGAATAAATGTAATCCATATATTCTGCATTCGTATCAGACATGTTCTTTGTCGTTGTTTTATTGTTATAAGACAAATATCTTTTTACCGCTTTTAAAGAATTCTTTTTCTCGCGCGTAAATGTCCGATATATGCTTTTTTCCAAACTTGACGCATCTGCATTGGAAAATTTTGTAATGTCTACCATACTGTTCTCTACAATAGCACAATACACATCATAAATCGGAACACGGATATTTTTTGCGTCTTTTCCTTTGGAACCGGCATTTTTACTATTATTCAATTTGGAGATCAGCACACCCGCAATGGCCTTTTCCGTCAATTGATAAACGGCACTCTGCAAATCCGCATCAATCGTAAGGTATATATCTTTTCCTGCGGTCGCATCTTTGTGGTCTTTTGTCTCTACGACACGGGAACTGCTGTCAATAACAAGCGTTTCGCTTCCTTTTTTTCCACGCAGCTGCTCTTCAAATGTACTTTCAATACCGGATTTACCAATCTGGTCAGCAGCCGTGTACGTATTATCCCCGTTCTCCTTCATAGAAGCCAGCGTATCCGAAGAAATCAACCCCGTATAACCGATGATGTGTGAAAAATAGGTGCTGTCATAATACACACGTTTTGCCTCTTCGCTGACGTCAACGCCCATCAAATCGGCTGAATTTTCCTTTATCGCTGCTACTGTATTTACCGAAACATCTGAACTGATCGTAATCGGTTCATATTTTTGATATGTGTTCATCATCAGAGCATAACGGATTGCCATAATCTTGAGTGCTGTCGCATCGTCATAATCCTGCTCATATTTTTCCTTCGCATCTGCTTCATTCTTATTTTGTTCTGTCAGCGGATCAAAAAAATGAATGGCATTGACCGCTGTGGATGTCCGGATATAACGGAAACATTCTTCTGCCGTCATATTTTTCTGCTCATCCGACAATTCGTCAACGGATTTGCAAAAATAAATCTCTCTCTTAAATCGAAGCTGCGCATTTTTATCTACCGTAAATTTAAATCTTCCTTTTTTATCAATCGTAATCGGAAAATCTACCGTCACTTTATCCCCGTTTTTTTCAATAAGACTGATACATTTTAATATCATCTCATTCATCTGTTTATTGGATTCAATCTCACCGGTATCTTCCAGCGTGATCGCATAACTTTGCTCATTTGAAGCAAGAAGTTTTCCATTGCAGTCATAAATCTTACCGCGGGAACTTTTTATCGTCTTCTGCTTTTCATTTTTTATCGTCGCCTGCTGATCGTATGCTTCCCCCTGTACAATCTGCAGATAAAACAAACGTCCTACGAGAATACTAAATAGCACAACATAAACAACAATTAAGGTGAAAATACGTGAACGCATTAAAGTTTTTAAGTAATCAATAATTGAAGAAAACATTGAACTACACTTCCTCCCTTCGTTCGGTTGATAAATACTTTTCCAGGCGGTTTAATACGCGGAACACAACCACAGAAATCACCAATGTATAAATCAATTCCGGTAAAATAATATGGGAAAAATAGAACGTAAAATGCAATTTTCCACGAACTAAAAATTCCGTGATATAATAATAAAAACCATAAACCAAATCGCTTAGTCCTACCAATACACAAGGCAGTATGTAATTATCCGTAAAATAAATCTTCTGACAATAACCACAAAGAAACCCAATCGTCATAAAAATAAAGGCATACAGTCCAATCACGCTTCCGTACATCATATCCAGCATCAATCCGCAGACAAGCCCGATGACTTCTCCGGAAGTACGTCCACGCATATAACTGTAACACACAGTCAGGATCAATAATAAATTTGGCACCACATTTGCCAATGCTAATTTATGGAAAACCGTTGTCTGTAATAAAAAAGCAAGCAAAATAATGATGATGGTTGAAATACGTCTTTTAATCATAGTTTTTAATGTCCTCGATTTCTGAAGAGTCCTTCAACGTGGTAATGATCAATACTGTCTCTAATTTATCAAAAGATACGACCGGTGTGAGATGTCCGCTCTTAGACAACCCATCTGCCTCCTGCGTAATATCGGAAATATAACCTACAAGCAGACCCGGAAGAAATTTGTCACTGATGTGCGAAGTAACAACGGAATCCCCGTTTTTTGCAGTCACATTGTTACTGATCATCGTAACATCAATGTATCCTTTGTAAATACTTTCCATATTTCCTTTTACAATACAAGTTTCCCCTGTATTTTCAAACATGGCACTTACATTGCTTTTGTCGTCTATGATCGCACGGACTTTGGCATAATGGTCACCCACTTCGGATACGATACCTACCAGACCGTTTCCCGCGATCACATTCATGTCGACAGCGATACCGTCTTTCTTCCCTTTGTCGATAGTAAACAAGTGAAACCAGTTATTTCCGTCTCGCCCAATAACTGTCGCTGCCACTTTGGGATAATCCGGATATTTCTGATCCAATTGATACAATTCACGGTAATTATCCAAGTCGTTATTTTCACCGGCAAGAATTTTATTATCATAACTAATGGCATCAATTTTCTCTTTTAACTGTTTATTTTCAGCCAAAAGATCTTCTTTGGAATGAAGAAGATCCATCTTGTCCGAGATTGCTTTTCCCACTTTGTTAATTCCACTCTGCATCGGAGACATAATATCTCCTACTGTCGCCTTCACACCGCTTAAACGGTCCGAAAATTTAAAACTGAGCACTACAAGAATGGCACAAAGAATGCTGAAAAAAATATAAATATATTTGGGATGAATTCTTGGTCCCTTTCTTCTCTTTCTTTTCATCGCCGGTCTCCATTCTGCTTATAAAGCGAGTTTTGCAAGCTGTGGGTCTTCAATCACTGCGCCAAGTCCCATGATGACAGTACTTTCCGGCTCTTCGCACAAATTTACCTTTAACCCAAGTTCATCATAAATAAACTGTCCCAGATCCTGAATCCGACTGGAACCTCCGGTCAGATAAAGTCCGGACTTATAAATATCGGAAGAAATTTCCGGTGGTGTACGCTCCAGAATGATCTTGATAGAATCCACAATACTCTGGAACAATTCAGCAAGTGCTTCATGCACACATTCCCCGGTTACTGTAATTTCACTTGGAAGTCCGGTCACCAGATTCCGACCGCAGATATCCATCTGTGCGTCGGTTGCATAAGCAGAGGCAATATTTTTCTTGATTGCTTCGGCGCTCTTTTCCCCAATAACAAAGTTCATATCTTTCTTGATCTTGTTAATGATCGCTTCATCAAAACGGTTTCCACCAACCGGAATCAATCGGCTAAGTACAATACCGCCCAGTGAGAGGACAGAAATTTCTGCCGTATTGGCACCGATATCTACCACAAGGGTACCGGTGGATTTTGTAATATCAAGATTCATTCCCAATGCATCTGCAATCGGTTTTTCCACAACATGAATTTTTTTCGATTTCAAGTTTGTATTTGCAATAAGATCAAAATATGCTCGCTTTTCCACTTCTGTAATATCTGTCGGAACCGCAATGTAATATTCTGCTCCTTTGAATCTCTTTTTCCCATTTAATTCAGCAAAAAAGTAATCGATCAATGCCTGCATATTTCCAATATCAGCAATAACACCATTTTTGATCGGATAGGAAACATCCAAATTTTCCGGTGCTTTTTCATACATTTCAAAAGCTTCGTCGCCTACTGCAAATACGTGATTCTTTTTATAGATTGCAATCACACTCTTTTGATGTAAGATCACACCTTCTCCATTTTTATAAATTTTAATTGAGCTTGTACCAAAGTCAATTCCGATTGCTTTTCCTAGCATTTTTTTCATCCTCTCTATCTTTATAGTCCTTCATATGTGTCCTCTTTCTTTCAAGCTGACATATTGATAATCTCCAAGAATCAAATGATCCAGTAATGAAATTCCTATCATTTCTCCGGCTTTTTTCATACGTATCGTCGCATCCAGGTCGGCCTGACTCGGGGTCGGATCTCCACTCGGATGGTTATGTATCAGTACAAAACAGGAGGCATCGTATTGAAGCCCTTTTTTCAAGACTTCTCTTGGATGCAGAACACAGGCTGCGACAGAACCGCTAAAAATCCGCTCGCAATGAATCAGACGGCAGCGGTTGTCCAAATACAGCACTCTTGTCTGTTCGGTTTCCAAAGTTCGCATCTCTTCCATGAAGTATCTTGCGATATACTCCGGCGAATCAAACCGTGCGCGCTCCGGTTTCCGCTGTCTGGCAAGCCGTTTTGACAACTCAGCCATGCATTGCAGCTGAATGGCTTTGACTTCTCCGATGCCACAAACTTTTTTCAATTGTTTGTCCGTCAGATAATAAAGTCCCAGCAGACCCTTGTGCACCGGGTGCAGTGAAAGCACTTCCCTTGCCAGTTCCACACTGTTTTTTTCATGGGTTCCCGTTTTTAGCAAAACAGCAAGCAGCTCGGCATCGGACAATGCCGTCACTCCCTGTTCTTTTGCTTTTTCATAAGGACGTTCCGATACCGGAAGTTCCTTCATCGTGTAAAATTGTTGACTCATACAGCCTCCTAACTCTACACATTGTCTACCCATACATGAATTATTTTACCATACATTTTCAAAAATGTATATATAGAAGCCGATAAAATTCACATACTTTTCGCAATTTATTTTGGTAATTCGACAATTTTTTCGTCTACCATCTTTTGAAGCGACATTAAAATCCCATATTTCCCGTGCTGCCACGTAAGACCGCCCTGGAAATACACACTATACGGCGGTTCGATCGGAGCATCCGCACTCAATTCAATAGAGGATCCCTGAATAAAGTTTCCGGCCGCCATAATAACGTCACTGTGGTATCCCGGCATGGCATACGGTTCCGGAGCCACATAACTGTCCACCGGCGATCCCGCCTGAATCCCCCGGCAGAATGCAATGATCCGCTCAGGCGAACCAAGTGCAACAGCCTGAATAATGTCATTTCTCTCCTCATCTTTTCCCGGACTTGTCTCAAAGCCAAGATTTTCGTACAGATTTGCTGCAAAAATGGCAGATTTCAATGCACTCGCCACGACCTGTGGGGCAAAAAACAGTCCCTGATAAAACGAACGGTTCACTTCCAGCGAAGCTCCGACTTCTTTTCCCAGTCCCGGTGCCGTAAGGCGGTTTGCCGCCAGTTCAATGATGTCTTTTCTTCCGACAAGATACCCACCCATCGGTGCTATGCCGCCCCCCAAATTTTTAATCAGCGAACCGACCACCAGATCTGCTCCGACATCGGATGGCTCGATCCTGTCTACAAATTCTCCGTAACAATTGTCTACCATGCAGATCACATCCGGACGACGTTCCTTCACAAAAGAAATGATCTCTCCGATCTGTTTTACAGACAAGGTTTTTCGCATCGCATACCCTTTGGAGCGCTGGATCGTAACCAATTTGGTTCGCTCATTTAACGCTTTTTCAATGCCCGGATAATCGATCGCACTGTCTTCCAAAAGATCCACCTGTGCATACGTGATTCCAAATTCACGCAGCGATCCCGGTTCACTTTTTCCATTGATTCCAATGATTCCCTCCAAGGTATCATAAGGTTTGCCAACCGGCGATAACAGTTCATCTCCCGGTCGAAGAATGGACGAAAGTGCCAGTGTCAATGCATGGGTTCCACAAGTAATCTGCGTTCTTACCAAAGCATCTTCGGCATGAAAAATATCGGCGTACACCTTTTCCAAGGTGTCGCGTCCACTGTCATCGTAACCATATCCTGTCGTTCCATACATATGCTCCGCACTGACGCGGTTTTTGTGAAATGCCTGCAACACTTTTAACTGGTTACACTCTGCCATCTCATCGATGATTTCAAAGCGCTCTTTGAGCGATGTACAGATCTTCTCACCATATTCAAATACAGACGCACTGATTCCCGCCTGTTCATACATCTTTTTTCGTTCTTCTGTCTCCAGCATAATGTTCTCCTTCTTTTCGCTATAAAATTCCCTTCTCTTTTGCCAGCTTTATGATTTCTTCCACAATGTCACTCTCCGTGGCGAACTGATCCTTATCAATCATTTGCACGTCACGTTCCCGGCGGAACCACGTAAGCTGCCGTTTGGCAAAATGTCTGGTGTCTTTTTTTATTTGTTCGATTACTTCTTCTTTGGAACAGTTTCCCTCAAAAAACGGGAACCATTCTTTGTAACCGATTGCCTGCATCGAAGTCAGTCCTTTGTCATATCCTTCCTCGTGAAGTCCGGTCACTTCCTCCGCCAGTCCCTGTTCTGCCATCTGGTCCACCCGTCGGTTAATGCGGGCATATAATTTCTTTCGATCCATCGTCAGAACAATATACAAAAAGTTATAAGGCGATTCATTCTCTCTCTGTTCTTTATTGTGCGCAGAAATAGGATTTCCTGTCTCTTCATAATATTCAAGTGCACGTATGACCCGCTTTACATTGTTTTTATGAATGGCTTTCGCAGATTCCGGATCGACTTTTTTTAACCGCTCATGGAGTACCTCCGCCCCTTCGGTTCTGGCAATTTCTTCCAGGCTCTTGCGGTAACTGCTTCCTTCGCGTTCTTCCTGAAACTGTACATCATAAAGCAGTGCCTGAATATAAAATCCGGTCCCTCCGACAACAATCGGAATGTGTCCGTTTTGATAGATCTTTTCCAGACTTTTTTTCGCCAGCTGCTGAAATTCATATACATGAAACGACTCTTCAACCGGTAGAATATCCACCAGATGATGTGGTACTCCCTGCATTTCTTCCGGAGTGATCTTTGCCGTCCCAATGTCCATTTTTTGATATATCTGCATCGAGTCCGCCGATATGATCTCTCCGCCGATCTTTTGTGCAAGTTCGATCGATGCTTTGGTTTTCCCGACAGCGGTCGGACCGGTCAATATAATAATAGGTTTTTTCATCCTGATACAATCCTCTTAAATTTCTTTTCAAATTCTTTTTTCGACATGGAGATCGTGGTCGGTCTGCCATGCGGACAGTGATACGGATCTTTTGCATGCAGCATCTTATCGATCAGCTCATTGGCTTCGGCAAAAGAAAGCGTATGATTTCCCTTTACTGCCGCTTTGCACGAAATAGTTGCACACCGGTCTGTAATCTTTTCAATTCGGTCTGCCATCGGATTTTCAATCAATTCATCCAAAATACCGTAAAACAGATCTTTGCTTACCAGATGCAGAAAATGTGACGGCACTGCCACAATTGCGTATTCATCTCCGCCAAATTCCTCAATCTCAAATCCAAGTTTGGAAAACGCTTCTTTGCACTTACCAAGCATTTCCTTTTCCTTGTGCGTAAGCGAAATTAATAGCGGAGTTACCAGATTCTGACTGTACACATGATTGTCCGCAAGTTCTTCCATTAACTGCTCATATAAAATCTTTTCGTGCGCCGCATGCTGGTCTATGATCAGCATTTCCTCTCCGTATTCGATCATCCAATATGTTCCAAACACCTGACCGATCAAACGAAACTTAATACGGTCCTCTTCAGCCAGCATCTCATTTTTGAAAAAGGACTGCTGCTCATATTTTACCCGTGGCTGCTCTTCCCGTGGTGGGATCACAGGGCTGTTCACCGGCAATGGCTGTTGTTTCATCTCATTCTTTCCATTTTCTTCCGGTTCTGTTTTTTTTGTCTCTTCCATGCGTTTTCGCTCAAACGGTTCCGGTGCCGGATTTTCAGGCGGCCCCGGAATCTGTGCAGAAAGCGGTTTCTTTTCCTCTCTGCCCGGTGCCACTTTCGGAATCAGCGTCGCCTCATGCAGTACCTGATGAATCTCTTTCTGAAAAAGTTCAAACACTTCTTCCTGATTCATAAAGCGGACTTCCATCTTCGTCGGATGCACATTGACATCCAAAAAAGCACTGTCAATCGTCAAAAATAATACCACGAACGGAAAGCGGTTTGTCATCGTAAATCCCTCGTACGCAGTCTCAATTGCTTTCGTGACGATCGGACTTTTGATATACCGGCCATTGATATAATAATACATAAAGGTTCTTGTTCCTCTGGAAATCTCCGGCTTTCCTACAAATCCTTCCAATTTCATCCCATCTTTTTCTACGCAGACCGGCAAGATTGCTTTTGTGATATCCGAACCAAACTGCTGGTAAATATTGTCTTTCACATTGCCGTTTCCCGAAGTCTGTATCTTCGTTTTCCCATCCCAGATAAAGCGGAAACGGATTTCCGGATGCGACAATGTAAAATGAAGCATCACTTCACTGATATAGCCGCCTTCTGTCGTTTTTGTTTTCAAAAATTTGGCTCGGACCGGTGTATTGTAAAACAAATTTCTTATCAAAAAGGTGGAGCCATCCGGGCATCCCACTTCTTCGTTTGCCACCTCTTTGCCACCATGAATCTCATAGCGGCATCCGATCAGATCCTCTTCGCGTTTTGTGATCAATTCCACCTGCGCCACAGCCGCTACACTAGAAAGAGCCTCCCCACGAAATCCCAGACTGTGAATCGTAAGAAGGTCTTCTATATTTTTTATTTTGCTTGTCGCGTGGCGGGTAAATGCCATGGGAATTTCTTCTCTGGCAATCCCGCATCCATTATCTGTAATTCGTATAAAGGAAATGCCACCCTCCTTGATTTCGACCGTGATGGCATTCGCCCCTGCATCAATTGCATTTTCCACAAGTTCTTTTACAACGGCAGCAGGGCGCTCTACAACTTCCCCTGCCGCGATCTTATCGATCGTAGATGGATCCAAAAGCTGTATCATCCAATCACACTCCTTACCATTTATCTTTTAATTCGTTCTGCCATTTATATACCAGATTCATCGCATCCATCGGTGTCACACGGGAAAGGTCAATATCCCGCAATTCAAATAAAATATCCTCCGAATGGAATGTCGTCACCGTATCAAAGATAGAAAGCTGATTCATCCCGGAAGATGCCTTTTTCTCCGGCACCTGCCCCTGCTCCTGTTTCTCCGGAATACGGATCACCGACAAACTATCTCCGCCTTCGAGTTCTTCCGCAATTTCTCTGGCACGGACCAGCACACTTTCCGGCACACCGGCAAGTTTTGCCACCTGAATACCGTAACTTTTATCAGCACCGCCTTTTACGATTTTTCGCAGAAATACAATATCTTCCCCATCTTCTTTTACGGCAATACAGTAGTTCTGAACACCTTCCAGCTTTCCTTCGAGTTCCGTAAGTTCATGATAATGGGTTGCAAATAATGTCTTCGCCCCAATATTCTTTTTATCTACAATATGTTCTACCACTGCCCACGCAATGCTGAGTCCATCAAACGTAGACGTTCCTCGCCCAATCTCATCTAAAATGATCAAACTGTCCTTCGTTGCATTATGTAAAATATTGGCAACTTCTGTCATTTCTACCATAAAGGTACTTTGTCCGCTTGCCAAATCATCGGATGCGCCCACACGGGTAAAAATACGGTCTACCACAGAAAGGTCCGCCGACGCAGCCGGAACAAAACATCCAATCTGTGCCATCAATGTGATCAGCGCTGTCTGACGCATATAGGTGGATTTTCCTGCCATATTCGGTCCTGTGATGATAACAACGCGGTGAGAATCCTCATCGAGATAGGTCCCATTTGAAATAAACATATCGTGGTCAATCATCTGTTCAATGACCGGATGACGTCCTTCTTTGATATTGATAATTCCTTCCTCATTAAAGGTCGGACGCACATAATTATTCTTTTCCGACACGAGCGCAAGACTTGCCATCATGTCTAACATTGCAATCGCTTTCGCGGTACGCTGGATACGATTAACCTGCGTAAAAACATGGTCTCGTATATTGCAAAATAACTGGTATTCCAGATTATACAATTTATCTTCTGCTCCAAGGACGACATCTTCCAGCTCTTTTAATTTCTCCGTCGTATAACGTTCTGAATTTGCAAGTGTCTGCTTGCGCACCCAGTCCGCCGGCACAAGATCTTTATAGGAATTTGTCACATCCAGATAATAGCCAAATACACGATTGTATTTCACTTTCAGATTTTTTATTCCTGTCTTTTCCCGCTCTTCGGCCTCCAGCTGGAGAAGCCAGTCTTTTCCCTCGGATTTGGCTTTGCGGAGTTTGTCCACCTGCTCATCATAACCATCACGGATAATCCCTCCGTCGTGCATAGCAAGCGGCGGTTCTTCTGTGATCGCATCGGTAACCAGTTTGCAAATATCCTCTAAGGGGTCTAATTCGTCTAAAATTTCCGCAAATAACCGACTTTTAAAATTCGAACACAAAAAGCGGATCGGTGGCAGCATCTCCAACGAACTTTTTAACGCAATAAAATCTCTTGGGTTCGCTGACTTATAACTGATCTTACTAAGCAGTCTCTCAAGATCGTAGATCGGATTCAGATATTCTCTGAGTTCCTCCCGCGTGATCATATTTGCATTTAATTCATCAATCGCATCAAAGCGTTTTAAAATCTCTTCTTTTTGAATAAACGGCTGTTCCAGCGTACTGCGGAGTTTTCGTGCTCCCATCGCTGTCCGTGTCCGGTCAAGAACCCACAAAAGCGAGCCTCTTTTTTTCTTTTCCCGAAGTGTCTCTACAAGTTCCAGATTTCGGCGGGTATTACGGTCTAACAGCATATATTTTCCCACTTTATACGGAATTAATTCCAAAATATGGGCAAGTGAAGTCTTCTGCGTTTCTTCAAGGTACTCCATAACCGCACCTGCCGCCGTAATTCCTACCGAATAATCTGCCAATCCCAGTCCATCCAGTGTTTGAACAGAAAAGTGACGGCACAGTGATTTTTTACAGCATTCTTCATCAAAATAATGAGGAGCAAGCGACGAAATCGAAATTCCAAGTCTCTCTTTCAAATCTTCAATATCGACTCCACTAATATAAAAAGACTCATTGCAAATGAGTTCACTTGGCATAAATTTATTGATTTCATCGAGAAGTTTTCCCAAACTGTCTACTTCAGTCAGACGATACTCTCCGGTCGTCACATCTACAACAGAAATTCCAAACAGATCATCCATCGCAACAACGCCCATCAGATAATTGTTCTTGGATTCATCCAACGCTTCCAGATTACAGTTGGTTCCCGGTGTGACGATCCGCACAACTTCTCTTTTCACAAGTCCCTTTGCCAATTTCGGGTCTTCCACCTGTTCGCATATTGCCACTTTATATCCTTTGGAAACCAGGCGGGTAATATATCCTTCTGCAGAATGAAAGGGGACACCACACATGGGTGCCCTTTCTTTCAATCCGCAACTCTTTCCGGTAAGAGTTAATTCCAATTCTTTTGATGCACATTTCGCATCTTCAAAAAACATTTCATAGAAATCACCCAGACGGTAAAACAGGATACAATCTTTGTACTCATTCTTTGTCTCAAGATACTTCTGCATCATTGGGGTAAGCTGTTCTTCCATTGGTCGTCTCCTTTTTTAGCCTTCCTGTGCGGAAGTCTGATCCGGTGTTTTTTCCGGTTCCGGTGTTTTTTCCGGTTCCGGTGCCTTCGTTGGTTCCGGTGCCTTTGTCGGCTCCGGTGCCTTTGTCGGCTCCGGCACTTTCGTAGGTTCCGGTGCTACGGTCTCCAGCGGCGCCTGGGTTGCCTGCGGCGTATGCGATGGACTATGAGTCGCAGGAGTTCTTGTCGCTTTTGGTTTCTTTGTCGCTTTCGGACGCTTTGTCGGTTTTGGAGTCGCTGTAGCCTTCGGTGCAGAAGTTGTTCTAGGTGCCGGTGTCGCAGTCGGTTCTTCTGCCGGTTTCTTCGTACTCAGATAAATCGTACTGACATACCCCTGAGTCCCATTTATTTCCACTTTGGTCCACTCTTTTCCATATTCAATGATCGTAACTTTATCCCCTGTCTGAAGTTTGGTAATCACGTCTGCCGTCAACGCCGCCTCACTTCGAAGATTAACAATAGTCGTCGCATAGGCTACCTTTGCATCTTTCAGATTATCATCCACATCTTCCTCATCATCCTGAAAATCTTCCTCATTTCCATTAATGATGGCAGAATCATACGGTGCCGGTGTCTCCTCTGCGTCTACAGCCTGTTCTGTTACAACAGCCGGTTTCTCTTCAAGATCTCCGCTGTCTACTACCTTCTTTCCAAAGAAAAACGTCTTTCCTACAAAAAACAGTCCGATCACGAGAGCAATTCCTATGATACCAGACCATATCGCCATAATAAACTCAAATCGAGTTTTCTTATCCTTTTTCAATTTATCGAAAAAATTCGTTCCTTTACCTTCACTCATTTTTCTCATTCTCCTTACGCATTATGTTCAAAAGTACTACCTTTCTAATTATAACCATAGAATAAAAATTTGTCCACATAAAATTTAAAGAATTTTGTTTTTATCAGAACAAACGTTTGACATTTACTTCAAACTATGTTACTATAAATACAAACAATTGTTTGCATTTATCATTCAGCATGATAGGAAAGGAAGGACAAATACTATGGGAAATGGTCGTATTTCTGCAAAACAAAGTGAAATTCTTGAATATATTAAGGAAGAAATTTTAAACAAAGGCTACCCCCCGGCGGTTCGTGAAATCTGCAATGCGGTGCATTTAAAATCCACTTCTTCCGTTCATTCCCATCTGGAAACACTGGAAAAGAATGGATATATTCGAAGAGACCCTACTAAACCAAGAGCAATCGAGATTGTAGATGACAACTTCAATATCACACGAAAAGAAATGAGAAATATTCCGATCATTGGCGACGTCGCAGCCGGCCAGCCAATCTTTGCCGAGCAAAACATCAGCGGATATTTTCCTATTCTGGCAGATGAACTGCCTAGTGGAAATTTATTTATGCTCAATGTACGCGGCGAAAGTATGATCAATATCGGCATTCATGACGGCGACAAAGTCATCGTCCGCGAGGCCTCCACCGCTAAAAACGGCGATATCGTTGTCGCCCTTGTCGACGACTCCGCCACCGTAAAAACCTACTACAAAGAAGACGGCCGCTACCGTCTCCAGCCGGAAAACGATACCATGGATCCTATCTACGTAGACCACGTACAAATCCTCGGTATTGTCATCGGATTATTCCGTTTGTACTAATAGGTAATATTAAACCAATTACTGATTATACCTTTATGATATTTTCACTGGAATAATGGTATACCATATAATAACTAATGCTATTTTGTTATGGTGCTAATTAAAAATAAGGCCATTGTTTCACAATAAGGGATTTAGAATCCCGTCGGTGCATAGAGGGCGTATTGCTGTCCTCATGCACCGCTACGTGGATTCTTCTAAGCGAGAGCGGTCCCGCAATGTGAAACAATGGTCTTATTTTTATTATAAACATCATAGCAAAATACATTACGCCATAAAATCCAGCAACGACATCTGGTCTGTCTCCGGAAGATCTCCCAAAATTCCCATCTCCGCCATTTTTTCCACAACGGTTCCGGAAATTTTTGCACGTAATTTGAAATTCTCACGGGAAGAAAACGGTCCGTGTTTTGCCGCTTCAACGACACCTTCGGCCGCTTTACCACCCATTCCGTCGATTGTACTGAGTGCCGGCATCAATTTTCCGTCAATAACCTGAAAATGATTGGCTTTCGCACGAAAAATATCGATTGGCATAAATTCAAAACCTCTCGCATACATCTCCTGTACAATCTTCATATCATTATAACTATCCTGTTCTTTTTTGGACAATTCGTTATAACGTTTCTTGTAATCGCGCATTGTGGTTTCCAGTTTTTCCCTGCCCTGGCACATCAGCTGATAATCAAACGCCTTCGCACGGATACTGAAAAAGGCCGCGTAATAAGCAAGCGGATAAAATACTTTGAAATACGCGATACGAAATGCCATCATGACATAGGCAACAGCATGCGCTTTCGGGAACATGTATTTGATTCGTTTACAGGATTCGATATACCAGTCCTCGACACCGGCTTCACGCATCGCCTTTTCCATATCTTCCGTAAGACCTTTTCCTTTACGGACACTTTCCATGATCTTAAAGGCAAGTCCATTTTCAACTCCGGTATGTATCAGATAGGTCATAATATCATCACGGGTACAAATGGCGGTAGAAAGTGTACAATTTCCTTCTTTAATGAAATACTGGGCATTGTTCAGCCAAACGTCTGTACCATGTGACAATCCGGAAATACGCACCAGATCCGAAAAGTTCTTTGGTTTCGTGTCGCGAAGCATCTGCATAACGAAATCCGTTCCAAATTCCGGAATACCGAGGCTTCCCAGATCACATCCCATCAAATCATCCGGGGTAACCCCCAGTGCTGAAGTATTGGCAAATAATGACAAAACCTCCTGGTTGTCCAGAGAAATCGTTTTTGCATCAATTCCTGTCAGATCTTCGAGCATACGGATCATGGTCGGATCGTCGTGTCCGAGTATGTCAAGTTTCAATAAGTTATGGTCGATAGAATGGTAATCAAAATGCGTCGTAATAATCGGTGTATTTTGATCATTTGCCGGATGCTGCACCGGTGTAAACGTGTATATTTCCCATCCAAACGGAAGTACAATGATTCCACCCGGATGCTGTCCGGTCGAACGGCGGATTCCTACGCAGCCCTCAATGATTCGCTCAATCTCCTCATTCCGCTTATGCTGTCCACGTTCTTCAAAATAGTTTTTAACATATCCATACGCCGTTTTATCTGCCAATGTCGCGATTGTTCCGGCTCGGAAAGTCTGACCGGCCCCGAAAATAACCTCCGTGTATGCATGTGCCTTACTCTGATATTCTCCGGAGAAATTCAGGTCGATATCCGGCTCTTTGTCGCCGTAAAATCCAAGGAATGTTTCAAATGGAATATCATGTCCTTCTTGAATCAGCTGTTCGCCGCAATTTGGACACTTCTTCGGCGGCATATCACATCCGGAACTCCCGGCATATTTTTTTACCTCCTCCGAATCAAAATCCACATAATGGCATTTTTTACAATAATAATGTGCCGGCAAAGGATTTACCTCCGTGATACCGGACATTGTCGCTACAAACGACGATCCTACCGATCCACGCGACCCTACCAGATACCCATCTTCATTTGATTTCCACACCAGTTTCTGCGCGATAATATACATTACGGCAAATCCATTTTTGATGATGGAATCCAATTCATGATCCAAGCGATTCTTAACCTGCGGCGGCAAAGGATCCCCGTACATACTGATTGCTTTATTATAACAAATGTTTGTCAGTGTCTCATCCGACTTCGGAATGACCGGCGGACACTTGTCCGGATATACCGGTGACATTTTCTCTATCCGGTCTGCGATCAAATTCGTATTCGTAACGACAACTTCAAAGGCTTTTTCTTCTCCAAGATAAGAAAATTCTTCCAGCATTTCTTCCGTAGTCCGGAGAAAAAGCGGCGGCTGATCATCCGCATCTTTCATCTTTTTGCCGGCAAATATGATCTTGCGGTAAATTTCATCTTCCGGATCCAGAAAATGAACATCGCAGGTCGCACAAACCGGTTTATTGTATTTTTCACCAAGCGCTACAATTTTTCGGTTCATATCTTTCAGATCATCAAAACTGTGAATATTTTCCACACGTTCGCTCTCGATCATAAACTTATTATTTCCGATCGGCTGGATTTCCAGATAGTCGTAAAATTCCACCAGTTCTTTGATCCGGCTTTCCGGCGCCTCATCCAAAAGCGCACGGTATAATTCTCCGGCTTCGCAGGCAGACCCGATAATCAGTCCGTCACGGTATTTTAAAAACATACTTTTCGGCACTCTCGGTTTCCGATAAAAATAATCAAGATGTCCCATGGAAACCAGACGGTAAAGGTTAATTCTTCCCGTCTCATTTGCCGCCAGAATAATAGCGTGAAAATACGGTTTCTTCTTTACGATATCCGCGGAACCATTGGCAAAATCTGCCACTTCTTTCAACGTATGAAGCCCTTTTTCTTCTAACATTTCCACAAATTTTTCGAAAATTTCCGCCGTTGCCCCCGCATCATCTACCGCGCGGTGGTGATTTTCCAAGGAAATTTTCAATTTCTTTGCGATATTATCCAATTTATATTTAGCAAGTTCCGGAAAAAGCACTCGGGCAAGTCCCACCGTATCCACAACGGTAAAATCTGTTTCGATTCCCTGTTCTTTTGCTTTCTGACGGATAAATCCATGGTCAAACCCTGCATTATGAGCAACCAATGCATTGTCACCGATAAATTTCAGAAAATCCGGAAGAACTTTTTCGATAACCGGCGCATCTTTCACCATGTCATCCGTAATGGAAGTAAGTTCCGTGATCCGCTCCGGGATTTTCCTCTCCGGATTCACAAACGTACTGTATTTTTCACTAATTTTTCCATTTTTTACGCGAACCGCACCAATTTCGATAATTTTATCGTGTTCGGAGGAAAAACCTGTCGTCTCAAGGTCAAAGACGACGTACTCATCCCGCAGACTCTGCCCTTTTTCGTTTTCGACAGCAAGGTCATTCAGGTCATCAACAAGATATGCCTCGCAGCCATAAATTACTTTGAACGGATCATCTTCCGGAAGTTTCAGGCCCTCCAACGCATGATTGGCATCCGGAAACGCCTGTACAACGCCGTGGTCCGTAATGGCCACTGCCGGATGCCCCCACTCGTGAGCCCGGCGTACCAGCTGATCCACATGGGTAATACCATCCATATCACTCATCTGCGTATGGGCATGAAGTTCCACTCGCTTCACCGGTGCATGATCTTCTCTTCCGACACGGAATCCCTCAATCTCTTTCATTCCCATAATACTTCCGATTCGGATTTCCTTATCATAAGAATCAAGACTTGCAACTCCCTTTACGCGGATGAAATTTCCTTTTTTTACCATATCAAAGAAATTTGTCTCCGTGATCTGCTCATTTTTAATAAATACTTTACAGACAATCGTGTCGGTGTAATCCGTGATCGCGAAAGTGACAATCTGCTTCTCACCCTTGATCTCGCGGCTTTCCACATTTCGTATCATACCATCGATTACGACTTCCCCGATCTCATCCTGAATCTCTTTGATCGGCACAATAGTTCCCTCGCAATTGCGGCCATAAAAGACATCGACATCCCGCATATTTTTTTTACGGTACACATTCTTTTTCAGTTCCCGTTTGATTCTTGGTACCTCCGGCTCCTCTTTTTTCGGAGTTTCCGGACGTCTCATAACAAATGTCTCCGTCTCTTCCATTTTCTTTCGTTCGTATTCTTTGAAACGGAATTCTATCGTAATATCCTTTCCAAATCGCGTTAAAAATAAGGCGTGGAACCAATCCTGCACCTGTTCCGCACGCCTTCTTGCCAAAAACGAATCCCCACATGTAATGTACAGAGAATCTCCCTCACATTCAAACGGTTCTTCACAAAATTCAATGGCATCTACATAATCAATCTCCCGGAGTTCCTGTTTGATATCCGGCTCCGTCCGCTCTAAAATCTGTGAAAGGGTAAGTTTTCCAAGATCCGGATACTGCATCTGTATCTGCGGATGAAATCCCATCGGTCGGAAAATCTGCTTATATAATTGCTGCTCCATCTGATGAATCACGCGGTATGGCATCCACTCCCCGTTCTGGCAGTACACAAATACCATATTTTTCGACCGGGAAGCGCTGATGCGCTCTACCATCACCGACTCATATGTCGTTTTCAATTTATCTTTACAATCAAGTTTTGAAAATGCACTCAAAAACTTTTCCATCGTTCCCTCTCCTATCCATCTGAATAATTGGAATTTATTTCCAGTTTTCAAGTTCTTCCCGTAATGCATCTAACAATTCGGATTCCGGCATTTTACGGACAATTTCTCCTTTTTTGATCAAAAGTCCTTCGCCCTTTCCGCCTGCAATTCCGATATCGGCTTCTCTCGCCTCACCGGGACCGTTTACAACACAACCCATGACTGCCACTTTCAGATCAAGATCAAAATCCGCGACCATTTTTTCTACTTTTGTAGCAAGTCCGATCAGATCAATCTGGGTACGTCCGCAAGTTGGACAGGAAACGACACTGATACCACCCTTTTTCAAGCCGAGTGATTTTAAGATTACATTGGCCGCCCGAACTTCCTCCACCGGATCTCCGGTCAGGGAAACACGAATCGTATCTCCAATTCCCTGATACAAAATATTTCCGATACCAACTGCCGATTTCAATCCACCGGTAAACACCGTTCCGGATTCTGTAATACCTACATGCAGCGGATAATCGGTCTTTTCACGGATGCACTCATGCGCTTTAATTCCATTTAATACATCAGAGGACTTAATGCTGATGACAAGATTTTCATATCCCATATCTTCAATGATATGCACCTTATCCAAAGCACTCTCCACAAGTGCTTCCGGTGTCACACCACCATATTTTTCCAATAAATGTTTTTCCAGTGAGCCGCTGTTTACTCCGACACGGATTGGCACCGCATATTCTTTGCAGGTGTCAACTACCGCCTGAATGCGCGATCTGTCGCCAATATTTCCGGGATTGATACGGATTTTATCTGCCCCATTTTTCACCGCTTCGATGGCCAGCCGGTAATCAAAATGAATATCGGCCACAAGCGGAATCGAAATCTGTTTTTTAATCTCGGAAATCGCTTTCGCTGCCTCCATCGTCGGCACTGCCACACGGATAATGTCACACCCTGCCACTGTCAGCTCACGGATCTGGCGCACCGTCGCTTCCACATCCTCTGTCTTTGTATTTGTCATTGACTGAATGGCGATTGGATGATCTCCTCCGATCGTCACAGAGCCAATTTGGATCTCTCTCGTTTTCATCCGCATAGTCTGCACCTTCTTTAATGAATTATTTTCAAAATATCGTTGGCCAGAATCACTACCATAAGTCCCATCAGCAGCATAAATCCACCAACATTGACGTAATTTTCAAATTTTTCCGGCAATGGTTTCCGGCGAATCCCCTCAATAATCAAAAACAGCAGTCGTCCACCGTCCAACGCCGGGATTGGCAATAAGTTCATCACACCAAGGTTTGCCGTCAGCATAATACCAAAACTCAAAATATTTAAAATGACGTATTTGATACCGTCTGCCTTACTTTCCTGCACTACATTGCCGACCGCCTGCACAATTCCGACCGGACCGGATACATCTTTGGCGCTTACGCGGCCTTTGATCATCTGTCCCAGACTTTCCACGGTCGTACAGATCCAGAATTTCACTTCGTATGCAGAGTATTTGATCAAGTTCAAACCACCGATCCGCTCTCTCGTACCATAAGCAAATCCCATGCGGTAACTTTCATTTCCTTTGTCATCCTTTACCAGTTTTGGGGTTACCGTCTGTGTAATCTCTTGTCCGTTTCGATCCATTGTGATCGTGACCGGTGCATCGGAAAGCGGATGGAACATCAGATAATAACTGAGTTCACGATTGACAACAATATGCTTGCCATCAAATTCTTTTATGACATCACCATCCTGGAATCCCGCTTCTGCCATCGGCATTCCCGCCTCAAGATTTGAAATTTCTGCCTTATCATAACCAGCCATTCCAAGAAGAATCAATGCCAGAACAAAGGCAAGGATAAAATTGAAAAACGGACCGGCAAAAATGACTGCCATACGCGCAAGAACACTCTTTTTCCCAAACGCGCGGTCATCCTCAATATTTTCCATTTCGCCAAGCATCATACAAGAGCCGCCAAATGGAAGGATTTTCCAGGAATACAGCGTATGGTCTTTAAATTCTTCATGCTCTTCAAAATAATTGGTAGAACCAAAAAACTTTACACGATTTCCCTTGTCTGTTTTTGCAAAAGAAATGATTCGCGGCCCCATTCCCAAGGAGAACTCGATCACACCGACTTTATTTGCTTTTGCCACTAAAAAATGTCCCAATTCATGGAATAATATAATCGCGCTAAACAAAAGAATGGCGATTAAAATATTACTGATTCCCATAGTCAACCTCATTTCTATTATTTGATAATATTACGATCCTTTTCTAACAAAGTATATGTCTCCTGCTCTGTTTTCAGTATCTCTTCCAAGGACGGATTCTGTATAACCGAATGATGGTCCATCGCATACTCGATCCACCGGTAAATATCCGTAAAAAAGATTTCACGGTTTAAAAATTTTGCTACCGCATATTCATTGGCTGCATTCATTACGGTCGTCATCGAACCACCTCTGCGGAATGCCTCCGAAGCCAGTTCAATCCCGCGGAGTGCCGGATTTGGCTTTGCAAAATGGATGCTCTTGAGCTGTTCAAACTTCAGACGTTCGCCGCCAAGAAAGGCACGCTTTGGATAAAACATAGCATATTGAATTGGCAATTTCATGTCAGGGGTTCCCATCTGCGCAATGACAGCGCCATCCTGAAACTGTACCATCGAATGGATCACACTGTCCGGCTGCACCAGAACATGGATCTTTTCAATCGGCACCTGAAACAACCAGCAGGCTTCGATGATCTCCAATCCCTTATTGATCATGGTAGCAGAATCAATGGTAATTTTTTTCCCCATTGACCAATTCGGATGTGCCAATGCCTGATCTACGGTCACATCCGTAAGCTGTTCTGCCGTGAGATCACGAAATGGTCCGCCCGATGCTGTCAACAAAATCTCTTCGATTTCATCATGGGTAGCACTTTGCAGGCATTGAAAAATGGCGGAATGTTCACTGTCAACCGGATACAGATTTACCTCGTATCTGTTTTTATAATCCATGATCAAATGCCCCGCCGTCACTAATGTTTCTTTATTTGCAAGTGCAATATCTTTTTTCTTTTCAATCGCTTTGATCACCGGCTGCAGTCCAATCATACCAACCATCGCAGCCACCACGAGATCTACTTCTTCGTGTGTGGCGCAGGCAACAAAGCCATCCATTTCCGCTGTGATTTCCGGTTTTTCAATTCCCTTTTCTTGCAATCTCTGCTCTAATTTTTTTTTACCTTCTCCGGATTTTACAGCTACAATCTGCGGATGAAATTCTGCAATCTGCTCCGCCAGCAGTGTAATATTATCCCCTGCTGTAAGGGCCGTTACCTGAAACTCGGACCGGTTTCCCCGAACCACTTCCAGAGTCTGCGTTCCAATAGACCCGGTCGAACCAAGAATACACAGTCGCTTCATCATTTTTTCCTCCCTTGTTTAAGCAATAAATAATTGTATCATATAATATACTAACGGTGCGGTAAAAAGAATACTGTCAAAGCGATCCATGATCCCTCCATGTCCCGGAATCAGATTGCTGTAATCTTTAATACCATAATTTCTCTTAATTGCGGATGCTGCCAGGTCGCCGATCTGGGAAACGATGGAGCAAACGGCTCCGCATATCAGCAAAAGGATGTGTACATTTACACCAAACAGTGTATCCACTCCTTCCGGAAGGAAAAAGGAATATACCAAAGCAAGCACTGCTGTCCCCAACACGCCGCCCACACATCCTTCGATGGTTTTCTTCGGACTCAGTTCAGAAAAATGGTGTCTGCCAATGAGCATCCCGGTAAGATATGCAAACGTGTCCGATCCGGATGCCCCAATGATAATCAGCCACACGAACCAGTTGCCATACGGAAGTTCACGGGTCTGATATACAAAAGAGATCAATACAGCCACATAGACCATCGGCAAAAATGCCAGTCCGACTTGTTTGGCATCATATTTGGGATAGGAAAATACATAACTCGTTAAAAGCAGAATCAGCATAAGCACGATCCAAAGGGTAAAATACTGCTGTTTTTCCAAATATAGCATGACATAATAACTAGCAGTGGCGATATAACTTACTGCCCCCAATGGGGTTTTATGCAGGGAATCGACTTTTAATATTTCATACGTACCTCCGATTGATACGACAGCACTGGCTGCCAGCAAAAAATCGCCTCCTGTTACAAGAGCGATTGCTGCAAATGCCAATAATATGACTGCACTGATAAATCTCTTGACAAACATAATGAAACTCCATTCAACTCTTTATTTTACTCCGCCAAACCTGCGGTCTCTCTTGTTATAATAAGCAATTGCCTTTTCCAATTCTTTTTTATTGAAATCCGGCCAAAGCACATCCGTGAAGTAGAATTCGGTATATGCCAGCTGCCATAAAAGAAAGTTCGATAAACGTTCTTCCCCGCTGGTGCGGATCAGCAGATCCGGATCCGGAATTCCTCTCGTATCCAACTGTGATGCAAATAATTCTTCGGTAATCTGTTCGGGATCTAAGTCTCCCTCTTTTGCTTCCTTCGCGACATTTCGAATTGCACGAAGCATCTCATCGCGACTTCCATAATTTAACGCCACCTGAAAATGCAGGCCGGTATTGTTTTTGGAAACTTCTTCCAATTCCAGGATGCTTTGCTTCAGATCCGCCTCTAACGGAGTAATATCACCGAGCACGCGAACACACATATTGTTCTTTGTACTTCGTTTAATGCAGTCTTTCAAGTAACGGCGAAGCAGTTTCATAAGGGCATCTACTTCATCTTTCGGACGTTTCCAGTTTTCGGTTGAAAACGCATATACTGTCAAATACTTAATTCCCAGATCCCAGGCATCTTCGCAAATCTGCTCAACGGTCTGGCTTCCCGCAACATGTCCTGCTTTTCTTGGAAGCAGACGCTTTTTTGCCCAACGTCCGTTTCCATCTAAAATAATCGCTACATGCTCCGGTACCTGTAACTTTGTCTCGCTCATAGACAACTCCTTTTATACCGTCATTACCTCTGCTGACTTTGCTTCTATAGCATCATCAATCTTTGCCACAAATTTATCTGTCAACTTCTGAATCTTATCTTCTAACTGCTTCTGCTCATCTTCCGAGATCTCATTTGCCTTGTTTTCCTTTTTGATCGTATCATTGGCATCACGACGCACGTTACGGACAGCCACTTTGGCATTTTCGCCTTTTTTCTTTACGTCTTTTACCAACTCCTTACGACGATCTTCGGTAAGTTCCGGAAATACCAGACGAATCACTTTTCCATCGTTTGCCGGTGTCAATCCGATATCCGATGCAAGAATCGCTTTCTCGATATCTTTAATCAAACTTGCTTCCCATGGCTGAATCTGGATCATACGAGCTTCCGGTACAGAAATGTTTGCCACACTCTGCAAAGAAGATGGGGTTCCATAATAATCCACCTGAATTTTATCCAGAATATGTGGGTTTGCACGTCCTGCACGAATGGAAACATACTCTTCCTGCAGATTTGATAATGTCTTTTCCATTTTGTCTTCATATACTTTAATATCCATGATAATATCCTCTCTTTATCTGATTTTCTAACTTATACCGTAATAACCGTTCCGGTACATTTTCCATTGACGCAATTGATAATGCTGTTTTCTTCATTTAATCCAAAAATGCACATCGGCATCTTGTTCTCATAGCACAATACCGCAGACGCCAGATCAATCACTCCTAATTTTTCATCAATAATCTTGTTGATCGGCAGGGTATCGTATTTTTTTGCCTCCGGATTGACATTCGGATCACTGTCATAAACACCATCAATGGATTTGGCAGCAAGAATCACATCCGCACCAATCTCGATGGCACGAAGTGCTGTCGCAGTATCGGTAGAAAAATACGGATGTCCGGTTCCTCCGGCAAGAAAAGCCACCTGTCCCTTTTCAAATCCGGTTTCCACTTTATCCCGACTGAAAAGTTCCGTAAAGGCTCCACATACAAACGGTGTATACACCTGTGTCTTCATACCGACATATCGGCAGATTTCTGACATATACAGACAATTCATAACCGTTGCCAGCATTCCGATCTGGTCCGCCTGATTTCTCATAATCGTCTCACTGGTACGTCCACGCCAGAAATTTCCACCACCGATCACGATAGCAACCTGACAGCCATCCTCTACCAATTCTTTAATCTGACCGGCAACCTGAATACATGTAGCCTCATCAAATCCGGTTCCTTTGTCACCGGAAAGAGCTTCTCCGCTCAGTTTTAACAAAACTCGATTATATTTCATAATAGTCTCCAATCCATACAATATATTTTTGTCCTAATTTATTCAAAGAATGAATCCAGATCGACATCTGCATATTTCAATGAACAGAAGCCGTCCAAAACAGCACCGCTGTTGATCTGAATGGATTTTGCTACTACATTTCCTTTCACTACTGCTGTAGAATCAATAACAACCGGACCATTTACATCGATATCACCTTTTACGGCACCTGCGATTACAACGGAGGAACTTGTGATAGATCCTACAATCACAGTCCCAACATCCACTTTTACGCTTCCACGGCTCTCCAGATTTCCTTCCAAACGTGGAGTATTTACATAAATTTCAGAAGCAAGGCTGTTTCCTGCCACGCGCCCTGTAATCGTCAATTTTCCCTGACATTCTACATCTCCTTCGATCACACCTTTTACTACAAGGGCTGTGTCGGATTTAATACCACCACTGATCGTGGTTCCTTTTGTAATTACCGTTGTCTCTTCGGAATTAAATTCTTCTGTCTTTGTCTCTTCAAAATCACTCATTTTTCGTTCCTCCATACTATTTTTTTCTTCTATGATTTCTTCGTCTTCTTTTTCCGGTTCTTCCGGTTCTTCCAACTCAGTTTCCACCGGTTCTTCCACCTCAGTTTCCACCGGTTCTTCTTCTGGCTCCCGGAATCGGGAATCTTCCTGAAAAATGTTGCTCAATTCCTTCTGAATTTCTTTTTTCATATCTTCTTCATCAATCTGCATTTTCTCCGTCTCCGGTGTTTCTTCCACCTCAGCCGTCTCTTCTGCAGATTCTTCTGAAAATTCTGTCTCCGGTTCTGCCAACACTTCCATCTCTGCTTCCGGTACCTCTGTTTCTTCTGCATTCAGGTCATCGACTTTTTCTTCCAAAGAATCGCCAAGTTCATTTACAGACTGTACAATATCTTCTTTTAACTCTTTAAAAAAGCTCATGCTATATCCTCCTGTTATTAATCTATCTCTTACGAATGATGAATGGAAATTGTATTTTCATCAATCGGAAGTATCTCATATCCATCGTTTATCAATCGTTCCAATATCTTATCTAATGATTTTGCTGTCATCTTACGATCCGCAGAATCATACATCAAAACAATTGAAGTATCATATAAACCCACACCATTCATAACACTATCAACCATCTTATTTACTGAAACATCATCCGTTGTATTGTTTGCCGCAATCACATTCCAATCAAAATACGAAGCTCCCTGTGCACTAAAATAAACATCCAGGTCAGTCAGCGACAATTTTGCCGCCGCTTCTGTACTTCCTCCCGGAAAACGATAATACAATGGCTTAATTCCCGTCGCAGCGGTCAGGCAATTCGATATTCTCTCATAATCTGCCTGAAAAGATTTCATGGATTGATATATTTCTTTATACTGGTGGGAATAAGAATGCATTCCCAGTGTATGGCCTTCTTTCACAATACGCTGATACATTTTTTTTGAAAAGGTATCGTCTCTGCCAATGGAAAAAAATGTTGCCTTCACTTGCCTCTTTTGAAGAATGTCCAATATTTTTTCTGTCTCTTTACTTGGTCCGTCGTCAAATGTAAGATACACTTTTTTACCGGTTCCTGCCTGAACTGCCCCACCGGTCGCCGGTTTCTCTTTTGCCTCAACGACATCACCAGAGCCGGAATCCTGCTGAGACACCTCTTCCGACAATAACGTATTCAATTTATTTTCCATCTGATTCACACGAATCAGGAGAAATATCGACATAATCAAAGGAAGTACCAGGCATATGATACAAACCACAACTATGATCTTTTTGATTCGTTTGATTCGTTTTTTGCGTTTGTTCTGATACTCTTGTGTACTTTCACTCACAACATTTTCTCCTTTCAAGCTTCTTTAGCTTTCTTCTTTTCGCAAAACCGTCTCTACAAACTTTTCCTTCTTTTCTCTTTTTTCCTGATATAGCCTTGCATCACTTTCAACCACAGCTTCTTCTAATGTCATATCATGAATACCGGAAATAATACAATATCCGCAACTCGACCACACATTATATGGCAGCTGGCTCGTATGATTAAATTCTGCAAGATATTCATGAAAACGTCGCAAAAACTCTTCTGCTTCTTCCTGTTCGTAATCCAGACCAAAAGCGGAAAATTCATCTCCTCCGATACGGGCGCACATAGTGCCCTCCGAAGCTGCGTATTCCATCGCATTGGCAATCGTCTTCAAAGCAAGATCTCCCTGCGCATGTCCAAACTGGTCGTTCACAATCTTTAAATTGTCCATGTCAATAGAAAAAACCACCATGCTTTTGTGTGTCTCAATGCTCTTATTATACATTTCTCTTGTTGCATTTTCATATCCTCGCCGGTTCAAAAGCCCGGTCAAAGCATCATGAATATATAAATTATTTAATTCTTCCAAAAGAGCATGTGTTTTCTGCTTCAATCGCAGATTTTCCAAAGCATTTCCAAGAATCGCGATCCAGCTGTGGAATGTCTGCTCGCAGCTATGCTCTCCCTGATAACTAATGGCAAAGTAGCCGAATGTATCCTGCAGATTATGCAGCGGGAAGAAATAGTAAACCATTGGTTCCTGTGTCGTCGCTTCTTTCGGCAAAAGTTCTGTTGTATCAAAACATGCCGTATCAATCACACGACGGTTCAGTACACTGCCAATCGCTTTCATTTGCGGCGGATATCCCGGTTTTTTCGAACAATATTTCGGATAAACCTTACCGCGTCCTTCCCCAAGACAAATGAAGAAATGCTCTACAAAATTATCCTCTGTCTCCAACAGTCGAACATGTTCTACCAGATTTTCTGCACTTGCCACGTCAGACATTTCTACAAACATGTATGTATTGTTTTGAACAAGTTCCAAAAGTTTCTCATGTTCCTGGCTTTGACGAACCCGTTTTTTCAACATCGCCCGAATATCCATACCCTCACATCCACAGGAATTTCGAATAGCAATCTTTGTCTCCACTTTCTGCTCTTTCGGAACTTCTTCCCCATTCATCATCTTTTCCAATGATTCAAAGGCTTTCTGGCTCATTTTTTCTACCTGCATTTTCACTGTTGTGATCGGTGGCATGTTAATCGTGGATTCCCAGATATCATCATATCCGGTTACCGCAATGTCATCCGGGACCATAATCCCCATGCTGATCAATTCATTACATACCGCTAATGCCATATAATCATTAGCACACATAATTGCCTGTGGACGTTCTTTCAGATCAAAAGCAAAATATCTGGCCGCCAGTTTTGCCCGGTCGCGCCAAAAATTTCCATAATAAACCATGTTTTCATCATACGGAATATTTCTGCTTTTCAATCCCTGTTTATATTCATTTAATCGTTCCATAGCATCCGGGTGATCTTTCGGACCACTTAAAAATGCGATTTTCTCAAATCCATGTACATCTACAAAATGTTGTACCAGATTGCGGATCGCCCCATCGTTCTTTGACAAAACACAAGGATAATCTTCCCAAGGACGACGAAGTGTGATAACCGGCACCTTTGTTCTCTCTTTTATATATTGGAACATTTGTCTGACCGCGTCTTTATTTTGAAACGTGTCATGGCAGATGATAAAACCATCAAAATTCTCATAGGGGATCAAATTAATGATATTTGCCTCTCCGCGTCCATTTTTCGTATCTACACCATAAGTTAAGAAAAAGGAAAAATACGCAAGATTATACCCTTTTACACGTGCATTGGATGTCAACACACGACAAACCTGCTCCTGATAATGATCTGCCACATCACACAAAATCACACAAATATTTTTTCTTCCGTTATTAAACATTATTGAATCACCCTCAATACCAATCGTTTTTTCGTAAGCATACATATACATTTCTATTATACATGATTTTTACGGAAATGCCAACATAAATTTTACTTTCCATAGCAAAAAGCCATTGACTACTGCAATCTGCAGTCTGTCAATGGCTTTTGTTAGTTTATAGAATATTTCCCCCGGAAAATTATTTTAACTGGGAAGCAACTTCTGCTGCGAAGTCTTCGTTTTTCTTTTCAAGGCCTTCTCCGGTCTCAAAACGCACGAACTGTTTCAATGTGATATTGCAGCCATTTTCTTTTGCTACCATATCTACATATTTTGCAACAGATTCTTTGTTCTCTGCCTTAACATAAAGCTGCTCTGTCAAGCATACTTCTTTCAATTCTTTGTTAAGACGTCCGAGGATCATCTTCTCAATGATCTCGTCTGGTTTACCAGCATTCTTAGGATCGTTTTTCGCCTGAGCCAAAAGAACTTCTTTCTCTTTCTCTTTGTATTCATCAGATACATCTGCAGAAGAAAGATATTTTGGATTCATAGCAGCAACCTGCATAGCAACGTTCTTCAAGCATTCAACAACAGCGTCACTTGTACTATCCGTCTCAGCAGCAACCAATACACCGATTTTTCCACCTGCGTGAATATAATCAACAACGATTCCATTGTCACAGGAAACTTTTTCAAAACGGCGGATATTCATGTTCTCACCGATTGTAGCGATCATAGAAGCCAATTCTTCATTTACAGTCTTGCTTGTATCAGCAGCCCATGCCTCATTCAGAAATGCTTCAATATCAGCAGCATCTGTATCGATTGCCTGCGCAGCTACCGCTTCTACAAATGCCTGGAATTTTTCATTCTTAGCAACAAAGTCTGTCTCGCTGTTTACTTCTACGATAGAAGCTTTTTTCTTATCAGCACTGATATTTGTCTTAACAATACCTTCTGCAGCAATTCTTCCTGCTTTTTTCTCAGCTTTTGCCAATCCGTTTTCACGAAGATAGTCAACTGCTTTATCCATATCGCCGTCTGTTTCTGTAAGAGCTTTCTTACAATCCATCATTCCGGCGCCTGTCATCTCTCTTAACTCTTTTACCATTGATGCTGAAATAGCCATTTTCTTGTCTTCCTTTCTTTCTTGATTATTCTTCCGCTGCTTCTTCTGTAACGTCAGCTTCTACAAATGTCTCGCCCTGTTTTGCTTCGATTACTGCATCTGCCATCTTAGAAACGATCAGTTTTACAGCACGGATGGCATCGTCGTTACCAGGAATTACATAATCCAACTCTTCCGGATCACAGTTTGTATCAACGATACCGATCAATGGAATACCAAGAATGTGAGCTTCCTGGATACAGATTCTTTCTTTCTTAGGGTCTACAACAAAGATTGCGTCCGGAATCCCTTTCATATCTTTGATACCACCAAGGTTTTTCTCCAATTTAGCCCATTCTTTTTTCAAGTTGATAACTTCTTTTTTAGGAAGCACATCAAAAGTTCCGTCTTCTGACATCTTTTCGATTGCTTTCAGACGTTTGATACGTGTCTGGATTGTCTTGAAGTTTGTAAGCATACCTCCAAGCCATCTTTCGTTTACATAGTACATACCGCAGCGCTCAGCTTCTGTCTTGATCGACTCCTGTGCCTGTTTCTTTGTACCAACAAAAAGAATGTTTCCGCCATCTGCTGCGATGTCTTTGATCGCATTGTAAGCTTCATCTACTTTACCTACAGATTTCTGAAGGTCAATGATATAAATACCATTTCTCTCTGTGTAGATGTACTCTGCCATTTTAGGGTTCCATCTTCTTGTCTGATGTCCGAAATGAACACCTGCCTCTAATAACTGTTTCATTGAAATAACACTCATTTTTCTTACCTCCATATGGTTTTTTCTTCCGATGACTTCTTCTTTCAGAAAAACCGCATTGAATGCAGCACCTTTTCTAAAATCCGTCAACGTGTTTTTTCAATCCGATTTATTTTATCATATAAAATCAGAAAAAGCAAGTCCTAATTTTGCTTTGTTATGATTTTGGCGATGGTTCTGTAATCTGCGTCTTTCGGAATATCATATTTCCCGCTTCTCACATACTTTGCATAGCCGTTTTTCTCAAGATACGCATCAAACTCATCCGCATCTTTCACAAGTCCCTGTTCTTCCAGATCTCTTGCTACACTACTGGACAAAAGCCCTTCTCGTACCACAAAACTCTGTTTATTCTTATGATATGCCGATGCGGATGTGATATCTTTGGAACTATTTTCTACTTTTTGTTTTTCCGCCTTCTTTTTGGAATCTTCTTTCTGTGTTGTACTGACCGCACTTTCCGTCACCGGTGCCGGCGTAATCTCCGGTAGGATCTGTTCCACGGAAGAAGTCTCTTCCTTTGGAAATACCATTCCAATTTTTTTGGCTTCTTTGATCAAATCACTGTGATCGTTCTCTTTTCGATAATTTGTACATAAAAGAATGGCTGTGACAATCATGCCCACACCCAGTCCTCTCAAAAACCATTTACTTTTCACAAGTATCCTCCTTTACTTCCCACCATACAAGGAAACGATAAGCTGCACCTCGCCCTGACCGACATGAAGCATTTTGGAAATCTCTAAGATACTCTTTCCCTGCTTATACAAGGCAAGCATCTGTGCATTGAGATCATTTTTCTCATCTTTGGAATTTTCCGGCTTTTTATCTGCTTTCTTTTCTTTTTCCGACATTTTTTTCTGTACAGTTTCTTTCTTTTTTTCAATTCCCGCAGCCTGTGTTTCCTTCTTCTTATTTGTATGGTTCAAATGCTCTTTTAACTGTTCTTCTTTATCAGACAACATCTGATACATAAAAACCACTTCCTGATGATTTTGGTCAATCTTTTCCAAAATTTGGGAGGAAAATTCATCGAATTCCATGATTTTTTCATTGCTTTTCCGGTTCAGATATTCTTCTGTTTCCGAAATCGTCTGTTCTTTTTTTTCCTCCAGATAATCTGACATTTCTCTTCTTAACTGTTCTTTCGTTTCATTCGGCACATCCACATGGCTAATTTGCTCTGTCTTTGCGTTATTTCCCACAAAAAAACTGATGCAGACTGCCAAAAAACCTATGATAAGTACTATGATTTCTATCGCTGTCAACATTTTATTTCTCCTGTTTTTATATTGTTACATCAAAGCTGCTTCCCGGCATCTTTTTGTCTTCTTTCGGCGCCTCTTCTTTCTTGCGTTTTTTCTTTCGATTTTGGCGGTATCCGGAATTTCCGGATTCACCGAGGTCAAAATTCATCTTTTCACCTTTTTTTGCCTCCACCGTACGATGCTGATTCTCCACGATTTCTTTTTCCAGTATCGTCGCACCGCTGTCTGCCATATGCTGAATCTGGTGTTGTTCTCTTCCGGCTATCGTGGATGCTTCAACTGACCGCGAAGGCAGAGTCACTAAATCAATGGAATTAATAGGCATATGACATTCTCCTTTCCTCTATATACCAACAGACTTGATATCTGCTCCGTTTAGCACAAATTTGCATCGGGAAACCGGTTCCGAGATAATTCTTGACATCTCTTTAATAATAATCTGCGTTCCCGGATTGATCGTTCCTTCCACACGAATCGTTCCCTTTTTCGTAGTATCCAGTTTCTTCTCAATAATCGGCAGCGTTTCTTGAATCTGCTCTAACGCATATACCATTTTCGGTTTTAATACAGCCGCCATTTTTAAATATTGAATCTGGGTTTCGGTCAGTTTCTTTCCATGTTTTAAATTGCTTTTTATTGCGACCAAAACACGGTCCATCTGCCGAAGTCCCTTTCTGGCAAGATTACTTCGGTTCTGCAGATCATTGTAGCGTTTCGCCACTTCTACATCCATTATAATTTCAAGAACGGTTGTTGTTCCCATGAGTGACCCTGTCTGCGTTGCTGCTATATTTGTGTACGAACGGATGTGACCACCATTGATGAGGCCTTTCCTTCCCAATACCGAAATATCATTTTTGCATTCGACATCACTATGCAAAATAGCATCACACATTAATGTTCCCTCGCAGCGCACTTCACTGTTTTCAATAAACTTTGCAGTAATATTTCCCGCAGCCGACAAACTTCCCTTTGTCATCCCCTGCATTCCGCGCTTTAAGACAATATTTCCACCTGCGATCAAAATAGCACCTTCAACCACACCATTTACAATAATATCTCCCGTCGCCTGGATCATATACCCGGTCAGAACATTTCCATTTACCTGCACGGTTCCATTGTACTCGATATCACCGGTAGATACATCAACGTTAGCCGGAATGTCATAGACATCCGATACCATAACCAGATCATCGACCAGTGTTACATGACCGGAAACTTCCGAATAAATCTCACATTTATCTTCACTTATTCGGATATTTCTTCCAAACCGAAGGGTAAGAACTTTTACTTTGGCAGGCGGTATCGGTTCTCCGGTTACCGTAATTCCTGCTTCTCCAAAATCTGCCGGTATCAACGTAGCAAGCTTTTCTCCTTTTTCCACCGGTTTAATATTTCCCAAATGATGAAAATCCACACTCCCGTCCTCATTTAATTTGGGCTTTGCTGTCGTATTTACGTCAAAATGATATTCAATTTTTGCATCTGTCCCCTGTCTCGGAAGTTTAGCCGTTGCCAGACAATAATCAGTACAATACCTCTTTTCTTTTAAAAACCGATCGATTTCTTCTTCCTGTATCCCATAAGTAACACCCGCCAGACGAAGGTCGCCTAAAATATCTTCTTTCTGTATTGGTTTTCCCTCTGATGAGGCCGGATAAAAACGAGCAACTGCCGTTGTTCCTTCGTCGTTCACTGTAATAAAACATTTTTCATCTTCCGGAAGTGTTTCCGTCATAAGAAGAGGATATTCTTTGTCGAATTCCCCCTGCTTAAGATAAGTATCTAATCCCTTTAGATCATAAGAAGTGATATTTACAGCATCCAAATACTGCTGTACTTCGTCAATAGAGAACATTTCTCCGCCTTCGGAAGGTGGTATCACCTTGATCATGGTTCGCTTTGGTTTATGAACAATCTGAAAATATGCATTTTTTTCCATGATATTTCCCCCTTCTTTTATCCCGGCCGGACAGACTGACCCTCGTCTCAAAACAAAGCCAATAACTCTACACTGTCGCCCAGTTTTCCTCTCATTTTCTGCAATGCCTTCGAATGCAGCTGGGATACCCTGGATTCTGAAACTTCTAAAATCCGGCTGATTTCTTTCAGTGTCAAATCTTCATAATAGTAAAGTGTGATCACACTGCATTCCTTTTCTGTTAATGTCTTTAATGCTTCTGCAAGCATTTGCTTAAGTTCTTCTTTTTCAATTGCTTTTTCCGGCTGTTCAAACCGTTGTGAACCTCCCGGCTCAATATTAGCATCTCCACTCTGTTCCAGATAATCATCCAGCGAGATCATATTTGCAAGCTGAATCTCACTTTTCCACCCACTGTATTCTTCTTCTGCAATGTTTAATTCTTTTGCAATTTCAAAATCTGTCGCCGGTCTTCCCTCTTTGTCCTCGATCTTTGCCGCTGCAGAATCCATCTGTTTCTGACGCTGACGAAGTGTTCTGGGAACCCAGTCCATCTTGCGGATTTGATCTAAGATGGATCCGCGGATACGAAGACTTGCATACGTTTCAAATTTTACATTTTTTGTTAAATCGAACTTGTCAATGGCATCGATGAGTCCAAAGATACCATAACCAACAAGATCATCGTATTCGACCGTATAGCCAAGATACATCCCCATACGGCCAGCCACCAGATTAACCAGATTTGCATATTCAATTATTAACTGCTCGCGTATTTCGGGAGTTTTATTCTTTTTATATGCATCCCATAACTTTTTTTTCTGTTCTTCTTTCATCGCCATACAAGTTCCTCACTCACTTAGGGAGACCCCCTCACAATGTTTCCGCTTCATTATCTTCCTGTTCTGCGTTCTCTTTTTCTGCTTCTTCCGCCGCAAGTTCTTCTTCCCTGCGAAGCCGCTCTTCCTCTGCCTTTACCATTGCTTCATGATCGGCAATCACTTTTCCGATCACCTGTGCAGCGATCTGACCGAGGATATAAAACAAGATTAACACGATCAGCAGAGCAATAAGACTATATGTAACATCCCATCTTTGTACAATACTCATAATACAACATACCAAACCTGCTGTCAGCATAACACATGCCGGAATAAAACGATATTTCATTCTTTTGCCCCTTATCTTTCTTTAATATGATACTATATGACCGTATCTCCTACACCAATCGAACGAATCATAAGTTCCCCCGTCGCAGGATCGAACTCAATCGTACGACCATAATTGTTGCCGACATCCTCTGCCACAAGCGGAATGTTCCATTCTGCCAGAAGTTCATGAACCGCCTGGATATTCTGCTGACCGATATTGAGCATATTATGCGTGTTCTGATTTACAAACATCTGCGCACCGCCCGCCATCTTTGCAATCATATTTTCCTTTCGGCTTCCCTGTTTTAACAGTTCTTCAAACATGTCCTTTAAACAGGTATCAACAAACTTCATACGATTGGCATTTTTTCGAATCAATTGACTGCTTGGCATCATAACATGAGCCAGTCCGCATATCTTTGATCTCCGATCATACAGGATCACACCAAGACAGGATCCCAGACCGAGTGTTGATATTTTTTGCGGCGGACGGCACAATTTATAATCGGCCATCCCCACTCGAATCATATTACTCATGCTGTCTTGGTCTCTCCTACCACATTTTCAATGTTCAGAAGAGAAATAAGACTTTCTCCATTTTTTCCGATTCCAGCCAAATAGGAAGCATTACTTTCATCCAATTTGAAGTTTGGTTTTTCAATGGTTTCCGGATCCAGATTCACAACTTCTTTTACTTCATCTACGATCACGCCAACCATGGACTGGTCTTTTAATTTCAAAATAATGATACGGGTTGCACCGGTATACTCATCTGTTTCCAGGTCAAACCGTTTGCGGAGACTCATTACCGGAACCACTTCTCCACGCAGATTGATCACGCCAATATAATATGGCTGGGATTTTGGTACACGGGTTACCCGCGGCATTCTGACAATATTATCCACATATCCGATATTAATTCCATACTGTTCTTCGCCCAAACGAATGACAATATATTGAATTTCTTCTGTTGTTGTTTCATTTGTCATAGCATCCATTTTCGCATCCTCCATTCTTATACCAAAGTATTTGTATCTAAGATCAGGGCAACTTCACCATCACCTAAAATAGTTGCACCACTGAACAATTTGGCATTTGTAATATGATGTCCCATCGACTTGATAACTGTTTCCTGCTGTCCAAGAAGGTTATCCACACCGAGTCCAAGTCTCTGATCTCCTTTTTTTACCACCACAACGACCATGGATCTGCTTTCCGGATCGCGCTCATATTCTTCCATCTCAAGCACTTCATTCATGCGCACAATAGGAATCACGCTACCACGCAGATGAATCACTTCCTTGGATTGTACCAGTTTGATTTCATCAAGTGAAATGTCTTCAATTGTATCAATATTTCCAAGAGGAATCGCATATTTTTCTTTTCCAACTTCTACCATAAGTGCCTGAATGATGGCAAGGGTCAATGGAAGCTGGATCGTAAAGGTACTTCCCTCGCCTTTTACGGTCTTCGCCTCAATACTTCCACCTAACGATTCAATCTTCGTCTTTACCACATCAAGACCTACCCCTCGTCCGGATACATCTGAGATCTTATCCGCGGTTGAAAAACTTGGACGGAACAATAAATCGATAAAGTCTTTCTCTGACATCGTCTCTGCCTGCTGCTCAGTGATTGTTCCTTTTTCAATTGCTTTGTTTTTAACTTTTTCTATATTAATACCGGCTCCATCATCGCGAACCTCGATCGTGACATTGTTACCATCCTGGTAAGCATCCAAATAAATAGATCCAACTTCCGGCTTTCCGAGGCGAACACGTTCTTCATTGCTCTCCAGTCCATGGTCTGCCGAGTTACGAAGGAGATGCATCAGCGGATCTCCTAATTCATCAATTACCGTACGATCAAGTTCCGTATCTTCACCAGTCATGTAAAGTTCCATCTTTTTATTCAATTTACGGTTCAAATCACGAATCATACGCGGGAATCGATTTACCACACTTTCGATCGGAACCATTCGAACTTTCATAACGGACTCATGCAAATTTGTCGTTACTCTCTCAAGATACTCGATATTCTCATTAAATGTGGAATTCGATGACAAGTCAGCAGCTCCCTCTACAGAAGATACAGAAACCAATGCATTTTTCGCAATGATCAACTCACTGACAAGGTTCATCAAAACATCCAGTTTATCAATATCCACACGAACGGAACGACTTGCTACCTTTCCCTTTGTGACAGGTTTTTTCGGTGCTTCTTTCTTTTCTTCCTTCGGTGTCACAGCGGTTGCCGCTACTGTTTTTTCTTCCTGCTTTTCTTCCGGTTGTTCTGCAGAATAGGTAAACTCATCAATTGCTACATCTGCAATCTCTGATACATTCATGATCAATTTTTTAATCGTTTCTTTATCTTCTTTGGTCGCTAAAATCCAGCTGAAATCAAAATCGAATTCTTCATCTTCAATCTGCTCTGTCGTAGGAACGGATTTAATCAATTCGCCTTTGTCTTCAACCGACTTGAATACAAGGAATGCACGTGCAGCCTTCAAAACACAGGATTCCTGCAGATACACTGTGATTCCAAGAATATTCTGACCTTCTTGCTTTGCATTATCCATCGCTACAATTTCATACTCAGAAACCGGGATATTGCGGAATTTGTCTTTATCTGAACCTGCCGTCTGTGGCTGTGCCGGAGCTGCTTTCTCCTTTTCTTCTTTCGCCTCACCGTTTGACGCTTTTCCGGTTCCTTCTTTTACCAGTTCATCCAAATCTTTTATAATATCTTCATTGTCTTCGGTTCCTTCGGCGCCGGTAGTGGAAATAATTTCCAGGTACCCTTCCAGTGCATCCAAACCACGAAACAAAATATCGATAAGTTTTGCATTTGCTTTCATATTTCCGTTTCGGATCTCCTGAAATACATTTTCCAGATCATGTGTCAGACGCTGCATTCTGGTATATCCCATGGTACCCGCCATTCCCTTTAACGTGTGCGCGGCACGGAAAATCTCATTAATGGTATCGGTATCCTCCGGTTCCTTTTCCAACTCCAAAATGTGCTCATTTAACGACTGTAAATGTTCTTTTGTTTCATCAATAAATAATTCCAGATATTGACTTGTATCCATGATTTCCTCCATTCCGATGTCACCTGTTTAAAATCATCTCATTCTCTTAAACATCGCATCTGCAATCTGCTCTAAATCCAATATTTCATCACTCAATCCGGCTTTCTCAAGCGCAAACGGCATCCCATATACTACACAGGTCCTCTCGCTCTGCCCGATTGCATAAATTTCCTTCTTCTCTTTCAATTGTTCCAAACCATGTGTCGCATCGTTTCCCATTCCTGTCAATACCGTACATAAAATGCGCTGATACGGTGAATCAAGCAGGGATTCCAGAAAAACATCCGCACAAGGGCGTAATCCATTTCGAATCGGCTCTTTTTTAACAGAAAAAGCCATCTTCTCTCGGTTATCTTTTTCCACGCGAAGCTGGTATCCTCCCTTGGCAACATATACTTTTCCTGTTTCCACTTCCATACCGTCTTCCGCTTCCAAAACTTTACAAGCAGACATCTCATCCAGCCTTTTTGCCAGCGAAGCTGTAAAACCGGTTGGCATATGCTGTACAATTACCAGGGGACATGGAAATGTCTTTGGCAGTTTTGGTACAACTGACTGCAGTGCCTTGGGGCCTCCCGTCGAAGAAGCAATCACTGCAAATTCGCAGGTCTGCACACGTTTTGTAGTTTTCCCGCCATCCGTCTGTTTTTTTACCGGCCGGCTGTCCGCCACCCGCTTTTTCTCTTTCTTCTTTACGGGCTTTGCCTGCTGAATGGTAAACGCACATTTTGCTTTTGCAAGCAACTGTTTAGGGAAATCTTCTTCCTTCCCTAAAGTCCGGCTTGGTTTTTTTACAAAATCGTAAGCTCCCAGTTCAAGGGCTTGAATTGTCTCTTCTGTACTTTTGCTGGCAAGAGAACTTACTACCAAAACGGGGATATGAATTTCTTTTTCGTTTAAATATTTCAAAAAGCTCAAACCATCCATCCTTGGCATACTAATATCTAACAAAATTAATTCATATTCTTTTCCCTGTTTCAACAATTCTGCGGCAGCAACCCCATTTTCTGCGGTATCTGTCACACACATTTCGGAATCTGTATTTATTATATCAGACATGACCCTTCTCATAAGTGCAGAGTCATCAATTACCAAAATTTTTTTCATCAAACATTTAGTCCTTTCTTATTCGACGTTTTTGTTCTTCGAAAATATATTTTATAATCTTTTCCCGTGTTTGTTTATCCATTGCTTCAAACTGACATCTGGCTTCATATGATTTAGCTCCATTGGATAATGTAATGGTCTCGATAACAGTAGCATTGCATTGAATAAATTCAATTCCCATCGCCCCATTCAGCGGCACTTTTGCCTTTAAACAAGCATGTGACTCCAGTTCTTCATCACACTGAAACCGCATGCCGCCTCCGCTAATATCTGTCATTCTGGCGTCTTCCCAGTTTTGCCTCATATCTTTTAGTTTCTTTTCATATATTTGTCTTGCTGTTTCATCCGAAAACGCATCCGTCATTAAAAGATTCTGCAATGCTTTCTCTTCTTCGCTTACAACGCGGTATTCAAAATCCAGCATGCAATCCAGCCGATAAAACTCTCTTCTTTGAAATTTGGTTAATTGCGAAGTCATCTGCATCTGCAATACAAACAATTTTCTCTCGCGGTACCGTCGCATAATCTTTGCCTGACAGCGGTACATCCCCTTGGAAGCAAAAAAGCACAATTCATACACATCATTCACCTCAAGCGGGACCATTTTTCCTTCGTAAATTGGCATAGAAATCTTAATGGTACGTATTCCGTCATAATCCAACAATTGGCTGGCATAGCGCGAATCTGATACTTTTGCACGGAGAGCACTCCTGATCTGTACCAACTCAATCCGGTCTCCAATGGAAATAATATTTTTCTGCATAACCCTCTCCATTTCTTCACTTCATAAATCTCATCCGTATCACACTAGAAAACAATTTTACGATTCCTACATGTTCGGATTCTTTCTCCATATTATGCTCCAATGTATTAGCAATCTGATTTACCGCACGCGCCGTATTGCAGGAAGAATCCAGAATACTGATCGGTGTCTGCTTCATGATCGCCTTCTGCATATTGTGGTCATAGGGAACCGATCCAAGGTACTCCACTTCAATATCCAGGAATTTAGCTACTACCATACCCAGTTTTTCAAACAATTCTTTCGCATCCCGATTTCCATGTACCTGATTTGCTATCATCTTAACCACCGTTTTTTCTTTGCGATAGGTTGCTTTTTTGTTTAATGTTTTCAATAACGCATACGCATCTGTGATCGAAGTCGGCTCCGGAGTAGCCACCAGAAGAACTTCTTCGCTTGCTGCCACAAATTCCAGCACTGTATCACTGATCCCTGCACCGGTATCAACAATAACGACATCTGCAAACTCATCCAGTTCATTTAACTTCTGAATCAGGGTAATGATCTGTTCTCTGGATAAATTTGCCAATTCTTGTATGCCGGAACCGCCGGAAATAAACCCCACATTTTCCGGTCCGTACGTAATAATATCATTCAAGGTTTTCCCACGATACATCATATCTGCCAAATTATACCGCGGATGCAGACCAAGCATGATTTCAATATTGGCAAGTCCGAAATCTGCATCAAAAATAACAACCCGTTTTCCCATGCGACTTAACTGTATCGCCAAATTAACAGAGATGCTGGATTTTCCAACTCCTCCCTTTCCACTCGTAACAGTGATCACTTTCGCAACCGGTTTCTGAACGGGAGGGAGCTCCTGTTTCTTTATTATATTTCTTAATCTTTCCGCTTGATCCACTATAGCTTCCCTCCTAACAGCTTCTTCGCAATCTTCTGTGCATCTACTTTTCCAATGTCGTCCGGAACATTTTGTCCCCACGTTACATAGGAAAGCGGGCGTTTTGTATACAAACGCATATTCAGCATGACACCTGCAGAAGAAGTTTCATCCAACTTTGTGAAAATAATACTGTAATCCGTCAATTCTTTATAAACATCGGCAATTTCTTTCAGATCTCGATATTTGGTTGCCGCATTTAAAACAAGATACACTTCCCTGCTGGTGATCGGAATCTGTTCCAGCAGTTTCTGAATATCTTTCAGCTGCTCTTTATTTCGATGGGAACATCCGGCCGTATCAATCAGACAAATATCATAGTCTTCCATCTCTTCTTTCATCTCGCCTAATTCCTCCGGCGTATAAATGACCTTCAAAGGAACGCTTAAGATATTAGCATACGTTTTCAACTGTTCCACCGCTGCGATACGATACGTATCTGCTGTCGCGAGAATCACCTTTTTGTTCTTTTCCAATTTCAATTTTGAAGCAATCTTGGCAATTGTCGTCGTTTTTCCCACTCCGGTAGAGCCTAGGAAAAATACATATTTGGTTTCTTTTTTATTTTCCTGTTTCTGATCCAGTGTATAAGGCTGCCCTAACATCAAAATAATTTTCTGATACATCGCCGCCAGAATCTGATCCAACGCCGCATCCTTTGGCAGCGATTCATCAATCTCTTTTATGATCGCATCAATCTGTTCATCTTCTACTTCACTCTGACGCATCTGTTTGCGGATTAAATCTTTGCAGGCACGTGCCTTATATTCTTCTTTGGAAACCGGCTCTTCCTTCTTTTCTGCTTCTTCTTTTTTTTCAGAAAAAGAAACTTTTTCTTTTTGTTCTACTTCTGTAGTTGACTGACTGTCCTCTTTTTCCGTTATCTGCTTTTCCAGCATCTTTTGAAGACTGTTCAACTTTTCCTCGATAGAATCCGTCTTTCCGGCTTCTGCATTGTCATCGGCAACAATATCCGGAATAAACCGAGGCGTTTCCGCGGTTTCCTTTGCCACATTCTTTTCTGCGGAACGATATTCCACATTTTCATCTATAGCCGCAGTTACCTCCACTTTTCCTTTCATAAAAAGTTTCGCAAGACCTTTCGGCGATATTTTCTTAATATTCATCACTACGGCATTGCTGCCAAGATCTTCCTTTGCCATTTCAATTGCCTGTGTCTCTGTCTTTGCCAGATATTTCTTAATAATCATTCAACGGTCACCATCCCAACTGATTGAAGCTCTACATCGGAGTCAATCTCATTATATGATAATACTTGTAAATTTTTAAATTGTTCCATCGTCAGATGTTTAAAATACATACGAACGATCGGAGACGTTATGATAATTGGGGTATGTCCCAATTCTTCCAATTTGCTTGTCTGTTCCTGCAGCGATTCCATGATCTTTGCGGAATACTCCGGATCCAGCGCAAGGTACGCACCTTGCTCCGTCTGTTTCACAGAATTCATAATCTCCTGCTCCACTTTCGGATCGAGCGTAATCACACTTGTCATGTCTTTATTTGCAAAATATTTATTTGAAATTGCACGTTTCAAACTCTGTCTTACATATTCTGTCAAAATATCGGTATCATGCGTCGTCGGTGCATAATCTGCCAATGTTTCAAATATTGTGATCAAATCTCGGATGGAAATACCTTCCTGCAAAAGATTTTGCAATACTTTCTGAATTTCTCCGACACTAAGCATCTTCGGTACCAGTTCACTGACGAGTGTCTCATTAGCATCCTTGACATTGTCGATGAGATTCTGAACGTCCTGTCTGGTAAGCAGTTCATGAATATTCTGCGTAATTACTTCCATCAAATGCGTCGCAATGATCGACGGTGGATCCACAACCGTGTACCCCAGGGATTCTGCCCGTTCACGCTGCGCTTCCGTAATCCAGATCGCCGGCAGATGATACGACGGCTCAAAGGTTGGAATTCCGGTTAATTCTTCTTCGACATAACCCGGATTCATCGCCATATAGTGGTCAAACAAAATTTCACCTTCACTGACCGGAACCCCTTTTATCTTAATTACATACTGGTTTGGATTCAGCTGAATATTATCACGCAGTCGAATCATAGGAACCACACATCCAAGTTCGAGCGCGATCTGCCTTCGGATCATAACAACTCGGTCAAGCAGGTCACCTCCCTGGTTGACATCTGCAAGAGGAATAATTCCGTAGCCAAACTCCAGTTCGATGGCATCCACTTTCAAGAGAGAAGTAACATTTTCCGGCCTTCGAATCTCCTCGGCACTCTCTTCCTCTTCATCCACCTGTGCATCCGTTTCTTCCATTTCCAGTTCATTTTTCATAATCCGTGCTGTCACGATAAATAATATTCCATACCCGGAAAATATAATAATATTCATCGGAGTAAATACTCCAAGACCAATCAGGGCACACCCTGCGATCAACAGTACCTTCGGCGTGGAAAACAGTTGTTTTTGCAAAATTCCACTGATATCAGCTTCTTTCGAACCTTTCGTCACCAAAACACCGGTTGCCAATGAAATCATCAAAGAAGGAATCTGGCTCGTAAGTCCATCACCAATTGTTAAGATGGAATATGTCTGCAATGCCGCTGCAGCATCCATTCCATTCATCAATACGCCGATAGCAAGACCGCCGACAAAGTTGATCACCGTGATCAAAAGACCGGCTGTAGCATCTCCTTTTACGTATTTGGTAGCACCATCCATGGAACCAAAAAACGCTGCCTCTTCCTGAATCTTTTCACGTCTGACTTTGGCTTCCTCGTCCGTAATGGCACCGGTATTTAAGTCGGCATCGATCGCCATCTGTTTTCCGGGCATCGCATCCAGTGTAAATCGAGCCGTTACTTCGGAAACACGTTCCGAACCTTTATTGATGACCATCAACTGCACAATGATCAAAATAATAAATACAACCGCTCCTACGACTAAGTTACCGCCACCTACGAAATTACCAAAAGTATTTACGACATTTCCGGCTTCTCCATTTAACAAAATATTACGGGTGGAACTAACATTTAATGACAGACGAAATAACGTCGTAAGCAGCAAAAGGGTTGGAAACGATGACATATCCAAAGGCTCTTTTGCAAACAACGCATTGAAAAGCACCAACATCGAAATTCCAATGTTTGCGGTAAATAACACATCCAATAATACCAATGGAACCGGAATGATCAGGCACAAAATAGGAATCAGGACAAAACATCCTAAAATAATATCCGTCTTTTTCATTTATCATTCCACCTCCTTGGTTCTGATTTTCTTTTATATTTTTCCTTGTATACTATAAACATAAGCCAATACCTCTGCCACCATCTGATACAGTTCCGGTGGAATCTGGTTTCCTATTTCTACATTGTAGTACAGCATTCGGGCAAGTGGCTTATTTTCAACAATTTCCACTTTATTCTCTGCTGCGATATCTTTGATCCTCGCGGCAAGATAGTCTGCTCCTTTTGCCAGAACAACCGGCGCCTCGCCAAGATCTTTATCATATTTGATTGCCACCGCAAGATGTGTCGGGTTCGTGATAACTACGTCTGCCTCCGGCACGCTCTGCATCATACGCGCCCTGGAAACCTCCTGCATCTTACTTCGGATACGGCTTTTGATCTGCGGATTTCCCTCTGTGTTTTTATATTCCTCTTTTACTTCCTGCTTTGTCATCTTCATATCATTTTTAAATTTTCTCCGCTGATAATAGTAATCAACGGCAGCAAGAATCAAAAAGACGAAACTTATCTTTAAGCCAATATTAATAACCGTGTTTACCAATAATTGTAAAGCCGATGTCAGATCAAGGCTGTAAATATTGACAATCATTCCCCATTCATCGGATAACTCGTTGTAGATCACATAAAACAACACGAGTAATTTGGCAATTGCTTTTACCAGATCAAAGATCTTGTCCTTGGAAAACATCCGTTTCATACCGGAAACCGGACTGATCTTGGAAAATTTTGGCTGCAGTGGTTTCATTGTCGGCTGCCATTTAACCTGTGCCACATTGACAATGATTACGACAACCAGCAAAATCGCCATAATGGGTCCTGCCAGCAAAAGGGTTTGTCTTCCACAATACATCATAAGATTCATGGATCGGGCTCCATTAAAATCGCCGGCATACTGTGGGATGGCTTCATACAAAAAATGAAATGTCTCGAGCAGTGTCCGATACAAAAAGCCGCCAAATACGCGGACTGCCGCAAAAAAGATCAATAAGATCGCAGCGACACCGATATCCTGGCTTTTGGCAACCTGTCCTTCTTTTCTGGCATCTTCCAATTTTTTCGGAGTGGCATCTTCTGTTTTTTCGCCGCCTTCTCCTTCTTTGGCAAAAAACTGGAGTTCATATTTTAACATAATTCATTCTCCATTCTTAAGTTGGAGTAAAAGAGTTGTACAATTTTACAACAATGTCCTGCATTGTCTCAAATACAAAATTAGCGATTGTCGGTATGGTAGGCACAATAATCAGCAAAATTACGATACCGACCAAAACCTTGATCTGGATTCCGACGACAAACATATTCATCTGCGGAATCGCCCTCGACAGAACACCAAGTACGACATTGATCACAAGCATACAGGCAAATACCGGAAGCACGATGCGGAAGCCAACGAGAAAAAAGTTGACGATAAATTCTACTGCTGTCTCCTGCAGGTTTCCATCAAATACAGCCTGTCCCACATTAAAATAGGTAAACGTATCTAAGATTGCCTGCAGTATCTTATAATGCATATTGCTGATAAGCATCATCAACATTACCAGATACACGTACAAATTTCCGCTGATGGAAATCTGAATGTTGGTCAGTGGGTCAAATGTGCTTGCCATCGACAATCCCATTTCCATATCCATCAACTGTCCGGCAAACGAGACAATATATGTACACATATTACACATAAACCCAATCGTAAGTCCTACGATCATCTCCTTCAATACCAAAACAGAAAATCCAAGGATTCCCACATAATTCAATTCAATGACGGGTACCGTCTGAATCGCTGCAAGCGATAAAACCATACCGATGGCCAGCCGTATTTTCATTGGAATCGTCTGATATCCAAAGATAGGAGCTCCGATCACAAACGACGTGATCCGAATGAGAACCAAAAGGTAAAATTCCACATGTTCTACCGTAAAGCTCATAATCTCTCCTCCTCAATCACCGAAACCTTCTTACTTTTGTCATTTGACATACGTATAAAAATTTTCACATAATGTGGTAAAAAATTCCACACAGCTTTGCATGATCCAATTTCCTGTCAGCAAAAGGGTAATAAATATCGCCAAAAGTTTTGGCACAAAGGTAAGCGTCTGCTCCTGTATCGAAGTTACTGTCTGAAAAATACTAATGATCAATCCGACAATCAACGATACAAGCAGCAAAGGAAGCGAACACTTGATGATCGCCCAGATTGTCTGTGTCGATACTTCAATCAGATCTGCTTCTGTCATGCTGTCTCACCTAACCTTTCTTCTCTATATTCTTCCACTCTCCCAGCGGCTCTAATAAAAGGTCTGAACCAGCTGGCCGATCACAAGATTCCATCCATCTGCCAAAACAAATAATAAGATCTTAAACGGCATAGAAATCGTGGTCGGTGGAAGCATCATCATTCCCATTGACATAAGGGTTGACGCGACAACCATGTCAATTACAATAAATGGAAGATAAATCAAAAATCCAATGATAAATGCGGTCTTCAATTCACTGATCATAAATGCCGGCATCAAAACCATTGTCGGCACATCATCTTCGGTCTGAATCTCGCTTTCTTTTCCTTCTATCTCCAAAAACAACTGTATATCGGAACGGTTTGTCTGTTTAAACATAAACTCACGAATTGGCTTCAATCCCGCATTAAGTGCCTCTTCCTGCGTCAACTGTCCCTGTTCATACGGCTGAACACAGTCCGTATTGATCTGTGTAATGACCGGTGACATGATAAACAGTGTCAGAAATAAAGCAAGCCCCACCAAAACCTGATTTGGCGGACTCGTCTGTGTTCCCAATGCAGAACGCACAAAATGAAGCACCACGATAATTCTTGTAAATGATGTCATCATTATAATGATCGATGGTGCCAGTGCAAGCACAGTCAATACAAGAAGCATCTGCAAACTTGCTGACAAACTGCTGCTTCCCGCATTGGAGGTAATGTTAAATTCAAAATCTTCCGGGTCTTCCGGATCAGACGTTCCCGCCGTACTACTTCCTTCTATCTCATCAACATGAGAATTCGAATCCGGTTTTGCGCAAACGATTGTACCAGAAAAAAAGGTCAATATACATAGTGCCAAAACCAGAGACATCATCTTAGTTAAAATCCAAAAAAATCTCCTGTGTGTTCTCATAATACCAACCTTTTCTTATTTCTTGTCATCTCTGTTTTTTACATTCGAAAGCATATTTTTCATCACTTCTTTAAACGAAGTATCTCCCACTGTATTTCCGAATTCTTCCGGAATCTCCAGCTGGTCTTCCTCTAACTCCGACAAAAACGTGATCTGCTCTTTGGTTACCCCAATGGCATACTGCTTTTTCCCAATCTGGATAATCTGAATGTATTTGGATGGGGCAATCTTATATGTCTCAATCACTTTAATATTTTTTGCTCGATACTGCATCGCACCGGATTTGGCAATCCATTTTGTAACAAAATAGGTAAGCGCCAAAACCAATACGAACACAAACAATGCAGTGATCAATTGTAAAATATTGTTAAGCATTTATCCAATTGCCTTTTTTACTGCTTCCAATACACGATCCGCCTGGAAAGGTTTTACGATAAAATCCTTAGCTCCGGATTGAATGGACTCAATTACCATAGCCTGCTGTCCCATAGCGGAACACATAATGATATTGGCAGAAGCATCTGCTTCTTTAATTTTCTTTAATGCCTGAATTCCATCCATTTCCGGCATCGTGATATCCATCATAACAAGATCCGGTTTGGTCTCATTGTATTTTTCGACAGCTTTCAATCCATTTTCCGCTTCTCCAGCTACTTCATATCCGTTTTTTGTCAAAATATCCTTGATCATAACTCGCATAAATGCAGCATCATCACATATCAAAATACTTTTTGCCATTGTTCATATTCCTCCATTATATTAATCTTTGATAATCTCTGTCACGCGAATACCGAAGTTTTCCTCAATTACCACAACTTCGCCTTTTGCGACAAATTTTCCATTTACTAAAACATCAATTGGCTCACCTGCCAGTTTATCCAGTTCAATGATCGTACCCGGTGAAAAATCCAATATCTCTTTGATCGACTTGCTTGTCCTTCCAAGTTCCACTGTGACTTCCAACGGAACATCCATGATCAAATCAATATTTTCCGGAGCGATACCATCTAGGTTCTGACTCGGTGCAAAATTTTGAAATTGTGCCGGCTGAATCGGTACATTCTGCATTGGCATATTGTACATCGGCATAGCACCGTTCATCGTCGGCTGTTGCATTCCCATCATAGGCTGCTGGGGTGCCATCTGTGGATTCATTTGTGATACCGGTACTGCCTGCATTGGCTCCGGCTGCTGTACCGGTGCGGCAACAGGTTCCGGTTGTGGTGCTGGTTCCGGTTCAGAAGCTGCCGTTTCTTCCATACCACCTTCCATCGTACTTCGGAATCTGGTATAAATGAGTTTTGCAAAATCAAACGGATACAATTGCATGATTTCACTATCGACCAGATCGCCGATTGTCATTCGGAATGAAACCTGAACAAAGGTCTGACCAACCATGTCATGTAAGCCGTCTTCCATCATAGTGTTAGCTAAATCAACTCTTGTCGAACTTGGCGGGCTGATATCCACTTTTTCATTGATCATTGATGACATTGATGTCGCCGCCGATCCCATCATCTGATTCATCGCCTCACTGATCGCACTTAAATGAAGATCCGTTAATTCGGCATCTGTATTTGTGCCATCACCGCCCATCATCAAATCTGTAATAACTTTTACATCATGTTCTTTTAATACCAAAATATTCTTTCCTTCCAAGCCGGTTCGGTAAGATATATATATAAAGACACATGGTGCAGGATTTTGCTCTTTCAGATCATCCAAGGTAACATAAGATAATTTGGGAGTTGTAATCTCTACCCGGTTATTTACCAAAATCGACAACGTTGTTGCCGCCGTACCCATGCTGATGTTAGCAATTTCCCCTAGAGCATCACTTTCTTCCGGAGACAAACGTTCGTTAGAGTCTGCCGCAGCCGGTGTTGGCTCACTTGCTGCCACATCGGAAGTATTCTCAGCAGAATCGCCCATACTTCCTAATAACGCATTGATTTCCTCTTGCGATAACATTCCATCCATGCATTCTTACTCCTCTCTGTAGACTGATTTAATCTTAACTGCATAGGCGTCATCATGGGCACCCGGTAATGCAGAAAATTTCTTGATATTACCAACATAGACATCCATTTCATCTTCTATCTTGGTATTTAACTTAATGATATCCCCCGGTTGTAAATGAATAAAATCGTTTACCGATATGGCACTGCGTCCCATAATCGCACGCACCGGGATTTTGGCTTTATGAATATTGTCTTCGATTAATTCACGATATTTATCATCGTCTTTTATTTCAGCTGTAGAATACCAGTATTTCGTATTGATCTTATCAATAACCGGCTCTACTACCGTATATGGAATACAAATATTCATCACTTCTTCAACATCACCAACTTTAATATTCATCGTGACAATGGAAGTCATTTCGTTTGGCGAGACAAACTGTGCAAACTGCGAGTTTGTCTCAATTCTTTCTAATGTGGGATTGATGCTCTGCACATTCGCCCACGGTTCAATCAAGAGATTTGTGCAAACTGCCATGATCCTTTGAATAATTGACAATTCAATCTCTGTAAACTCTCTTGGCTTATCCAAAGGAACCCCACTTCCACCAAGCATCAGATCTACTATCGTATATCCAAGACTGCTCGCCATCTCAATGATGATCGTCCCTTCCAAAGGTGTAAAATTGACAACACCTAAGAGAACCGGATTTGACAACGAATTCGAAAACTCCTGAAACGTTGCTGCTTCCGCATGCATTACTTCCACTTGAACATTTCTCCGCAGATACACCGGCAGATTTGTCGATAACAAACGCGCATAATGTTCAAAGATAAATACTAAAGTACGTAAGTGATCTTTTGAAAATTTGGATGGTCTTGCAAAATTATAATCTTTTACCTGCTTTTCGTCTTCTACCTCGGTATCTGTCGGATCAAATTCACCGCTGTTTAACGCAGAAAGTAAGTTATCTATTTCGCTTTGCGATAAGACGTCCCCCATTTTCTTTCACCTCACTGACTTTCCAAATTTGTTATTATTCCTACTGGAACATAAATCCATTTAATGCAAGACGTACAATGCATTTGCTTCCATACAAATCCTGAATTTTCGCAAGTGCCTGTTCTTTAACTGCATTCTGATCCAATGTTTTCATACTCTGATCTGCAATGGTTTCTTTTACAATTTCTGTAATATATACATCTTTTGCTTTTACGGATTCTGAAACTTCTTTATAATCCTCTGCTTCTGTATTGAATGAGATGGTAACCCCCTCCAGCACAGCAAAGTGAGAAGTGTTGTCACCTTCGTCCGGTTTCAGATTGATCGTTTGCTTATTTTCAAACGCAATCGAATACGGTTCCAGATTATCTATAGAATAATCTCCGGAAGCTTCTTCATCTGTTTCCAGATCAATTGCTGTAGCAACTTTGTCTACCAGCTGGCTTGTCTTATTCATCGTCGGAACCACTGCAAATACGATTACAGCTGTCAGAATAAGATTCAAAAGACAAGATGCCATGATTATAATTGTCAAAATATTCTTTTTCATCTTTACCCTCCATAATCACTCTTCGGTATATATTTTAATTTCTACACGCCGATTTCTCGCACGTCCTTTTTCCGTTTTGTTATCTGCCACCGGATCGTACTGACTTCGTCCCGTCGTCTCTAACGTCTTAGGATCCAGATGTTTTTGATTGGTAAAATACTCAAACACCTGCGTCGCTCTCGCCGTAGACAGCCACATATTGTTTTTAAATGTACTGCTGGAAATCGGAACATTGTCGGTATGACCTTCAATCTTTATCATGTGGTCATCATATATCTTCAAAATATCGCCTACTTTGCTCAAAAGAGGGATGGCTGATTTTTTAATCTGATCCGAACCGGAATCAAATAAAATCGCACCATTCAATGAAATCTGAACATATTGATACTGCTCGTCCATATTTACATTGACCATATCCTGAATTTTCTTCGCCGCTGCTTTGTCGGACACTTCTGCATAAAGTGCCTCCGTCTTCTCTTTTAACTGCTCTTCCAGTTTTTGTTTGTACTTTTCTTCCTCCGAGATTTCCGTGGAATCGTCTTTCAGTTCCTGATCCTGTCCACTGTTTTCAAATTCATTGAAATACTCTTCCATGGAAATTTTCTGACTGGTTCCACTGGAAACAAAGGCTCCTTCTCCGACAGCATTCCCGCCATCGGAAAAGATATCAATGCTTTCCGATAACGAAGTAACGATCTGCTCATATTTGTCAGCATCTACAGTTGACATGGAAAACAATAGCACAAAAAAGCACAGCAACAAGTTCATTAAATCTGCAAATGTGTTAATCCATCCACCTTCAATGGATGCCGGCTCTTCCGCCTTTCTTCGTGCCATTAGCTTTCACCACCTTGTTCATTTCCATCGCCTCCCAAAAAAGAGTCACGGACATTCGGTGCAAGGAATGATTTCAGTTTTTCCTCAATCACACGTGGATTTTCTCCAGCCTGTATCGACAGAATTCCCTCACAGATAACTTCTTTCTCCATAATCTCTCTCGCATTGATTGCACGAAGCTTTGTTGCGATAGGAATGGAAATCCAGTTTGCAAGAAGAGAACCATACATCGTCGTAACCAAAGCCACTGCCATGTTCGGTCCAATTGAACTTGGATCATCCAGCAGTTTCAGCATGTTGATCAAACCGATCAACGTACCGATCATACCCCAGGCAGGACCCATAGCAGCCAATCCATCCCAAAAACTGATCACTTTATTGTGTCGACGTTCAATACTGCTCAGTTCCGTATCCAGTATGCTGGTAACCAATTCCTGATCGGTACCATCGACAATCAGCATGATTCCTTTTTTCAAAAAATCATCATCGATATCTGCCGCTGCTTCCTCCAGCTGAAGCAGCCCCTCTTTTCTTGCCACATTCGCCAGATCAATAATCGTATGTATAATTTCACTTTCCTTTGTCGCCGGAGTTTTTAAAATCAGCTTAAAAGACTTCAGCGAGTTAAAAAATGCCGGTATACTGTCTGACATCGTAAGCATACACATAAAGGAGCCTCCGATTGTAATCAAAATGGAGGAAAAGTCATAAAAGTTTCCCAGCGCAGCAAATCCCTGATCCCCGGATACAATTCCATACACAACTGCTGCGGCACACCCCAGCATACCAATAATTGATGCTAAATCCAAAAAAATACACCACCTTAATGTTATATTTAATCTAATGGTATTGAAAAAATTTCTTTCCGATACAATTTTACTAGATTTTTCACCTCTTGTCTACTTTCTTTTACAATTATTTTTTTCCCTGTAGTTAAGGTTAGTACCGTGTCCGGAGTTTCCTCGATGGTTTCAATCAAATCCGAATTTAAAGTAAATTGTTTTCCGTTCATTCGCGTGACATCAATCATACAATTCCTCCTTTTCCAACACTTTTCAATACTCTGTCTTAATTATATCACAAAAAAAGCAAAAAGGGAAACAAAAGTTTCCCTTTTTTATTGTATCGCAGCAAAATAAACCACCGGCTATGCCGGTGTGACCCGCATTAGCTTTAGCTACAAGAAAAACCTCCTAT
>UQAQ01000013.1 GCA_900539115.1 uncultured Roseburia sp.
TTTTGGTAGTGTCATTTTCGATAAAATCGATTATACTGTTATACATAAGGCAGTTCTCCTTTGCGTTTTTTGTTTCGGCACTTAAAACTTTATACAAAGGAGCTGCCTTTTTCAATATTTATTTTTCCGAAAGTTTTTTTACGCTAACTATTTGAAAAATTCATGACAGCCATGCTGTGCTACTTTTGTGAGATCCCGGTCAAACCAGGCGACATTTTTCGGGTCAGATGCGCTTCGGCACATAAAGTACAATGCCCCTTTCGAGATATCCTTTCCCGCCAGCGCCTGTTTTACTGCCTTTTTTGTCTTGTCCGAAACCGTCACGCGGTAATATCTTCCATTGGAAACCGGCGAAAACTGGTATCTGCCGGCACGGTTGGCAAACACCACTCCTTTTATGGTATCGGGAAAATGATTGGAATGAACGCGGTTTAAAATTACATTTGCCACCAGAATCCGGCCTTCCAGATCCTGATCTCCTGCCTCGGCTTCGACAATCCGTTCCAAGATCTGCCGCTCTTCCTGCCGCCTCTTCTCCTCACGGCGTTTGCGTTCCCGACGTCTGCGCTCTTTTTCTTCACGTTCCCGCTGTTGCTCCTCAAACTGTTTTTCTTCCGCAGCGTACGAAGTTTCCTGTTCCGAATACCGGCGCACCTGCGTATCACACCAGCACTTCACCGCTTCTTTCCTCGCCTGCGTTTCCTTGACAGCCGACTGGTTCTCCTGCGTCACCTCGTCCTGCAGCACGATGGCTTCCGTCGCTTCCGGTTCTTTTTCCGGTAAATTTTTCCATGCTCCTGATAGGAGAATGACAGCCGCAGCTCCCATACTTATTCCATATAACTTTATTTTTTGAATCATACATATACTCCTTTCATAGTTTAGAGTATATGCATTTTTTTCAAAGTTATTACAAAAGTATTACAAATTTCTCACTTTGAATTCCCGCTCGGCCGCACGGCGCTGATCTTTCTTCGCGATATCTTCGCGCTTGTCGTACAGTTTTTTACCTTTGGCAAGGGCAATCTCCACTTTGATCAGACTTCCTTTAAAATATACCTGGAGTGGAACCAGCGTATATCCTTTTTGTGACATTTTACCGATCATTTTGCGGATCTCGCTGCGATGCAGCAGCAGTTTCCGCACACGAAGCGGATCTTTATTGAAAATATTTCCTTTTTCGTAAGGACTCACATGCATTCCATAGATAAATACTTCTCCTTTTTCCACGCGGATAAAAGATTCTTTAATGCTGCAATGTCCCATTCGCATGGATTTCACTTCCGTTCCATGCAGTTCGATCCCGGCTTCGTATTTTTCTTCAATAAAATAATCATGCCACGCTTTTTTATTATTGGCAATCAATCGAATACTTTCTTTACTCATCTTCTTCCCTCTTTTCCATATTTTCCGGCAAAAAATCAATGGTTCGCAGATTTTTGTCTGCGCGTACGACCTGCACTCGCATTTTCTGCCCCAGACGGTACTCTTTCGCACTGTACGTGCCGACAACACGGTAATTGGCGGCATCGTATTCGTATACATCGTCCGTAAGATCTGCGAGACGGATCATTCCTTCGATCGTATTTGGCAATTCCACATAAATGCCCCACGATGTCACACCACTGATCACACCTTCATAACATTCTCCTATCTTAGACTGCATAAATTCGGTCTTCTTCATCTTGTCCACTTCACGCTCGGCATCGTCTGCGCGCCGTTCCAGGCTGCTGCAGGATTTTGCCACTCCCGAAAGAATCTCCTGATAATGCTCCTGCCGTTTTGGAGAAAGACCTTTTTTGAAACTTTCTTTTAAAATACGGTGAATCTGAAGATCCGGATATCTTCGGATCGGCGAAGTGAAATGGCAGTAATATTTGGTTGCAAGGCCAAAATGTCCCTCATTTTCCGGCTCGTATTTGGCACGTTTCATCGCGCGCAGGGTAAGCCGACTCAAAAATGTCTCTTCTTCCGTCCCCTCGATACTTTCCATCAATTTCTGGATTTCCCGTGGATGCACTTCCTGCTGTCCCACTTTTAAGGTATGGGAGAAACTGTGTGCCAGAGCTGCCAGCTCCCGGATTTTTTCCAGATCCGGATATTCGTGAGTACGATATAAAAACGGAAGTTCTTTCCAAAAACTGTCTTCGGCAACCACTTTATTTGCCGCAAGCATAAATTCCTCGATGATCTTGGTCGCAAAATTGCGGTCATATGGCACGATATCGATCGGATGCCCTTCATCATCAAGAATCAGTTTACATTCCGGAAAATCAAAATCGATCGAGCCCTGTTTTTTTCGCTCTGCCCGCAGGATTGCAGCCAGTTCTTTCATTTGCTCAAACATCGGCACGAAAGCTTCGTATTCTGCCATCGTTTTTTCATCATGATCGGTCACAATAGCATTGACGTCCGTATAACTCATACGGCGGTCTACGCAGATCACCGATTCTCCGATCCGGTAATCTTTAATATGCCCTTTCGCATCATAATGAATGATACAGCTGAGTGTAAGCCGGTCCACTCCCTGATTTAATGAGCAAATTCCATTGGACAGTTTTCGCGGAAGCATCGGGATAACACGGTCCGCAAGATACACACTGGTTCCGCGGTTCAATGCCTCTTTATCAAGCGGCGAACCCTCTTTGACATAATGACTGACGTCCGCAATATGCACACCCAGTTCATAACCTCCGTTTTCCTCTTTGTGTAACGTAATCGCATCATCGAGATCTTTCGCATCTTCACCATCGATCGTCACGGTCATCCGGTCACGCAGATCCATTCGTCCTGCAATATCCGTCGAATCCACTTTCTCCGGGATATGCGGAAGTTCCCGCAGCACTTCTTCCGGAAATTCCTCCGGTATGCCGTAGCCGCGCACAATGGATAAAATATCAATTCCCGGATCATCGGCATGTCCAAGAATCTCCGTCACGACCCCCTCCGGGCTCTTTTCTTCACTACCAAAATCTGTAATTTCCACAACGACTTTTTCACCGGTTTCTGCCTCTTTCGTCTTTCCCTTCGGAATATAGACATCACTCGTAAACTTCTCACGGTCTACCACGACAAAACCATAATGTTTATTTCGCATAAATGTGCCGACAACCGTCGTATTGGCACGTTTCAGGATGCGGATGATCTGGCCTTCTTTTCGCTTTCCATTCTTCGAATCCTTGTAGATCTGTACCATGACTTCATCGCCGTCATAGGCATTGGAGCAGCCGGATTCCGGAATAAAAATATCGTCCGGCTGGCCTTCTACCCGCACAAATCCAAATCCTTTGGATGTTGCCATAAATGTTCCCGCATTGACATTTTCCTTCGGAAGCTGATAATGTCCGCTTCCATCTATTATTATTTTTCCTTCTTTTACCAGTTCGTCCAGCAGGGCATGAAATTTGGCACGTTCTTTCTTTGGCACACAAAACAGCGCCGCGATTTCTTTGCCTTTCATCGGACGATACTCTTCTTCTTTAATAAATGCATAAAGCATTTCTTTTCGATCCATACGAAGTCCTTTCCGTGCAAGCATGACAATTCATTGCTTGTTTCACATTAGACCTGAATAGTTACCTAATCAGTAAAAAACCTCTGAAGGCTTTCTCTTTACAAAGGCTCTTCAGAGGTTAAAATCCATTTTATAGTATCTCTTAATTATTTCATATTCATGCAGAGTACAATGGATAAGATAATGAACAATGCACCAAGTACACTTGTAATCTTAACCAGTTTTCCTTCAGCAGAACGTCCTTTGTTCTTACTCCAATACGTATCTGCCGCGCCGGAAACTGCACCAAGACCGGAAGTTTTTCCCTCCTGCATCAATACAACGACAACAATGGCGATACATATTACAATATATAAAACCTGGATGATTGTTTTTACTAAAGTAGACATCTCTTAGTCCTCCTTCTTTCTATAATTTTGTATAAATTCCGGAATTTTAATGCTGTCATCCTCTTTTTTCATCGTCGGGCTGACTTGCTGAGGTGTCCGGTTAATTTTATGATTTACTACAGGCATGTCCTGATTTACCGTAGCCGCTGATGGCTGCGTTTTTCTGACTGCGCTGTTAAATCCACTCAAAAAGCTTGGCTGCGACATCGGTGTAGGTTTGGCTACATGTGGCGCCGCGGTATGTCCTAAATTCATTTTTCCGCCAAGAGAACCATTGGAAAATGTACTGCCAAAACTTCCAAAGGAAGAAGCCTGTGCGGCCTCATCTTTTAAGCCTGTCGCAATGATCGTGATGGTAACTCCGTCACTGTCATCGTTATCGTCCAGCATAATACCAAAGATGATATTGGCATCTTCTCCTGCGAGCTCACGTACATACTCGGCAGCTTCGTTTGTCTCCTGAATACCGATGTCTCCACCGCTGAAATTCAGGATAAAGTTTGTCGCACCATCCACGCTTGTCTCAAGCAATGGACTTGTGATAGCCTGCTGTACGGCTTCCATACATTTGTTTTCGCCGGTTCCGTAACCAACTCCGATATGAGCGATACCTTTGTCTTTCATGATTGTCGTGACATCGGCGAAATCGAGATTGATCAGTGCAGGCAGATTGATCAGATCCGTGATACCATGTACACCCTGCTGGAGTACCTGGTCTGCCATGCTGAATGCTTCTTTCATCGAAGTCTTCTTATCCGATATGGAAAGAAGTTTTTCGTTTGGAACTACGATCAGTGTATCAACGTTTTCTTTTAACTTGTCAATTCCTGCCAGTGCATTGTCCATACGGCGTTTTCCTTCGAACTGGAAAGGTTTTGTCACTACACCAACAGTCAGAATATCCTGTTCTTTGGCAATCTGGGCAATAACCGGAGCAGCTCCCGTTCCGGTTCCACCACCCATACCACAGGTGATGAATACCATATCATGCCCCTGAATCAGGTTCAGAAGTTCCTCACGGCTTTCTTCTGCCGCCTGCTCTCCTACTTCCGGACGAGCTCCCGCACCCAGACCTTTTGTCAGTTTTTCACCGATCTGAATGATATGCGGTGCTTTACATCTGCGCAAATGCTGCTTGTCCGTATTGGCACAGACAAAATCCACCCCTTGAATTCCTTCGTCGATCATACGGTTTACGGCATTGTTTCCCGCGCCGCCGACTCCGACTACAAGGATCTTACAAACATATTCCGTATCGTTGTTATTCATTATCTCTAACACTGCAGTTCCTCCTTCTATCTATCCATAACTATTTCATATATTCAATTAAAGCAATTCATTCATATCAAGTCAGGGGCAGTGAACATTTGTCCCCAACGTCGCATATACTTATATAATAAAGTTTTTCGGAAAAAATATCAAGTATAAATTGTATTTTTTTTGTTAATTTTTCTTTAAAATCACATCACCGCCGGCACGATACGATGACATATCGATCTCTCCCGACAGTTTTTGCTCTTTTGCCGTCTTCAAAATATCCGATAATGCGGCGATTGCTTCATCGTAATTGTCCTTTTTCCCGAGGTTCACTTTAATGTCCCCCGAATACAAAAACGCAGCATTATCACTGTCAAACACGACGCGGTCCCATGTAACCCCATAATGCTGGAACAATCCCGACAAATTCATAATCCTTGACAAAAGTGCCTCATCTTCCATCTGTACTTTCTCATATAAGGAAAATGTTGTCATTGTTTTTGTCTCAAAAAGCGGAATTCCTTTAATTTCATCCTGTGTACTTTTCAGTACAACACCATCTTTATCAAAATAGATGAACTGATTCATATAGGAAATCCCGGCGATCATTTTCTTTTCGTACAACTTAATGTGAATCTTATGAATTCCCGGATAGGTCACCTGATACTCGCGCACATAAGGAAGAGTCGGACAAAATCCAAGTTTTCGCTTGATCCAGGAAGATACCACATTGTGATCCAAAAAGGTATTACATACTTCCCCGGCTACCACTTCCTGTGAAAAAAAGGTATTTCCCTCGACAGTGATCTCATTGACATGAAATACTGCTGCGATAAGAAGCACCAGGGCTAGAATGATCCCCGGAATAATTAATTTCCAATGTTTTCCTTTTTTCTCGTTCATACTCTTCCTCCTTGTATCTTCTTTTCCCTCTGTCTAATGCACACAAAGCCCGATATTTCGCATGTTTTGTATCGGATTTTCATATCCCCGCAATATATTTTCTGCCTGTTGTACAATGGTCTCTCCTTCTGCCATCGCTCCCGCCAGTAAAATGGCGGCCCCACTTCGCAGATCCGTCGCCTGCACCGTCTCGCCATGCAGTTTCGTCACTCCGTTAATATAGGCACATTTGGCAACTGTATCGATATCCGCTCCCATTTTCTTCAGATACGGAATCATTTGAAAACGGTTTTCAAATACCGTCTCGCACAAAATACTCTCTCCATGCGCCCGCGAAAGCAGTGTCAGGAAAAGTGACTGCGCATCGGTCGGAAATCCCGGATACGGTGCTGTCTTCAGATAAGGAATCGGATGAATGCCCTGATTTCCTTCTGCAAGAACTCCCTCCGCGTCCTGTGCAAAAAAGCATCCGGATTTTTCCAGTTCTTTTCGTTCCGGAAGAAACGACTCTTTTTCTGTCCGGATACGAATTTTCCCCTGTGTCCCAAGAGCCATCGCAGCATAAGTCATAAAGACAATGCGGTCGCCCGGAATTGTCACCTCCGTTCCATGCAGTTTTCCTGCACCACAGATATGAATCGTCCCTGTCGTCTCTCCGTTGATCTTTGCCCCCATGTCGCGAAGCATCTCACACAGGGAACAAATTTCCGGTTCTCTGGCAGTATTTTCCAATACCACATCTGAATTTCCGGATGCATGAAATAAGAGAAGATTTTCTGTCGCACCGACACTCGGATAGGAAAAACGGATCTTTACCGTCTTCGGCACCCGTTCGCGCCGGCATACCAGCCATTCTCCTTCATCCTCCACTTTCACGCCGGATTGTTCCAGTGCTTTGATATGGATGTCAATCGGCCGTCTGCCGATGGAACACCCTCCCGGCATGTGTACTTTGGCTTCTCCGGTTCTTGCCAGCAGGCTTCCCAGAAAAAGAATCGAAGCCCGAACGCGACCGGCTTCTTTCTGTAATATTGCACTATGTTTTAACACATCTGCCTGCACGCGGAAAACCGAATCTTCCCATGCCGTCTGCAAACCAAGATTTTCCAAAAGTTCTGCCATCACTCTGACATCGGAAATGTCCGGGCAATGTCGGAAAATCATCTCGTCGCTCGTAAGAATACTGGCCGCGAGCATTGGCAGGGCGGCATTTTTACTTCCCTGAAGCACAACCTCGCCCTCCGCACGCCTGCCTCCACGAACTGCAATCTGCACTGTCAAACCTCCGCACTTATGTTTCTACTTTATAGTATGCGGATGTTATGTATTGGTATCATGTCTTTACCCGTTTTTTCGAAATCTGCAGAACCAATCCAATTTCTGCCAGCAAAAAGATAACGCTGCTTCCTCCATAACTGATAAAAGGAAGTGCAATACCGGTAGATGGGATGGAATTTGTGACGACGGCGATATTCGCAAGTACCTGAACAGCAATCTGAGCCATAACTCCGGTACAGATCATACCGCTGAACAAATCCGGTGACGTCGTTGCAACATCGTAAATACGCCAAAGCAAAATCAGAAACATTAGAATCACGATGCCGGCTCCGACGATTCCAAGTTCTTCACAAATAATGGCAAAGATCATATCGTTGTGAGGTTCCGGAATAAAGCCAAGTTTCTGCATACTCTCTCCGAGTCCGGTTCCAAACAGACCACCCGAGGCGATCGCATACAACCCCTGTAAGATCTGGAACCCCCCCTCATTATTTTCTACATCAAGCCAAATCTGGATTCGCTGCATACGAAATGCATCTCCGAAAAAGATGAACAAGCCCACCAATCCGACACCAACGACAAGTGTCAAAAAGTATAATCTTTTATACCGCGCCGCCACAAAGCACATGATAAACACAATGCCCATCATAACAATCGCGGAACTTAGGTTTTCTTTTCCGACAAGAACGATCAGTACCGCAGCCGAAAGAAGGATTCGAAGTGCTCCTTTGATATGGCTTACCATCGCCGGCGCATTGTTAATAAACGATGCCGTGATGAGAAGTACCGCAATCTTACTGATCTCCGCAGGCTGAATAGAAACCGGTCCGAGGTACAGCCAGCGCTTTGCTCCGTTGAATTCTCTTCCGACAAAATATACGGACAGCTGCAAAAGCACGGCACAAAAATAGAGTACCGTCACAAGATGCACCCGGAGTCCCGGCAGCCGCTTTAACAAGATGCGGTAATCAAACTTCGACACTATGATCATTACAACGATTCCGACGATAACATTTATCAGCTGTTTTTTCAAAAAGTAGGCAGAATCCTGAAATTTTACTTGTGCCGTATAAGAACTGGAACTATAGATCATCAATAGTCCAAATCCAAGAAGACATAGCACGATCAAAAGGAGACTGTAATCAAACGAATACACCGCTCCTGCATTCCCGGCTGTTTCCTGCTTTCTGTTTTTCATGAACCGATCACTCCAAACCTCTTACAAAATCTTTAAACATGGTGCCCCTTTGCTCGTAGGAATCAAACATATCCCAGCTTGCACACGCCGGTGAAAGCAATACGGCATCTCCGCTTTTAGCCAGATCATGCGCCGTTTTGACCGCCTCTTCAAGAGAATCTACAAAACGATACTCAAAAAATCCACACTCCTCTGCTTCCTGAGCGATGCGGTCTTTTGTATCTCCGAGAAGGAGCAGGCATTTTACTTTTCCATCAAAACTGCGGATCCAGTCACTAAAACTTCCGCCTTTATCATATCCGCCACCGATCAGGATCGTCGGACGATCCATCGACTGAATACCTTTAATCGCAGCATCCGGATTAGTTCCCTTAGAATCATTGTAGTATTCCACCCCATTTATCGTAGTAACATACTCTACACGATGTTCTACCGGATGAAAATGTCTTGTCACTTCCACTGCCACATCATCCGGTACGCCCATTTTTTCCACCATAAGAAGTGCTGCCATAATATTTTCGGCATTGTGGTCGCCCGGCAGTTTGGTCTCTTTTTGATTTAAAAGCACCTTACCATCCCGGCTGCGAACCAGATTACCGGAAGCATCTTTATACATACCGTTGGCAATTTTTTGCTGACTGCTGAAAAATTCCACCTGACACGGAAGGCTGTCTGCCGCATTCCGCAGTCTCTCATCTTCATAATTCAGGATGCAGAACTGCTCTTTCGTCTGATTTTTCGTAATCGAAAGTTTCGTCTCGGCATATTTTTCCATCGTTCCGTGACGATTCAAGTGATCCGGCGTAATATTTAAGATCGCACTTACTTTCGGACAGAAAGTAATCGTACTTTCCAGCTGGAAACTACTGATTTCAGCCACAGTAACTGAATCTTCTGACGTTTTTGCCGCTTCACTCGTGTAGGGGTTCCCAATATTTCCCACTACAAATGTTTTCTCATTAAAAGCTTTCATGATCTCGCCAACCAACGTCGTCGTAGTCGTCTTTCCATTGGTTCCTGTGATTGCCATGACACTTCCTTTTTCTACGAGATATCCCAGTTCAATCTCGCCAATGATCGGAATGTTTTTTGACCGGAAGAAATCTCCGATCTTTTCAAAGACAGGTACCCCGGGACTAAACACGGCACAATCCACATCGTCCCATCCTTCTTCTTTAAAATCTCCGGATACCAGCACTTCGGCATCTATTCCCGGAGCATTACAATCTAATTTCTGATCGTACAAAATGCGTTTTGCACCAAGTTTTCCAAGCAGTTCAAGTGCTGCTTTTCCACTTTTTCCATAACCGATGACGGCTACCTGTTTTCCTGAAAAATCCATTTTTCTCTCTCCATTCCTGTATTGTTTATAATGCCATCAAACCAATCAGGCACAAAATTGCTGTAATAATGCTGAACGCTGCCACTACCTGTGTCTCGGAAAAACCGGACAATTCAAAATGATGATGGATCGGCGCCATCTTGAAAATACGTTTTCCATGGGTCAATTTAAAATAACCGACCTGAATAATAACGGAAAGCACTTCTACCAGATAGATCAATCCTACGATCACAATGTACAACGGCATATGAAGCATCAAGGCTATGGATGCCACAAATCCACCAAGCGCCAGCGATCCGGTATCACCCATAAACACACGGGCCGGATACGTATTAAATAAGAGAAATCCCAAAAGGCTTCCTACCACAGCTCCTGTGATCGGTGTCATCGCCGGTTCGATCGCAACGGCCGCAATCGTGAAAAAGGTTCCTACAATGACTGTCACGCCGGAAGCAAGACCGTCTAAGCCATCCGTAAAATTGACTCCGTTTACGGTTCCTAACACGACAATAAATACAAAAATGATAAACAGCCAATCCGGCATCGTAAAGAAACTATTCATAAACGGAATGCGGATCGTCGCCGTCATATGTGCTACATTATAATAATAGTAGACAAATACAGCTGTCACGATAAACTGTCCAAACATCTTTTGCAATGGTTTCAATCCCAGAGAACGTTTCATGACAACTTTAATATAATCATCCAAAAATCCAATGATTCCAAATCCCAATGTCATAAATAAAACCGGAATCAGTTCCGAATATCTTCTTATGTAGAGCAGAGACGTAAGAAGGATCGACACCAGGATGATCAGACCTCCCATCGTCGGAGTTCCCGCTTTTTTCAAATGAGACTGCGGTCCGTCATCTCGGACAAACTGTCCAAACTTTAATTTACGTAAAAACGGAATAACAATCGGGCACAAAACCACGCTTATTCCAAATGCAATTACTACCGGCATCAATATACTCAAATCCAAATTCACTTTTTACACCTCATTTTATCGTTTTTATTTAATGTAACTATTGTACCCCATTATATCCATAACCGCAAGGTTTTCTTGTCACTCTTTTAAGAGATATGGCAAAATATTGGTATACAATGTCGAAATCGCGGGAGCTGCGATCACACCGCCATAATACAGTCCCTGGGGCTCATCGATCCGCACCATGGCGATCACACTTGGGTTATCCACCGGCGAAAATCCGATACAGGAAGCAATGTATTTGCCATTTCCGCGGGGAAGTTTCTGGCTGGTTCCCGTTTTGCCGCCGATAAAATAACCCTCGACACCGGCTTTCTTTCCGCCTCCTTCGCTGACAACTTTTTCCAATGCTTTGCGGACCTCTTCGGAAATCGATGCATCTAACACCTTTTTTCCCGAAGAATACGACATCTTTTTCATTCTCGTTTTATCGCTGTTTACCGCATACATACCAAAATGCGGCGTAATCTTTTTTCCTCCATTGATGATCATGCAGACCGAAGTGAGCATTCGTATCGGAGAGAGCTGAAACGACTGGCCGAAAGACATCGTCGCAAGTTCTACCGCCCCGACGTTTTCCTGCTTGTGCATGATCGTAGCGGCCTCGCCCGGCACATCAATTCCTGTTTTTTCCAAAATACCAAACTTTTTCATTCCTTCAAAAAGTCCTGCCACACCGACTCTTGCTCCCACTTCCATAAAGACCGGGTTGCAGGAGTTCATAATTCCTTGCTCAAACGTCTCCGCTCCATGACCGGTTGTTTTATGGCATCGGATCCGACGGTCTTCTACTACTTTATACCCGGGACACAAAAAGGTGTCTGTCATTTTCACCACGCCTTTGTCCAGCGCCGCAGCGGCGGTCACTACTTTAAAGGTCGAACCCGGCTCATACGTATCGCTGACTGCCAGATTTCTCCACATGGCATTGAGTGCTGTCATTTTCTCCTTTTCACTCATCCCCTCTTTTTCATTTACAAGAGTATACGGATGATTCAAGTCAAATTCCGGTGCATTTACCATCGCGTAAATCTCGCCATTCTGCGGATTCATAATAATAATTTCTACCGTCTTTGCCTGTTTTTGCTCTAACAGCTTATTCGCGACCTGCGTCGCATACTCCATGACATTGAGATCGAGCGTCGTCGTAAGATCCCAGCCGGCGATCGGTTCTTTGCGGTCCTCTGCTCCATTGCGGATCTCTACGCCGCCTGCCGTCGCCATCGTAAGGATGGAGCCGTCAAGACCTTTCAAAAGAGATTCATAAGATACTTCCAATCCTACAATTCCCTGATTATCTCCTCCGGTAAATCCCAGCACTTTGGAAGCAAGAGTTCCATATTCATAATACCGTTTATAGTCCTCATCCACCGTCACACCTGCCAGCTTATAAGCACGGATACGGTCTGAAATTTCTTTTTCTACATTCGATTTTATTTTCTCACGGGAGGAATTTTTTTCCACTTTTTTCCGTATCTCTGCTTCCTTGATATCAAGTTCCTTACTCAAAACCGAGATTACTTTTTCCGGTTCTTTTACCTGACTGTGAATGACAGAGATGGTAGACACAGACACATTGCCAGCCAGAACGTTGCCATTGCGGTCAAGGATCTTCCCCCGCTCCGCCTTTATGCTTCGTTCTCTCTCGTGAAGTTCTTTTGCCTTCACACCATAATAATCTGCCTTTGTAAGCATAAGGTACCCAAGTCGTACGATCAGGATCGACGCCACGAGGGTACATACAAAAAATACCAAAAACAAACTCTGTCTTTGGTACGTTTTGTGCCCGACAAGCATCCTGCCTCCATTCCAAAGCTTCTGCTTTTGAAATAAGTATCTTTACTAATGTATTCTCCGATGATAAAAATATTCCGCTTACTGTTCACCGCCCTCCGGTACTGCTGTTGGCTCTTCTTCCGCTGTCGGTTCCGGATCATCGGCCGGTTTCTGTGTCGCCGCCGGCTCCGCTGTCGGTTCCGCCGTCGAATCTGCTTTTGCCGCATCGTCGGTATTTTCTGCATAAATTCCTAAAAACGGAAGAATCTTCTTCATAATCTTGGAAGCAAATTCGGTAGCATATGTACTGTGTGCCTGATCTTCCACATGTGGTTCATCAATGATAACATAAATAACGGCTTCCGGATTTTCTGCCGGCACACATCCCAGGAAAGATACAAGGTATTTGCGTGCGGTCACCGGGCGCTTCTGCGCCGTTCCTGTCTTTCCACCGATAGAATATCCTTTTACACCAGCCGGTGCAGCAGTTCCTTCTTCTACCGTTGCCTTCATATATTGACGGATCAGACTGCTTGTCTTATCCGAAACGGTCTTTTTCACTACGATTGGCTCATTTTTCTTTACAATGGCACCATTTTCATTTTGAATCTCTTTGACAATGTGCGGCTCGTAATAATCTCCCCCATTGACAAGGGAACTAAATCCCGCTGCCATCTGAACCATCGTTACAGTCTGGGTCTGTCCAAAGCTGCTTGTCGCAAGTTCTACCGGATTCAATTCCTCTTCGCTGTGAATCAGTCCCGCTGTCTCACCCGGCAGATCGATTCCGGTTTTTTGTCCAAATCCAAAGATTTTGTTGTACTTACTAAAATTGGTACGCCCTAACTTTTGTCCAATTACCATCAAGGCACTGTTGCAGGATTCCATCAAACTTTTTTCAAGGGAAATGCTGCCATGTCCCGATCGGTTTGAGCATCGGATTCTCACGCCGGACACGGTAAGTCCACCGTCACAGTTAAAGTAATCCGAATTTTTCACAACGCCTTCGTCCAGCGCTGCCGCCACTGTAAACGGCTTGTATGTCGATCCCGGTTCGTAAGCTGACGAAACGCAAAAATTTGACCACATTGACATCAGGGCATCGCTTGTCGCCTTTTCATCCATCGCGTCAATCTGCTCCTGCGTATACATCGACGTCAGATTTCTCGGGTCATTGAGATCATATGTGTTTTTTGACGCCATCGCAAGAATCTCTCCGTTGTTCGGATTCATTACAAGAACAGAGATATTTTCCGCTCCGGTTTCTTCGTTGTATTTTTTGATCTGCTTTTCGACAAGACGCTGCACATTGGCATCAATTGTCAAAATCACATTATTTCCGTTGGTCGCTTTTTTTACCGTCCGCTGAAATTCCATATTGGCATCAAAATATCCATATTCACGGCCGGTCTTTCCATTCAGATCATCGTTGTAACTGCCTTCTACGCCATACGTTCCCTGATTTTCGGAAGACGTAAATCCGACGATATTACAGGCAATCTGGTTGAGCGGATAATTTCTCGTATACGTCTCTTCAAACCAAACGCCCTGAATCTTTTCATTTTCTTTCATCAATTTTTTAAATCCATCCACCTGCTCTACGGATAACTGTTCCAGTCCTTCTACATGCTGGTACATGGAATTTGGGTTTTCACTGATGATATTCTCGATCACACTGGTATCAAACGCAAAATAAGCGGCAATCTGAGTCAACGTTTCTTTTTTGATGTCCTCTTTTGTCGCTAACGATCTTGGTTCTATGATCAGATTAAATTTACGTATACTCTGCGCAAGCACAGTATCATTTCGGTCTTTGATCGCACCACGGCGGTAATTCAATACCGCATTGGTGTATGACTGCTGTGACAGCACTTTTTTCTTATAATCGTCTCCCTTATCCCAGTTATATCGGCAAATGTTATACAATAAACCGCAAAACAGAAGAAAACATACTCCCAATACCCCCAGAAGGCCAAATTTCATTCCACGGGTAAAACGTTTTGGTTTCTTTCTTCGCATTCTGCGGTGTCTCATACGGGTATTCATCTGTCTTCCCTTCTTCCAAGCCTATCTTTTATTTTTGATGTAGACGCACCTGTGTACTTTTCTTGCTCTCATATGTATAAATCTGGCTCTGTGATGCCGTTTTCATACCGAGTTCTTTCGTTGCCTTTTTATATACAGCAGATAAATCAAGGCTCTCCTGCAATGCCTGAGAAGCATTGGAATTGGTTTTCTCCATCTCCATCACTTCACTCTCCAGACTAACAACGCTCTTGCTAAGCATTGTCTTCTTGGACTGCATCTGAATATACGAAAAGCAAATGCCAAATGCGACCGCAAACGTAAGTGCGATCAATAAAACAGATACTTTGTCCACACGCTGTTTCGGCTGTGGTCTCGCTGCCGGTTTTCGTTCCGGACGACGCTGTTCTTCCTGCTCCGGTCTGCGTTTCGGAGCCGCATACAATTTTTCTGCTTCGGTGCCATAAATATATCTTGTCTTCGCTGCCATCATAACCCTCCTGTTATTTTTTATTCTCCCCGCTCAAATATACGTAATTTAGCACTTTTTGAACGTGAATTTATTTCTAATTCTTCTTCACCCGGAAGAATTGGTTTTCTGGTTATCACTTTTCCTTTTGGTTTCTTTCCACATACGCAAACCGGGAAATCCGGCGGGCAGGTACATGGGTTTTCCATTTTTCGGAAAAAGTTTTTCACAATCCGGTCTTCCAAAGAATGGAAGGTGATAATACACAATCGTCCTCCCGGATTCAACAGATCCACCATGTCTTCCAATGCGTCCTGCAAAACATCCAGTTCATGATTCAGTTCAATGCGGATCGCCTGAAATGTCCGCTTTGCCGGATGACCTTTTCCGTTTTTTGCCTTTGCCGGCATCGAACTTTTTATAATGTCGACGAGTTCTCCCGTCGTTTCAATCTCTTTTTCCTGCCGTTTTCTGCAGATGTTTCTTGCAATGCTTTTCGCATACCGCTCTTCCCCATAGTGTTTTATAATTTCATATAATTTTTCTTCCGGATAACTGTTTACCAGATCTTTCGCAGTAAAATCGCGGCTCTGATCCATGCGCATATCCAGCGGTGCATCTGCCATATACGAAAATCCGCGTTCTTTCGTGTCCAATTGATACGAAGACACGCCAAGATCCAAAAGAATTCCATCTACTTTATCAATCTGCAGTTCTTTTACAACCTGCTTTACGTTGACATAATTGCTTCGAACAAGGTGGACACGATCTCTAAATGGCTGCAAACGCTCTGTCGAAGTCCGAATCGCCGCTTCGTCCTGATCAATCCCGATAAACTGTCCTTTTTCCGACAATTTTTCACATACATGAAAGGCATGTCCGGCTCCCCCAAGGGTTCCATCCACATAAATGCCGTCCGGCTTTACTGCCAGTCCTTCAATGCATTCATTAAGTAATACGGAAACATGTTTAAATTCCATCGTTTTCTGCGCCCCCTTCTATGTACTGCCTGATTAGAAGGAAAGTCCCAAATCCGACATATGTTCTGCAATATCGTCCACGTTATCAAAGTCATCATTTTCAGCCCAACGTTCTTTGCTCCAGATCTCCACTTTGCCCATCACACCGACAAAGACGATATCTTTCTCAAGTCCGGCTTTTTCTCGCAAATTTGCCGGGATCAATGTTCTTCCCTGCTTGTCCAATTCACAGGAAGCCGCTCCTGCCATGAAATAACGCTGTAACTTACGTGCTTCTTTGCTGCCCGGAAGTTCCCGCAGCTGTTTTACGAAGTCTTCCCAGTCTTCCTGTGGATACACGAACAGACATCCGTCCAGACCAAGTGTCACTACAAAAGAATCCCCCAGTTCTTCACGGAACTTTGCGGGAACAATTACCCTTCCTTTTGCATCGATACTATGATCGTATGTACCCATAAACATAAGACTTCACCAACTTCCCTCTGTGGTCTGTGGCACTCGTTTTTTACCGAGGCGGGTTGTGAGACTTGGGAGAATGAAAGTTGAAGCAACTCCACAAGTCTCCGCCCTGCCCTCCACTTTATACCACTTTTCTCCACTTTGCTCCACTTTTACTCAAATTTTACTCCATTTTAGGGATAAAAGCAAGCATTTTTTTGACACATTTTCAATGCAACGCCTTATTTTTCGGCTTTTGCGCGCGTTCCCAGTACCATATATAGTAATAAACGCAAAAAAACACCACATCTTGTACAAGATATGGTGTTCTAATTTTTTTTACAAAATTTTATGGAAATTTATTCCTTTTTCACACTTAAGCCACTTTTGCCATTTTCTCACACATTGCCAGGAATTTTTTATGTATTTCCTGGTTTTCATCCAGCTCCGGATGAAAAGAAATCGCAATCTGGTTCCGATACTGCACGCCTACGATATTTCCGTCTACTTTCGCAAGGATCTGCACTCCCGGCTCCACAGACTCAATATATGGCGCGCGGATGAATGTCATCGGAATTTTACCGATTCCTTCAAATTCATGCTCGGTATAGAAACTTCCCAATTGTCTTCCGTAGGCATTTCGTTTTACGGTAACCGGCAGTGTCGCCAAATGCACGGTCGTATCGTCGGCAATCTTTTCTGCCAAAAGAATCAATCCGGCGCATGTCGCAAGTACCGGTAAACCCTCTTCGATCCGTTTTTTCACCGTATCAAACATACCAAGCTCACGCAAAAGTTTTCCCTGCACGGTACTTTCGCCACCCGGCAGGATCAGCCCATCCAGCTTTTGATCCAGATCTTTTGCCTGTCGGATCTCGACGCAGGACACACCGAGTTTTTCCATTGCCTTACAATGCTCGGCAAACGCTCCCTGAACAGCAAGTACACCTATTTTCATGAGGCTCACTTCCTTTCCATTATTTACCGCGTTCTGCCATCAAAAGTTCGATTTCCTGCTCATTGATACCTACCATCGCCTCTCCGAGATCCTCAGAAAGTTTTGCGATCATATCTGCATCGGTATAATTGGTAACCGCTTTTACGATTGCCTGTGCACGTTTTTCCGGATTTCCGGACTTAAAGATACCGGATCCGACAAATACACCTTCCGCGCCAAGCTGCATCATAAGTGCTGCATCTGCCGGTGTAGCCACGCCGCCTGCCGCAAAGTTTACAACCGGAATACGGCCATTGTCATGCACATACTGAACCAGATCGTAAGGAACCTGCAAGTTCTTTGCTTCATCGTACAATTCATCTTCACGCATCGATGTGATCTTTGCAATTTCCTGATTCATCATGCGCATATGACGTACGGCCTGTACGACATCACCGGTTCCCGGCTCACCCTTTGTACGGATCATGGATGCTCCTTCATTGATACGGCGCAATGCCTCACCAAGATCTTTTGCTCCACATACAAATGGTACTTTGAATTTTGTCTTATCAATATGATATTTATCGTCTGCCGGTGAAAGCACTTCACTTTCATCGATATAATCAATCTCAATGGCTTCCAGAAGCTGGGCTTCTACAAAATGTCCGATACGGCACTTTGCCATAACCGGGATGGAAACCGCTTCCTGGATTCCCTTAATCATCTTTGGATCGCTCATACGAGCCACGCCGCCTGCTGCGCGGATATCTGCCGGAATACGCTCCAGCGCCATAACTGCACAAGCTCCTGCATTTTCTGCGATCTTTGCCTGCTCCGGTGTCGTAACATCCATGATTACGCCGCCTTTTAACATCTGTGCCAATTCTTTATTTAATGTGTATCTTTCATTCATTTTATGTCATCCTCCTAACACTTTTCGTGTTTATTAAGAACATGTTCATTTTGAATGATACACTATATCTGGCACTTTGAAAATATCCAGTTTGGTTTATTTTTGGATGCCAGTTGGAGGGTGGAAAATCATTTTTTCTAAATCTGCTTAAATTCCACACTCCTTTTTTGCATTTCCTCCGCCTGATACTGAATCAAAAATGCCTGCGCTTCCTTATTGCTTCGAATAAAATAACGTTCGCCATCCGATTCGACAAATGCAGTATTGTTTTCCATCGCCAGTCCCACTATATCTTTTTCGAGCAGCATGGCATCAAACGACCCCCGCCCTTCTTCGTTATAATGAGGACAAAAAGCCATCGGAACGATGCCCAATCCATCCGCCCAGCAATACTCCCATTCGCTTTCCTTTGAAAAAGATTGGGAATCACTATGTCCACAGCAAAACCAACAAATTGCTCCGGCACTAATTCCCGTTAATACGGCGGTATCTTTCTCATATATTTCCTTCAATTTTTCGTCCACACCATACTTTTTCCACATTTGCATCATGAAAACGGTGTCACCGCCTCCGACATAAATAATATCCGCCCAAACCAACAAATCATTGATCGTATCTTCACCGGGCGCAGACATGAGACAAAGGCACTTCACCTCACATCCCAGTTTATTATATTCTTTGGTAAACGTATCCCGATAATCTTGTGCATCCTGACTTGCCGTTCCTATAAACAGTACATTTGGATTTTGTTTCTTTGCTAGTTTAATTGCATATTTATTTAGTGGTCTTGTAGATAATAAATCGCCACTTGCTATTGCTACAATTCTTCCCATACGTGTCCTCCATCTTATTAAAATTTGTAATTTTTCATCAATACTCTTTTGGTATCTCGCCTTCTATCCCATACATTTCTTTAAAGTTTACAAGGTCAGCCTGCGTTTTGATCAACATAATTTCTTCCCATTTTCCTGTATGAATATTCTTAAAACCGGCAACCTGCTCCCCATTACAAATACTTGCTTTTATCATCGGCTTTTTATTTTCTTTATCATATGGCTTAGGTATTATTTTCTTTCTGAAAAAACGCATCGTCGGACCTTCTTTCCACTTGATTTTCCTACACTATTTCAATGTATCAAACCACTTATCATTTTCTTTATAAAAATAATATTCACTGATATTTTCATCCAGAAAAACTTTCAACATTTTATCCATTCCTTGCGCCAGTTCTTTTCCTTGCATTTCGTCTAATTCCATCCAATAGACGTCACCTTCCATCGATGAAGATAATTCTCCTTCAAAGTGATTTGTTTTGTAAAACAAAACAACATAGCGTGATCCATCATCCCTCAACCAGTCCTTTATCCCACATAACACAGGCGAAGATATCTTCAACCCAGTTTCTTCAAACACCTCACGAATCACCGCATCAGTAAACGATTCACCCTTTTCAACATGTCCACCCGGAAAAGTTATTCCTGAATAAGTATCGTCAACTTTATTCTGTACCAAAACCTTGTTTCCATCGTAAATCATACACATATTAGTTAATGTAACGATTTCTGTTCTAGGCATATATTACCATCACCCTTCCTCTGTCCGTATCAAAGACTTTTTCGTCTCAAATCCCTCGGGATATCTGCTTTTCAATTTATCGATGTTCCCCTGAAAAACATCTTCAAGCGAAATATCTAATGCGGTAGCTGCTTCTGCCAGATACCATGCAATGTCACCAAGTTCTTTTACCAAATGCTCTTTATCCAGTTCATGTCCCTGCGCCATCCATTTTTTTACAATATCAATCGCCTCTCCGGACTCTCCACACAACCCCATAACACTGTTGATCAAAACATCCTTTTTATCAAGTGCAGGATTGAGTGTTGTCATTGCCAGTTTTTGGTACTCATTTACTTTCATTTTCTGTTCCTCCATTCACATATCAAATTCCCAGATACTAAGTTTGCCTTTTGCCGGCATCGGCTCCGTTTTTACTATATTTTCCAGTTTAAATCCATACCCTTCCCATTCGGTATGCTTGATAATGCTGGAATATATCTCAGCATTTCTTTCTCTTAATTCCTTTCTTAGTTCATCGTCCACTTTTATACAGTCAGACAAGGTAACCTTAGCAATAATACAACCGCTTGGATATTCCAGATTCAGATGTTCAAATTTTTTCATTGCCTTTTTGTCTACACCCTTGCCGGCGTGGATAAGGATTTCTCCTCTGTATTTTGTTTTCCAAGTTCTAAACTCATATTCTTTCAAGCCTGCTGCAATCAATGAGGCAAAAGGCTGTTTTATTGTAATTACTTTCATTTTATACCTCCGTTTACGCAAATCCCCGTTTATGCAAGTGCAAATCCTACGCAAATCCCCGTTCGTCATGTTTCAAAATGGCGGCATCCTTCAAAGCCTGCCGATATAGTTCAACCGGGGACAGCGGCACTTTCTTTTCACAGTTTTCATAATATTCCACATACTTCCGATGTTCTTTAAATCTTATGTTTCCCATTATCTTTTTCAAATAATACTCGGCAAGTCCTTCTGTCGCTTCCCAGGTATCAAATGTTTTAAAAGCATTTTCATTGCCTAAAACATTCATCAACAGATAAATGATAAATTCATGGCCAATAAAGTAAAATGCATCTTCAAAATCTCTTTCAATTCCAAAGACATCCTGGCTTTGAGAAATGTCAATTGCTTCTGCTCCACCCTCTACAGACGTTACAAACGTTACCTTGAACAGCTCACTTGGCAGCTGACAGCCAAGCCATTTTTCAGCCTTATCTGTAAACTGCACGTTTTCAAAAGCAGTCCGTAATTGGGGAATGTAATTTTCAATTTTATTTTTTTCATCCTGCCATATATTTTCGACATAATCATCATAGTACTTTCCCATAATTTCTGCAATGCAAATAATACTTTCCGCATATTGAATATTTACCGGATCTATAGTGTTCGGCACATTTCCATTGATCACTTTCTTTTCAAAATCTATTAGCGAATAATAGTATTCTTTTGCAGAAACTTCTGCACACGCCGGCTCCGACACCATTAAATCATACAACGCTCCGCAATGTTCTCCACCGGATACGGTAAGCAGCTTCTCATTGCTTTTGAGTACCATTAAATCCTTTTCCAAATACCGCGAGCGGTAGTACTCACCATAGGCATTGTCATACCCACATTTTGCGACGGATAACATATGAAAAATATAATTAGTATCTTTATTCGCAGTAAATTTTATTTTGTTCACTTGTATCCCCCTTGATTGGTTTATATAAATGATTCTACTTTTCTAATCCGGAATGATTTCTATGTACACCTGATCGTATTTATGCCGCAGTTCCTGCTTTATTTCGTCCCTTACACGATGCAGGATACTGATATGAATGACGTCGGTCTGATTTCCTATGTACACTTCCACCCAGAGTTTTCGCCCGGTTTGGATCACATCTAAAAAAGTTACTTCATACGGATACTCCTGCATATGTTTATTGACAATGGCATAAATCTGATCAAACACTTCCTGTTCAGGGGCAAAAAGCACCAGATTTCGTATGCTCTGGAAAATGACCTTGACCGGTTCTTTAATCAAAAACAACGCCATTACAACGGCAACCGCCGGATCGATATAAGGAACCAGAAACTTCCCTCTTGTCTGAACCAATATCGTCTGAACGGCAAAGGCAGCCGCTACTCCAATACTGCTTACAATGTCGAGTTTCCACATGTACAATTCTGCTTTGATCGTATCGGACTCGTATTTTTTACTATAATGACTTAAAAGCAGATACATTGCCGCACATCCCAGACACACGATAAATTCAAATACCGCGATACTTCCCGCATCGACATCGTGTCCGCCCTGAAATAACAGTTTTACATTTTCTACCAACAGATTACACGTCAGTGCCAATAATACGCTGTATTTCACAAGCAAAAACAACGACTCTACCTGCGAATATCCATAGGGATGTTTTTCCGTTACCGGCGTATAAAGCAGCGGGATAAGTACCAAAAAAGGACCGATCATAACCAGATCTGCCGCATCAAACAGACAGTCCGTTAAGAGCGAATGCGAATGTGTGATCCACGCCATGATTCCTTCGGAAAGTACAAACAAAATACTTCCCATGAACGATAGCCGCAATATCAATTTTTCAATTTTCAGCTTACTTTTTTTCATTTTATGAATCCTCTTCCGTGATGTCATTCATAAATACATAATACACATCTCCATACATTTCTGTATTTCACACGGTCAATATCCTTTTCCCCAGTTTTCTTCTCACGCAGATCCAGACTACAACACCCACGACCACAATGGCACCGGAAAGCACCTGGGAAACTGCGATTCCTGTACTCCCGATCTGTAACTGATCGGTGCGCAGTCCTTCGATCCACACACGTCCCAGTGCATAACCCACGAGATAGAGTAAAAATATCTCTCCATTGAATTTCTTCTTCGTCGTAAATACGAGAATTAATACGAGAACAAGAATATTCCAAAGGGATTCATACAAAAATGTCGGGTGTACCTGAATATACTGCACACCATCAATCGTTGTCATATGGCTTCTCATCAATTCCGTGATATTTGCCGGATTTACCTGATCCACTCTCAGACGCATGGCAAACAAACTATTGGTATATTCTCCAAACGCCTCCCGATTAAAGAAGTTTCCATAACGTCCAATGATCTGTCCCAGTACAAGACCTCCTACCGCAGTATCCGCAAGCAGAAAGAAGTTGTATTTTTTTACTTTGCAATAAATAATTGCCGTCAATATCGCTGCGATCACGGCTCCGTAAATTGCCATTCCACCGCCACGCGTATTAAAGATCTGAAGCAGATCATCTTTATAGTTTTCCCAGCTGAATGCCACATAATACAGTCTTGCACCAATGAGGGAAAAAATGATCGCATAAATAGCAAAGTCTGTATATACTTCTTTTTTCTGACCGGTTCTCTGTGCCTGATGACAGGCAAGCCAAAGTCCGGACAACATTCCTGCCGCAATGATCATTCCGTAAAATGCGATCGTAAATCCCCCGATGGTAATTCCTTTCGGAAGATGCGGAATGTAGATTCCTATATTAGGGAATGCAATTTCTGCTGAATTCATACTCTATCCTTTCTGCGGATATTGCTCCGCACTATACTTACAAATCCCAGAAAACTCCAAGGAATCTTCTGGGATTACCTGCTTCATTATACGTTAAAACGGAACAGTATAACGTCGCCGTCCTGCACGACATACTCTTTTCCTTCGGAACGGACAAGCCCTTTTTCTTTGGCTCCATTATAACCATTATTTTCCACCAGATGATCATAACTGACAACTTCTGCACGAATAAATCCGCGCTCGAAATCCGTATGTATCTTTCCTGCAGCCTGTGGAGCTTTGGTTCCTTTTGTAATCGTCCATGCTTTGGTTTCCATCTCTCCACTCGTGATATAACTGATAAGTCCAAGCAGTTTATAACTAGCCTTGATCAGTTTTTCCAATCCGGATTCTGCAATTCCAAGATCTTCCAAAAACATCTTCTTTTCTTCGTCATCCAGTTCTGCAATCTCCTGCTCGATCTGCGCACAGATCACAAATACTTCTGAATTTTCATCTGCGGCAAACTGACGGACTTTTGCCACATGTTCGTTTGTGGCACCATCATCTGCAAGATCGTCTTCGGCAACATTTGCCGCATAGATAACCGGTTTTGCCGTAAGAAGATTGTACTCTTTAAACCATTCTTCTTCCTCTTCGTTCTGCAGTTCAAAATTCTTCGCAAGATGTCCTTCTTCCAAAAATGCTTTTAACCGCTCCAGCATATCGACTTCTGCTGCCAGCTTTTTATCGGCTCTTGCTGCCTTGATGCTTTTTGCCAGACGGCGTTCCAGAATTTCAATATCCGAAAAGATCAATTCCAGATTGATTGTCTCAATATCGCGAAGCGGATCAATGCTTCCATCTACATGCACGATATTGGTATCTTCAAAACAACGCACCACATGCACGATGGCATCTACCTCACGGATATTTGACAAAAACTGGTTACCAAGTCCTTCGCCTTTGGAAGCTCCTTTTACCAAACCTGCAATATCTACAAATTCAATGACAGCCGGCACTACTTTCGCAGAATGGTTCATCTCTGCCAGCACATCCAGTCTCTCATCCGGCACCGGTACGACACCTACATTCGGATCAATCGTACAAAACGGATAGTTTGCCGATTCCGCTCCTGCCTTTGTCAATGAATTAAATAACGTACTTTTTCCCACGTTGGGAAGTCCAACGATTCCGAGTTTCATTTTCTATCTTTCCTTTCTTACCTAAGCCTTTATTTTCAAGTCTCTATATTATTTCATGTCACCAAGCGAAGCTTGATGACATGCGCATGCATCAGCATGCTTCATTATATCATATTTACTCATCTTTGTCCATAAAGAACAAAGGTGCCACGCCTTACTTTTCTGCCACTTGACGCATTAAGGTTTTCAGCTGCGGATCGGGATTCTTTCATAAATTACCTCCTAAAACAGTTTTATCCTCTCGTTTATAAGTACACAAAGTCTCTCCTGCATATACTCCGGCAGAAAAGACGCTCTGCACATAGATATAAATGTCTCTTTTTTCTCAACAAGTAATCCTATCATTTTCTCCGCAGATGTGTGGCTGATGCCACATTCATCGGCAAAAACCCTAAAATCTTTCCGCCGTAAATTCATCTTTTTTCCATTCATGGCAAGCGCAAACTGCTCTTTATCTTCCGGCATAATAACATTAACCGGGAGCAGATCATATGCCGGCGAAAGCACGTATTTCTCACTTCCTTCCTCCGTCTCTATAAGAGAAAAGTTTTTAAGATGCATATCCGAATTTCCGACTACAAAAGAAAAAAGTAACCGCAAATACAATTCTGTCATATCCAGTCCTTTTCGGCTTGAATATTTACGAATTATCTTTGCACATCTTTCATAAGACCCCCGGTATTTATCCTGTGTAAGCCTAAGATCCAGCTGGCAGAAATCCTCCATCGCTAACATTTTCACATCATTTTTCTCAAATATTCGGTCCACTCTTTTGGTGATATACGCAAATTCTTTCCTGCCTTTCATCAGGGCATGCGGAACGGTTGAAATTCCAATCGAATCTGCCATTGTCATTACGAGCTGCTCTGCCTCCGGCAAGGAATCAAATTCCTCTACCTGCGGTTTCAAAATATAGCCACTTGGATAATTGATCAATGTTAATCTAGGCTTTTTCGTCTGAGAAAACAAGTGCAGCGACAACTTTTTCTGCACTCCGGGAACGGTATAACCCTTTTGAATCGTCTCCGTTGCAAGTTGTGTTAATGCCTGCTCATCTATCTCAATTTCCGGAAGTGTCTCTGTCATAAAAAAATGTTTGATGCACGTCTTATGCCATCCGGTTTCCTCCTTCGTTCTCAATGGTTTTCCACAGCACAAACAATTCATATTTTATCCCCCCGTATACTAACATTTCCAATCGCATCCTTGCAGGCAACCAGCAATAATCCAAATCGATCTGCTGTATCAATCTTCCAATTACGACTGACTACATTTAATAACCATCCTTCCGGAATCAAACCATCAAAAAAAGGAAATAATGTCTTCGATTTATATTCTTTCTCCGACAATGGCAATGTAAGCGAAACCCCTTTTGCCTCTGGCTTTTTTCGATATTCCTCGTCATAGGAAAACAAATATCCCTCATCCGTCTCACGAACAACCCCGGCAAAAACATTACAAACATAAACATATGCGGTTCGAAACGAATTTTCCATCATTCATCATCCTTTCTTCCCGGAACAGTCTCCATATCGAACATGGCTAGTGCCACATTTACCTTGTCCATTCGAAGTGTTTCCTTTCCCTGTTCTAATTCCCGTACAAACCGAAGTCCCAGTCCGGACCGTATTGCAAATTCTTCCTGCGTAAGTCCTGCTTTCTTTCGATTTTCTTTTACAAAACGAGCAATTTTATTCATATCGGTCCCTCTTCTCATCTTTATACCGCAATATTACACCCAAACGGGTATAATTTCAAGGTATTTTTTTCATTTTTATACCCTTTTGGGTATAAATATAACCTTTATGCGCAGTTCTATACCTTATCGGGTATAATTTTTACAAAATTCGCACCCACTCTTCTGCCCGATACAGTCTTCACAGTCCCGGCAGACCGGAAGCACATCTTCCTTGCTCACAAGATAGATGCCCGCCACACTCATCGCCGGCTGCATCGATCCATTTTCATATGAAACGCCTGCTTTTTCGGCTTTCATCAACGACAAAAGTGTTTCCGTCATTTCCATCTCCATGCCATAAAATCCCGGTCCAAATGCCGGACTGCAATACCTCTCTTCCATCACACTATGCTTTCTGCCAAGATACCCCTGCAGCCAGTCGCGTATCACGTCAAGACAGGCGATCTGAAAAATCTCAAAATAATACTGTTTCAGGAGAGCATCATCTTCTGCCACTTTCCGGTCCGGCGCATGAAAAGTATAAAGATAGCCGCCCTCTACCTGACTTCGGTCGATCTTTGCAAGTACCCGGCAGGGAATCTTCTGTCCACCAAATTCAAAATATCCATCCTGAACACATTCTGCAGAAAATGGCTGCAATAACACCGGCACGCGGTACAGATACTTATATTGTTCCAAAACCGTTGCAATATTATGAATTGCCTTTGCCCTGTGTTCGCGGTACATTTCCTTATCCATCTTATCCCACGACGCGATCTGAGCCATCCGCTCCCAGATATCCTCGCGGAGATTCCCGATATTTACCGATAATATTTCTTCTTTTTGTCCTAACCGCTCTAACACCTTTTCGTACATCTCCGGCTGGTGTACCACAGTACACTGACTGCAATCTTTTATCTTCTGTCCTTTCGGGTCCAGAAAATAAGACGGTGTCCCGATACAGTTCTTCTGCAGATAAAGCGGGCAGTAACAAAACAGGCAGTTAAAATTATCGACACATTCCACCTTATGACAGGGAAAATATTCACATTCTTTGTTTTGAAAAAATTTGTAACTGTTCTTTCTCATTTTACAATTTTACCCTCCGGAAGATATTTTTGTATCTTCTCACACAAAATTTCGGTATCAATTAAAAGCAACATAATGATATAATAAAAAACGCTTGTTCGCAGGATCAGTGCCGGTTCAAAATACATGCAGCTGAAACAGAAACAAGCGCGTAGTAATATAGCTCCCGATATGATTATTAACCCAAGCACTCCCCTATCGGTTAAACTATCTTATTTTTTCTTCGTACTCCATTGCTTTCCGGAATGCCTGTACATTTTTCACCACATCGCCGTGGAACACTTTGGTTCCCGCTACGATTACATTGGCTCCGGCATCCATAACTTCGTAAATATTATTGAGATCCACGCCACCATCTACTTCGATATCCACATCCAATTTATTTTCATCAATGTAGGTGCGGAGACGGCGAATCTTATCAAAGGTATCCTTACGTATTTTCTGTCCTCCGTATCCAGGCTCTACCGTCATGATAAGAACCATATATAATTTGGGAAGAATATGTAAAATCCCATCAATATCTGTCATCGGCTTAATTGCTACTGCCGGCTTTTTCCCTGCTTTAATAATTTCATCAATCGTCGCTTCCAGATTGTCGCAGGCTTCAGCATGTACCGTAATTCCATCGGATCCCGCATAGGCAAACTCGCGCACATAACGAATCGGTTCCTGCACCATAAGATGCACGTCAAAAAAAGTATCCGTACATCCACGGATGCCTTCGATCACGGGGATTCCAAACGAAATATTATTTACAAACATTCCATCCATGATATCAATATGGATATAATCTGCTCCCGCTTTGATCACGGTGTCGAGTTCTTCTCCAAGTCTCGCGACATCAGCTGCCAAAATCGAAGTTGATAACTTATAATTCATAGTCTTCCCCCATTTTCATTAGTTGTATTTTCTCTTTTCCCATTCTTTTAATTCCTCATACATCTGAAGATAATTTTCATAACGAACCGAACTGATCTGCCCGTTCTCCAATGCTTCTTTTACTTTGCAATCCGGTTCATGCGTATGGGTACACCCCAAAAATCTGCATTGCCCCTCATACGGATGAAATTCCGAAAAATAATCTTTTAATTCTTCTTTCGTAATATCCGGAATCTTCAATGAACTAAATCCCGGTGTATCAAACAGGTACGTGGAGGCATTGATACAGAACAATTCGGAATGTCTCGTTGTATGCCGTCCTCGTCCGATTTTTTCACTTACCGAACCGGTTTCCATCTTTGCTTTCGGATACAGTTCATTGAGCGTGCTTGACTTTCCCACGCCGGAAGGTCCGGCTAATACCGTCGTCTTTCCCTCCAGAAGTTTCTGCAGATCAGACAATCCGATCTTTTCCTTTGTGCTGATGGAAAGCACCTGATTGACACATTTTTCATAGATTCCCATCAGCCGAACTTCCTCTTCTTCCGACACAATATCCGATTTATTAAAACAGATCACCGTCTCGACTCCCTGCCGTTCCATCATAACCAGAAAACGGTCCAGCAGATTGAGATTTGGCATCGGGTCAGCCATGGCAAATAATACAACTGCCTGATCTACATTTGCCACTTCCGGCCGTATCAAATGATTCTTCCGAGGTAAAACCTCTTCGATATTTCCTATTTTTTCCTCTTTTGAAACAACCTGAATCCGCACATTATCCCCGACAAGCGGCTTAATCTTATCTTTACGGAAACCGCCTTTGGCTTTACATTCGTAAGTGTGCAAAGTACCGTCGTCCTCACAGTTTACATAGTAAAACCCGGCGATTCCCTTAATGATCTTTCCTGTCAATTCCATTAATTTGAAACCCTCTTAAAGGTTACATTGTATGTCGCAACCTGCTGTCCATCACGGTAAACCGTGATTTCTCCCTGATTTGCGCTGCTTCCCTTAATTCCATCCAATGTCCAAGGGAAATCATAATACGTTTTTTGTTCTTCACGAACCGTCGTCGTATTTCCATCCTGTTTCAGGACAACTTTGATTGTTCCACTGTCTGTCTCATATTCAAATGGATTGGCGATCGTAACGCTTCCTTCATACGTGTACGTCGTTTCCGGTCCAAGGCTGAGCGTAATATCTACGGTACTTCCTTCTTCTACTTCACTGCCGCTTGATACACTCTGTACACAGACACGGTTTTTCTGTGTAGTAGAGTAGCTCTTTGTCTCGGAACCATACTTCAATCCAACTTTTTCAAGGGCACTCTTTGCCTGACTTCTTGTCATACCAAGAAGGTTTGGCACTTTTACATATTTTGTCTCTTCTCCCTTACTTGGATAAATGGTAATTGTAGCACCTTTATCTACTTTTTTGCCGGCTGCCGGCTTCGTATAAGCTACTTTGCCGATTGCCTGGGAACTGTAAACATCTTCGCCCTGTTTTACTTTAAAGCCTTTGTCATTCAACATCTGGTACGCATCTGTAATCGTATCGCCTGTCGTATCCGGGATGGAAACCTGCTCTACCCCGCTGCTGACGATCAATTCCACTTTACCGCCTTTTGCTACGGTAGAACCGGCTGCCGGACTGGTCCGGATGACATAGCCTTTTTCAATTTCATCCGAAGCTTCTTCGGTTACGGTACAAGTAATGTCATAATTTGACAAATCCGTCTCAACATAATCTTTAATCTTGTTTGCATAATCTTCCAGTGTAATCTCATCACCGGAAGTATCAGAACCCGGTTTTGCCGTTTCACTGGCGGTAGTGGATGAGCTGCCGGAATTACTGTCTGGTTTTGCACTTCCCCAGAAACCGAGGACGCGTCCAACCATATACAATACAACAAGTCCGATGATGATCGCTACTCCGATACTTCCAAATACCAGTGCTTTTTCCAGTTTCGGATCGACATCCGAATTGCTCTCCGGTTCTTCCGGCTCTTCCGGTTCCTGCGGCTCCGGTTTCTGCTCAACCGGTCCCATTCCTTTGCGGGAAGCATCGCGGAGCGTATTGACATCATCTTTTGACATAAATATCGTTCCGTCATTTTTATAAAGATTTCCGATCACTCCGTAATCTCCTGACGGATCCTGCAGAAACATTTTTAAATCTGCGATCAGATCTGCCACACAGCTGTAACGGAGTTCCGTCTTCTTCTGCATACATTTATTTACAATGTTGCTGATTCCCTTTGGAATCGTCGCATCCAATGCAGCCAGAGGCACAGCTTCTTCCTGAATGTGTGCCAGTGCGATCGCTACGGCGCTTTCTCCATTGAATGGGAGAGTTCCGCTGAGCATCTCATACATCGTCACACCAAGAGAATAAATATCACTCTTTTCATCGCTGTAACCACCTCTTGCCTGTTCCGGTGAAATATAATGCACCGATCCCATCGCATTGGCTGTGATTGTATTGGAACTTGCTGCCTTGGCAATTCCAAAATCTGTCACTTTCGCCGTTCCGTCTCGCGCGATCAGAATATTCTGCGGTTTGATGTCACGGTGAATGATATGATTGCTGTGGGCTGCTTCCAGACCGTTGGCGATCTGAAGTGCGATCCCTACTGCCTCTTTTACGGACAATTTGCCCTTTTCTTCAATATATTTTTTCAATGTGATTCCATCGACAAGTTCCATAACGATATAATACATACCGTTTTCTTCTCCGACATCATAGATTCCTACAATGTTTGGATGAGAGATGCCGGCGATGGCCTGTGCCTCTCCACGGAATTTTGTCACAAATTTTGTATCTTCACTATAATCCTGTTTTAATATCTTAATGGCAACATAACGGTTTAACCGGTGGCATTTTGCACGGAATACATCAGCCATACCACCACTGCCAACTTTTTCAAGTATTTCATAACGATCACCAATAATGGTTCCTATACTTACCAAAATAACGCCTCCATTCTCTCTTCTAAATTCTCACAAGCACGACACTGATGTTATCTTTTCCGCCGGCCTTATTTGCCTCGTCAACCAGCTGTCTCGCCGCCTGTTCCATATCTTCCGGATTCTTCTTTATGATTGCTTCCATCGTCTTATCTTCCATCATATTCGATAATCCGTCGGAGCACAACAAAAGCACGTCCCCTTCTTCCACTTCGATTTCAAAGCAGTCTGCCTTGACCTCCGGATTGGTTCCAAGAGCCCGTGTGATAATATTCTTATTTGGATGCGTACGCATCTCTTCTTTTTGCAGTTTTCCGGACTGCACCATCTCTTCTACCAGAGAGTGGTCTACGGTCACCTGTGTCAAAGATTCTTTACATACATACAATCTCGAATCTCCAACATTGACAACATAAACTGTTTTTCCCAATACCATCGCTGCAACTACCGTCGTTCCCATACCATATAAAGACGGATCTTCTTTTGACGCCTGATATACTTTCTCATTCGCCGCCGCTACAGCTTGCTCAAAGATCCCGATCGGGGTGATCTTTGTACTCTTTTGTATCTGCGATACAACCTCCTCCACACACATTCGTGAAGCGGTATCACCTGCATTGTGACCTCCCATACCATCGGCCACAATAAACAGATTTGGGAAACTTCCAATCTCCGTATCCTGACAGAAAACGTAGTCCTGGTTGACAGTTCTCATGCGTCCCGTATCTGTTAACGAAAATGTTTGCACAGTCTAACCTCCTTATTCAGAAGTGGGCCGGTTCATAAATTGATTACGTAACTGACCACAGGCAGCATCTATATCGCTCCCCATCTCTCTTCTTATTGTAACATTTATTCGATTTTCTTCAAGTACTAATTTAAAATCTCTAATGTTTTCTTCTTTCGAACGATGGCATTTTCTCTCTTTTACTTCGTTAAGCGGAATGAGATTGATGTGGCAGTTCAAGCCTTTGCATCTTCTCGCAAGCTCCAAAGCATGGGCTTTTCCGTCATTCACACCATCGATCATACTATATTCAAAGGTCACTCTGCGACCTGTATAGTCAACATATTCACGACAGACAGAAAAAATTTCTTCGATGGAATATTTTTTTGCGATTGGCATCGTTTTTTGTCGAATTTCGTCATTCGGTGCATGGAGACTGATTGCCAATGTGATCTGTAATTTTTCTTTCATCAGATCACGGATGCGGTCGACCAGACCACAAGTAGACACCGTGATACTTCTCTGACTGATCTGAATCCCCTGTGGATGCGACAGCAGTTTCACAAATCGAATCAGATTGTCATAATTATCAAGCGGTTCGCCCATTCCCATAACGATAACATTGGATACACGCTCACCGGTCTCCTTCTGAATCTCATAAATCTGCGAAAGCATCTCGCCGGCAGTCAGGCTTCTCGTAAGCCCGGTCAACGTGGACGCACAAAAAGTACATCCCATCCGGCAGCCGACCTGGGAGGAAATACACACGCTGTTGCCATGATGATATTTCATCCACACACTCTCGATCAGATTGCCATCGGCTAAGGAGAACAGGTATTTTGCCGTATCTCCGGCTTTTGACATCTGCTTTTTCACAAGCGTCACACCGGAAACCATATAGTTTTCCTTTAATGGTTCCAAAAATGCTTTCGGTAAATTGGATATTTCTTCCAAATTTTCAACCTGTTTTTTATGGATCCATTCAAATAACTGTTTTCCGCGGAACGTCTTTTGCCCCATACTTTCGGCAAGTTCTTTCATTTCTTCGATTGTAAGACTTCGCAAATCCTTCTTTTCCATCTATTTCTCCTTTACGAGTCGTGCCACAAAAAAACCGTCGCTGCCATTGACACCCGGCAGGATCTGAAGCATTCCCTCTTTTGTCATCTTATTCCGAAGCGATTCCGGAAGAAATTCATCCAGACTCTCTCGTTTCAGCGGAAAATATTCTTCGAGATAGACGACATTTTCCTCATTTTCCTGCGGACTGACGGTACATGTGCTGTAGATCAATGTACCTCCCGGCTTCAATGCCGGCAGAATCCCATTCAGAATCTCTCTCTGGATTGGCACAAGCTCTTCGACATGGGAAACGGCATCATAACGTATCTCCGGCTTTTTCCCGATCACTCCGATCCCGGAACACGGAACATCCGCCAGTATAACATCTGCCATTTCTTTCCATTCCGGATCTTCTTTTCTGGCATCCCAGACTTTTATCTCCACTTCCGGTTCGTGCAGCCTGACTGCATTTTCCCGGATCCGTATCAGTTTCTTTTCGGACACATCTCTCGCACAGATATGTCCTTTCCCTTTCAAAAGATCAGCGGCATGAAATGTCTTTCCCCCGGGGCTGGCGCACACATCGAGTACCCGGTCTCCCGGCTTTATACCGGAGATCACTCCAGGAAGCATCGAACTTTCATCCTGTACGGTAAAATGTCCTTCGGAAAATCCCGGAAGTGTTTCCACATTTTCGACATGTGTAAGGCAGAACCCCTCATTCAAATGCGGCAGCTCATTTACTTCGATGCCTGCCTCTTCCAATTCTTTCCTTACTTCTTCCGACGACGCATTTTTCGTATGTACCCGGATACAGACCGGTTTTGTCTCCTGAAACGCTGCCAGCATCTTCTTCGTACTCTTTTTTCCATACTGGGTTAATAAGAGAGTACAAAGTTCTTTTGGCACCGCGTACAAAAACGAATATTTGTCTGCAATATCCCGCTTTTTCGCCGCCATCTCTTCGCGCAGTTTTTCTTTGTCTTTTCGCGCCAGATTACGTAACACGCCATTGACAAACCCGGAATATTTTCCCAGTTTCTTCCTTTTTGTCAATAAAACCATCTCGTTGCAGGCGGCGGCATCCGGCACCTTATCCATATAAAACAACTCATAGGTTCCCATCCGCAGGATCGTGCGGATGACCGGATCCATCTTTGCTACCGGCGTATGGGAAACCGCTCCCAGATATTCATCCAGCTCGATTGCCCGTTCAATGGTTCCCAATGCTTCTCTCTGTACGAAATGCCGGTCTCTCGCCATATTCATGGTTTCTTTCCGGCAGATCTCATGAAACAATTCATCGCTATGCTTTTTTTCTTCCAATGTTCCATAGACGATATCAAATATATAATCTCTCACAAATTTTCTCCATTACTCTTCACGGCCAAGCAGGTCGCCCGCTTTCATCTGCATGCCACGCAGAAAATCTCCGGCAGCCATCCGTTTCTTTCCTTCCAGCTGAACCTGCCGTGCTTTCAGGCAGCCTTTTCCCGTCTGGATCAAAAATCCGTCTTTTTGCAGTTCCACGATCTCGCCAGGTCTGCCTTCGCTGTCATTGTCCACGACGTCAGCTTCCCAGATCTTGAGCAGTTTTCCATGATAATGCGTATACGCACTCGGCCACGAATTCAAACCGCGCACATAACGCTCGAGACGAACCGCTTCTTCCTGAAAATCCAGTTCTCCCATCTCCCGCGTGAGCATTTTGGCATACGTGCTCTCTTCATCTTTCTGCTTCACCGGCTTTACTTCACCATTTTCAATCTCTTCCAGCGTTTTCAGAAGCAATGGTCCACCGAGGGTAGAAAGCTGATCAAACAGGCTCTCGCCGGTTTCTGTACCAAGCAGCGGCACTTCTTGTGTGGCAAGCATATCTCCGGTATCCAGACCGACATCCATCTGCATGATCGTGACTCCGGTCTTTTCATCGCCTTCCAGAATCGACCATTGAATCGGCGCTGCCCCTCGCCATCTCGGCAAAAGGGAAGCATGCACATTGACGCATCCATATTTTGGGAAATCCAGGATTTCTTTTGACAAAATCTGTCCAAAAGCAACGACTACGATAATGTCGCAGGAAATCTGTTTTAACGTCTCTACAAACTCCGGATCTTTGACTTTTTGCGGCGTATATACCGGAATCCCATGTTTTACCGCCACTTCTTTGACTGGTGTAAAAATGAGTTTTCCGCTGCGTCCTCTCGCCTTATCCGGCTGCGTAACAACGGCTTTTACCGTGTGTTTTTCCGATGCGGTCAGCGCCTCCAGCACCGGCACGGCAAAATCCGGGGTTCCCATAAAAATAATATCCATTTAGTCCTCCATTTCCTCGTCCACATCGACAAGCTGGCCTTCTACTTTATCGACATACAACTGTCCGTCAAGATGCTCGATCTCGTGGATCAAAGCACGGGCAAGAAGTTCTTCGCCCTCGATCTCAAATTCATTCATATCAAGATCATAAGCTTTTGCGCGCACAATATTCGGTCTTGTCACGATACCGGCTTTCCCCGGCACACTTAAGCATCCCTCACTGCCGCGCTGCTCTCCTTCGGTATGAGTGATAACCGGATTGATCAATATAATCGGAGAATCCTGCTCCGGACTGATATCAATCACGGCAATCCGTTTCAGGATACCTACCTGGGGAGCCGCCAGTCCGACACCGTCTGCCTCATACATCGTATCCAGCATATCCTGCACAAGTTCTCTTGTCTTCTCTGTCATTTCTTTTACTTCTTTGGCTTTTTTCGTAAGTATTTCGTCGCCAATAACACGTATGTTTCTGATTGCCATAGTTTTCGTCCTTTCTTATCCATCTAACTCATACTGCACATAACATGAATGTTGTCTGTTTTCCATCCATGCGGTAATTTCTTCCTTGATTCCAAGAAGTGTCTCCGTCTCTGCTCCTTTGATCATTAACTGCCAGTAAAAACGGTCTTTCCGCTTTCGAAGTCCACCAGCGGATGGGCCTAACACGCTGACTTTTCCGGCATACCTCTGCGAGATCCATTCTGCTATTTTTTGTAAAATCTCCTCGCACTCCTCTTTTTTTTCTGCGGATATCATCACGCGAAGCATCGCTTTACATGGGGGATATCCGAGCATTCTGCGGTACGCCAGCTCATTGTCATAGAAGATGGTATCGTCATGCTTTCGGATGCTTTCGATGACATAATGTTCCGGCTTGTAGGTCTGAATGATCACTTCGCCCGGCTTTTCACCGCGGCCGGCTCTTCCACTCGCCTGCTGCAAAAGTTGAAACGTCCGCTCACTGCTTTGATAATCCTGCTCAAACATACTCATATCAGCAGCAAGAGCAGCCACCAAGGTAACATTCGGAAAATCATGCCCTTTTACGATCATCTGGGTTCCAATGAGAATGTCTGCTTTTCCCTCGCGGAACGCGGACAAAATTCCTTCATGTCCGTTTTTTCCGGTCGTGGTGTCAGCATCCATTCGCAAAATCCGTGCTTTCGGCATCAAATGACGAAGCATCTCTTCGACTTTCTGTGTCCCCAGTCCAAACGTTGCGATATAGGGAGAACCGCATTCCGGACACCGCTCCGGCATCGCGACAGAATGTCCGCAATAATGACATACCAGCGTGTCCACATCGCCCACATGATTTTTATGTGCTGTCATCGATACATCACAATGAGAACATTGTATCACATTTCCGCAATTTCTACAAGAAACAAAACCGGCATACCCTCTACGGTTAATAAATAACATCGCCTGTTCGCTCTTTGCAAGGCACTCCTGCAGTTTCTGCTGCAAAAGGCGGCTGAACACAGAACGGTTTTTCGCTTTCAATTCTTCCCGCAGATCCACGATATCTATGTTTGGAAGTGCCGCATTACCGGCACGTTTCGTCAAACGGTATTCTTTGTAACGCCCTTCTTTTGCTGCCTGATAGCTCTTCACCGAAGGCGTCGCTGAGCCGAGAACCACACTTGCCCCTGCCAGTTTTGCCCGGTATAGCGCCACTTCATCGGTGTGATACCGGGGCGAACTTTCACTGATATAACTTGTCTCATGTTCTTCATCCATAATGATGATGCCAAGCCGCTCAAATGGCGTAAACAAAGCAGATCTCGGTCCTATCATTATATCAATATCCCCATTTTTTGCCATTTCAATCTGGTCTGCCCGTTCGCCCTCAGAAAGCCGCGAATGCAACACAGACACTCTTCCCGGAAATCGTTTTTGAAACCGTGAAACGGTCTGAAATGTCAAGGCAATCTCCGGGATCAAAACGATCGCCTGTTTTCCCTCTGCCAGCACTTCACTGAGAAGCTGCATGTAAACTTCGGTTTTTCCACTTCCGGTAATCCCATATAATAAATAGGTTCTTCGTATCCCTTCGCGATATTCTTTTACAAAATCTTCCACTATTTTCTGCTGTTCTTCGTTTAGTTTTGGTGGAAGCTGTCTTCCCTGTGCCTGTTCCTGTACCGCTTTCCGGTAAATGCGCTCTTTGCTCACGCGCACAATCCCGTCTTTTACAAGTCCATCGATCACGGCTTTATTTGCCTTGTATTTTTGGATCGCCGTATGCCGGTTGATGACATCTCCCTCGGCGAGCATTCCCTCGATCAGCCGTACCTTGGCAGCATACCGTCTTCGTTTATATTCCCCCAGAATGTCTTTTACTTTATTTTTTTCCATAGCAAAAGTAAGCCAGTGTTCTTCCACTGACTTCACTTTTTTTCGTATCGGAATTACGGTTTTGATCGCCTCATTCATCGTCGAGCCATAACGCTCTCTAATAAATCCTGCCACCTGTAGAAGTTCGCTTTCTACCGGCATCTGCTTTGTGGCGATGCTCACGATCTCTTTCATGCGTGAGACATCAAATACGGCTTTTTCTGTCAAATGAATGACAAATCCTTTCAAGAGGCGGTTTCCCCGCCCAAAAGGCACCTGAACCGGAGTTCCGATCCGAATCTCCGATTCCAGGCGCTTTGGTACTATATATTGGTACGTTTTGTCTAACGCTTCGACGCTGATATCTACAATGATATCCGCAAACATTACATCACAACCTTTTGCACTACTTCATCCATGTGCATTCCGCGGGAACCTTTTACCAAGATCCAGTCGCCCTCTTTGGCACATTCCTTTACAAACGCAGCGGCCTCTTCATTGTCTTTACAAATTTTTACAGTAATGTTTGAGGTTTCTTCCACTTGTTTTGCGATGAAAGAAGCTCCTTCACCCACTGTAACCACAAGATCCAATGTTTTGCCCTTCTGCGCTTCTTCTACAATAAATTCGCCGATTCCGCGATGCAGCTTTTCGGACTGTTCTCCGAGTTCCAGAACATCTCCCAGCACCACGATCTTGCGTCCCGTCTTTGCATAATCAAACAGGGCATCGATATTGCTGTTAATAGAGTCCGGGCTGGCATTGTACGTATCGTCGATCACATGATATCCATGGGCATCTTTTCGTTCTCCACGCATGGAAAACGGACGGTACTCTTTCAACGCCTGTACGGCATCGTCAAACGCCACACCAAACTGCTCCCCGAGAGCCATCGCAACCAAGGCATTATTCACATTGTGGCCGCCCATCACAGACAATTCGACTTCACCTGTCTGTCTGCCATGATAGACAAATTTCTGCCCGTTTTCGGTTACCGTAAGATCTGTCGCCCTCACCTCGCAGTCCGCTTCGGTTCCATAATAACAGATCGGACATTTGGCCTCGCACAATGAATATGGCACATTTTCATCGGTAATCTGCTTCATGTCGCCATTTCCGCAAATATACAATTTGCCATTGTGGGAAGTCCCTACATATTTGACAATATGTCCTTTCTCCTTGGCAATATTTTCACGGCTGCCAAGATTTCCGATATGGGACACTCCGATATTGGTCATTACCGCCGTCTGCGGTTTGGCAATTTCTACCAATCGTGCCATCTCGCCCGGAAGACTCATACCCATCTCAAAGATAGCAAGTTCCGTCTCCGGCTCCAATTCAAACATCATCATGGCAACCCCGATCTGGCTGTTCCAATTTCCCTGCGTCTTTACGACACGGTATTTTTTCTCCAATACCGCGCTGATCATCTCTTTGGTCGTCGTTTTTCCGACACTTCCCGTCACACCGATAACCGGAATATCAAACCGGCTGCGATAATACGCCGCTGCCTTTTGAAGTGCTGCAAGGGTGTCTTCCACATAAATACAGCAGCCCGAAGCCGCCGGTGCAACATCTTTTCGCGATGAAAATGTCACGCTGGCTCCTGCCTGCATCACCTGTGGGATAAATTGATGGGCATCTACCCGTTCTCCCACGATTGGCACAAACAATGAACCTTTTCCGGCTTTTCGTGAATCGGTCACCACATTTGTAACAACACCATTTTCGTCTCCCCAAAGCAGAGTTCCGTCCACTGCTTTGAGGATTTCACTGATACCAATTGGAATCATCGTTCTCGTCTTTCCTCTCTATCCGATCAGCCGATGACATCTGCCATATCAAACCGGCCACTCTCTTTTCCATTCAAAAATTTTGCTGCGGCAACGGCACCTTTTCCAAATACTGCCTTACTGTATGCCGTATGGGAAAATGTTACCACTTCATCCGTTCCGGCAAAGATCACATCGTGGTCGCCAACAATCGTTCCGCCGCGCACCGCGCTGATTCCGAGTTCTTTTTTGCCTCGTTTTTCTCTCCTCTGGGAACGGTCAAAAATATATTCATACCGGTTATCCATCGCCTCATTGACAGCATCTGCAAGCGCAAGTGCCGTTCCGGATGGAGCATCCAGTTTCTGGTTATGATGTTTCTCTACGATCTCCACATCAAATCCTTCTGCTGCCAGCACCTTAGCTGCTTCCTGCACAAGGCGCATCAAGGTATTGATTCCCAGTGACATATTGGCAGATTTTAACACTGCTGTCTTTTTCGATGCTTCTTCAATCTTTGCCAATTGTGCTTCGTCATATCCTGTCGTACACAATACAACCGGCACTTTCTTTTCTTCACAGTATGCCAAAAGATCATCCAAAATCTTTGGTGTCGAAAAATCGATCACGGCATCGGCTTCCACATCACAGTCTTTGATGGAAGAAAATACCGGGTAATCCTTGGAACCGTCATCCACAATGTCAATTCCTGCTACGATTTCTGCTTCCGCATCTTCACTTACAATTTTTGTAATTGTCGTTCCCATAGCGCCATTACAGCCGCTCATAATGATTCTTGTCATGTCGTACGTTTCCTTCCGTTGTCTTTATTTTACTTCAATCCCTGCTTTTTTCATCTCGTCAGCAAGCACTTTGGCATGCGCCTCTTCCATCTCAGTCAATGGCATACGAAGTGGCCCTACTTCCATTCCCATCAGGTTCATTGCCTTTTTAACCGGGATTGGGTTCACTTCGCTAAACAATGCATGGATCAGATCCAGATATCCCAATTGCATATCCATTGCTTTTTTCGTATCACCGGCAAAGAATGCAGCTGTCATATCATGTGTCTCCTGTGGCAGAATATTAGAAAGCACGGAGATCACACCTTTTCCGCCGAGGGAAAGTACCGGGATGATCTGGTCGTCGTTTCCGGAATACAGATCCACGGAACCGCCTGCCATGCTCAGTACGTCTGCCACTTCGGAAAGATCACCTGTCGCATCTTTTACACCTACGATATTATCTACTGTCTTGCACAATTCTACTACCGTTTCCGGTGCGATCTTCACGCCGGTACGTCCCGGAATATTGTAAAGAATAATCGGAATGTTTACGCTTTCCGCAACGGCTTTGAAATGTGCTTTCAATCCGTTCTGTGTACATTTATTATAATATGGTGTTACTAACAAAAGGCCGTCCGCACCGGCTGCCTCTGCTTTTTTCGAGAGATCAACTGCAGTGCGTGTACAATTAGAACCTGTTCCGGCGACTACCGGGATTCTTTTATTTACTACTTCACAGCAATAACGGATACACTCGATATGCTCTTCTACCGTAAGGGTTGAAGCCTCGCCTGTTGTACCACAGATAATGATCGCATCCGTATGTCCTGCGATCTGCTGCTCGATCACTTCTTTTAATTTGTCATAGTTCACACTTCCGTCCTGATTCATAGGAGTAACAAGTGCTACTCCGGCTCCTGTAAAAATAGCCATAATTTCCTCCATTCTGCCGCGCCGCGGCGGCCATACATATATTTTTCCTGTAATGTAACCATTCAGGATCCAATGTATGGGTTCCTGAATAGTTACGTTGTAACAAACAGTTGAGTTTCTTTGCACTAAAAAGGATATGCAACGTTCCGTGGAATGCTGCATATCCGCAATTTCAATACTTTGTAGCACTCCATCATAAAGATGACAGTCATATACCTGTTTGATATATGCCCAGGGTTAGCAGCATCAGGTCACTGCCCCCTTCGGCAGACTTTCCTTTCTTTGAGCCATCACTTGTGTACCTGACACATCAGGAAAAATACTGATAAAGTCCGCGCCTCTACTGTTTTATTAACTTACTTTTTATCATAACACTTCTGTATGTGTTCGTCAAGAACTTTTCATGCAGTCATGAATCGGTTTTACTCTTGAAATTCTAACATTAAATCAATTCATGAATCTCCTGCAGTGATTTGACACCGATCTCGCCTTCATGGATCACGGTATAGATTCCATCTGCCGTAGCTTTTGCTGCTGCCATCGTCGTCATATATGGAATTTTTGCCTTAATCGCATTTTTACGGATGTAACTGTCATCAAATGCCTTCTCATCGCCCGTCGCCGGAGTATTGATGATCAGCTGGATCTTACCATTGATGATCGCATCCACGATGTTTGGTTTGCCTTCCTGCATCTTATTGATACGTTCTGCCTTGATTCCATTTTCTTTCAGCAATTCGTACGTTGTTCCGGTTGCAAGAATTCCAAAACCGCATGCCTCGAATTTTTTCGCAATTTCAACAAGTTCCGGTTTGTCTTTCTTGCTGACACTCATCAGCACATTTCCTTCCTTCGGAAGTCTTGTCTGTGTCGCTTCCTGGGCCTTAAAGAAGGCCTCTCCGACATTTTCCGAAAGTCCGAGAACTTCTCCTGTTGAACGCATTTCCGGTCCGAGTACTGGGTCTACTTCCTGGAACATGTTGAATGGGAATACAGCTTCCTTCACTCCATAGTATTTTGGATTTACCGGTTTCATATTCTCGATCGGAGAAGGATTTCCGGTCAATTCTCTTGTCATGATCTGGGTTGCCAGTTTTACCATCTGTACATTACATACTTTGGATACCAATGGAACCGTACGGGAAGCTCGCGGATTTGCCTCCAATACATATACTTTTCCATCTTCGATCGCATACTGCATATTCATCAATCCGCAGACGCCCATTTCTTCGGCAATTCTGCGTGTGTAATCTTTAATCGTCTCGACAAGTTCTGCCGGAATATTTTTGGATGGAAGGATACATGCGGAATCTCCCGAATGCACTCCTGCCAGCTCAATATGCTCCATAACAGCCGGTACAAAAGCGTGTTTTCCGTCTGCGATCGCATCTGCCTCGCATTCCATCGCATGACGGAGGAAACGGTCGATCAGGATCGGGCGGTCCGGTGTCACACCTACGGCTGCTGCCATATATTGTTTCAGGCTTTCCGGATCATTGACTACTTCCATGCCACGTCCGCCGAGGACATAGGATGGACGAACCATAACCGGATAACCGATCTCATCTGCAATTTTAAGCGCTTCTTCTATATCTACCGCCATACCTGCTTCCGGCATTGGAATGTTCAATTTTTCCATCATACCGCGGAACAGATCACGATCTTCTGCCATATCAATGATCTCCGGCGAAGTTCCGAGGATATTGACCCCGTTTTTCTTCAAATCTGCTGCCAGATTCAGCGGTGTCTGTCCACCAAACTGAGCGATAACACCGAGTGGCTTCTCTTTTTCATATATACTCAAAACATCTTCAAGTGTTAATGGCTCGAAATACAATTTATCGGAAGTATCGTAATCCGTGGATACGGTTTCCGGATTACAGTTTACAATAATTGTCTCAAATCCCATTTCTTTCAGAGCAAAGGCTGCATGTACACAGCAATAGTCAAATTCGATACCCTGTCCGATACGGTTTGGTCCGCCGCCGAGGATCATGATCTTTTTCTTGTCCGTTACGGTAGACTCGTCTTTTGCATTGTACGTAGAATAGTAATATGCACTGTCTTTTGTAGAACTTACACGAACCGGTTCCCAGCTCTCTGTGATACCAAATCCGGTTCTTGTCTTGCGGATCTCTTCTTCTGTTACATCAAGGATCTGTGCCAGATAACGGTCGGAGAAACCATCTTTTTTTGCTTTCTCAAGAACATCTTTTTCCGGTACTTTTCCTTTATTTGCCAAAAGTGCCTCTTCTTCCTCTACCAATTCTTTCATCTGCTCGATAAAATAATGTTTGATCTGTGTGCGCTCAAACAATTCTTCCACGGTAGCCCCTTTACGAAGTGCCTCATACATGATAAACTGACGCTCACTTGTCGGATAAATCAGCATCTGCATCAATTCATCCTTTGTTTTCTCATGGAAATCTTTGGCAAATCCCAGGCCATAAGGTCCGATTTCCAGACTGCGGATGGCTTTCTGGAATGCTTCTTTATAATTTTTACCGATACTCATAACTTCGCCGACAGCACGCATCTGTGTTCCCAGCTTGTCCTCGGAATCTTTGAATTTTTCAAATGCCCATCTGGCAAATTTAATAACAATATAATCTCCGCTTGGCACATATTTGTCCAATGTACCATTGACGCCGCATGGGATCTCATCCAAGGTAAGTCCGGACGCAAGCATCGCAGATACGAGTGCGATCGGGAATCCTGTCGCTTTGGATGCCAATGCGGAAGAACGGGACGTTCTCGGATTGATCTCGATAACAACGATTCGGTCAGATACCGGATCATGGGCAAACTGCACATTGGTTCCACCGATTACCTGTACTTCATCTACAATTTTATATGCCTGCTCCTGAAGGCGTTTCTGAACGTCTTCGGAGATGGTAAGCATCGGTGCGGAACAGAAGGAATCTCCTGTGTGTACTCCGAGAGGGTCAATATTTTCGATAAAGCAGACCGTGATCATATTTCCTTTTGCATCACGCACTACTTCCAATTCCAATTCTTCCCATCCGAGAATGGATTCTTCGATCAATACCTGACCGACAAGACTTGCCTGAAGTCCACGTGCGCAGACGGTTTTCAATTCTTCTACATTATATACGAGTCCGCCGCCGGCTCCTCCCATCGTATAAGCCGGACGAAGAACGACCGGATAACCGAGTTTATCTGCGATCTCAAGGGCTTCTTCTACAGAATACGCCACTTCGCTTCGTGCCATCTCGATGCCAAGCTTGTTCATCGTCTTTTTGAATTCGATACGGTCTTCTCCACGCTCGATCGCATCCACCTGAACACCGATTACTTTTACATCGTATTTATCTAAAATGCCGGCGCTTGCCAATTCGGAACATAAGTTCAGCCCTGACTGTCCACCAAGGTTTGGCAGGATCGCATCCGGACGCTCTTTTTCTATGATCTGCTCCAAACGTTTTACATTCAATGGTTCGATATAGGTAACATCTGCAATGTCCGGATCTGTCATGATCGTCGCCGGATTTGAGTTTACCAGTACAATCCGGTATCCAAGCTGGCGAAGTGCTTTACATGCCTGTGTTCCTGAATAATCAAATTCGCAGGCCTGTCCGATGATGATCGGTCCTGATCCAATGATCAATACTTTCTTAATGTCCTCTCTTTTACTCACTTTTGTCCTCCATTCCGAAGCCGCATACGGCACTCTCTAAATTTCTCTATTCCTTTCTATTTTACAGAAAATTCAGAAAAAGTAAATAGGAAATCAGAAAATAAATAAATTTAGGTGTAATATTTTATTGCAGAATGTCCCCCTTACCTTTCTCTTTCGGGACCGCTCGCGCTTAGAAGAACCCCGTAGCGGTGCAACTACTTCTCATTCGAGTAGTCCAATCTGAATATTGAATAAATTTTGTTTTCTTTTTCAAATCAGCAAATATTTTATCAGGCATTGAGCCATATACCAGCACAATCTCCGGCTCTAACTCTTTTATCATTTCTTCAAGCCCTTCTCTGAAAAATTTCTTCGATTCCGCCGTTCGTATTTGACCATATGTACCAACAGATACAATGCTGTGCTTATCAACACCTTGAAAAGCCACCTTCTCGCCCAAATAATCAGAAGTATATGTTCTTTCATCTCCCCACCTAATATTAGGAATAACATAAAGACCTTGTTTCTGCAAATAATGTCCTACAGCCCTGTTTAAATAAATATCGGCTATTTGAACACACAATGGAGCATCTATATACAACGAACAATCTGGTGTAACAATCCCCGGATATTGTTTTAACTCTTTAACATACTCCTCTGTATTTGTCAAAATCTTCCGAAAGTAGATATCATGTTCATAAAAACATACAAAGTCCTTTTTGCCTTGGCTCCTTTCTCTTTTCGAGAAAGGAACCATCCCTCTTGGAATAATTAATTCATCCGGAGAGTCAATGTGCGGAATTTCGAATTTGCCATCAAAGAAGGCCCTCTCAACAAGCGATACCCTGAAACCTTCATCTACTAGATTCTCATTCTTTTTTGTCATAATCATCCCTCCCGTTTAGTATTGCTTGTGCACTCTCTATACTTCCAGCAATATTATACTTAGCACATTCCTCCGGAAATTTTGCCATGAGATCCTTATAACACTGAACAAGTTCCTTACTAGGAACCCTACCCACAATATCATCTAGCACCTCACTTATCCAAGAATATTCATGTGCAGTACATTCGTTTTTTAGATACTCAATTGTTGTAGGAATATCTTCAGTGAGAATCGCAATTTCCTGTTCCCAGCACTGTTCAATACCATAATCCCACTCATCATCTGTCTCTTCTCGCTGCCTTATTACCTCTCTAAACTTAATGATATCCATTACCTCTTACCCCCTTTCTTTATAACTTGGTTTGCATCAGGAAAGATTGTTCCAATTTGACCGTGCGTCTTTATTACACCAACCCTTACACCTTTCCACATTCCATAAATTCTTTTGCCATCAGGCACATGACGATTTGCTTTGAGATTTACAACATGTTCTCCAGCATGTTTTATATCCTTACTCGTCCATGATTTCGGAAACCAGGTTTGCTGCATTCCCGTCCTCTTTCTTTTTTCTTTGTGATTTGGAATGTATCCAACACGCACGCCATTAGGGTACGTTTTTACCACGTGATATTCTATTCCATACTTAGCAAGTTCCATCATTCCTGCTTGTCCATGTCCACCACGTTTTAATCTTATTAGTCGATTCTTTGATGCCTTAGTATAATCTCCCTCGTTAGAGTGGACTACTGCATACTGACTTGCTTGTCCCTTAGCTCCACGAGTATATAATACTCTTCCTGTTTTAGTTGTACCCATAATAATTCCCTCCTGTCATAAACAACAGATAAGGAACAGTAACAATTATTTCTATCATTTCTACCTTATCTTTCTGCCAACTTGTTGTTAGCCAAACAATTATTTTTAAAAAGTTACAATTTGTATTGCGCTTTCAGAAAGATTGTAGTAAAATAATTTATAGTAATTCGAGATAGATTTTACTAAATCTTTCTTACTAAGAAAAACGTATCGCTGCGCCAACAGTTATGCGTTTTTCTTTTACAAAATATAATCCATTTTCATCACCACCTCGTTCTTGAATCTGCAAACCAAGAGTCTCTTTCTCTTTGTCGATCATATTCATCGCACAAATCATATTCATCTATCCTCTTAGGTGCAATTTTATTTATCAAAGAAGCGTACTTAAAAATAATAATATCATCATATTCTCTTTCAGCCCTTGACTTCCATTCATATATAGTATTTGCTAATGTCCTTTTTCTTTTCGTTGCAGCCTCTGCTGAAACATTGAATGATTGCGCAATATACTCAATCGAAATATTCTTTCCCCTATTCTTACATTCCCTTAATAGCTGTTCAGGCATTAGCATTTGAGCAGCAAAACAATTTGCCTCTAACTCTTGTTTATGATATAAAGGGTCAGTCCCTTTCAAATTGAACTTATGACCTAAAACATAATGACCAAATTCATGCATTACACCAAATCGAATTCTGTAATCTATCTCATTTTGATTATAAAATATAATCACTGCTCCACAAAATTCCATGATTACTGCTGATTCACTACCAAAGTTTTTTATTGGAACACCATACTTTTCAAAAGCCTTCGAATATTTACATAATCTAATATCTGACTGTTCTTTAATCAAAGAACTTACCTTAAACGGAAATGACTTAATCGCACCTGATGAAACCAACAATTCATTTGCTTTACAATATATTTTAGAATAATTTACTGTTTTATACATTTCATCATCAAATGTCATCGTCATCCTCCTCGTCATTAAAAATATCCATAAACACTGCTTTAAGCATGCCTTCAGCCTTATTCAATTCTGCTTCATTAAGTTTACCTAGATTTCTCTGTAATGAACTTAATTGTGTATTTGTTGGTGAAATCAAAGAATCATCATCATTCCCAAGCAAATAATCTGTAGAAACTCCAAAATACTTTGCAAGTCGAATTAACACATCTCCTCTTGGAATTGTTCCACTATTTTCCCACATATTTACACGGCTCTTTGAGACTCCAAGTTTTTCCGCCAACTGATCCATACTTAATTTAGCTTTTTCCCTTAGATCTTTGACCCGTTTACTAAATATTTGATTTGCCATTTTATTCTCTCCTTTCGTGCAATTTTATTGTACAATACATTTTTATTGTTGTCAACTCTTTTTTTCAACATATATTCAACACAGGTTTATATCCCATAATAAAGTCTGCCGCCTTAACAACCTTTAGTCGTTAAAACGGCAGACTTTGTTTTCTGCTATGTACGATTACATAGATGTTATCTCACAGGATTTCTGAAACTTCATCTACGTAGGCGCGGATCTGTTCCGGCAGTTTGGTGCCGGTGATAATGAGTTTTCGGTAATCCCCCTGAATACGAAGCAAGTCTTCTACGTCATCCTCTGTCAAAATCCCAAGGTCAATCAATCCCAGCAATTCATCCAAAATAATAACATCGCTTTCTCCGGTTTCAAGAACTTTTTTTGAAAAATTAAACCCATTTAATATATTTGCTTTTTCTTCTTCTTTTTCACTCTCTGATAAATCGCAGTAATTGACTTCGCTTTTATCAAAGCGGAAAATCTGTACATCTGGTTCAAGCCGGTCTAAAACCTGAAACTCGTCGGCAACCTTTCCCTTCAGAAACTGGATCATCGTGATCCTCTGTCCATGCTGGAGTTCTCTGAGCGCCTGCCCTACAGCGGCAGATGTCTTTCCCTTACCTGTTCCATAAAAGGCTTGTATAATCCCTGATTCCATCGTCATAAACACCTCTCTTTAGTTTGTGCTGACACAGTTTTGACAACACTCGCTCATTTATGAGAAATAATTTACCACAAATTTTAAGAAATGGCAAGCAAATTTTTACGATCCCCTACTCGTCGTCCATACCATAAGTGTCAAATTCATCGGATCTTGGTTCTTCAGATGCAGCTGCAACCGCTGACATGGAATCCACTCGTTCCAGTTTGCTTACCGAAATCTCGTAAGCGATTCTTGTTTCGAATTCCTCGTCTCCAATGCGTTTTTGATACTCACGGCTCTGGATTCTTCCCCATAGCTGAATGTGATCTCCTACTTGAAAACCATCGGCAAAACGTGCATTACGTCCCCAGCAGATACAAGGGATGTAATCGGATTTTCCATATGGACGGTTTACCGCAAGCAATACGTCTGCAATCTCGCGTCCCAATGGTGTCTTACGATATACCGGCACCTTGCAGATATATCCGTCCAGAAAAATATGATTTGGTTTTTCACATTCTCCCGGCTCGTCGTCCACGCGGATGTCACGAACAAACATCGAAAGAACCAAACGATTATGATTTTCCTCGTGACGATTGTAAGAGCGGAACTGTCCGGATGCTTCGATAAATTTTCCCCGGTAATCCTGTTTGACATCGATCAAACGTTCGGATACCATAAGCGGAATCGTATCGAATACATTACTTAGACGTCGTACTGACAATTGAAGAGTATAGAATCCCTCTCCATACACCTCATGGCTGAAGGTGAAATCGCTGATCACCTCTCCATACACATTTACCTGATTGTTTCCTAGCACCTTATCTGTCATCATATATGACCCCCTTTGTTTATTTACCTGTGTTTTAGCATCGAATAGCACTTGATGGCCCGTGCGCAAAACAACACACTTTAATATTATAACACAGACTTTTTTTCTTTACCATATACTATATGCACAAAATTTTCTTTTTAGAACAAAAACTTTCGATTTGCCATATCTTTTTTTCTGTGCTATGATAGAGAGCAGAGTTTTTAAAGTAATCACATGAAAGGACGATTAAAAAAATGGTAAAATCAAGAGATGATATAAGAAATATTGCAATCATTGCCCACGTCGATCACGGAAAAACAACCATCGTGGATGAATTGCTCAAACAAAGCGGAGTCTTCCGAAAAAATCAGGAAGTTGCGGAACGTGTTATGGACTCCAATGATATTGAAAGAGAACGTGGTATTACCATCCTTTCTAAAAATACAGCCATTCATTATAATGATATTAAAATAAATATTATTGATACCCCGGGACATGCTGATTTCGGCGGCGAAGTAGAACGTGTCCTCAAAATGGTAAACGGTGTCGTTCTTGTAGTCGATGCCTTTGAAGGGGCGATGCCTCAGACAAAATTTGTATTAAAAAAAGCGCTGGAACTCAGCCTTCCTGTCGTTGTCTGTGTCAATAAGATCGACCGTCCGGAAGCTCGTCCGGCAGAAGTTGTCGATGAGATCCTGGAACTTTTCATTGACCTCGATGCCAATGAGGAGCAGCTTGACTGCCCATTTATCTTTGCTTCTGCCAAAGAGGGAATTGCTTCCACTTCTTATGAAGAACCGGGAACTGATATGAAACCTCTGTTTGATGCGATCGTAAATTATATTCCGGCTCCAACCGGAGATCCGGATGCAGATACCCAGGTTCTTATCAGTACGATCGATTACAATGAATATGTCGGCCGTATCGGTGTCGGAAAAGTGGACAACGGTTCTGTGCGCGTCAATCAGGATGTTGTGATCGTAAATGCACACGATCCGGAAAAAAATAATAAAGTAAAAATCAGTAAATTGTATGAATTTGAGGGATTGAACCGTGTTGAAGTAGAAGAAGCCGGCATCGGTTCCATCGTAGCAATCTCCGGTATTTCGGATATTCACATCGGGGATACGCTGTGTTCTCCGGAAAATCCAAAACCGATTCCATTCCAGCGAATTTCCGAACCTACTATCTCTATGGACTTTATCGTAAATGACAGTCCGCTTGCCGGTCAGGAAGGAAAATACGTTACTTCCCGTCATTTGCGTGACCGCTTATATAAAATGCTCAATACCGATGTCAGTCTTCGCGTCGAAGATACTGAGACGACTGAGGCTTACAAAGTTTCCGGCCGTGGAGAACTGCATCTTTCCGTATTGATCGAGAATATGCGCCGCGAAGGATATGAATTTGCAGTCAGCAAACCGGAAGTTTTGTATAAAACCGATGAATCCGGGAAAAAATTAGAACCAATGGAACGTGCTTATGTGGATGTACCGGATGAATTTACCGGAACGGTGATCGACAAGCTGAGCCAGCGTAAAGGAGAACTTCAGGGCATGAGCCCACTCAATGCCGGTACCACTCGTCTGGAATTCTTGATTCCGGCCCGCGGACTGATCGGTTATCGTGGAGAATTTATGACCGATACCAAAGGAAACGGTGTCCTCAATACCGAATTTTACGGCTATGGCGATTACAAAGGCGATATCGCATACCGTAAGCAGGGTTCCCTGATTGCCTACGAATCCGGTGAAACAGTTACGTACGGACTTTTCAATGCCCAGGAACGTGGTACTCTTTTCGTCGGTCCCGGCGAAAAAGTATACGGTGGAATGGTCGTTGGCCAAAATGGAAAGACCGATGACATCGAAGTAAATGTCTGCAAGAAAAAACAGCTTACCAACACTCGTGCTTCCGGTTCGGACGATGCTCTCCGCCTGTCTCCGAAAAAGGAACTCAGTCTGGAAGAAGCCATCGAATTTATCGATACCGATGAACTTCTGGAAGTCACACCGGAAAATCTTCGTATTCGTAAGAAAATATTGGATGGTACCGCCCGTTATCGTGCCAGCCGCAACAATAAAAACAGCTAATATATAGGAATGGAGACTTTCGAATGATTTTACAACCGATTAGTCCTTTCGTCCAAAAAACATTTGCATCGTATGAGAAATTGCGCCCTTGCTTTATGAGTGAGGGGCATTTTCTCAATCAGTTTTTATGGGAAAGTTATTATCATACCATGTTTGCCACTGATGATATCGCGCTGTATCTCTTTTTTGAATACCGGGGCGAAAAAAAGGCATTCTGCCCTCTTTGTTCCGTCGATGATCTGCCGGAAGCTTTCCGCCGCATGGAAAAGCAGTTTCACGATGAATGGAACGCCCCATTGGATATTTATCTGGTGGACGATCTGACAAAAAATGTATGGGAACAGGCAGGGCTGCTTAAAAATTATACCCGGACTGCCGAGCGTGACAGTTTTGATTATATCTATGAAGCTGAAAAATTGAAGACGTTGAGCGGACGTGCCATGCACAAGAAAAAGAATTTGGTCAATTCCTTCCTCCGCGAATACGAAGGCCGTTTTGTCTACGAGACACTCGGCTGCGGAGATATCGAAGAAGTCAAGGAATTTCATGAAAAATGGCTCGATGAACGCCGCCACTACGATCGTTTCAACTGCATTGACGATGAAGAAGAAGGCGTCTACCGGCTGCTCGGCAACTGCAAAAGCATTGACTGCGCCATGGGTGGCATCCGCATGGACGGGAAAATCGTCGCCTATACCATCGGAAGCTACTGCCCTTCGATCCAGTGTGCGTTTATTCATATCGAAAAGGCGGAACCGGAGATCAAGGGATTGTACAATTACATCAACCAACAGTTTTTGATCCACGAATTTCCGGATGCCGTTTATGTCAACCGGGAAGATGATCTCGGGCAGGACAACCTGCGTCAGGCAAAATTGTCCTACAAACCGATCCGTCTGGAAGAAAAATATTATATTCAAGAAAAACGATAAAAAACGCTTGCATTCAAAATGTATCTTCTGATACACTTCTGAATGCAGGTGTTTTTCTTATCGGTAATACGGCACAAAATCATGCCCTTTGCGCTTTTCCACCGGGGGAAGTTCGTGGTAATTTCCATACATATCCCGCAGTTTCCGGTCATACGCACGCGGTACCTTGCAGGTTATCCCCTCAAATTCCATGTCAATCCGGTCTTCATAATATTCTTTTCTGTTTTTCTCTTTCGTTCCGTAAATCGTCGCCAGACAAAAAATGTTTTCGCACGCATCATAATCATACTTTTTCATACATTCTTCCGCTTGTTTTACATATTTCTCCAGGCACAACGAACGAATGTGATGATCGTAAAACTGGCGAATCTGCTTCATCGGATTCAGATATGGTTTGTATCTGCCAAAGATCTTTCTGGTTTCTTCAATATTTTTCCAATATTCCGCATAATTTTCTGCCAGATCTTCTTTGGTATATCCCGCACCATCGACAGGAAATAGATCCACCCAGACAGACTGCGCATACTTTTCACGTCTGCCCTTTTTCTCGGTAACCGTACCGGTATGTACGACTTGAATATACGGGATTGCGATATTTCCTTTCATCCCGGTTCGAAGTTCGTATTGGGGAGCTGATGTCATTTCATCCGAAAATACCCGCTTAAATGTCTCATAATCCGAACGCGGCATCGAAATATCGATATCATCGTCCCACGGAATGAAACCGCCGTGACGTACCGCACCGAGCAGTGTTCCATAATCAATGATATAGCGGAGTTTGTATTTTTCACAAATTGTCACAACATGGGAAAAGATGTCAAGTTCCATCTTTCTCACTTCTTCGTCCGGAATCTCTTTTCTTGTCTTCATGCTTTTTTCTTTCCTTTCCGAAATGACTGAGTAAAGTTTTTTAGCACCTGTAAAATATAGGTAAATTGACTAAACCTGAACAGAATCGAAAGCAGGATGTAAACTGTTGCTCCGACAAGTACCTGAAGAATAACGGTCACAATCGTTGGAAGTGCGATCATCCCGGTGAAATAAACGCACACGCCCATCGCGGAAGCAAGCAGGATCGATGGAACCAGGTCAGCGAGCTGTTCTCGATAATTATAATTCAAAAACTTACGGTTTGGCGTCGAGTTTACAACTGCTGCAAATAAGGTTACGATAAATGCGGTCCATGCGATTGCCATGACACCACGGTACATGACAAGAAGGATCATCGCGATACCAAATACCTTTTTCACGATTTCCATGATCAAGTACGTCCGTCCTTTTCCAAGTGCCTTTACCGCCTGCACATTGGCCGTCTGAACCGGTTCAAGTGCATATTGCAGACACGCGATCTGCATAAATGGCACACAAGGCAGCCATTTGTCTGAATAAATCAAGCTGACAACCGGTGCGGACATTACCATAAGCCCGATCATCAACGGCCACATCACATAAGAACTGACGCGGATGGAAAGACGAACGACCTCTTTCATTTTCTTTAGATCATCCTGCTTCATTGACATGGCAGGAAAAAGTACCGAAGTAACCGACGAATTGATATTGGTTACGACAAGCCGCGGCATATTTCCGCCCTGATTGTAAAAACCGAGATCTTTTTCCGTGTACACTTTTCCGATGATAAGGCTTCGAATCTGCCCATAAGACGTATGGATCAGTTCCGAGCAAAGCATCTTCCATCCAAAAGAAAACAGTTCTTTCATTCGTTTTCCGGAAAATGCCCATATCGGGCGCCATTTTACCGTAAACCAAAGGATCAGCGTATCCAGCGTCGAATTAAACAGATATTGCGCCACAAGGGCCCATGGGCCAAATCCCATATAAGCCATGACAATTCCTACGACGGCCGAACCTGCGGTACCGATCAGTGTCGAGAAAAAGAATCGCTTAAAAAGCATCTTTTTCTGTACATAGGCCTGCTGCACGGAATTGACACCGGCAAGCGGAATCTTAAGTGCCAGTACACGCAGAACCGGACACAAAATGTCTTTTCCGTAAAAGGACGCAACCAGAGGCGCTCCCAAAAATACAATGGCATAGAAAATCCATGACATCACAATGCTAAAATAAAATACGGACGAAAAATCCAATTGATCCGCTTCTTTTTTCTGAATCAACGCAGAACCAAATCCACTTGACACAAAAACATTGGCGATATCTATAAAAACAGTAATGAGTACGATGACACCAAAGTCACTCGGGCTCAGAAGTCTTGCCAGCACGATCCGCACGATAAAAGATACAAGCTGTGCTCCAATCCGTTCTCCAAATTTCCAAAATAATCCGGAAAATACTTTCCGCTGCAAACTTTCTTCACTCATAATCATCTGCTCCTATTTTTTCTGCATTTCCAATTGCGCCTTCACAAGGCGGTAGTAAATCCCTTTTCGGGCGATTAATTCTTCATGGGATCCCACCTCCGCGATGCGATGTCCGTCGATCACGATCAGGCGGTCTGCATTTTGCAGAGTTGACAAACGATGAGCGATGGCAAAGGTTGTCCGCCCCTTTGTCAGACGGTCGAGGGCTTTTTGGATGCGGTATTCGCTTTCCGTATCCAGACTTGCTGTCGCTTCATCCAGGATCAAAATACGCGGTTCATTGAGAATTGCTCTTGCGATGGCAATCCGCTGTCTCTCCCCTCCGGACAAACTATGTCCGCGTTCTCCTACGTAAGTATTGTATCCATCCGGTGTTTTTGAGATAAAATCATGGGCGTTGGCAAGTTTTGCTGCCCGGATCACTTCCTCATACGAGGCATCCGGTCTGGCAAATCGTATATTTTCAAGAATCGTACCGGAAAACAAAAACGTTTCCTGCAATACGACACCAAGCTGTGCATGATATTTTTCGGAACGAACTTTCTTAATATCCGTTCCATCGACCAATATCGCACCGTCGTCTACTTCATACAGCCGCATGATCAGATTGATCAGCGTCGATTTTCCTGTGCCGGAAGCCCCGACGATACCGATCATTTCTCCCGGTTTCACCGTCAGATTTACCTCTTCCAGAACCGGCTGATACGATTTATATCCAAACGTCGCATGGGAAAATGTGATTTTTCCCTCCACCTCAAGATCTTTTGGCTCTGCATCGTCTTCGATAAACGGATCCTGTGCCAAAATATCATTGATTCGTTCAATACTGCTGATCAAATTCATGAGATCACGCGGCATCGAGGTCATCCAGTTGAGATACTGATACAGAAGCTGCGTATAGGTAATAAACTGCAGCAATTCTCCGGTTGTCATCGCACCGCGAAGCACATCGCAGCCGCCAAAATAAACGACCAGAAAAATCCCCGCACCAAGGATAAAATCGATCATCGGCATAAACAATGCCCAAAACACTTCATTTTTCTTCTGCACCCGGCAGAATTCATCTGCCAGCCCGTTAAATTTTTCCTTTTCTTCTGCTTCTTTTCCATAGGATTTTACGACCCGCATTCCGGAGATCACATCCTGAAGATTACTATTGACATCATCGCTCTTTTTCCACTGCAGGTGAAAACGGCGGTGAATATTTTTCCTCCAGGCATAGGTAATGAAAACCACAATCGGAATAAAAATAAAGGTCAGTAAAGCAAGCCTCCAATTCAAAGCAAGCATAAATATTATATCACAAAGAAAGATAAAACACACGGTAAACATGTTACAAAATGTGCGCTCCATAAATTCGCGGATCTTTCCGGTGTCAAAAACGATACGATTCATCAATTCCCCCGGTTTTCTGTCATTGATAAAACCGATGGAAAGAATCTGAATCTTTTCAAATAATTTCTTCCGCAGATCTTTTGCGATCGTCGCTCCGAGTGCCGTACAATAATAGCTTTTCAGTACATTGATGAGAACAATGCCGACACTGAGCAAAAACATGATGAAAAGGCACACAAGTGCCATACGGATTCCCCCGTGGTGTTTGGTTAAAACCTCATCGACAAGCCGTTTCTGCACCTCCGGATTGAGGAGTGTCACAACCGCCGCTAAGATCATCAGCACAATAATTCCCAGAAATTTCCTGTGATACGGTGCTGCCATCGTCAAAAAGGAATGCCAAAAGCCTCCTTCTTTCGAACAATGCGGACAATATTTTGTCCCCGGGATCGCTCGTCCACAGTTCGGACAGATTTTCTCATACTCCGTACTTTCCACCTTTTCCGTCCTTCCGGAACACAGGATACGGATTCCTCTGGCGATATAAGCATATCTTGCCAGATGTTTTCCGGAATATTGTACCAGAAACCGCTTTTCCCCACGGTACCGGATTGTGAGAAGTCCACAGCCGACGTTCGCCTCTACCGCCGCTTCTTCACAATCAGCCAGCGCAAAACATTGTGCCGGACTTCCCTCTGACAGCAGGTAAATCTTTTTCTGCGTCACGACAAGATAGGAATCCGATAACCAGGCTCCATCCGCCCCAATATCATACGGAACACTATAATACCGCTTTTCTTCTGACACCGGCGGCAGTTTTTCCTCCGCCCATGCAGGCAGTTCATAATTTAAATTCATCGCATACTCCTAATTTATAAAAACAAATCCAGTTTTCTCTGTTCCTTCTGTGTCAAGGCAAAAACATCCGGGATCTCAAACCGGTTTTCATCAAGGTCTGTGATCAAAAGCCTCTTCTCCGATAACCTTGTCACTGCGCTCGCTCCCATATTGATCGTGAAGCGGCATTCCCCGCGATCTGTCAAAACATGGAAATACGCATATCCGTATTCATCTTTGATAGAGAGAACTTTTTGAATGATCGGTGTAAAATAATGTAAATTCAATTGCTCCAATAACAATTTTTTTGTTTCTTTGGAAACGTCTTTCAAATCTTTTATCACACCGATTTCCCTGGATCTCTCTTCCACCGTTCGAATGGAAATAAAACCATTCGGCTCGGTAAACGGAAACAGCCGGATCACCTGAACCCGATCCCACGTTTTTCCTTCAAATGTAAGACTCACAAACCCACCTTTGGTTCGTTCAAAAACCGCATTGTCTTTTGTCAGATAGCGCACCGCCGTCATTTCCTCGGCTTCTCGTTCCATCTGCTCTTTTTCAAATTGTTCCATTTCTCTGTCTCCCTTCTCAGTCAAGCCCTTTGAGTGCCAGTGACTCTGTCTGTAATTTCATCAATTTATAATAAATACCCTGTTTTTGTTCCAGCTGCTCTGCCGTTCCTTCCTCGGCAATCTTTCCTTCATCGATCACGACCAGACGGTCTGCATCGCGCAATGTCGAGAGCCGGTGTGCGATGGACAATGTCGTACGCCCTTTGACAAGGTAATTGAGTGACTTTTGAATCGCTTTTTCCGTCGCCGTATCGACACTTGCTGTCGCTTCGTCAAGGATCAATATCTTCGGATTGGCAAGGATGGCACGCGCGATGGAAATTCGCTGCTTTTCGCCTCCGGACAAGTCCTTTCCTGCTGCCCCGATCACAGTATCGTAACCATCCGGCATATTGCTGATAAATTCATGGGCACTCGCTAACACCGCTGCGCGGATGATATCTTCCCGCGATGCATCCGGGTTGGCATAGGCAATATTCTCTGCGACCGTTCCCATAAAAATATAAGTATCCTGCGAAACCATCGCCACATTGCGCCGCAGATCACGAAAGCCCAGTTCTTTTACCGGGATCCCGTCGATACGGATTTCTCCCTCATTGACATCATACAGCCTTGAGATCAGATTGACAAGTGTCGTTTTTCCCGCTCCGGAACGCCCTACGATACCAAGCATTTCCCCTTCATTTACGTGCAGCGTAATATCTTTTAACACCGGTTTATTGGTCTCATAACCAAATGTCACATGCGAAAGTTCGATCTCACCCTTTGGCTCCTTCAAAGCCACCGGATCTTCTGCTTCCTCAATGTCCGGGATCGCATCCATGATCTCAAACATACGCTGTGCCGAATTGATACTGTCCGACCACATCTGAAATACACGGGAGAAGAAATTCATCGGTCCATTGAGCTGTCCCACATAACCGACAAATGTGATCAACACGCCGAGTTCAATATCTCCGGTTCCAAGAAGCAGGATCACGCCTACAATCCATACCCATATACTGGAAATTTCCTGAACCAGATTATATAGTATCGTAAACCGGTTGTTGTATTTTACAATCCGGATCTCTGCGTCTTTCAAACGTTCATTGACCGGCTCAAATCTTGCATTTTCGGCCTCCTGCTGTCCAAATGCCTTCACGACTCTGGCACCGGTCAGATTGTCGTTGACTCTGCTGTTAAGTGCCCGCTCCGCACGATGCCGTCTTCCAAACAAGCTCCATAATTTCGGCTTTAAACGCACACTCATAAAAACTAAGAGCGGAAGAAGCACACAAGCCACAAGAGCCATCGGTGCATTGAGGCGGAACATCACACAAAACGATGCAATAATCGTAAAACCGTGAATAAATATGTACGGGAAGCCGTCCAAGAAAAAGTTTGTCACACGCTCTGCATCGCTGAGAACACGTGTCATCAAGCTTCCGGTCTGCTTGCTCGTAAAAAATCCGATGGACAGTCTTCCGAGTGCCGCAAACACATCCTGCTTCATATCACGTACCGTATCTGCCACGACCTGCGCCATCAATACTCCCTGCACAAGTGTCACACCGCGCTGTAAAATTCTTGCCACGATCATTGCCGCAACCAGGATAAGAAGGGCCAGCGTATATTCCCCGGCGATTCCAATTTTCCCCAGAATCGCATCGTTTTTGTTAAGCACCCAGTCAAATAACACCGTACCACTCAAATACGGCCATAAAAGGTTTATAAACGCGGAAAAAATATAGCATAAAAACAAAGCTGTCATTTTCGCACGGTACTTCCAGAAATAACCGAGCGCCCGCGTAAAAATGGATCGCTTGTTCATGCATTTCGGACATATTTTCCGCACCGGATCCGGATACATCGTTCCACACCGCGGACAATACAATTCTTCGGAATCCTCTTCTTTTTCTTCTTTCTCTTCCGGCTGCACGCCCTGAAAGAAGACTTTGACAAAGTCATTCATCTGTGCCAGATACAAGTTTGTCAATGCACAAAGCCGGTATTCAATCCCTTTATATTCCAAAATAACAAGGCTCGTCGCAAGTTGTCTGTGGATGGAAATATTGGTGATTTCCGTTCGCTCATAAAACCGGCAGGCATAGTCGTTTTGTTCCTCTCCATAGACCATATCCTTCGTCTTTGTCCCACGAAAATAACGGACATTCTGCGGATCCGGCTCACTCACGGCGACCCCCAGCGTATCTTTTGTCAAAAACACATATCCACTCACATATTCACTTGCAAATGACAGGTCAAATGGCGACACCGCCAGGATATCCTGCTTTTCGACCCCCTGCTTTCGAATCAGCTTCTCCACACAGGATGGCAATTTATTCTCCTTCATGTTCTTCTTCCTTTCGATATTTGTCATAATCATCCAGGAAATTATATTCCCAGTCATCTTTATGATAGCCGATCACGGTACGCAGATTGATATTCCGCACACTGTTGAAAATATTCGACTCGATGACATCACTCGTCTTACGAAACTGCGCGATCAGTTCTTTCATCTCATCACGCTTTGATGGCTTGTCTCCGCCACACGTCGCACAATGCTCGGTAAAGCGGCAGGCACACTGGATAAAATGCAGGTCATTGTAGTCACGCCATGCCTTGATATCCGCTTCTTTCACGAGATACAGCGGGCGGATCAGTTCCATGCCGGCAAAGTTTGAACTGTTTAACTTTGGCATCATTGTCTCAACTTTTCCGCTGTAAAGCATTCCCATGAGAATCGTCTCGATCACGTCATCAAAATGGTGGCCAAGCGCGATCTTATTGCAGCCGAGTTCTTTTGCCTTCGAATACAGATAGCCGCGTCGCATTCTCGCACAAAGATAACATGGATTTTTTTCAATCCCTGCAACCACGTCAAAAATCTCCGTATTAAACACCGTCAGCGGAATTCCTAAAATCTTCGCATTGTTTTGTATGATATTCCAGTTGTCCTCATTGTAGCCCGGGTTCATTACGAGAAAAATGGCATCAAAGGAAATCTGTCCATGCTTTTTGATCTCCTGAATGAGTTTTGCCAACAGCATGGAATCCTTGCCTCCGGAGATACAGACCGCAATCTTATCTCCTTCCTGAATCAACTCGTATTCTTTAATGGCTTTCGTAAACCGACGCCAGATCGGCTTGCGGAATTTTTTGATCAGGCTCCGCTCAATCTGTGCCGTGCGTTCTCCGAGGTTTTCTTCCTGTTTTGTAAACTGACTCAAAGAATACCTCAGATACGAGCGGTATCCCCCTTCCACATCGACGACATTTTTTCCTTCTTTTTCCAGATCCTGTACGCATTCCGCACTTTTTCGTCCCGTATGGCAGAACAAGTACACCGTCTTATCCTGCTTCCACAATTCCGCATGGTCTTCCAGTTCTTCCGCCGGAATATTTATCGCTCCCGGGATGCTTCCTCTGGAAAATTCTTCCTCTTGTCGTACATCTACCAGTACTGCTTCCTCTTTGGATAAAGCAAGCGCTTCCTGTACACTGATCTGTCTCATCTTCTTCGCCTTCCTTTATTGTAAATCTCTGTCAAAATAACTTTGTCCCCGGTTCAATCGATCCATTGCGGTATTCCTGCATCAATTCTTCCAGATCGGATATATATGCCATAATTTTCTTTCCGACATCGGTATCTTTTACAAGTACACGCGTTTTCTCGGTCTCGACGATCTGACTCTCCGATGCGATGTCCTTATTTTCCTGCAATGCCTTTTTTACACTTTCAAACGGATGGTGTGCTTTGATACGCATGCCATGGGAATTGTAAATTAATGTATATCCGGCGATTCCTGTCGTCTTGTGGTAATCTTTGCAAAATCCGCCATCGATAACGAGCAGTTTTCCGCCTGCCCGGATCGGCTGTTCCCCTTCCATCGTTTTTACCGGCGTATGTCCATTGATAATGTGCGAATGTTCGGAATACAGACCAAACTCACGCAGGATCATATTGCAGGTCCGCTCTTCTTCATGATAGCGGTAATATGGATTGCTTTCCTCAATCCACGCACTCTCGTCGGTCACAAACATTCTCTCAAAGGTCTTAATATTGCGCCCGCAAAGCGGTGATTTGCGTCCGCACCACAAAAACCACATGAAATCCAAGGCATCCTGGTCTTTGCGGTGAAAATACGCCCGTCGCGCCATTTTGTCGGCATAATCGAGATAGCGTTTCCCCTGATAAATTTCATCGCCAAACCGCACCCCATCAAAATTTCCACTTTCATCCAATGGCACACAACCGTGATACAACAGGTTTCCATTGAAAATGCGGTACATGCTTCCCTTTTCATACAGATATGATATATGTCGCTGCAAACGATCGCTGTTGATAAATGCGGTCGTAAGTTCATCCATCACATGAGCTTCTTCTTCCGTAAGCGCATATACATCTTCCCTCTGGAGTGTAGGGAAATCCCCATCTTTCAATGGATATTCTTTTCCGTCAATCGCAACCGTCTTTTTCTCTTTATCAATCTTCGAAAGAAGCAGGCGGTCTTTCATCTCGTATTCCGGATGGCGCAGTATCGTCTGGCCTTCCAGTTTCAAAAGCATAACGGAAACTGCCTTATCGGCCGCCTCCATCGGCTCCACATTGGCATACGTTTTTTCCGCAAACAAAGCGAGTTCCCGGAGACTGATGCCATAGCCGCTCTCTAATATCTCCGTATTGTGGTGGCGCAGGTTATTTTTCAAAACATTGGCGATGCAGGCCTGATTTCCCGCTGCTGCCCCCATCCACAATATATCGTGGTTTCCCCACTCAAAATCGAGGGAATGGTAGTTCATCAAAAGATCCATGATCTTGTCCGCATATGGTCCGCGGTCAAAAATATCCCCGACGATATGCAGATGATCTACAGCCAGCCGCTTGATCAGCTCTGCCAGCGCAACGATAAATTCATCCGCATTGTCAATTTCCAAAATGGTATCCAAAATTTTCTGGTGATACCGCACCTGGTTATCATCTTCGTCTTTCTGCACATGCAGAAGCTCGTCGATAATATACGCAAAATCTTCCGGCATCGCCTTACGCACTTTCGATCTTGTATATTTGGAAGAAAGGAGTTTGGCAATCTCGATCAGCTGATTCAAGATCATGCGGTATCGCTCCATTGACAGCGCATTTTCTTTTTTTAACTGCTCTAATTTTTCTTTTGGGTAATAGATCAGTGTACAGATTGCCTGTCGTTCAGAATCATTTAACTGTTCTTCAAACAAAAGATCCACCTTTTCGCGGATCACTCCCGAGCAGTTGTTCAATATATGGCAAAATGCTTCATACTCCCCATGAAGGTCACTCATAAAATGTTCGGTTCCCTTCGGAAGGTTGAGTATCGCATTCAAATTTATAATTTCTCTGCAAACGGCCTGTACCGATTGATATTTTTCTGCTAAAATCTTCAAGTATAATGTTCTGTCAACGGACATAAAAAAAGCCTCCTGTTTGTTCGTAGAATCAGTACTTATTCTACCACAAACATGGAAGCTTTTAAAGGTTTTTATTCGGCAATGTATAATTTAATGCCGTTTTCACTGTAATTTGCATGTTCCGGAAGACTTACTTTGAGTCCCGGTGCCACAGTCCGAATGAGTTTCTTGTCAGATTCTGTCAATTTGAGCTTGCTTTCATTTGTCGTCACATAATAGCCGCTCACCTGATTATTTTCAAAAACGAAGCTGATGGTCGTATCGCCAAAGGTCGGCATGTTCTGCCCACCCTGGAAAAGCACTTCTCCGGTTCCTTCTGTTATAACGGCATTGGCTGCTCCAAATGTCAAAACTTCTTTTTTGGTATCTACGCTGGAAGCCCGAAGCATATACTCCCCACTCTGTGTCACATTCCGAATGAGGGTTTCATATTTTTGCGGAAGGTAGATGCTGTTAATATTAAGTTTCAAGTTCACATCGATTTCGTTCTGATCATAATTGACAAACTGAAATCCAACTCCCTGATTATAAATCTCATACGTCAGATCCCAATCGTCTTCCTCTCCTGTTTTCTTTTCCTGCCTGCTCCGGTACTCTTTCTCCAGCCGCTTTACCTGATCGGTAAATCCGGTAAACCCGCACTGCTCTACTTTGGCGATCGTCGCATACGAATCCTCCGTAAAACCTTTTTTCTTACTGTCATACTTAATACTGAAAGCATAATCGGTTTCCGATTCTATTATGCTCACAACCAATCCGGTCCGCTGCAACATAAAATTTTTGCTGTCTGACAGACACTCGTAACTGGAACGATACCCGCTGGTTTCTTTCTCGTACCCATCCTCATCCGTCGTTTCTTCTGCGGTTAGGATTCCTGACGCAACGAGATTTTGAAGTGCCTGTGGAAAATCATTGGCTTTGACATAGCCACGGTCTTCATAACTTTTATTCGCACCCATTACATTTTTCGAATTTTCCTCGTAATAGAAATCCTCTGCTTTTTCCGGTTCTTTGGTAAATGCGGATGCCACCAGGATCAATATTCCAAATACAAGCGGAACTAAAATAATTCCAAGCATCTTTGAATTTTTATTGTTCATCTTAATGCCCCCTTTCTCACATTCCCTGCTGCCGTTTTTCAATCAGCCGTCGGATCACGCTTAATATAATATAAATCACTACACCAATCAATGCGGTCATGATCCAATATGACACCATCGAATAGTTTCCTTCTTGAAAGGATATCATTTTCAATACAAAAGCAGATCCGAATAACGCCGTGCATAATGAAATTCCGGTGATAACAAACTGTGCTGCCACTTCTTCATTCATAAGAACATTGTGCGCTTCTCGAATATGCCATTTTCTGCAAACCGCAAGTACAATCAATAATGCTGCCACCACAATGGTTCCGACATAAAAGAGAGCATGGGCTCCATAGTCACCCCACTGAATGATCGTGTAACTGTCACCTGCGGACGTATCCACATAAGTCGTATCCGGAAAGAAGTAACATGGTACAAAATATCTCACGATCAAATTTCTCTCCTGTCCATACCGAAGAATATCATCATACCACAGACAAAAGGCAGCCGGACTGATCATCAATCCGATACCAACCGCATAAGACAAAAAACGGTTGTGAATGCATGTAATCGTCAGGAAAAATACCAGATAAAGGGAACTCATCCCTAAAAATTGTAAAAGCACGCTCTGCCAGATCACCGCATAGGGATTTATCTGGGTAAAACTTATATAATAATAGTCCGCCACTTTCTGCAGATTATCGTTCACACTCAAACAGGACAACGATAAAATAACGCCAAAGGAAACGGTATAAATCGCAATTGCCACATGGGCGTTGATCAGTTTCATAATCACTTTATCCCGTTCACGAAGTGGCAGAACTTGTAAAAAGTCAGCAATTTCGCTTCGGTTTTCATGCAAAAATGTCTGCTGTAGAAGTACTACCAAAAACACAAGAATTGCCAATGTATAATAGGTCGAAATACTTCCTCCAAAGGCTGCATTTATGAAAAGATTTACCACATCTCCCATTCCCCAGACAGCCCGACTGGTAAAATGATCCGACAGTTCAAGCAATGCACCCTCATAGACACCTTTTGTCATGCTTGTCGTAATCACTGCCATAAATACTAAAAACAAAAGTCCAACGATCAGAAGTGGATATGTTTTCTTGATCTCCCGTTTCATATACGTACGATATTGACTGTTCATCCTTCTCTCCTCCTTCGATTCGAATAGATAAAGACTTCTTCCAACGATATCTCGGTCTGCTCAGCAAGGTCAGCACCTTTCTCCGTAAAATACGAGATCGCATCTTCTGACCCCTGCCACAAAAAGGTATAGACACTTCCGATATTGGAATAATTGACAATATTTTCATTGCCAAGCACCCCTTCCGGAATACCTCCCTTAAATACCACCTGATATTTTCGGATATTGTCTTTTACTTCATCAAGTTCTCCCTGATACTGGATTCCGCCAATGTTCATCATTGTCACCGTATCACATATTTTTTCCAATTCATACAGATGATGCGTGGAAATGATCACGGCGGTCTCATCGTAATCTACTTTGGCGATCACCTGCTCCAAAAGATCGGCCTTCGCCATCGCATCGAGTCCCGACGTCGGCTCATCCATCACAAGCAGTTCCGGCTTCATCGCCATATTCAGCATAAAGGAAAGCCGCATTTTCTGGCCTTTCGAAAGATGCCCCACTCGCCGTGTCAATGGAATCTTGAACATTTCATTTAACTTGTGAAACTCCTCTTCTTCAAATTTTCCGTACATGCCCTGATAAAATTTAATCATGTCCTTTACTTTGTAATTGAGGAAAAAATTGCAATTATCTGCCACGTACCCTATTTTTTCCTTTGCCTTCGGATTGTCGTAAATTTTCTCTCCGTCCAGCAAAATCTCTCCTTCATCGATCGACAAGATTCCTGTGATACACTTGATCAATGTCGTCTTTCCGGAACCATTTGGTCCGATCAAACCATGTATTTTCCCCGGCTCCACCTGAAATGAAATATCTTCGATCGCAGGTGTTCCCCCTTTGATATATGATTTGGTCACATGCTTTACCTCTAACATTTTCTGCCCTTCCTTTCTTTACGAAGTCGCTGCATCATACAGTTCTTCCACCATTTTCAAAATCTCTTTTTTGGAAAAACCAAGATAGATCATTTCCACACAGGCTTCTTTTAGTTTCTGCTTTCCCTGTTCTTTCTGCCTCTCCGAAGGCTGTATCTTTCCCGTCTCCGCGATATAAGCACCTTTTCCGCGAATTGTCACGATCACTTGCTGCCGCTCCAGCTCGCCATATGCTTTTGCCACCGTCCCCGGTGTCACAGACAGCGAAAGTGCCATCTTCCGAACCGACGGAATGCTGTCCCCCGGTTTTAAAAGTCCCTTCAGCACCGCCATCTTTATCTGTGCAATGATCTGCTCAAAGATTGGCTGGCTGCTCGTCGGATTTATCTCAATCATATCGTCACCTCCCTTTCCAAGGAACTGTATCATCTGTACCAACTGTACTATTTGTGATGATACAGTTAGTATACACTTTTGTTTTTGCATTGTCAATAGTTTTTTGATATTTCTTGTTAAATGGTGCTTGTGCCGGCCCCGGACGGCGACTCACCTCTGAAGTGACTTGCTTTTTCCTCTTTCAGTGGTGTCTAGCTTCCTCTTACCCGGGCTCCGCACACGCCAGATTCCACTTTTTCTGTTCTGGCGTGTGCATGACATCCTCTTACCCGGCTCCGCACACGCCAAATTCCACTTTTCTCATTCTGGCGTGTGCACGACCTCCTCTTACCCGGCTCCGCACACGCCAGATTTCTCTTTTCTCATTCTGGCGTGTGCACGACCTCTTCTTACCCGGGCTCCGCACACGCCAGATTCCACTTTTCTCATTCTGGCGTGTGCACGACCTCCTCTTACCCGGCTCCGCACACGCCAAATTCCACTTTTCTCA
>UQAQ01000014.1 GCA_900539115.1 uncultured Roseburia sp.
TATTAAGTCGTCAAACTCATATACATCATACGGGGAGATTTTATTTATTGCAAATTTCATGTTCTATAGGAATGCTTATATGCATTCATAATTCTGCTTTGACGGATGAGTAATTGTGTAGCAAAGTTCCAGCTCACAATCCTTTTCCGCTTCAAGTGATACATTCCAAGTGCAGACTCCTGTGCCGGAATTTATGTCTGCGCCACTGGAGGTTTTCACTTCAATCTGTACATCCGGATCCGAAGTAATTGGAACACGATCCAATACCTGCAGGCGGATAGGACGTTTCAGATCATTTTTTACGCTTATGACATACTCATAATTTTCAATGGTCTTTCCCTGCAATTTCTTTTCATTTTCATCATTTTTGCGAAGAGTGCGTTTTACGGTTACGCCTTTGGCACATCCCAGTACTACCTGCTTATCGAGTTCTTTCGACGTGAGAAAAAGTGTTCTCGTATATTCGCCATCAAGATACACCTTAGCATTGCCGGTAAGCACATCGCATTTTTGCAATTCCGTCAACCGAATTGCCATATATTCTGCAGAATCATTTTCCGGTATGGCAAAATAATATGGCTGCACATTGATTTTCTGTTTCCAAATGATGATCTTTTCTTTCACCTTTTTCGACAATGATATCTGATTTTGCAGATGATATTCATGGCGAACAGATGTCTCCGTTTCCTTGATCTCAATTGGCTCCGGATTAAATGTGTGTTCAATATCAAAATTAATCGTTTCCGAACTCTGTGCCTGTGACGGGAAAGGTATTTCGCCATCGGATCCAATCTGTGCAATTTGTTTATCATCTTCAAACTGTGCCCCCAATGGAAATTCACTTGGTTCCGGCATAAACATAGGTTTCGGAATCTTCTTTACCAAGGTCATCGGTTTTAACCCTTCCAGAATATAAGGATCAAACGCCTGCGTAATTCCTGTAGACACTGTAAGATTAACATTTTCCCATGGTTCATCGCTCGTCTTATCAATATTCGCATACAGATAGACATTTGCCTGCGTTTCTCCGGATTCTACCCGAATTTCATAAGAGGGCGACCATGTCGCCTCACGAGATTCATACTCCATGTCGAGACAATACGACTGTCCCGGCTCTGCAAGCAGAACAAGTTTCAAGCACTTTTCCCCATAATCATTTAAGTGCTTTTCTACCGTTTTCTCTTCATTTGCTTCCGTCAGCTCCGCATACTTATTTCTGCATTCAATAAGCTGCTCTCGTATCTTTTGTTGCTTTTCCAATATCTGCATAAATTTAGCAGACTCTTCCTCGACGTTGCATTCTTTCTTTTGCTTTTTTAATTTTTTCCGGCAATTCTTTTTTATCGACTCCCACATATCAAACTGTTCCATCAAATAACCGCTTTGCACGTTAATGTCTTCCATCTGTTTTTCCCACAATTTTTTCTCTTGTAAGTCTTCGGTCTCTGCCATTTTTTCCTGTTCCTCTACTTCTTTGGCTTTTTCCTCCGAAACCCAATACACAGAAGCTTGCGAAAAACATGTTAAGCCTTTCGATACCCGAATATGCACATCATCCACTCTATGTGATGGAATGTCCGTAATGTAAATCGTACTTTGCTCCTCTGTCGGAGAAAACGTCACACGACGGATTGTCTTCGTTCCACCCGGGTAAACAATTACACTAAGTACTTTAGATTCGTATCTCTCCTTCTTTGTTAAAATAACCGGATCCGGATTTGTCCAAAAGTCATTATGCGTATCCATTATAAATGGTTGCACCTCATTCGAAACAGGCTCCGGCAGAATATTATCCATCAATGGAGAATCCTCCGGAGGCGTTACCATCGGTGCTGGCATTTCTGTCGGTTCCCATATCATACAATGTGGACAATAATCGTATTTTTCACTGTCATAAATATGTCCTTGTGCGCATCTTGTCAAATTCATAATTTTCGCTCCCTTCTATTTTTTTAATTTTATTAAAAATCTTTTTCCTGCTTTTTTAATCACTTTTACTTTGAGCACTTTCTGCACTCTGCTTCCATCCATCGCCTTTGCCGTAATACTTACTATCTTTCCGATGCCTGCCTTTTTGATCGTCAACTTCCCTTTGGAATTTACCGACACATATTTTTTATTACTGCTCGACCACGTTATCTTTTTGATGGATGCCTTTTTATCTACTGTCGCTTTCAATCTCAGCCTTTTTATCTTGTAATATCCGGAATGATTTTTTATCGTAATCTTTCTTGCAAATACAAAATCGTCGTCCTCGATATCATCTGAAATTACGTCATCTTCCTCCGGTGAATCTGCCATTTTATCAATCGTTTCTTTCGAAGAAGGTGTCTGAGACGGAGCCGCGGATGTCTCCGGTGTTGAGTCTTGCGTCTCTTCCGGCTGTTTGCTTTCTTCTGCGGAAGAATCGTCTTTATGCAGCCATTTTGCCAATACCTGATTCAAACCACCAAGCATGGTACTATTTACCTTTTCTACATCAAACGGAAGTTCCATGACAAATCCGCAAGAAAGATCCGCGATACTATTATCATTCCATTGTCCGCTTTTTCTTCTTATCTGACCATAATCCTCTCCGTCTCCGTAATCATTTGGCTCATTTGGCTCCCAATTGGTATATGTTACTTTTTCACCACTTGACCAGACAAAACTTCCTTCTTTTTCTGTGTCATTTATGCCTATATGATACGAATAACGTTTTCCATCTGCGATAAATTCTTCCATTATCTTTTGCTCTTCCTCGGTATTAATAGCAAGAAGATAACCCAGATGTTTTTTACAAAAAGCATTTGCTTCATCCCATGTCATAATATCTTCATATCTTACGTAAGTATGTCCGTTATAAATAATTGCCTTATCTCCTGTTAAATCATTTTTTACTTCCACATCATCCGCAATTATCATCGTGGCATTTCCTGCATTGTCATATGCATAAATATGTGTGTGATATATCCCTCTTTCGTACTTATGATCCGAGTCTTTTACTCGAAAAGTATACGTATCTCCCTCGTTTGTTCCACTTGCTGCTGCATTGGTTATCCAATCCTGACGCAGATCATCTTGTCCATCCTTCTCCGTCCACGTCGGAAATTGAACACGATTGATTCCTTTATCATCTGTCGCTGTGCAAGTCACGGTATATCCGGTATTATCGATATCTGTTATCTCTACATCCTTAATTACCGGTGCGGTACGATCGATGTAAACACAACTATCTGAGATTGCTTTACTTCCCCAATTTCCGGCTGCGTCGTATGCGTAAATGTGCGTCATATAATTTCCTTGACGGGCACCTGACTTCAATGAACTGATATTTACTCTGCAGGATGCCGTATTTCCACTCACAGAACCCTCCAGCCATACGGCGTTATCACCGGTGTGTATATCATTACACCAAGAAGGAAACTTTACTGCTGTCACTCCGACATTATCTGAAACCGTACAAGTAATCGTATATCCATCTTTATTTACGTCTGTAATACGAACATCGCCAATACTTGGCTTCTCTGTATCAGAATTATAAGTTGCGGTCCAAGGTGCCGAATAAATCGTGTAACTTGACATGCTCGTTGTATTGATAGAACGTCCCCAGCTGATCTTACATCTTCCACCGGCATTGGCTTCTCCAAGTGTGATCGTCGTTCCGTTTCTTCCAATGATCATCGCCCAATGTCCATAAGAAGCATCTGCTCCTGCTCCATAATAATGAATGACATCGCCGCACTTTGCATTTCCGATAGAACCGCGTCCCCACGATGTGTAGGTTGAGCCATAAAGATCATATCCCAGTTTTTTTGCAAATCCATTACACTGCATACCGCCGCTAAAGGAATTGCAATCATACCCTCCGACACCTACATTTCCGTTATGTGTATTACATGGCGTCCAGGTATAGCCGTCCGGATTGTTGCATCCACCGACATCGTTATAGCCGGAATATCTGTGTCCACTTCGGACAACATGATTCCAATATGCTCCGTTTGGAAATTTATTCTGCAGATCTACAATGCTTGTGGCATTTGCGCTTACCTGCATTCCTAAAACGGAAAAAAACATAACTACAAGTACCATCATTATTTTTTGAATTTTCGCTTTCATAATAGAATCCTCCTTTGATAAACGTTCTACTTTGTTTCTGTATCCAGCATACCAAAGAAGGATCTACTTGAGGAAAAAATGTCAAAACTAACTTGTATTATGTTATTTTTGAATTATTAAATTATATTATCAGTCTCCCAAACGGAGTTTATTGCTTCCATCTGCCAGTGACAAAATCGTTCCTGCCGGATACTCCATCGCCTGATCTTTCGGAAGTCTTGCCCCATTGACAAAGGTTCCGTTAGACGAATGATCTTTTACAATGTAAGTATTTTTCTGTGCATTGTAGCGGATACTGCAGTGAATATTACTTACATGTGGCGCACCATTGATTACTATCTGACATCTCGTCGGATTTGCCCCTACAATAATCTTATTTTCCTCCGGGAACTTATAACCCGGTACATTGGCATTTCCTTCAATGCATCGTACACGACCCAATTGCTGAACCGGCGGCTGTGGAATCGGTTCCGGTTTTACTACTTTTTTAGGCTTTTGCTCTGTTACAAATTGATTCAATCCACCAGGGCCGTTAGGAATGTCGCCATATCCGCCAGGGCCATTAGGAATGTCACCGTATCCGCCAGGACCATTAGGAATGTTACCATATCCGCCAGAGCCATTAGGAATGTCGCCGTATCCACCTATTCCTCCTGAATAGCTTCCACCACCAAGATTACTTGGTCCATTTACTACATCATTCTGTTGACTATTTCCTACTGTCATAGTAACAATAGCCATCACAAGGATAAGAAGGAACAATATAAATGTGGTAAGAAGACCACCTCCACGGAAAACTTTCCAAACCATTTTTGCCGCATCTAACGCAACATGTTCATAATCACTTCCCATTTTATCTACAATGCTATTTTTTATGAAATATGGTACAAAGAAATAGAATATTGCTGTTATTCCCAATCCTATTACTGAAAAACATAGGCCGATAATGGCCATTATATTTTTATTCCAGCGCAGGCAGAACGCCAGTATATATAATGCGATAAATATCAGCGGCGTAAAGTAAACAATTGTCATTACAACTCGTATGGCATTATATTTTGCATACATATCTAATGCTTCTTTATCCGAATCAGATAACTTATCTTCATCCTTTTCCTGATATTTTTCGATTTCCTTTAATGCTTCATCCGGCCAAAAACTTCCGCTTATAAACTGCATTCCACTTATTGGAAAATTAATGCCCCCAATATCCTCAAATTGCTCATCATATTTTTCAATTTGCTTATCACGTTCATCATCAAGATCATTTAACTCATCTTTAAATTTCTTACCAAGTTCTTCATCATCTTGATACTTTTCCATGAATGCTTCCTCATATCTTACCATCTTTTGCCCTGTCGGATTTAACACAGGGAAAAACATACTAATCGTAACCCCTGCCAGCAATACGACAAGTGCGATCATTTGCCATAAGTTCATTGTCTTTTTTTGTTCCATAACTTTATCCTCCATTTTTTTAATTTATTATCATACCAATTCAAACATCTGACGGTTCGTTCCAAAGTAAAATCTTGTCAATGGAGCGCAGGGATACGGAGTATTTTCCGGGATCCGTCTGCCGTCATTGAGAAATGTTCCGTTGGTAGAACAATCTGTAATATAATACATTTTTTGTTCCGGTATGTATTCCACCATGCAATGCTGTCTGCTTATCTTCGGATCATGAAATAGAATGTTACTTGCTTGTAAACTCGTGCCGAGAACCAACTTTTCACAAGGAAACATCGGGAAAAAATTTCCTCGATAATCACCCTCAATTGCCAGAAGTCCGATTCTTTTTCCCTGCGGTAACGGCATCTCATTTTTCTGATCCAATGCCTGTTCGATCTGCCGGACAAGAACATTATCTTTTACGTCCTTTTCGCGGGTCGTCTGCAGCATTTCGCTTTCTGTTTTTACAAAATTTGTAATTTTCTTGATCCTGCTAAATGCCACAATGCCGAGAATCGATGTTGCCAGCATAAACAAGTCATACAATATCCAAAGAAAAAGATATTTGGATAAGAGATATTGTCCCACGATTCCGATACATAACTTGGTAAAGGTAAGTAATACCGCCGTTATCTGATGGAAGGTGTAGACCACTTTATCTCTTTTTTCCAAATCCCACAAAATGCAGCCGGCGTGAATATGAAGCATTAGGATTCCCAGCAGAATCGAAAGAACCATAATACATCCACCATTTATCACAAATGTCATGCCGCCTTCCAGCATTCCAGATGCTATGATAAGTAAAATCCAAGCTAATGCGGTGGCGGCAAAACACACCGAAAATATAGCTGCTAACGTGAAATAGCAAACAGACACAAACTTGTAAAACCCTGTTCCTTTTTGCATTTTTTCCACCTCTTTCTTCATTATTGTAACAAGAAAATCAGGTGTTTTTGAAATATGTAAAAAAGAACCTGTTTTTTGTTATTTTTAAACGGGATAATGAAAATCGAATTTATTGTTTTGATTCAATGTTCCATCCAAGGAACCTACCCCAACTTTTACCCTCGATTCTGAGTTATTAAAGTAAAAATGCAACCGTTTTCCCTTACAGGCATTTGATTCAAACTCGGATTCTACCTCTTGAATTGTTTTTCCAAGATAATTCTCCATTTCCTGCAGCACCACACTATCCATCTGATCATAAGTTACATCATTCATATTAGGTACTTTTGCTCCCAGATTGGCAACTGTAACACAAAAGGCACTTGCTACAGAATCCACCGCAGCTCTGTCGTTTGATTCCCGTTCGCTCTCAAATCCAAATAAATCGCTATCATCTCCAGAATCCTCCGAATTATAATCCCCATAATCATCCGAATCATAGAGATCACTGTCATCGTCGTAATTATACGGACTGACTGATTCCGGCGAACCGCTATTTCCATTTACGGAATTGACAAATGTGTCGATATCGTCTGTTGTAAACGTCGTAGCTTTGTTCTTTCCGCAGCTGCACAGTGCAAAACATGCACCGCACACAAGAACTGCCACTATGATTTGTTTTTTCATTTCTTTCCCTCCTTGTATAGGTATCGTCCGTCTTATTTTGCACTGGACCACCAGGTCTTGTTTCCAATCGCATCATAATAACGCTGAGTCGGGATGACATTGCCATCGCGAATTTCAAATACTTCCCAGATCACTCCCGGGCGATTGGTCGGTACAAAGAATGTCTGCAACAATCCCTTTTTCCCATACACACGCACGGTCGCATTGGAATTTGACATCTCGTAACTCTCTTCCTGATTTTGGCAACAATTGGTAAAGTCTGCCACGTAGAATTTATACTGACCGCGTTTTAACTTGTAGATAGAAGTCGTTTCCGGTCCGTATCCATCGGTATCATCAACGTCAAGAGCCGCCGAATAATCGCTGTTTGACATCTTATAATAGCAAATATGATAATCCTCTTCGAAGGATGCCGGCACAAAGAGATGTGAATCCAGATCCCGCGGGGTATCTCCCCAGGTAAGTACGACTCGGAACTCATCTTTTCCCAATTTCGGTGTCGCATAAATATCAATATTGTTCTCACTCACAGGCGACACAAAAATCGAAGAATACGTAACCATATATCGGTTGCGGGTCATCTCAATCGTATACATTCCCGGCTGCAGATTTACCGTACACGAATAATCGATATGCTCCATCTCGTATACAGTTTCTCCATCGGTATTATTAGCTCCTTTGCGGATCTTGACATCTACATTTTCCAATTGTTCCATGCCATAACCATCTGAATCACGGTTCAACGCATCGTAAAAAGATAAATAACAATCGTATTCATTTTCATTCTGCTCTGCCATCGAAATCGTCTCCTGATAGATTCCGATCTGGTCTGTGTCCGAATCGATATGGTACAATGTTTCCGGCATATAGGACTCTTTTTCAAATGAAATTTCATAACTCATTTTGCGCGCCGGAACATAAATTTCATAATATCCTTCCTCGTTCGTGTTTCCCTGAAACACTTCCGAGCCGGAATCTGTCGACTTCAATTTTACCGATGCTTGATCCATCGCATCGCCATTCTGGTCATTTACATAACCCCGTATGGAACTGACACCTTCGGAACTTGTCACTTTATTCAATGTGTTGTAAGCGGCATTGAGTACCTGAATCTCTTTTTCATCAAATCGATTCTGGCGTTCTTTGCTGCATTTGGCATATTCTTTGATGCCCGCATGTCCACCAAGTGCCTTCTTCTCGATATTTCCGTAGCAATAATTGTGCTCGCCGCTGTCATCTACCACACGCCAGTTTACCAGGGTATCTTTATGGAAAAGATACCGCTCGCCCTTTTTGCTGATCTGTGCATAGTCCGGAACATAATTAACATCCTTGTGCACAAATACAAAATTGACGGCACCTTTATCCGTAAAATAATACTCCGTGATTTCCAGAATCTTATCCATATGTTCGATGCTTACGATCTTATTGATCACATCCGTTTCCGGATTATGGTAAATCTCGTACTCCATCTGATTGCCGGTTTTTGCATTTTTAAACTGCTTCTTTTCAATCCGATAGGAATTGATTTTTCCATCCTTGTCACTTTCCTGTGAAACATCTTCCAATGTGTAAAACAATTTCCTATCCCATTTGTATTTTTTGCTCCGCTTGGCCGGCTGCTTATTTTGCGGGGTCAGATCGATATTATAATCATCTGCCGCCGTCGAAGCGACTGAGACAACACCCTGATCCGAAGTCACATCTTCTTTGTGAGCGCCATTTAATCCCTGTACACGGTATACCAGATCATCCTGAGAAGACCGCGTCGCGACAGCACAATTCGTCGTAATCGAAGGATCGTCTTTGTCTGTCGCCGTGAGCACACTATTGACGCTGTAATCATTGATAACAACTCGGCCATTGCTCCCTACGATAACCTGATCGGAATTTGCCGACCACACTACATTGGCCGGATCAATCCCCTGACAGGTCAGATATTTTGACATGTCCGTTTCCTGATTGACTTCGATCTCATAGGATTGTGCCGTAAATTTCAATTCTCCCGGCACATTAACCTCCGGCGCCTCTGTCTCCTGGGCTTTGTCGTCCTTCGAAGAGTGCCGCCTGCTGCGGTTGTCCGAGGAAAATACAAATATTACCAATGCGATCATAATAATGACCACTACTCCACTGGAAACACAGGCCGCAATCACCGCGCCTTTGGATCGTTTTGGCGGAGTTTCCATACCGGACCGGCTTAAATTTCTAGCATTTGAAGCCGTTATTTTATTGTTTGTCATCGATGCTCCGCAGTTTGCACAGAAAGAATATGCATCGTCCACGGCGGCACCACAATTTTTACAATAACGCATAATTCCTCTTTTCTACAGCAATCTGAACTGCTGATTTACACTTCCCAGACAGAAGATCGTACCACGCTGAAGTGGCGTATACACCCCTTTTTGCAGACGAACTCCGTTCAGCAGATATACTCCATTTGTCGACAGATCTCTTACTTCATACATTCCATTGCTAAAGTTAAAACGCACCGTGCAATGTGTTCGGCTGACGTGCGTATCCGGAATCACAAGATTTACTCCCTGCTGGGAACCCATAGAAAATTCTACGTTCTGCAAATTAAATACCTGCCCCGGATAACTTCCCTGGACGCACTGAATCGCCGGCATTCTCTGAGAATTTGGTCCTGATATACCGCCGGACAAAACATAAATTTTATTTTTACGATTGTCAATAACTCCCCCAAAGAACATCACTGTGTATACGGTAATTGCTGCGCTGATAAGCAGAAATGCGATGCTTCCCAGCCAAAAACAGCTGCCGGTAAATCCCCATCCACTTGGAATATCGTAATCTCTTACTCGCGCAAACAACTGATACTTTTCATCATCGTATTCGATATACGGACAGAAATACAATAAAAGCATCAACACAAATAATAATCCGCTATATACCATGCTTAAAATAGCTGTCACTTTTCCTAAATTAATTTGTGAAAAGAAATGAATACTACTGCATGCAATTATTCCTATTACAACCAATAAAGTAATTACAAAAAATGCAATGATGATTCCAGTTCCCTCTACCTCAATTTTTCTTCTATCCATCATTCTTGGAAGGTCTGAAAATCTTCCCATTACAGTAGCATAATATGTAATAAACATAATCAGCTGCAGCACAATCTCCGCACCAAACAACATAATCGGTTTGAGTTTACGAAATACCATAGTCACTCCAAGTCCGATGGAAAACAGCATCGTAAAGAGCCACAGCAAGCGAAAGCCATCGGTATATCTCGATAAAACTTCCTTATCCCCGGTCAAAATAGTTGCCAAAAATAACAGCAGCACACCCAGACAAACACTACACCACAGCGAAAACTCCATTATACTTCCCGTCGTCTTATCGTAAACCAACGACGAAAAAATATTGTCAATTCTTGACCGTGTTCTCACATACATTCCCGGTTGAGCTCCCATTACAGGCTGGCCATTCATCCCAGGTTGACCACCCATTCCAGGCTGGCCTCCACCCATCGGTTTCGGATTTACTCCAACTACTCTTTGTCCACAATTCGGGCACACTTGTGCGCCGTCCTGTAATTGTGTTCCACATGATGTACAAAATCTCATTTGCATCTCCTCCTTGCATGATATGTTTTTTTCATCTTAATTGATAAACATTGTTTTCATTTGCTATATACAATTTGGTCATCGGTTTCAGATAATACTCCTGACCTGCTACCAGGCGTTCCCCGCTTTCCAAAAATGTTCCGTTTTTCGACTGATCCACGACACGGTACTGATTGATCGTTCCGACATAGGTAAAGCTGCAATGAACCCGGCTTACCTTTGCATCTGTTATCACATGCTGACATCTTGTCGCATCTCTTCCTACGTAAACCGTTTTGTCCGAAAGCAATGTAATCATCGTCCCAATCTGCGCTCCACCGATACAGACAAGACCGCCCGCCGGCGCAGATGACATCGCCAGACTTCTTGTCACGGACATCGTGCTCACATCATTTTCATAAGTAAAATCACTCATACCGACTCCCCTTTCTTCTTCAATTCTTCTATCGTACTGACATACTTACGGCTGACCGGGATACATTCTCCATTTGACAACTCGATCTCTGTCTTGGAATAATTTTTTATGAACCGCTGATTCAATAAATAGCTTTGATGGCAGCGTATAAAATGGCACTCTTTCAGCACTTCTGCCACATCGCTTATTTTTCCGTAAAAGGCGACTTCTTCTTTGCCCCGCTGATGAATCAAAACCTTTCTTCCCTCGCCGGAAAAATAGACCACGCGGTCCAAAAAAACCTGCTCTTTTCTACCATTTATCGTAATGTGCAGACATTCCGCATGTTTCGTTTTCTGCAACATATAGCGATTGATCTCATCCGACAAACGCCCGCGGTCAATCGGTTTGAGCAGATAGGAAAATGCCTGAAATGTATAGCCGTCAAAGACATGTTCCTGTGATATGGTTACAAAGATAATATCCACATCCACCTGACACTCCCGGATGTACTTTGCTGTACTTAATCCATCTTCCTTCGGCATATGAATGTCCAAAAGAAGCAGGTCACAAAAGAAATTGTCCGCTTCGATCGCCTCAATTACTTCCTTTCCGGAAGAATAATAGGTATATTCCGCATCGTCGTATTTGAAAAGTTCGTGCTGCACGATGTCATAAATCTGCTTTTGCATGCTTTTATCATCATCGCAAATTCCTATATGAATCATCCCTTTGCCTCCCTTGTTACTTTAATAAAAATCCTTCCCTGCCGCCTGCGATCATAATTCGGCTTCCCGGCTTTAACTGATATGTCATCCCCGGCTGCAGTTCATTGATTTCATAATTCGATGGCGAGCCCGGCGGAAGAATTTTTTCAAACCAGCCATTTCGCACATTCCAGTCGACGATATATTCCTGATTTACAACATTGTAATATACCGTAAACTCTCTGTCATTTACCTGCGGATCCTCTACCACGATCTGGCACAACTGAGGACTCCGACCGACCGAAATCGCTGTATTTTCAAGGGCAATGTCTGCACCTGCATACATTCCTTTGATGCCTGTAATTCCCGGAACGTGCATCGGGCCATCCCAGACATTTATCGTTCTCTTCTGCTTTGCGCCATTGCAGAATATCATCACCACAGCAGCCGTCACAACTGTAAGAATACCGACGATAAGTAACAGCCAAAAGCCGACAGAAACCATATTTTTGTAATAATACATTACAACCTTTCCGACAAATTTACCGACGATATCACCATACTTCGTATAATCATCCGGATTGAACAAATTCGATTCTCCGGTAAAGCTTGAAATCAGATCAGAAAAATCTTCCAATGCCCCATTAAATCCCTTACTTACCGATGCTCCGATACTTCCCGGGACACTCCACATCGCCAGCGTGGCAAAATAAATCTCTATACCGCCGTAAAATGCAATTCCCGGTGTCACAATAAATTTGTTCCACTTCAGAATGTAACTGAGTACAAGCAATACGATCATCACGATGCACACCAAAAACATAATCAATGTGATAAGCCGCGCCGGAAAAAGTGCCGAATTAACCGCATCATTCATTTTATCTTCAATTGATGACGCGACGGAATTGACGATAAACTGGGTCAATGAATCCGAATTCCCATCTTCATTCAACAGATCCAGCAGTTTATCCACGGAAAAATCCACTTTCAGATTTAGCAGATTCCAGCCGGAGACGGAAGAAAGATTGACTCCCCATACTTTTTCACTCTGTCGCAGTAACTCGTCGTAGTCCATGCCATTTAACGAATTATCCAGTGCCTCCTCTAACTTATCCGTACTCAGGTTTTCGTCAAAAGAGTCCAATAACTGGTCTTTGTACTCGGAAGAACTGTCCTGTAAATCTTCCTTTATGCTCTGCACCACATCCTGCATCGTGTCTTTGGCTACATTTTTATTCAAAGAATAAAATGGAAAACACATGATAACCGGTAATGCCACCAGCGGTATGAGCAGCATGATAAACTGCCACAATCGTAATCCTCGTTTTTTCATCTCTACTACCTCCTACTTTTCCTTTTTTAAAAGTTTCTGCATCTGTTTCTTTACGTCTTCTACCGAAGAAATCCTTTTTTCCGGTTCAATCTCCATACATTGCCGGATCAATTTGAGCCATCCTTTTTTCAACTTTCCATCGAATTCTTTCGGTAGCTGCAGCTTTTCTTTTTTCTCCATGCACGTCAATGCATCTGCTGCTTTCTCGCCTGTGAGAAGATAAAACATCGTCGCTCCTACCGCATAAATGTCTGTCCAAGGACCGATTTTTTTTACCTTATATCCGGCTTTTGCATTGATAAACTGCTCCGGAGCCGCAAAATCTTTCTTTAATACTGCTACATTATACAGTGCATTTTTATCCATCTGATCCACTGCCGAACCAAAATCAATCAGAACAATCTCGCCATCTTTTCTGTGAATGATATTGGCCGGCGAGATGTCGCAGTGTAATACATGATACTGATGAAGATACTGCAGTCCGTCTAACATCGGCAGAATCAATTCACACATCCTCTTTGGCGTATAGGCGATATAACTCCTTGCACGATATTCGCGGCCGACACTTTCTCCCTCTTCGTACCGCATTACCATGTACGCAGTGTCGTTTTCTTCAAAAACATCGTACACCGTCGGCAGATTTTTCTGTGCATTCATGCGAACCGTCAGCAGAATTTCCTGCCAGAACATTCGATATCCCCCTCGGAAAGCCTCCAATGCCTGAGTGGAAGCAACCGAAACAAATTTGCCTTCCCGCACCGCATAACTTTCCGGAAAATACTCTTTTATCGCTACATTCCGCAGTAAAATACGGTCGATGCACAGATAGGTCACTCCAAAACCACCGATTCCCAGTGGGGCGACGATTTCATAACGGCGGTTCAATATCGAACCTGCCGGCAAAATCCGTTTTTCGAGTTCCGGCCGCAGAGAACTTGCGATCTTTTCGATGGCCTCCGGCTTCTGTTTGAGTGGTGTAAGCCATTTCTCTATGCCGCTTCCCATATCTTTTGAATCTCCACGGGAAAAAATGACAACATCTCTTCCTGCTGCCCGGTACATCCCATGAACGATGGGACATCCCGGCTCGGATTCGTGACATATCATGTTCCATGCAATCTCCCGGAGTTCGCTCCGCGAAGCCGAAACGGCGTACAGAATAAAACATTCTATATTTAATTTTTCATCCGCCGCCTTCCAGATCACTTGTTCCGGTTTTGCCAGAACCATCTGCGAAAGGGTATAACGACGGCCGATCTTTCCCCCTTTAATCCAGGGATTATCCGTTAATTCCGCTGTTACCATCTGTATGCTCTCCGTGTTCTGCTATGTATTTTTGTGCTACGTCGATCGCATTTCCCACCGGTTTTTGCTTGTGACCAAATGCTCCCGGCACACCTGCATTTAGCTGCCCTTCCGGCGTTTTTTGTGTTGCCTGCATTTTCTGTGCTTCCGGTTTTTTCTGCTCTCCCGTCAACGCCTCGCCATACAATGCCTGATAAAATTCTGCCATAGTCTGGAAACGATCTTTTTTGTCAATGTTCAATGCTTTCTTTATCGCCAGATCCTGCTCTTCGGTGACAGGCACCCCGATCACCTGAAGCAATTGTACCTGATCGTTTGTCTGCCGCTCGATCGACCGCTGAATCTTAATCCCACTGAGCAGATAATAAATGGTCGCCGCCAAACTGTAAATGTCTGTCCACGGTCCCAGTTCGCCATTGCGGTCGTACTGCTCGACCGGCGCATATCCATGTTTCAGCAAAACAGATTTATCTTCACTCGTGTGATAATCGCGCGCCGCTCCAAAATCAATGACTTTTGCCTTGTACCGGTTATCAATCATAATATTGTCCGGGCTGATATCTCTATGAATGATTCCGCTTTTGTGAACCGTATTCATCGCACTAAACACATCCCGCAACACCGAAAACAGCAGCTCCGGTTTCAATTTTCCGCCTGAATTTCGCGCATACTGCTTCAATGTAATTCCCTGCAGATATTCCATCACAATGTAGGCCGTCCGATTTCCGTAAAAGAAATCTCTTACCGACACAATTCCCGGCATCGTGTAAAACTTAGCCAGATTTTCCGCTTCCTTTATGTATGTTTTCAAACCGCCCATGTAAGCTGTCATTGACCTGTCTTTGTGTTCTGTATATACATCCACACTATACTGTGTATATCCATAGGAATGCGAGCCCGTATGATTTTCCGGCCGGAATGCGACTCCTTTCGGGAAATATTCTTTGATACAAACTTTGGTACAGAGGAATAAATTCCATCCGATATAAGTAATTCCAAAACCACCTACACCGATCACTTTTCCGACCAAATATTTTCCATTTAATATCTCCATCGGCGGAAGACTGTTTGCCGGCTTTTGATATTTTGGCAGCCAAAATCCACAATGCGGACACGGCTTCGACGGGTCTGCCAATTCCGTCATGCAGCCCATACAAAGTTTATTGGGATCTATAAACTTTTTCGCCATGTTATTCACCACTTTCTCTAGTTTATTGTAGCAAAACTCGCCGAACTGCTTCTTTTGCTACCTGAACCATTTATCGCTGAAAACTGATCATTACCCGTGTTGCTTCTTGAACTACTATTTGATGATGGTCTCGATGTCACTACCGGTTTTTGCGTTGGTTTAGGCGTTGGCTTTGGACCGATGCTGGTGTAAAGTACTACCTCATCACCTTTATTTTCAATCGTGTTCACCTTTTCGCCGGCCGAAATCGATTGATCGCAGACTTTTCCTTTTTTCACTTTGTTATAGTCCGAATCTTTTTCCACGCTGACTTCTAACGTAAGTCCGGCATCCTGCAGGTTCTTCTTTGCCTCTTTTACCGACAAATTTTTGAGGTTCGGCATCTTTACATCGTAATCACTTTTTTTGCCAAGTGAATAAGCTGCCGTGATTGCCGGCATCGATGCATCGCCAATCGTATAATCTTCGCCTGCCGCCATCGACTGCAAGACCATCTGCTCCTTCGGAACTTCTTCTGAAAAAGTATCTTCCAGTGTAACAGGAACTCCTTTGCTTTCGAAGAAATTTTTCACATCATCTCGTGACATTGTCGATAAATCCGGCATCGTGAATGTGCTGTCGCCACCACTTACCGTTAAGTTCACGACATCTTCTTCCTGTACAATAACACCTGCCCGTATATTCTGCGATGTAACTTTTCCTTTTTCCGTGTCCGGATTATACTCATAAGTAAGTTTTTCATTAAATGGAATGCCTGCTTCCTGAAGGCTTGCAATCGCCTCTTCGCTCGACTTCCCTACACAGTCTGGCATAAAACTAGTAGATGTCTCTCCAACCTCAACACTGTCTTTATTTGTCAATACTCTGCTGGCAGCAAATACGCCACCTGCAATAATCAAAAGTATGCCAAATAGAATCAATCCCTTGACCGGAGCCGGCAGTTTTGTCAACTTACTTTCCTTCTTTTCAATCATGAGCTGATACGGAAGAATCCAGTCCGGCTCGTATTTGGGCTCAAATCCAATGCCGTCAAGTGCTTCCATGAAATCGCTTGCATTTTGCAGACGATGTTCCGGATAAATGTTTAAGCAAACCATAATCGCCATCTCTGCCTGCTCCGGAATCGACACACCGAGGGTAGATGGCGGCACGAGGGTATCTTCATTGACACGTTCATTTGCCGGAGCCGGTTTCTTGCCTGTCAGCATACGATAAAACAAGGCTGCAACTGCATACAGATCGGTATATGGTCCCTGCTTGGCAGTCTTTGAATACTGCTCAATCGGTGCATAGCCGACTTTCAAAACGATATCCGACCGCGTATTGATCAAATCGGAAGTGTGTTTCGCTGCTCCGAAATCAATCAATTTAATTACACCTTCGTTTGTGATAAATACGTTGTCCGGAGCAATATCACGATGCAGGATTCCCTGACGATGTACATCACGGAGTGTATGTAACACAGTCAAAATCACCTGACGGCACCACTCGTACTCCCGCGTACCACCGCTCTTTTTCAAGATATTTTTTACATCCATTCCTTCGAGATATTCCATGACGATATAACCGGTTCCATTTGCCTCAAAATAACTGTAAATAGAAACCACACCTTTAACAGTGTCCTGCAGAGACGCGAGACTCCGCGCCTCCTGCAAGAATGACTGCAATCCCGCCCGGAATCGGTTCTTCATCCCCTCATCCGTTACGGTTACCGTCACACCGTCCTGATTTCTCTCCGTGATCTGTCTTGGATAAAATTCTTTAATCGCTACTTTGCGCTGCAATACCTGATCCCATCCGATGTAAGTGATTCCAAAACCACCAAAACCAATCGAATAACCAATCAGGAATTTGCCCTTTAATACAGTCCCCGGGGGAAGTATTTCCGATGCATTCTCCTGCCGTACTTTCAGTGGTTTTCCGCACGCCGGGCAAGTATGTACTTTTTCATCTTCTATTTGATGCATGCAATGATAACATAATCGCATAATGTTTTCCTCCTTGGGGGGATACTATTAGTCAAGTGTGTTAAACTTGGATTCCTTATGGGCACTCTGCTGCTTTGGTGTAGACGCTGGCGAAGCAGCCTGTGGCGTTTGTGTTGGCTTTGGTGCGTCTGTTACAACTGCCTTTTGTACCTGAATCGTAAATTCCAAATTCACATCATTCGAACTAAATACTTTCACTACATTTCCATTTTGTTTGATCGTAACTCCGGTTACGGTTGCGGTCTTATCTTCACATTGAATCGTGATATTTTTATTACCCATGATTTCACGAATCTTTGCGGAAACCTCATTTCCTGTTTTACCAATCATCGAAGACAAGTTCCCACTTTCATGGATTACCTTAAACAAAACATCACTGTAACTGGAAGCATCAAACTTGCCACTATTCTGTGTCTGACGGGTAACCACGCCCGGTACATAATTACCACCATTTTCAAATGTGTAATAACTATCATCTACAAAGCTTGCTCCGTCTACACTCTGCGCCTTTTTGGTAAGTTTTCGTTTTCCGTTTTTATCCTTTTTGTACATGTTCATCGTAACTTTGGAAATCGGGCGACCCACCTGATTTCCGATTTCTTTCGTATAGAAGAAATCACATGCATAATAAAGGATTTTATCTATTTGGGCTATCTCTATAACCTGCTTCTGCTTATTTGTGTCCTTCATATCCGTAAGTTCACTGCCATCTTTCATCCGAATCTTTGCCAGACTTCCGTAAGGTTTTCCCTGTGCCTGTGCTTCATCCGTAATCTCTTCTCCTTTGTCAGAAATCTTCATTGCATCAAGAAGAGCTCTGGCATCTTTATATTCATTAATATCTGAATAATGAATACGGGTATTATCTCCAAGGACATATTTGACATTAATTCCTTTTGACAATTTTTCGCGTTCCTCTACACTTTGAGATGCAATCTTTCCTACATAATCCTGGGTAAAGATAAAGTCTACGTCATTGCTTTTTTGAAGAGAAAGATCCAAACCTTTATAAGATTCTTCCTTTGCAAAAATCTCTTCTGCTTCTTCCGGTGTTTTTCCAATAATATTCTTCATATATGGCAATACCTTTCCACCTTGTCCCATCTCGCTCTGCTGTTGCTCCTTTTGGGACTGTGTACGGAAAACAACGACACCGCCTGCCACTACAACACACAAAAGACCGGCTACCAGTACTTTTGCCCACACTGGGAATTTTCCTGTCTCGCGACGTTTTTGTTTTACCTGAATACGCTTTACTTCTGCACTATTCAATTCGCGTAAGAACACTTCTGCGGATGGTGTACGGTCTTTTTGATAAATGTTTAACGCATTCATCATCGCATTTTCCACATTTTGAGGAATCGAAATTCCTAATTTGGATGGCTCCTTTAATTCATCTAAAAGCGCACGGTCTACAGACTCAAGCGGAACTGTTCCCGTAACCATGTAATACATTACTGCCCCTAAGGCATAAACATCTGTCCACGGTCCACGTACTCCCTGACTGCGATACTGCTCTTCCGGCGCAAAACCCTGTTTCAAAATAATTGCAAGACTGGATGAGTTTGCCGTCGTAACATAACGGGTGGAACCAAAGTCAAGAAGTTTCACTTCTCCTTCCTTGGTAAGCATAATGGTATCCGGAGAAATGTCACAATGAATAATATCCATCGGATGAACCAGACTTAATCCCTCCAAAATCTGGGAGACAAAGTCTTTTGCTTCCTGCCAGCTAAATTTCCCTTTGCTCTCCATCAGTTCTTTCAAAGTCTGTCCTTCGACATACTCTGAAATCACATAACCGGTATCATTTTCCGCCACACAATCATACACTTTCGCAATACCTTTTGGATTTTCCAAATGCTGGATGCGGTTTGCCTCATTTAAAAAGGTTGTCAGTCCCTGATTAAATAATTCCAACGCGTCTCCCGAATAAATCGTCACTTCTTTTTCTCCTGCGGAACGTGTCGAAAATTCACTCGGAAGATACTCTTTAATCATCACTTTCTGATTTTTCTCCGCATCCATACCGATATAAGTAACCGTATATCCTCCGTATTTTACTACTTTTCCGAGGATATATTTTCCTCCAACGATCGTACCCGGAGTAAGATAATAGGATTCTTGTGTAAATGTCGCTTCGTTAAATCCACAATGTGGACATGTAGTAACAGAATCTTCCATCTGTTCCATACATCCTAAACATAATTTCATCGGTTTTCCTCCTAACCTTTAATTTTAACTACTTTTGAGTATGGAGATTTTTGTTTTCCATATTTGGCATATATTCTAATAAACCAAGAACTTCCTTGCTTTACTAAAAATTTGCTTTTTGGAGATACCTTATAGCCTTTTTTCGCTTTCTTTGAATATTCAAATACAACTTTATCGGCACCTTTTACATTAAACACTTTAAATGTAAATGTTCGATATTTACCCTCAATATAAGTTTTCAATGCACCAGGTTTTTTCTTCAAAACCGGTTTTGGATATGCTGTCGTTACTGTAATACTTATGCTCTGTCCATCTTTTGTAACCAATGTAACTTTTGCATTTTTACAGTATTTTTTCATCTTAATTGTTCCTTTTTTTACATTTACCGTTAATGCTTTCTTCGCACTCTTTGGTACCTTAATTTCACTTAAAGATACATTCTTTCCAATGATATCTTTTATCTTTTTCGTCTTTTTAATAGTGATTGAAACTTTCTCTTTATAGCCTGTTACTTTCCATGAACCGGCCTCTTTTTTCGTCTCTTTTGTCACTTTATTATAAATATCACAAGTGTAAATTATGGTTCCTTTTTTCTTTAATTTAACTGTGTATTTATCGCTATTTCCATCAACCTTTTTACCATCACAATACCACTGGTATTCAAGGTTGGCTTTGTCTGCATTTTCTACTGTAATCTGCAATTCTACTTCTTTGCCGACTGGTACAAAACACTCTCCCTCCGGCGATATCGGAGATTGGGAAATCTTAACAGCTGGTGTCGTTGTCGGAGCTATCGTTGGCGCTGGTGTAGGAGCAAGGGTAGGAGTTACACTTGGACTTGCAGTCGGCTGTTCTGTAGGTGAAGTCGTTGGCTCTTCACTTGGTCCGGGTGTTGGCTCTTCACTTGGTCCAGGGGATGGTTTTCCACTTGGTCCGGGTGTTGGCTCTGCACTTGGTCCAGGGGACGGTTCTCCACTTGGTCCAGGAGATGGTTTCCCACTTGGTCCGGGAGATGGTTTCCCACTTGGTCCAGGGGATGGCATACTATTTTTTGAAACGTTAAATGGAACTGGTCCTAAAATAGTTTCTTCATAATTTTGCGTCTCATTTAAAACTGCATACATATAATATGTTCCTGGTTTAAGAGTTTCCTTATCAATGTTTTTCCATTCAACTGCGTTAATAGGACTCCAGTCTCCCCCCTTCATATTGTAATAATATGTAACGGAAGCATCTTCTTTCACCACCCCACTAACCGTTGGATTACTTGGCGTTTCTCCAAACCTGTAGTTCGTCATACTCACTGATGCGTTCTGCTCTATTTTATTAATTTTAAAATTTGTTGTAGCTGTTGCACCCTCTTTACAAATTTTTGCTTCATATTCACCTGCGTTTATAGGTGTAATCTCACTGTCGCCTTGATAATATGTAATCTGCAAGTCACGATCTGGAAACTCACCAGAATAATTCACCTTAGCTCCTATATATTTTTCTCCCGTATAATTCGCATCTTCTGCTACTATCTTCGCCTCACTTGTCGCTGTCTCACATGTAGCTGTTTCACAAGATGCCACAATGGTATCTGCAGTATTCTCCTTTATACTATACTTCCAATTGTGAGTATGTCCTTCTGCTCCCTCTGCCTTTACTTCCATTCCACTAAAATTGGCAAATACCAGTGCCAATACCAGCACCAGCGATAACAATTTTTTTCTTTTTATCTTCATAATTTCTCATCCTTTCTTTCCATTTATTGTCATTATCTATGGTCTTTTTTTAAACTTCGGAGTACCACGATACTGATAATTCCACAGAGAACTGCAACCAATAACAGCACCTCCCATGTATGGGCGAGGTGGGTCGTCGTACGCACGTAATAGTCTTCCACTTCGTGGACTCCGCCCGGCGACAGACGACTTGTCAGTTTATTGAGATTGGTAATATTTCCGAGACATTCCATCGCCCAGCGGCTGACGGTAATCTTGGAAACGTGTTCCGCCATTCCATCCAGTGTAAAAAGTACACCGGAAAATAAAAGCTGGATAATCAGTACAAATGGTGCCACAGCCATCGCGCGGTCGCCGTTTTTCATAAGCGACGAAACGATCAGCCCCATGGACGCCGAAGCAAATATCGTCAGGATCATGGTAATCCATATTTCCATACCCGGTTTTGCAAAATACAATCCGGCTTCTGCCGAATGTTTCATCAGCCGCAGGAAAATGGCTACCAGCAAAGTCGCCTGCAAAAAGCAGATCACACCCTGCACTACGTATTTCGATACGATATATCCCCACAATCTGAGATTTCCCATGTATTCCCTTTTGAGGATCGGGCGTTCCTTACACACTTCCTGAATCGTATTAAACAATCCGATCCAGATGCCCGAACACGATAGGGCAAACATGATTGACCGCGTATCTTCATACGTGATAAATGTATCATCCACCGCAACCACTGCCAGAAGAAAAGCGATGGCAATCGGCTGGATAAATAACAGCAAAAGCCGCTGCTTGTCATTCCAAATCAGTTCAAAATACCTCGCGATCAGCACAAGACATTGTTTGAACGAAGAAACCTGTTTTCCTTTCTTTTCCAGTCCTGCATTTGGATGCGGAGCCTGAGAAGGTGGATTATTCTGCTTTTCCATATAGTAATTCTGCAGGAAATATCCGTTCCAGTTGTCGACATTTCCGGCGAGTTCATTGTAAACTTCTACCAGTGACTTTTTGCCAAAATAATTCGTGATCTCGGATGGCGGTCCGCAGTAACAGATTTTTCCACCCGGTCCCATGAAAATCACTTTGTCACACAGATCAATGCTCTGAATCGTGTGCGTTACCATGATAATCGTCTTTCCTTCACTCTTGGAAAGTTTTGCCAGTGTGTGCATCAAACTCTGCTCGGTGTCCGGATCCAGTCCGGATGTCGGTTCATCCAGGAAAAACAATCCCGGATCGGCGAGCATTTCTACCGCGATGCTGGCTCTCTTTTTCTGTCCACCCGATAATTTACGGATATATGTTTTTGCGTGCTGAACCAGATCTACCATTTCCAGCACTTTATGGATACGTGCCCGGATCTCTGCTTTGGAAGTGTCCGAAGGCATCTTCATTTTCGCAGTGTAATACAACATCCTCTGCAGGGTAAGATTTTCATAAATGATATCCTGCTGTGGTACAAATCCGATCATGTTCTTCAACGTATTAAAGTTGCGGCGCAGATCGATGCCATTGCAGTACACCCTACCGGAAATGTCGGAATCAAATCCGCTCATTGCGTTCATAACTGTCGTCTTTCCGGCACCGGAACCTCCGATGATAGCGACAAATTCATTGTTGCCGATCTCACAGGAGACATTGTTTAAAATTCGTTTGCGGCTGCTGCCGTGTCCGACAGTCTTGCATATATTTTCCAGTGTCAGAGAAACTCCGCTGATCGTCGTCTGATACATCAGTTTTCCATTGTTCAAAAGGAACAGAGAACCGGCGATCTGTATCATATCTTTTTCATGAATTTCCTGCTGCCCGCGAATCCGCACGCCATTGACATAGACGCCGTTCATACTGTTGTAATCGACCAGCATATAATGGTTTTCCCGGCGGTAGATCCCCGCGTGATGTCTGGAAAAGTTCGGCGGCTTCATTACGATCGTATTGTCTGAAGCACGTCCGATCGTCGATAATCCCTCATCAAGCGGCATACACTGCCACGACCCCTGTGTCTCGGAATTGGTAAATATTACCACTGCCGAATGATCGGAATTTTTCTTTTGGGAATCAATTCGGAAAATCCAATCGCTCCGCGTCTTTTTGTAATACTTGTTCGGTTTCATCCTTACATATTGGGTTCCATCGAAAAAATAAGTTCCGTTGGAACTTTCGAGATCTGCTACATAGATGTCGCCATTTTGTATTTTAATCTTGCCGTGAGAACCGGATACCGTGCCGATTGGAATAACGATATCATTTTGTGCCTCATTGCGCCCAAAATAAATCCGGTCTTTTCCAAAGTGGTTCAGATCGTACTCCCGGAATTGGTTCCCCGCGAGCACGATCACTTTACTGGCACGACGTAGATCCGTCGGCATTTCCTGGTATATCGTAGGTTGTATCTGATCCATTTTTATCACCCTTAACTCTTACTGTGTTTCCTGCTGACTGCTGTAGTTTTGACAGTATGCTTTGACAGCTTCCTGCGTCTTCACTCCCTGGAAGGAATTTTCCAGTTGAATACCGAAACTGCGTAACGCCTTCTGTCCTCTTCCCACGATGAAGCATGGTTCTTTATTCAATACCATGTCTTTAAATGCTGTCATCTTAGAATTGCTTTCAAAAAAGTCTATAAATGCCTTTTTGTTAATTGGAAATGGCTCATTATCATCTCCTCTATAAATCATTTCAGCGTTTGCTCCGAGAATTGTCCACAAAAGGCGCATACAGGCATTTTTTTCATTGGTTGTACTATCGGCAGAAATCGCATACGCATTTTTATACTGAATTAACATGCGATCCTGCTCCGTAGCTACCTTCATTGTGAAATCTTTTAACGGATATTTACTGATGGAATTTTTGTCCGCTTTTGTCGTGCTTATCAACTTTTGAAAAAAACTACGGTCTGCCAGTGCCGTATTTCCATACAGTCCGTAATCCACTCCGGCATTGTTTTTCATAATCTTTTTCCCGGATGCGGTCTCGTTCTTTGCCACAAGCTGGTAAAGATTGGAAACCATGGTATCGTCCGGCTGGATCAAACCTTGTTTCACATCGAAGCAGTCTTCATTCTGTAAGACAGCCGCCGGTGCGAGGATTGCCGGTGGAACCATAAGGTACATGTTTTCATTTTCTTTTTTGAGATCTTCCATGGAAACACTCTTTGCATCGGAACCAAGATAAGGACTGCTCGACTCCGCATTGTCCAGTTTATATCCATACACAAACAAGGAATCGATTCCCGTCGGCATCTCATTCATGTCCTTGTAATATTCTTTGTAATCTGAGAGATACAGATATTCATCCATCTTATCTTCGACGGCTTTGTATACATTATCTTCATACGACATAAGATCGTATTTACTCAGATCTTCGACATTGTCGGTGATAAACATATCCGGCATCGTTCCGGCTTCTTTTGCCTGATCGAGTTTAGTCTGCATCAGCGTTTCCGTATCGGTTCCTTCCGGTGCACCTTCGGACACATCCACCACTTCAACTTCAATCTTTTTATTTTCTTTCAACCAGTTTGCAGTGCTGCTGTCACTTGCTTTCTCAGGTTTTTGATGATAACTTTCATTTACAATATATGTAAGTGCATCTTTCTGGCTGGCATTGTCCACCCAGACTTCGATCTTGCCTTCACTGAGCTGGGATTCAAACACCGGATTTTCGCTCTTAAATACCGTATTCATCAGACCAAAACCGACTCCGAGTGCCAGCACTGCCGTAGCGACGGCTCCGATGATCCAGTTGCGGCGGTGTTTCTTTTTCTTTAATTTCACGTTTGGATATTCTGCAATTCGCTTGCTGTGAAGAGCATCTTCAAACTGCTGAATATTTTGGAAACGAAATTCCGGCTGAACCGCCATCGCCTCCATGATCGCACGATCGACATTTGGCTCGATTTTCACGCCAAGTTCAAGTGGCGATTTGAGTGTATCTTTATGTTCACGTTCGGTGGATTCCATTGGCTTGATCCCGGTCAGCATCTGATACAGGATCGCACCTACCGAATAGATGTCTGTATAAAATCCCTGATTGCTCTTGTCGCGGTACTGCTCCGGTGCCGAATAACCAACCTTGATGACTTTTTCACAATTTTTTCCTTCGGCGCTGTCATTCAACTGTGCCGCACCAAAGTCAAAGACTTTGATCGCATCTTCGCTGGAAATAAAAATGTTATCCGGGCTGATGTCTCGATGAATGATTCCCTTACTATGTATTTTCTTAACCGCATTGATGATAAGGTCAATAATATGCAATGCTACCTGCGGTTCCATTTTTCCCTGTTTTTCGAGATAATCTTTTAAAAGGACGCCATCGATATATTCCATAATGATGTACGCCGTATTATTTTCTTCAAAAAAGGCATATACGTTTACGATATCTTTTGCCTTTCCAAATTGTGCGATACTCTGTGCTTCCATGAGGAAACGTTTGAGTTCTACGCGGTATTGCTGTTGTTTGTCTCCGGAAAGCAGTCCTACCACGCTTTCGCCCGGTGCACGATTGACCAATCCTGCCGGGAAAAATTCTTTCACAGCCACGGCGATACCAAGTGTCGTATCGTAGCAGCGGTAGGTAATACCAAAACCACCCATGTCGATCGCTGTTCCGACGATAAAATGATTTGCGAGGATGGTTCCCGGGGTAAGATATTGAGGGTGTTCCGGTGGCGTTCCCTCGACGTATCCGCAGTACGGACATACTTCGTACTGTCCTTTTACGCTAAAACAATTCATACATAATTCACTTGCCATAATTACTCCTCTTATTCTAACGAAAATCTGTTTGTCGAATCCCCGATGTCAAGTGTAACTCCTGTCCCCAGCCACACTTCCATGTTTTGCGGCAACGGTTCTTCTTGTCCATTCATATAACTTCCTGTACTTGATGTATCATAGATTTTGTACTGACCCTTCGCCTCATCCCAGGTGATCTGACAGTGCTGGCGGCTCACGTGCATCTGGTCCGCAAAGATCAGATCATTTTCGGAACTTCTTCCGAGCCGTATCATCTCACCGTTTTTCAATGTGATCTGTGCTCCCTGATACAAACCGGTTATACCAACCAGTGTACCGTGTGGCACATTGGCAGGCTGCTCCTGTACCGCTTCTTCCTGTATTACATTGTATTTTGCCTGGAGCTGCTGCTCTTTTATCTCCTGCAGTTTCGGAATTTCCGGAGTCTCTGTCGCACGGCGTACCCGCGGACGGAATATAAAAGTTCCGATTCCAAGTATCGCGGCGAGAGCGGCGGCCGCCAATAATACCGTATTTCCAAGCTGCATTGCTGCGCTCTGGTTGTCGGTCAGCGTCCACATCTTACTGCGGTTGAAAAATAATACCATCTGAAGTGTCAGATTCACTAAGGAACCAATTCCCGTGATGATCTGTTTGGGGCCTCCTACGATGCCCCAAATGCCGAAAAGAAGCACTACACAGGCAGAAACGATCATACACAATACGATCAGCATCTTCTGCGTCGCACTAAAGGCATTTGCTGCCGTCATCGTCAGCGCATCACCTTTTCCTGTGAACATCGCGCTGATATAATTCCATGGCGAAGCAGTCAATGTCGGATAGTTTTCCTGGGTTATACTAACCCAGGGTAAAAACCATCCCGCGAGATTCGCCAAAAGCACGATACCACAACTGATTCTTATGCTTTTTGCCAAACGATCCATAATAACCTCACTTTATTAATTGTCTTTTTTGTGGATAAGAATGTCATTCCAGTTAAACTGCTGTCCGCACAATGGCATAAATACGAGGTTTACTTCTCCTACGGTAATCATGTCATAGGCTTTGAGTTCTACCGGATTCAATACTACTTCGTTATTGCAGTAAACAAGGCTGCTTGCTTCTCCCGGCTGAACCAGATACAGATGCTGTTTTGGCTCATAGATGATAACTGCCTGTTTTTCTCTGGAAACACTGCGGTCACCGGTCAATGCGATGTCCATGTTTGCATCGCGTCCGATAAAGTTCTTTCCTACTTTCAGGTGGAAGTCCTGTCCGATGTGGTTTCCGCCGATTGCTACAAGCCATCCGACACAAGGACCGCTGAACTGCTGCTGGCTCTGTGGTCTTGCCGGCTGTGCCTGCAATGGCTGTGCCACCTGTCCCCCGGCAAACGTGGACTCATCATAGTCAAAATATGCCAATGTATGGTCGTCATCGTCATCCGCACCAGCTGGCTGAGGTTCATACAAAGAAACCGTCTTTCCGATGCTGGAATTATCTGTAAACGGAACCGTAACCGAATCGGCTGAAACACCACCAAGTGGAAGCGTATCGTCTGCCTGATAATCTACTGTCGATGCCTGTACCGGTACTGCCTGCGGCGCCGGCTGTGGTGCTGCCTGAGGAGTTGCCTGTGTCGGGTTTGCCTCTGTTACCATCTCAGCTCCTTCCGTAAACATTTCGGTCGGAGTATCGACCATTCCTGCTGCTCCTGCACAATGTGGGCAGCTTGGATATTTCTCGCCATCGTAAAAATGACCCTGTGCACATCTTGTTAAATTCATAATAATCTCCTTTCTTGTATCTGTTGATACAGCAAAGCATCTGGTGCTTTATCTTTCTTTATTTATGGTACTTTCTCTATATTGCAAAATGGCAACGGACGTATTGTCCTGTGAATGTGTATTGCCATGAATTGCCGCTTCTACTAATTGAACCGCCTTTTGCTCGATTGGATTTTTGTCATCGAGAATAATGCTTTTGATCTGGTGATCCGGCAGTGTCTTTGTGATTCCGTCGCTGCACAGCATAACGATATCTCCATACTGCATCGGAATCGGTTCTGTGCTTATGTCCATCAAACTTACGTTGCCGATTCCAAGGAAACTGATCAACGCTTCTTTCTGCCGTTTTCCCATCGCCTCTTCCTGCGTCATTTTTCCCTGTGCGACCATCTCCTGAAGACGCAGCCAGTAGTTGTGATCCCTTGTGATCTGACGCATCTCGGTCTGATTGTTGTTTTCGCGAATGATGTAAATCCGGCTGTCACCGACCGATGCCCAGTACAATTTATTTTCTTCGGCGATCGCCGCTACCATCGTCGTTCCGGAACCCCTTCCGTTTTCTTTCGGAAACGAAGCAATCGTCTTATCGATCGTCACGATCGCACTTCGAAAAAATCCGGGGATGTTCATCTGTGGCTGGTTCTGCACATTTTGAAATCCATTTATCATCATCTGTATGGCGGTTCGGCTTGCTTTTCCTCCATCTGCCATACCTCCCATACCGTCACACACCACTGCCATCACACGTGTTTTCCGATTGGCAGCAAACTTTTTCGACGGAGTTACGTATACCGCATCCTGCTGGTACTCACGCCGTCCCTGATCCGTATAGGAAAAAGTTGCCAGTTCGGGAACCGTTCTCACAACCCTCGGCCGCTCTGTCATCTGAGGCATCTCGGCCGCCATTTCCCTGTTCTTTTTCTTTCTTCCAAACATTTTTTATTGCACCTCCACAAAAAAGATAAATCGTTCTAATTTTGTCTGCATATAAAACCAGTCTCCTGGCTTCAGATAAGCAGTCTGCCCTTTTTCCAATATTCGGTCTCTCACATAGGTATGATTTCCGGAATAGTTCGTTACACTAAACTGGCGGTTTGCCGGATTATATGTAACCATACAATGCCGAGAACTGATCTGGCTGTCATTCAGGTAAATGTCACACGCAACACCGCTGTCTTTTCTTCCTATCGTCAGCTGTGTCCCGGAAAACGGCCATTTTCCTACGACAGCGTTCTGCTGGTTCTGCAGGCACAAAAATGCCTGTCCATTTTGCGTAACGGTTTCTGTATTGGTATTATTGATTCCGGTTTCTTCCAGAAACTGGCTTACTGTCTTCTGGCGTTCTCTGTAGTTTTTCCGCATGCCACGTTCTACTGCACGACTGAGTGACGCGGATACATTGCTGTTTTTGTATGCCAGCGGAGTGAGCCGGATTCCATTTTGCCGATCCGGCGCAGAAGGCGGTTTCTCCCCCGTCACCATGTAATAATACGTAGCGCACAATGCGTAAATATCGGTCCATGGTCCCTGATGGCCGGTTCTCGAATACTGCTCAATCGGTGCGAATCCAGGTTTGACAAATATTGACATGCTCAACGGATTACTCAACGCATATGTTCTCGTCGCACCAAAATCGATCAGTTTGAACTGCCCATTTGGTGTTATCATAATATTGTCCGGGCTGATGTCCCGGTGCAAAAGCATGTTTTGGTGAATCTGCTCCAATGCTTCTCCGATCTCCCGAAGCATCTGATTCGCCATCCGAATGCTCACGGTATGCTTCTTCTTTTTCATGTAATCATTGATGGTTTGTCCCTGAATATACTCCATCACCATGTACGCCGTCTCATTGTCATAAAAGAAATCCAGTACATTGACGACGTGTGGATTGGCATAAAGCCCCTGCAATATCTTGGCTTCATTGATAAATACATCACGTCCGTGCCGGTATACTTCCTGCTGCCCCTCGGTGGTCGGCATAAGACTGTTTGTCGCATTGTCCCTTACCGCCCATGCTCTCGGAAAGTATTCTTTTAAGGCGCACAATCTTCCGGACGCAGGATCAAAAGCAAGATAGGTGATACCAAAACCGCCGACACCCAGCACTCTTCCGAGCAAATACCGCTCTTTTAAGCGCGTTCCCGGAGGGAGAGCATATTTATCTTTTTGCTCCTGTATATACCCGCATGCTTTGCAGATGTAGCCATTGTAGGTACCTGTCTGAAAACAATTGGGGCAAAATGCATATCCTTTCATCATAACTCTCTCCAATCCACTCTCACATCATTTCTACTCTGCTGCCTGTGAATCATTCATCACATGGAATACAAACGTTTCCCTTCCTGCCGTAATCTTGTCACCTTCCAAAAGCATACGTTTGGAAGTTACTTTTACACCATTGACAAATGTTCCGTTGGTCGATTCCAGATCTTCGATATAACATGCCATTTTTGTTACTTCGATAACAAAATGCTGCTTGGACAGTCTCTCGTCATCAAAGAAAATGTTACACATCTCCGATCTTCCTACGAACAAACTTCCCTCGACATTCCACTCGACATCTTTAATCGTGCCTGCGCGGTCTGTGATCGTCAGCCGGATCAATTTGGTATCGGCTTTTAACATATCCGTCGGATCCACTTCAATAACCTTGCCCGGCTTTTTCTTCACAATGATAACCACGATCAAGCCAATGACTACAACGAGCACAATGACAGCGATCCACCAATAAGATTTGACAAATTCTTTTGTCTTTTCTTTTCCCTCATCCAATCCTTCAAAGGAAAAATCATAGGATTTTGTCAATTTGTTCTGCTCCTGCGTATCGTCGCAGATATTGTTACAGCTCAATGTATAATCTCCGGTATAAAGAGATTCCTCAAAGGTAAGGACGACTTTATTGTCTACGCTGTTATAATTTACGCCGCTTACTTTCCAGATTTTACCATCATCTTTTTCTGTTTTTGTTTTTACGATATAATTGGCTGCCTTGTCCGCTCCGATCACATTTCCGGAATCATCACTCAGCGTAAAGCTGATTGAGTTTTCCTGCACTTTTTTGATGTCTTTAATCTCCGGTGGTGTCGTATCTTCGGCAAAGGAACTGTAATTTACATTGACCGCATCCATCGCCTGCGCACTTCCGTCCACGGAAGCCGTCAATGTCAGTTTTGCGATGCCATCTACTTTTTTATTGGATGGTGCTTTCAGATGAACGACAAAGGTTCCCTTTTTCCATATCGTTTTGATATCTTTAAACGCAGAGGCAACGGTTTTCTTTGACTTTGTTCCGCTACAGTCCGCATAATAACCGCGGCAGTTTTTTTCATCTAAAATTTTGTCGCGTGTGTATTTCATCTTGGTTTTGTTTGGCTTTTGCGCTTTGTTGTACAAAAGCACTCCGTATACCGGAATCATGGATTCCAAAACGGCTTTACGGATTACTTCCTTGTCGTTATTTTTTCCTGTCGAATCGTCTTCCCCGTCTGTCACCAAAAGCACTACGGTTCTTTTTTCTACCGTCGGATTTTCTTCCAACACTTCCCGCAATGAGCGGTACAAAACGGTTTTGCTTTTTTTACTGTTGTAATATTTGATTCCTTTAATTTTTTTCAGATCGGCTGACAAGTTTCCGCCGTCTTTTCCCTGTACTTCTCTTCCGAGTACATTTTTCTTGCTTCCGGCAGAATCGTTTCCCCCTACGGTGTAGAGGCAGAGCTGATCTGCATCTGACATTTCTTTACGAAGACTCATCAACTGTTTTTTTGCTTCGCCAAGCTGTCCCGGCTCTACCGATCCGGAGTTGTCCACAAGAACGATATACCGGATTCCCTCGCCGCTCTCTTCAAAGGAAACGGTCTCGCCGGACTGCATCAATGTGATGCCGTCTCCGATTGTTCCGGAAAACGCTGCGGATTTTTTCATTTTTCCTCCGGTCACATAAGCCGTAACATCCGGTGCTTTTCCGTGTGCCTGCTCGACAAGATAAGGTGTCATAAATGTCTTTGCCTGTGCCTGAGTTCCCGGCTGCAGCCATAATGCCGCCAGCAGCAGTAATCCAAGCGCTCCTATGTATTTCCTTATTCTTCCAGCCATCTTCTCTCCTCCTTACAATATGGTACAAATACAAATTGGCTCTCTCCGATTCGTATTTTGTCATTTTCTGTCAATTTTTGCACATTTGACAGCAATGTATCGTTCAGATACACCAGATTCGCATCTTCCGGTGAAATGTAAAATCCATGTCCTTTCGGATCGTATACGATTGAGGCATGTTTTTCTCTGGCGATGTGATCGTCTTTGAGTACCACGACGTCCATTTTCGGCGATCTTCCGATGAAGTTTTTTCCGGAATGCAGCCGGTAATCTTTTCCTTTTTCCCCGCCTTCAACACAGACCAGCCATCCTGTCACCGGCTGAATTTCCTCGGAAACTCCGAAAAATCCAAGGGCAATCGTCTTATCGCTGTCTTCTATATCAATATCTGCCATGTCAAAGTCAAAATCATCCGACACTTCGTTGTTCACACTTGCTATGGATTTCTCGATCTGCTGATCAAGTCCTTCCATCCCTTCTGCCACATCGATGAAAGAGACGGTTTTATCGTCTTCTTCCTTATCATCCAGTTTGATCGCGAGTTTTCCATTTTCCCGCTTACAATGCGGACAAACCAAGTCAACATTTGAATCATACCAATGTCCATTATTGCATTTAATTACCATATTTTTCCTCTTTTCTTTCTCTGTCAGCGAACAAATACTGCGATGGCAGAATAATTATCCATATTGGTGCCTTTTCCATTCTGCAATACGACTTCCCGCATGCTTTCCAGCCATTCTTCCGGTGTCGCGGATTTTTTCAAGAGCTTACACATGTTTTTTTCATCGATCAGCTCCCAAAATCCATCGCTGCAAAGTAAAAATGTACTGTTTTTGGAAATATGCATTCCTTTTGTAATCTGATATTTGGGAGAGGACCATTCGGTTCCCATTACCCGCAAAAGGCGGCTTCTGTCCACATGATGCCGAATGTCTTTTTCCTTGATCTCGCCACTTTGATACAACATCTGTGGCACGCTGTGATCCTGTGTCCGCACCATGTATTTTCCTTTTTCAAAATAGTAAATGCGGGAATCTCCGACGTGCGCGAAACTCGCATCTAAATTGCTTATCGTAAGACAAGTCAATGTCGTTTTCATTTTGTCCGTCGCATCTTCTCTTTTCTGCTTTTCAAGCAACGCCTGCTGTGTCCGCGTAATGCTTTCCTCGACAGAAATCCCTTTTTCCAGATTTGCTTTCATCTGCTCGACGACAAACGAAGAAGCGATATCTCCGCTTCCATGCCCTCCTAATCCATCACAGAGTAAAAAATACAACGCATCTTTTGTCGGAAGTATTCCCAGTGAATCCTCATTGACAGCACGCCCTCCTTTATCTGTTATGCTGTGATATGAAATGTTTAACTGCGTATCTGCCATATTTTGTAACCTCCTGTGCACCTTGGTTTTCTTGAATTATAACGCATTTTTCTGTTTCTCTATGAAAATGTAAAAATTATCAACTTTCTTGTCATTTTTGCTCGCCTACTTCAATGACTTAAGTATCATCTTCCGGTATTTATTCATTCTTGATTTGATGATTTTGTAATTACACTTTTTCGACAGTCCATTCAGCGCACCTTTGTCAATTTTCTGAATGGTTTTGCTTCTTATATATAAATATTTGGTTTTCCTGCATCCTTTGAATGCATTTTTCCGAATATTTACAATTTGAAAGTTTTTTCCTTTGAACTTGACTTTTGCCGGAATATCATACTTTTTCTGCCCTTTCTTCGCCACACCAACGATCGCCACTGTGCGCTTCTTTGATGTGTTTTTGAGCACTTTGTATTTCAATCCCTTTACCGTGAACTGAGTTACTGTCTTCTTCGTCGTTTTCTTGGAAGTTGCAGTCTCTTCCTCTTCGTAATCTTCATCCCATTCCGGATTGGCTTCGTCCTGCTCCTCTTCTTCCGTGATAGCGGTCACCGTTGTCGTAGGATACGTCGGCGGTATGACCGGTGCCGGCGTGGTTTGCGTTGGTGGTTGAGACGGTACACTGACCGGAGTTGGGGTAGGTGGCATGGTTACACATCCTGGAGTTATCTCAGGAGTAGGAGTTGGCTCAACTGTTGGTGTTGGGATCGGAGTCATCGTCGGACTTGGTGTCGGTGTTGGAGTTGTTATCACACCATCCGATGTTACTGTTCCTGCAAAACTCCACTCGCTGGAGTAAAGGTTGATATGAAGAACCGGACGAACACAAATATTGTAATTATTATTGCTAAATCCAACCGTAGCAATACTTCCATTAAGTGACACTATCATTGCACGCTTGCTATCCTTTCCCAGCGTTCGAAGTCTCCAGTTCCCATTTTCACCCCCGGTATATACGTTAAGTCCTTTTGTATATTCTGTAATTATAGATTCTCTCGTACTACTTTTGTCTTCACTATTCTCAAATCCGTATGTGGTATTATAAGCTTCCCTTTCTGACAACACATACACTTGATCTACAGTATCATTTCCACCCTCCGTTCCGTAATAGGAATTATCTTCATTTACTACCGCTGTATATCGAATCGTACTTTTTTCATTTGCTGAAAAAGCATTATTTAAAAACGTGTCATTTAACCAGGTACGAAGGGTACAGGTCTCCCATGTCACATCTTCATCTTCTTCATCATACGGTTGTGCATCCAAACACTGATCCGCCATCAAAAACGCATCTCTGCCATCTACAGAAAGCACTCGCCATTTAATCGGTTCTTTGTCATCCTGCTGGTCTGCGGTTCCATCTCCATTCGTGTCAATTTGCCAGTAATTTCCAAAGTATACACAATCCCATGTTGTTACCCCATTACTAATGCTCGGGTTATTGATTCCAAAATAAGACGATGGGGTTGATGTTGGCTGCGGGGCTACTGTTGGCTGTGGAGTCGGTGTTGGTGTTGGTGTTGTTATCACACCATCCGATGTTATTGTTCCCGCAGAACTCCACTGGCTGGAGTAAAGATTGATATGGAGAACCGGGCGAACAGTATGATAAATAGTCGTAACGGGGTTTCCAACTCTACTAATCCACCCATCGTATTCTGCTCTCATTGCGTCATCTGCATTCTCACCTGGTGTCCGCAGCCACCAGTGTCCGTTTTCTCCACTCGTATATGCACCACACTCTTTTGCATATTCAGAAACCTTTGATTTTCTTGTAGCACTTACTCCATAGATACTACCGAATCCATATATGGTATTATAAGCTTCCCTTTCTGACAACACATACACTTTATCTACTGTAGTATTCCCTCCCTCTGTCTCATAATAGGAATTATCTTCATTTATTACCGTTGTATATCGAATCGCATTTTTTTCATTTGTGGAAAAAGCATTGTTCCAAAATGTGTCATTTAACCAAGTACGAAGGGTACAAGTCTCCCAGGTCACATCTTCATCTTCCTCATTATACGGTTGTGTATCCAAACATTGGTCCGCCATCAAAAATGCATCATTACCCTTTACAGAAAGCACTCGCCATTTAATCGGTTCTTTGTCATCCTGTTGGTCTGCGGTTCCATCTCCATTCGTGTCATTTTGCCAGTAATTTCCAAAGTATACACAATCCCATGTTGTTACCCCATTACTGATCGTCGGATTGCTGACACCATAATCATAATATGGTGTCGCTAAAGGTGCCACAGTTGCACTAGGCACTGGAGTTATACTAGGTGCCGGAGTTGCCAAAAACTCTATCGCATTTTGTGTCTCTGCTTTACTCGATTTATCATGCGTGGGGGAATTGATCATAACAAAAAGAATTGCAATAATTAACGATACTGCCACCCATTTCTTTTTTGCCTTCAACATAACGCTGTCCTCCTCTTTTCTATCTCCTTGTTTTTCCGACAAATTCATAAAAATTTAACATTTCCATTTCCCAGCATTTCACATGTTCCAGCACTTCTTGGATATGCTCATTTATGGTATTTCCGCCTAATATTTTACTAGATTTGTCTGTTTTTGTCAACTCTATAGAGTGTGTTGCAAAACTCTTTAGAATGTGTACAAAACGTACCCTGTTTGCTATTCTATAAAGATAGAAACGAGTTTCTTCACTTATTCAATTGATTTGGAGGTAGATTGCCATTATGGTCAAAGATGAACTAAACATAACGGTGGGAGCTCGTATCCGAACAATCCGCGAAAATATGGGATATACCAGAGAACGCTTTAGTGATCTTTGTGACATATCGGATAGTTTTCTGAGTGATGTGGAACGTGGAAATAAGAGTCTGACGACCAAGACATTGTACAAAATCTGCAGTTCGACCAATGCATCTGCCGATTACATTCTTCTTGGAAAATCCGAGACTTCGGCATCGCAGAAAAGTAAACGAGATCAGGAAAGCCTCGACATGATTGCCTTTTATTTACAATCATTGTCGGATTCACAAAAGAATCATTTGATGGCTATCTCGCGGGAATTTTATCTCGCAATCACCGGAAATGACGCGGATTGACGACAGATTTACGCTTACTCAATTCTATTTGAACACAAAACTACAGAAACAAGAGACAGGCCGCTCTCCAAGTGTACCTGTCTCTTATTTCTATATGATAAAATCTTTCTATTTGAACCCTTTTTCTACACGCTCAATCCGTAAATATTGTAACATCCTGACAATTTTCCGCATAGCGTTTGTGAAAAATCGGTCATGAACGGTGTATATTTTGTCATAAATGGAAGATATTTTCGTATCATTTCGACATAATTTGTAACCATTCAGGACACCCACTACCACAATTTTAAAATTTGTTTTACTTTTTGTGGTAATTTTGCTACAATAATTGATAACATTACTAGCGGGGGAAACGATATGATTAAACGTACAATACTTATTTTGGAAGATGACAACTTGCAACGGGAATCTCTGTGCCGGTGGATGAACGAGTATGCCGGACGGCGGAGCATTTCCCTGCAGATTCTGCCAGCAGGTTCTATCGCAGAAGCAAGAGAAGCACTTGTGAATCATCCTCCGGTTTTTGCTTTTTTTCTTGATATTTCGCTCAAGGAAGACGATAAGGACCATGGCGGGCTGGAATTCAGCCGTTTTTTGCAGGAAACTTCCGCTTACCGCCACACTCCGCTTATTTACGTGACATCGTATAGCGATTATCTGAAACAGGCATTGAACACCTTTCACTGCTTTGCTTTTCTGCTGAAGCCGTACACGAAAGAGGACTTGTTTACGCAGTTAGACGACTTGTTTGATTCGCATATCGAACAGCTCTATATACGCGATCCCGAAGGAATCTACCATGCTCTTAGTCTGGACAGCCTCCTTTACGTGCATTCGGAAGGGCGTTATCTCCATTATTTTACAGGTGAATACGAGGTTCGATCGCGTCAGTTCTCAATGGCAGAACTGCTTGGCAAACTGCCTTCTCACTTTGTCCGGTGCCATAAATCCTACATCATAAACACGGAAAAAGTGCGGAATTATGATTTTATCAACCACTACATCGAACTGGAAGGTGCCGGCATGCACATCCCGCTAAGCCGTACTATCAAAAGCAAAACCTACTTTCAGAAAAATAAGACAGGAGAATAGCTATGAATAATATTATTGCAACGATTTTTTCATCTCTTTACCAGCAGATTGTCCTTATTGCAAGTTGTCTGTTTATACTGCAGCTGCCACTTGAAAAATGGAGGAACCGGCGAACCCTTATTACATTTTTTCTTTCGTGGATTCCCATTTTTCTCATCCAGAATTTCAACAATAACTGGGTACTCCCATCCCTTTTTCTGTTGCTTGGAATCTTTACCCTCGCATTGCATATCATCACCGGATGCCGGTATTTTCACGCCCTTTTGTCAATATGTATCAGCTATTTTATTATGCTTCTTCTCAATATGCCGTTTCTATTTGTGTGCTATCTTCTTTGGGATCCACAACTCATCCTCGGTTCTGCCTGGTTTTCCTTTGGAATTGCCGTTATCAGTTCTGTTTTCCAATATTTGGTTATCAGGCACTTGCCTGTCCGCCGGCTTTTTAAAAGCCTATGCCGAATTCCCGTCTCTATCAGCTATTTTATCCTTCTTTTTCTCGCCGTGCTGGCTCTTTTGTGCAGCCTGAACACGGAGATTACTTATATTCCGCATTTTGTTAAAAACTTTTTAATCGTATTTCTTATCCTGATTTCCGGATTGGTCTTTATCCAGCAAATCCTCATTAACCGCCGCAGCACGATGGAACTGCATTATTATGAGCAATATCTGCCGGTTCTCGACAACTTGATTCAAAAAGTGCGGGAGACGCAGCACGGCCACAATAACACGATTCAAGCAATCCTGCATTTGATCGACGTTGACAGTGACAATGAAAAGATTTCCGAAGCATTGTCAAATTATACCAATGAGTTGCAGAAAAGTTTTCTTCCCTCTTCACTGCTTCGCCTTGAAAATAAGCTGCTTGCCGCCCTTTTGTACCACAAACACTGTCAGGCAGCTGAGCAGGGGATGACGATTCATTTTCATATTGCGAACCCCATGTGTCGCTGCCGGGCGAGTGAATTTGAACTGGTCGATGCGGTCGGGATTCTCGTGGACAATGCACTGGAAGCGAGCAGCCGCGGCGATAACATCTATGTGTCGATCCATGCCTCGCACCACAATGGCACGGAGGGCATAAAAATCGTCGTTGACAATCCGGGAGAGACCGTCAACGACGCATTTCGCGAACAAATATTGAAAAGGGGATATACGACCAAAACCGTCGAGGCGGAAAAACACGGGCTTGGGCTTTCCATCCTGCAAAACATTGTGAAAAAGCACAATGGCGCGCTGATGATCTCAAACGCGCTCCACGACGAATTGCAGTACATCTCCTTTACCTTACTCCTGTAAATAGTTCTTTGTCTCCTGCATGACCTCACGTAGGATGTCAATATTTTCCAACGTGTCGTCGGTTTCGAGCGAATGATTTACCCCCTCGATCCGGGAACTTCGGATCTGCGCCTGCGCGCACTGATAGATCACGTTATCGACATCCGGAACCCACGGATCCGCGGTGCCGCAAAAAGCGATGCCCGGCGCCGGATTTGCCAAAAATGTCTGTGCGAGCGGTGTATAATAAATCTGCTTTGCATTCAACCGGTAAACATTGGTAAAATGTGCTGCTACGGCTGTGCCAATGCTTTTGGATATGAATACGATCTCGTCGTACTCCTGCCACGGGATCGGCGCAAGAAATTTCTCCGCACTCTCGCAGGCTTCGTCAAAAGCTTCTCTCATTTTCTCCGCATTTCCACGTATATTCGTTGTTTTCTTGATCTGGTAATCCACTTCCAAAAAGGTGTCATACCCGCATTCTTTTGCCAGTTTTTTACTGTAATACAACAATGGTTTATTAAAACGGTACCCGATTCCCGGGAAAAATACTGCTATTTTCACATTGATTCTCCTTTTATCTGCGGCAATATTGATTCAACATTTTGATCAATTTTCTGCATTTGTTTTCCTTATATATTCTATTCCAAAGTTTCGTTTTTCAGATTATACCATATTTGTTACAACGAAACAAGAACAAGAACGCAACGAGAGCGTTTTTGAATAATCTGTAAGAAAAATCTCGTTTTCGTGTAATTTTGTGGTTTTAAAAAACTCGTTTTCGTGATATACTATACTTATAAAAATCTCGTTTTCGTGTAAGGAGGGGTATATCATGAAACGAAAAATCTATGATTCCATGCAGAAATGGAAAGAAGAAAATGGGCGTACTGCCTTATTGATCGATGGTGCAAGGCGTGTCGGTAAAAGTTATATTGCGCAGGAGTTTGCCAAAAAGGAATATAAAAGTTATATTCTTATTGACTTCAACCGTGCGCCTGCTGAAATTACAGATCTTTTTGTTCATTATTTAAACGACTTAAATATGTTTTTTCTCTATTTATCAAACTTTTATGGAGTAAAACTCTATGAACGTGAAAGTTTGATTATTTTTGACGAAGTTCAATTGTTTCCCAAAGCACGCGCTGCCATCAAATATCTTGTCGAAGACGGGCGTTATGATTATGTTGAAACCGGTTCCCTGATGACGATTAAGAAAAATGTTGCAGACATCGTCATTCCTTCCGAAGAACGCCATATGAAAATGTACCCTTTGGATTTCGAAGAATTTTTATGGGCGCTCGACAACGATACACTGATGGATTTTATTCGCCTTTGTTTTGAGGAAAAAAAGCCTATGGGGCAAGTGCTTCACCGCAAAACTATGGACTATTTCCGCCAATATCTTATCGTCGGCGGGATGCCGCAGGCTGTAAAAACTTACCGTGATTCGCACGATTTTGACCAAGTCGACCGTGTTAAGCGGGATATTTTGGAACTTTACCGGGCAGATATCATAAAACACGCAGAAGGTTATCAGATGAAAGTAGCCCAGATTTTTGACGACATTCCTGCCCAGTTACAGAAACATGATACAAAATTCAAATTTTCCTCTTTGAAGAAGGAGGCACGTTTCCGGGAATATGAGGATGCTTTATTCTGGCTTTCTGATGCCATGATTACAAATATCTGCTACAATTCGACAGCACCAAATATCGGATTGAAGCTGAATATGGATCGCATGACATTGAAGTGCTATATGGCAGATACCGGTCTTTTGATCAGCCATGCTTTTGATGAAAACGGATTGGTAAGTGAAGAAATTTATAAGAAACTTTTATTTGACAAATTGGAAGTAAATAAAGGAATGATTATGGAAAATATTGTCGCCCAGATGCTTACGGCAAGCGGCCATAAATTGTATTTTTATTCCAATCCTTCCCGCGACGATGCAAGTCTCCGCATGGAAATCGACTTTTTGACCGCAAAAAGTAAGATCAGCAACCGCCATAATATTTCACCAATTGAGGTGAAATCAAGTAAAAATTATACGCTGACTTCCCTGCGTAAATTTAAAGAAAAATACAAAGATCAGCTGCACATTCCTTATGTGCTTCACCCCAATGATCTGAAAGAAGAAGATGGGATTCTTTTTCTTCCGTTATACATGACACCATTAATATAAAACGATTCAGGACCACGGAAAGAGAGAAGTCCTGAATCGTTACGCACCTAATCCTTTTCCTTTGGCGTCATATATAAGAAATCAATCGGCCCTTCGTCGTCACCGCCGCCCAGAAATCCGAGCATATAAATCTTCCCATCCGAACCGACTTGGAACTCTCCATGCATATCCGGAAAAAGCTTCTGATTCTTTGAATCAACAATTTTTTCCAGTATTTTTGTCTCTTTGTTATAATGAAATACCCCATTAAAATAGGAAAAATAGATTTCGCCGGTATTCTCATTGACACAATACCGGATCGGTTCATCCCCTTTCCAGTATTCCAAATAATCCAATTCCTGCATTTCCTCATTGTAACTCCGATAATGGATGCTCTCCGGTATCCCCTCTGAAATCGCCGAATAATCCAGCTTTTCCTTTGTCTCTCCCGTCTCCACATCGATCATTTCCAATATGTTTTTATCATTGTCAAAGTTGTAAAAAATGCCATCATAATAACTGCCATACATTGCCACATCAAAACTTCTTTCAATCTTCATGGTCTTCAAATCAACGACATATGATGCCTGCTTTTCCTTGGATTCCAGATTGCAGTTAAATATCGCCTTTTCCCTTGTCAATGGCACAATATTATATTTGTCTGTCGGATCTTTCTCCAAATGATTCTTTTTATACCATTCTGACACAGTGAAATCATACAATGTCTTTCCGTTCTCATCCCCTGTCATCAAACGTTTCCCGTCGAAATACCACAAAAGTCCTGCCCCGGCATCATAATGGTAATACTCTCCATCCCCAAATACCGCATGCTGTTCCATTTTCCATTTTTTCCCATCGAATTGTCCTGTCTTCCATCCGGAAGTGTCCCCATAATATGACACCGCAAAATGGTCTGTTTGATCGATAAACCCACTCCAGCACTCCCAGATATCGCCCGTCCCCAATCGCTTTTCATCGTACTTCTTTGCGGTAGATTCATCAATTAACAATTTTACTGCCTCCGGATCCGCTTCCGGTTCTTCGAAACTCAGTTCTTCATAAAGATTTTTATTGCACTGATAGCCAAGTTCTTTTTCCAGATTCCGCTCCTTCTTCTCCGCTTCGGTAACCTTCCTGGCGATTGACCATGTTTCCTCTTTAGAATTTTCGGTTGTTTTGTCCCAATCCTTAAAAAATATGTAGGTTCCCGTCAAATCCTGTTTTCCATCCACACCGATATCATAGGAATACGCCCCATTGTGCGTCCTAAAGTTAAAAATAAGATTTAACTGCTGTTTTTTAACTTCCATCATACTGCAAAAATAATCAATGGCATCCTGACACTCTTCATAAGCCTGCTTAGATGCCGGCTTGATCTCATCCTTGATCTGCTGCTGCGATTGCTCCTGCGTCTGTTCTGTCTCCTTTTTTCCACAGGAAACCGCTCCTATACACAAAGCCCCTGCCAGAGCAAAAATTGATAAACGCCTCCAATCCATGCTTCTCCTCCTCTTCTACAACTATTTATTCTCTGTTGTCCCTGTCACCAGATCGCCGCAAAGCCGGTCCGTCACGATATTTTTGCAGCGTTCACGGTGCGTCACATGCAACGGATGATTCATAAATGCTTTCAATGCTGCTTCGTCTGTAAATTCGGCATAAAAGACAAGGTCGTATCCGCCCGCGATGTTCTTCCCAATTTCCGCCTGCAAAAGTCCGTCGATGTTTCCATTCATCGTCGCTACCGAATCCTGCATAAACCGAAGCGCTTCTTCCTCGCCATGCTTTTCCTTTACTTCCTCTGTATAGTTCCAAAACAAAATGTGTCGAATCATGCGTCTGCCCCCTCTGAATTTACTTATAATCAGTATACTATTTCTGTGCTGTATCTGTCAATCCTTGGAAGTTTTGATTCGGCTGGCATATTGCTTCTATCAATACAGGAAATTCCACTACACCATATACTCATCTATATATTTATCTATATTTTTCATGTCTAATGCCCTTTTCCCCGTTTCATGAAACATCAAAAGATCCCGTCCGATCAAAATGTCATTTTTTTCATAAATATCCAATTTTCGCAATGTTCCATTGTAATAAACACTATCATCCATCATCCCAAAATGTTCCACATAAAAAATCTTCGCCGTCCGTTTATTCATCACTGTAAAATCAGGATAAAATGGTTTCTTCTGTCCATCCACCATCAAATATACCGGCTTTTCATATCGATACAAAATTCCCCGTCTCTCAAAATGGTCCGCAATGATCTTTTCCGATTTTGACCGAACCCGCTCGCCTTTATTGGTATAAATTTCCGTCCGATCATCCTCAATCGGCTTCCCTTCGTAGGTTTCTTCCACAAATCTACGAATCTTTTCTTCCCTGCTCAAAATTCCTGTCGTAATCAATTTCCTTTTCCCCGCGTGCATATCATTGTATATTTTTTCCAAGTTGAATTCATCAATATTTCGCAACGCCTTCTTTAAATTTGCAATTTGCTTTTCTATTTCCGGAAGCAATTTTGCATAATATTCCTCTTCAACCAACCGCTTAAGTGCCGTCACTTCCTGCTTCCCGACATATTTCTGATCCAAATAATAGCGGTAATGTCCACGAATTTTTTTACATTCCACCTTTCGAATCTGCACCCCTTGTAATCTCTTTTCAAGACCTTTCTTGATTTTCTCCAATTGTTCCATTCTCTGTAAGATTTTTCTCTCCATCAAATTCCCCGCTTTCTATTTAATTTTGTTTTGTGTGAATTCTTGTACGAAATGTACTTGTAAGAAATCTTGATTTCCAATTACTCATTTAGTATAACATAGTTCATTTACAAAGACAACCTGTTTTGGTGCTTTTTATTTGTTTGGTTTTGTGAGGCCGGGGAAAGGCAGCGGATTCCGGCGGTTTCCTCTGTTTTCGTTGCCTTTTTTGCTTCTTGCCAGCCCTAAAGGCATCGGATTTCGCTTGGTTTTCCTTTTTACGTTGCCTTTTTTGCTTCTTGCCAGCCTTAAAGGCATCGGATTTCGCTTGGTTTCCCTTTTTACGTTGCCTTTTCGCCTTGTCTCGCCGAGGAAAGGCAGCGGATTCCGGCGGTTTCCGCGATTTTCGCTGCCTTTTTTGCTTCTTGCCAGCCTTAAAGGCATCGGATTTCGCTTGATTTCCCTTTTTTCGTTGCCTTTTTTGCTTCTTGCCAGCCTTAAAAGCATCAGATTTCGCTTGATTTCCCTTTTTTCGCTGCCTTTTCGCCCTGTCACGCCCGGGAAAGGCATCGGATTCCGGCACTTTCCTCTGTTTTCGTTGCCTTTTTTGCTTCTTGCCAGCCTTAAAGGCATCGGATTTCGCTTGGTTTTCCTTTTTACGTTGCCTTTTCGCCCTGTCTCGCCGGGGAAAGGCATCGGTTTTCGGCGGTTTCCTCTGTTTTCGCTGCCTTTTTTGCTTCTTGCCAGCCCTAAAAGCATCGGATTTCGCTTGGTTACCCTTTTTACGTTGCCTTTTCGCCCTGTCTCGCCGGGGAAAGGCATCGGATTTCGCTTGGTTTCCTTTTTGCGTTGCCTTTTCCCCAACCTCACGTCAGCCTCACCTCAGCCTCACCTCACCAAAAACGGGGTGCCTTCGGCGCCCCGTCAAACCAAACTCAATTTCAAACCAAACTCAGTTTCCTTCCCTATCTTCCATACAATTTCGTCATCCGGCGGATCTTCTCGCAAAGTTCCTTATCAAAAGCATCTTTCTTCATGCGCCACTGCCAGTTGTAACCGAGGGTCGATGGCGTGTTGATACGCGCCGTGCCCGGCAGGCAGAGGTAATCCTGCGCCGGAATGACACAAAGTTTCGCCACACTTCGCTGCGCCAGCGTGATCAGCTGCCATGTCAGCTTTTTGCGGCCGACAAACCTGCCGCCATAAGGCAGATTCAGATAGCGGAGTGCCACGCTGCGATCCTCTTTTGACAATTCTTTCCACCAGTCAAATGTCGTCTGGTTATCATGTGTTCCAGTATAAACCACGCAGTTCGAGTTGTAATTGTGTGGCATATAATCACTTTCCTCGCGCGAATCAAATGCAAACTGAAGCACCTTCATTCCCGGGTAGCCGGTCGCAGCCAGGAGATCCCGGACGCTGTCCGTCAGAAAACCGAGATCTTCGGCAATGATCTGCTGCTCGCCGAGCACTTCATTGATCTTGTCAAAAAGAAGAATTCCCGGGCCTTTCTCCCAGGCACCGTTTACTGCTGTTTCTTCGCCGTATGGAATAGCATAATATTCATCAAAGCCACGGAAATGGTCGATTCGCACCATGTCATACCATTTAAAACAATGGCGGATGCGCGAGATCCACCAATAAAACTCCGTCGATTCATGGTATTCCCAGCGGTATAGCGGATTCCCCCAAAGCTGACCCGTCTCCGAAAAAGCATCCGGCGGACAGCCCGCTACCGCAATCGGTTCAAGGTCTTCCGTAAACTGAAACAATTCCGGGTGTGCCCACGTATCTGCACTGTCAAGCGCTACGTAGATCGGAATATCCCCGATAATCTGCACGCCCTTGTCATTGGCGTACTTTTTCAACTGTTTCCATTGTTTGTCAAATTCATATTGAAGAAACATATAAAAACTGATCTCGTTTTTATACGTTTCCCGGCAACGCGCAATCGCTGCCTCGTCGCGACGTTTCAATTCTTCCTCCCAGGTCAGAAAACCGGCCCCTTTGCGGGTGTCCTTGATTGCCATAAACAGGCAGTAATCCGGCAGCCATTCCTGCTGTTCCGAAACAAATGCCTGAAATTCTTCATTTTCTGCGATGTTACTGCGGTCAAAAGCTTTGCGCAAAAGCGGAAAACGCTGATTGTACTGTTTTTCATAATTTACATAATTTCCCTCGTCCTCAAGGTCTGCTGCTGCGATCTCTTCCGCCGTCAAAAGCCCCTCTTCCGCCAACGCGTCGAGCGAAATATAATACGGATTTCCGGCAAATGTCGAAAATGACTGGTACGGAGAGTCGCCGTATCCCGTTGGTCCCATTGGAAGAATCTGCCAGTATTTCTGTCCACAGCTTACCAAGGTATCGACAAAACGATATGCATTTCGGTCAAAGCACCCGATTCCGTGGGGAGACGGGATACTTGATATCGGAAGTAAAATTCCACTTGCTCTCATACTTTTTCTCCTTTTATTTGGCAAGCAATGACTTGCTCACACGCACTTCGTAGCCTTCCGCCCATTTTTCATAAGCCGTGCGGAACGCATCTTTTTGCTGTTTTTCCACTTCCTGCTCTACATATGCCTGATTCAGATTTTTCGTATTCGCCTTCAGGCAGTAAGCGATGTAAAAGCCATCCGATTCTTCGATGACACCGCTTGTTGTATCCTTTTTCAAAGCGAGAACATTGGCTGCCAGATTGGTACGACTGTCAAGACTTCCCAAAATCACTTCTTCCGGCGCACTTCCGGTCTTTTCCTTCACAAACGAATAGAAATTTCCCTGATACGTTGCCAGTTCCTGTGCATATCCTGCTGCCTGCGCACGGACTTCTTCGCGGTTTGCATCCGTCGCCGGCAGATAGCACAAAAGCACTTTTGCCGCCTGCGTCGTCGCCGCATCAATCGAAACCTGCGTCGAACCGGTCACAACATCGTACATTTTTCTTGCCACAAGATTTTCCTCGAAAATGCGGTGCATCGTCTCCGTCGTAATCCCATTTGCTTTCTGGACATCCTCCGGAATCGTCGCGATGTACTGGTCCGCCTTATAATCAATGTCTTCTTTTTCATCGACACCAAGCGTCACGCCCTGTCCTTCCGCCGCCTTGTTCATTACTTTGATCTGAATGATAAGACGCACGATATCCTCGATCGCAGTCTGTCCGATCGTATGATCATCGACCGAAATATTCCAGACATCCGTGCCAAGCATAGAGTCATACTGATTTTTCAAAAACCAGCTGTAAACCAGGTATTCATCGTAAGTTACGCCCTGTTTGCCGACAGCGACAGCGATGGAATCTCCCTGGAGATCTCCATTGTTTACCCTCGCCGCTTTTTCTACACTTATCGTCTGCTCTTCTGCATTTTCCGTTTTTTCAGAACATCCGACACTTGTAAGCATCAGGCTCACGGCAAGACATCCGCAAAGAATCTTCTTTCCAAATCTATTCATTTTCTTCCTCCTTGATCTTCTGCATCTCATTTACAAGTTCTGACAATTGTCGAAGCAATGGCTCCTCTTTCTGCTGATATACAAAATACGGCGTTGTCTCCGGTACAAAACGCAGTTTGCCTTGGTATGCCGCAAGCAGGTCCGGAATTTTGTCCGTCGCCACTTTGGCCTGCGGAAACATCGTAATCCGTATCTGGTTCGCCTTTTCCACGATTGCCGTAATATACGCATCGTGTGCCTTTGCTTTCAAAAGCGCGATCTCCAAAAGATTGCACACACTCTGTGGCGGCTCGCCAAAACGGTCGATCAGCTCGTCTACCATATCGTCTCTCTCCGGCTCCGTCTCAATTTCCGCGATGCGCTTGTACACATCCAGTTTCTGGAATTCATTCGGAATATAATCTGCCGGGATAAACGCATCCATTTTCAGATTAATATTTGTCTCAAACTCGTCATTTTCGACCTTTTCCCCTTTGAGGCGTTTGACGGCTTCATTGAGCATCTTGCAATACAGATCGTATCCGACCGCCTCCATATGTCCGTGCTGTCTGGCTCCCAAAAGGTTTCCTGCGCCACGGATCTCAAGGTCCCTCATAGATATTTTAAACCCTGAACCAAGTTCTGTAAACTCTTTTATTGCGGCAAGTCGTTTTTCTGCTACTTCTTTTAACATCTTGTCGCGCTTATACATCAAAAATGCGTACGCCGTCCGATTGGAACGACCGACACGTCCACGCAGCTGATAAAGCTGGGAAAGCCCGAGTTTATCGGCTTCATCGATAATGATTGTATTGACATTAGGGATGTCTAACCCTGTTTCTACGATCGTCGTCGAGACGAGGACATCAATCTCGCCGTTGACAAACGCAAACATGGTCCGTTCCAGTTCACGCTCATTCATCTGACCGTGAGCATAGGCGACAATGGCCTCCGGCACAAGTTTCTGCACCTCTCCGGCGATAATGTCCATATTGGCGACGCGGTTGTACACATAGTAAACCTGTCCGCCGCGTCCAAGTTCACGAAGAATCGCCTCGCGCACGATCTCGTCATTTTTCTCCATAACAAATGTCTGAATCGGCATACGATCGACCGGCGGCTCTTCCAGCACACTCATATCGCGGATTCCGACAAGACTCATGTGAAGTGTCCGCGGAATCGGCGTCGCCGTAAGGGTCAATACATCAATGTCATTTTTCAGCTGTTTCAATTTTTCTTTATGTGTCACGCCGAAACGCTGTTCCTCATCGACGATCAGAAGTCCAAGGTCTTTGTAAACGACATCTTTTGCCAAAAGCCGATGGGTTCCGATGACAATGTCAATTGCGCCTTTTCGCAGTTTTTCCACCGTCTCCCGGTTTTCTTTCGGCGTTCTCAGACGGGAAAGCATCCCCACTTCGACGCTGTAATCACGCATTCTCTGGACAAACGTATTGTAATGCTGGCCCGCAAGAATCGTCGTCGGCACAAGAACAGCCACCTGCTTACCATCCATAACGGCTTTGAATGCCGCGCGGATCGCGATTTCCGTCTTTCCATATCCGACATCCCCGCAGATCAAGCGGTCCATTGCCTTGATACTTTCCATGTCTTTTTTCGTATCTTCGATCGCGTGCAGCTGATCCTCCGTCTCCTCATAAGGAAAGACCTCTTCAAATTCGCGCTGCCAAACCGTATCTTTTTCAAATGCGTGTCCCTGCTTCGCCTGTCGTTTTGCATACAGATCGACCAGTTCCTGCGCGATCTCCTTGACGGCCCCTTTGACACGCGTTTTCGTCTTCTTCCACTCCGGCGAATTGAGTTTGTTTAACTTCGGCACTTTCGCCGCATCACTTCCCGCGTACTTTTGCAGCACTTCCAGAGAAGTCGCCGGAATATACAGATTGCTCCCGCCGGCGTAAGCCACTTTCAGATAATCCTTCGTTATGTGATCGACCTCGATCTTCTCAATTCCTTCATAAATACCGAGTCCGTGGTTTTCATGAACGACATAATCCCCGATCTTTAAGTCATTGAAGCTGTGGATTGCCGCCCCTTCGTAACGTTTGACACGTTTTTTCCGTTTCTTCTTTACCCCGCCGAAAATGTCGCCCTCCGTCATTACGACAAAGCGCAGATTTGGGTACTCAAATCCCTTTCGCAGTGTACCTTTACCGATCATCACTTCCCCGGGAAGCAGTTCATGCGACAGATCTCTGCTGTAAAACGCCGGGATCTCGTAATCCTGCAAATCCTGGCAAAGCCGCTCTGCACGCGTTCCCGAGGCAGAAAGCACCAGCACGCGGTACCCGTTTTTCTTCAGCCGCAGGATATCCTTCGCAAGCAGCGAAAAATTGTTATTATACGATGGAGCTGCCTGAATCTGGAAATTGTATTTGTGTCTGACATTAAATTCCTTGACTTTCATATCCAGCGTCGTCATAAGGATCAGCGGCAGTTCGGACAATTTTTTCAAAAGCACCGGCAGTGAAAACAGAACTTCCATCTGTCCCGGCAGAATATATCCCTTTTCGAGACGGCTTACCATGCTCTCGCGGAATTCATACTCCACCGCTTCGCCCTTTTCGATGCAGCGCGCCGGCTCGTCAAGATAGACATAGACATCTTCTCCCTTAAAATAATCGAAAAACGAACTTACATTTTTTGTAAAATAGCTGACATAGCTTTCCAGATTTACAAGTCCGTGATAAACTTCATAGGTCTCGCGGAAATTTGCCACACTCTGGCGGAGTCTTGAAGCTTCTTCCTGTTTTCCCTCTTCTTCAAACTGCCGCACACAGGTCTGCATCTCCTCTTCCATGCGGTGCATGCCCTCTAAAATGCGGTCTTCTTCCAGGAAAATTTCCGTCGCCGGATAAATCTCGATCTCGGAAACGGTCTCGACCGAACGCTGGCTCTCTACGTCAATCCGGCGAATGCCGTCGACTTCGTCGCCCCACAATTCGATACGATACGGGCATTCCTCGGTCAGCGGAAATACGTCAATGATACCTCCACGCACCGAAAACTCGCCCTCTTTTTGCACTTGTCCCGTATTTTCATAGCCGATGGCTACAAGATTTTTCTTAAACTCCTCCAGATCCAGAATTTCTTCCTCGGCCACATGAATCCGGTTTTCCTGATACCGTTCAAATGGCAGACAATAGTCCATTCCACCATCCAGCGTCGTTACGACGGTAAGCGGTTCCTTTTCCAGCAGCCGTTTGATGACTTTCAGCCGTTCTTTGACAATCGCCTGTCCGTGCACATCCGCGCTGTAAAAGATGAAATCTTTCGCCGGATAATACATGACATCGTGGTCGTAAAGTTTCAGATCTTCGACAAGTTCCTTGGCCCGCACTTCATTGTGTGTGATAACAAGCCGGATTCTCTTATCGCGCCCTGTCCCATAGATCATATGGCTCTCCTGGGTATCCATACATCCGATCAGCTGAACCGGAAATTCACCCTGTTTTATCCCGCGTATGAGCTGGTCATATTCTTCCAGTTCCCCAAGAGGGGCAAATAACGTCTCCAAATCTCTCTTTCCTTTCCAAAAATTTCCTATTTCTTTTTCGCATTAAAGCGGTTCATCGCCACATCCACATCCTGCGTCACAATCGTTTCCACGGCTGCGACAGCTTCATCCAGCACTTCATCCATCTTCTTTTCGTCTTCCTTGGAAAAATGTCCCAATACATGATTGACAAGGTCGCCTCCCTGTGGCTTCGCCCCTACACCCACTTTGACACGTGGAAATTCATTCGTTCCAAGATGCGAAATAATATTTTTGATGCCATTATGCCCGCCTGCGCTTCCTTTTCTGCGCACACGGATCTGTCCCACTTCCAGGTCAATATCGTCGTACGCCACAATAATATCTTCCGGTTCAATCTTATAATAATCCGCGATACTCCGCACACTTTCTCCACTCAGATTCATAAAAGTCTGCGGCTGCGCCAAGATCACTTTTTCGCCCTCGATAAATCCCTTTCCACACACGGCTTTATGCTCTTTGCTATTTAATGAAATATGATATTCGTCAGCAAGTCTTGCTATGACTCCAAATCCGATATTATGTCTTGTTCCTGCATACTCTCTCCCCGGGTTTCCTAATCCTACAATCAGTTTCATAAGCGCCTCCAGTTATCCATTATCATTTTATTATACCAATTTCACGACTTATCGGCAAGGGTTTTGTAAAAAAGCCTGCGTCACAAAAAAACCAGTCACAGCTGCCGCCGCAGCCATGACCAGTCTTATTTGATTGCGTATCACATCGCTTACACGCCTAAATTCAATTTTCTGCTTCTTCCTGCAATGCTTCACGAAAACGTGCAAGAATCGCATCTTCCAGTTCTGCTCGCATCTGAGGGTTGATTGGATGAGCGACATCGCGAAACTGCTCGTCAGGTGTTCTCTTACTTGGCATCGCGATGAAATATCCTTTTTCCCCTTCAATCACTTTGATATCATGAACGACGAAACAATCGTCAAATGTCACAGATGCTATCGCCTTCATCTTCGAGTCTCTGTCAATAACCCGAATCCGAACGTCTGTTACCTGCATACCCATATCCTCTCTTCTGCTTTTCATTCATTTTCCGCAGCGTAACGATTCAGGACACCCCTCCGTCACATTGCAGATTACAATACATAACGGGCATTCGTCTCAAGCACGATCTTAACATCTTCCGGATCACCTACATAATTGGAATTTGCGCGAATCGTATCATGGCTCTCCACGATACAGTTCTCAATATACGTATTGTCCCCGATATAAACATCATTTAGTATGATTGAGTTGCGAATCACCGTATTGTTTCCTACATATACTTCTTTAAATAAGATAGAGTCCGATACTTCGCCGTTAAGAATACATCCACTCGAAATCAAACTGTTTCTTACTTTGGATCCGGCATTGTATTTTGCCGGCGGCAGATCTTCTATCTTCGATGCAATTGTCGGATACTGTGCAAAGAAGTAATCGCGGATATCACGATTCAGGAAATCCATATTGGTTTCAAAATAAGATTCCACGGTCGTAATATTACTCCAATAGGAATTCATTGGATACGCATAAATCTTCTTCAGGCCACGGTAACGTACAAAAATGTCTTTTACCAGATCAAAACATCCTTCGTTTCCCGCACGCTCGATCATCTCAATCAATTGCCTTCTGCGAACTACGTAAATGCCTGTGGATACCGTTGTCTTTGACGTCACGATCGGTTTTTCTTCAAATTCCGTCACAAGTCCCGATTCATCCACAGAGACAACACCAAAACGACTTGGGTCATCCCTCTCCCCGAGATCCTTTGTCACAATTGTGATGTCTGCATTTTTCTGAACATGATACTCCAAAACTTTATTAAAATCAAGTTTATAAACGCAGTCTCCGGAAGCGATTACAACATATGGTTCATGACTTGCCTTCAAAAAGTCAATGTTCTGTGCGATCGCATCCGCCGTCCCACGATACCAGTAACTGTTATCCTGGGTCTGCGTCGGAGTAAATACAAACAATCCCCCTTGTTTTCGTCCAAAATCCCACCATTTTGAAGAATTCAAATGCTGGTTCAATGATTTTGAATTATATTGTGTAAAAACCGCCACTTTACTGATGTGGGAATTTGCCATACTGCTCAGTGCAAAATCAATACTGCGATAACCCCCTGCAATTGGCATCGCGGATGTTGCTCTCTTCTTGGTCAGATCCCGCATCCGTGGGCTTTCACCACCTGCTAAAATAATTCCGATTGCTCTCATATGATGTCACCTGCCTTTATCAAAGTTCCGCCGGCTTCCAGCGTATTGTTTGGATAGTCCTCACTCGTTGTCACCCCTGATATGGCAGTATTCTTACCAATTGTCACACCGTCCGGAATCACGGTATCATCTCCAACCGTCACCAGATTAAATGCATAGACATCCGGCTTCACCTGGTTCACAACATCATCTTCGCCTTCGCCCAATACACAATTTGCGCCGATGGTTGTATTTTCTGCGACAATCGTTTTGTTCAATACCGTATTTTTACCGATATGTGTCGAATTCATAACAATAGAATCACGAACGACCGCTCCCTCTTCAATCACGACATTGGAACCAATGACGGAATTGTGTACTTCTCCATACACTTCACAACCATCCCCCATGATTGCCTTGTCAATTACAGCGGAATTCGCAATGTACTGTGGACGAAGCCACTCGTTTTTTGTATAAATTTTCCAAAATTCTTCATACAGATTAAATACCGGAATCAGATCGATCAATTCCATATTGGACTCCCAATACGACCCCAATGTTCCTACATCTTTCCAATAGCCATTAAACTCGTATGCAAAGATACGGTCACCTCTTTCATGGCAATATGGTATAATGTGTTTACCAAAGTCACATCCCGGTTGATCACGCAGTGTGATCAGTGCCTCGCGCAGCACCGGCCAGGAGAAAATATAAATTCCCATGGATGCCAGGTTGCTTTTTGGTTGTTCCGGTTTTTCCTGAAATTCCACAATCTGTTTATTGTCATCTGTAACACAAACCCCAAAACGACTTGCCTCTTCCATCGGAACCGGAATCGTCGCCAGTGTCACATCTGCATTGTTTGATTTGTGAAAATCCAACATCACTTGATAATCCATTTTGTAAATGTGGTCTCCGCCAAGAATCAGAACATAGTCCGGATTGTACTGCTCCATATACTTTAAGTTCTGGAAAATCGCATTGGCTGTACCCGTATACCATTCACTACTTGTACTTTTTTCATACGGTGGTAAAATCGATATTCCTCCGACATTTCTGTCAAGGTCCCACGGAATACCAATTCCAATATGCGTATTCAGCTTCAACGGCTGATATTGTGTAAGCACCCCAACGGTATCTACTCCGGAGTTAATACAGTTACTCAACGGAAAATCAATGATACGATACTTTCCCCCAAAAGCAACAGCAGGTTTTGCTACATTTGCCGTAAGCACTCCAAGTCGCGAGCCCTGTCCTCCTGCCAGCAACATAGCTATCATTTCTTTCTTGATCATCAGATCACCCCCTGTTGTAATTATGCCTGTCAAATCGTGATATTTTAACAGGTCTCGTGAAACATAAACATATTATAACATATACAAAGTAAAATGCGAATACTTTTCACAAATATTTTTTGTTAAATTTATTTTTTTTGTGGAAAATGCACAATTTACCAATCCTGCCGTTTTCTTCTTGTTTTTTTCACCTCTTCGTTTTACAATAAATATATTAGATATTAGAAAAGGATGGTTATCAATATGTATAAAATCGATTTTAGTCACCCGGGAAAAGCTCATTTTATTGGCATCGGCGGTATCAGCATGAGCGGGTTCGCGGAGCTTTTACACACGATGGGATTTACGATCACCGGTTCCGACCGGACCGCATCCAAAATCACAAAGCACCTGGAAACTCTTGGGATAGAAGTAATATATGAACAAGCAGCCAAAAATATAACACAAGACATCGACTTTGTCGTTTACACGGCAGCGATCTCCGAAGACAATCCGGAATTCATGCGTGCAAAAGAACTCGGTCTTCCGATGATGGAGCGTGCTTCCATGGTCGGCCAGGTCATGAAAAATTATTCGACGGCCATCGCGGTATCCGGAACTCACGGAAAAACGTCGACTACTTCCATCACATCACACATTCTTATGGAAGCAGGTCTGGATCCGACGATCTCGGTCGGCGGTATCCTTCCGGCAATCGGCGGAAATATCCGCGTCGGAAAATCCGATACGTTCATTACCGAAGCCTGTGAATACACAAACAGCTTTTTGAAGTTTTTCCCTACGATCGGAATTATCTTAAATATAGAAGCAGAACACCTCGACTTCTTCCACGATCTTGCCGACGTAAGACACAGTTTCCGCCGTTTTGCGGAACTTCTTCCAGCAAACGGAACATTGATCATCAATGCGGACATTGACAATTACAAAGAAATCACGGACGGCCTTGCCTGCCGTGTTCTGACGTATTCTGTCGACGATGCTTCTGCTGACTTTACAGCGGCAGACATTTCTTATGACGAGCTTGGCTGTGGCGAATTTACCGTAGTAAAATCCGGTGTGCCGGGAGCGCATTACAAATTGAACATTGTCGGAAAGCACAACATCTCCAATACGCTGGCTTCCCTTGCGCTGGCTTCTCTCTTTGAGATTCCGGCAGAGACGATTCAGGCCGGCCTTGCCAAATACAAAGGAACCGAGCGCCGTTTCGAGTACAAGGGCACATTCCGGGGAGCGACCGTGATCGATGATTACGCACATCATCCGACAGAGATCCGTGCTACGCTGGCTTCTGCGAAAAATTATCCGCATCGTTCGCTTTATGTCGCATTCCAGCCACATACCTATTCGCGTACGAAAAACTTTTTGGATGATTTTGCCGATGCCCTCTCCATGGCAGATCATGTCGTGCTCGCAGACATCTACGCGGCACGTGAAAAAGATCCCGGCGACATCTCCTCCAAGGACATCGCTGACAGACTGGAAAAACTTGGAACAGACGTTACGTATCTGGGAGATTTTGAGAGCATCAAAAACTTTTTGAAAAAAAATTTAATGCACGACGACTTGTTAATAACTATGGGAGCCGGAAACATTGTAGAAGTTGGGGAAGACCTTGTCAAGTGCTAACTTATCCACATTATCCACAGCCTTATCAACATTGTGTAGAAAACAATGGCTGTGGATATTTTTTTGACTTTGTATTTTTGTGAATAACTTTTTTTACCAGTTATTTTTCTTAAAAGCCCGAATTTTCGTACATGAACATTTGTTTTTAGGAAATTTGGAAAAGTTCTTCACAGAGTTATCCACATTATCCACATTATCCACAGGCTCTTTTCTACTAAAATGGTACAATTTTTTGCCTATTTACAGATTTGAATTTTTATCATATAATTCAAGGTGCCCCATCTTAAAAATGTGTTTTTGGGCATGGGGCGCGCACATCAAGAAGGGGGCCGCAGACCAATATGAGTTTTTCATTGACAACGCAATTTTCACAACAATATACGTACATACCCAATGCGTTTATCGATACCTATATGCCGGAGGCAAACGGAAGTTTTGTAAAGGTGTATCTGTATCTTCTGCGACAGATGGGAACGGCTACCCCGGTTTTGACGATCGAAATGATGGCAGATATGCTTTCCAATACAGAGGCAGACATTCTTCGCGCACTGCGCTACTGGAAAAAGCAGGGACTTTTGGAGATTGAGGAAAAGGACGGCGAGATCACACATTTGTGCCTTCTCCCATTGGAAGCCGCCCCGACAGTTTCGGAACCATTTTCCGGTCCGGTTTCTGCGCCACACGTTTCCGGCGCAGCATTATCGGAGGTTTCCGCATCAACAGAACAGACTGTGTCCGAAAATATGCCGTCCGAACCCGCAAGGGTTGCGCCTGCTGCCGCCGAACCGGCTGCGTCTGAGCCTTCCCCGGTCCGCTCTGCGTCCGCTCCAGCGGTAACACGCGAACTTCCACCACGGCAGAATTACACTCCGCTTATGGCAGAAGCATTGAAAAAGGATCTTGAGATCAATTCCTGCCTCAATTCCGTGGAATCCCTTTTGGGAACGACGATGTCCGATGCCCACATGCAGCTGATCCTGTATCTGATGTCGGATCTTGGCTTTTCCCGCGAATTGATCCTTACTTTATATGAAACTGCACTGGCAAGGGACAAGCGCAGTTCACGATACATTGAAGCGATTGCTTTGGACTGGGCGAAAAAGGGGATCCGCACTCCCCAAGAGGCGATGGAGGAAACGCACCAGTTTCACGGCACTTACAAGGTTGTCGCCACGGCACTCGGCATCAAACGGCCTCTTGCGCCGGCAGAACGTGCGATCATTGACCGTTTTGCAGAGTTTCATTTTACCGATGACATCCTCGCAGAAGCCTGTAACCGCACCGTACTGCAGTCCGGCGACACGAACTTGAATTATACCGCCAGCATCCTTGCAGACTGGCATAAAAAGGGCGTAAAGACGCTTGACGATATCAAAGAATGTGACAAGTCTTTCCATCGGAAGAAACAGGCAGAGGGAAAGAAAAAGGAAACCGGCCGAAAGAACCAGTTTCAGAATTTTCCGCAAAGGGCTTACAGCCAGTCTGATTATGATAATTTAGAGAAGCAGCTTTTGCAGCCGTAAAGAAAAGAGGAAATTATGCAGTTATTAAATGAGCAGTTCAGTTTTTTATATTCCGATTATGATAAAACGCAGTTAAAAAACAACCGCATTCATCTGATGCGCCAGAAAGAGATCCGTGAAAAGATCCCGGCATACCGCAGATTGGAAGAGGAAATGCGGGATATGTCTGTGCTTGCAGCACGCGCCGCGTTAGAGGGTTCTCACGAAAGTATGGCGGACCTTACTGAAAAAACCGAACAAATTTCCAAACAGAAAAAGGAACTGCTGCTTCAGCATGGGTATCCGGAAGATTATCTGGATCCGATCTATACCTGCCCGGACTGCCACGACACCGGCTATATCGGGGACAAAAAGTGCCACTGTTTCCAAAAACGCATCGTGGAATATCTTTACGAGCAGTCGAATTTAAAAGAGGTTTTGGATATTGAAAATTTTTCTCATTTTGATATTACTTATTATCCGGATGATTATATTGAAGAAAGTACGGGGCTTACCCCGCGCGATAACATCCGACGCATTCTTATGACAGCACACGCTTTTTGCGATAATTTCGGGGATTGCGAGCAAAATCTCCTTCTCTACGGCAACACCGGAGTCGGGAAAACGTTCCTCACTCACTGCATTGCAAAAGAACTTTTATCGCAATCTTATACGGTTGTGTACTTGACTTCTATCGGTCTTTTTGATATTTTAGAGAAGAACAAGTTTGACCGTGAGTTAAGTTCATTGGAAAAAAGCACTACGGTTTCTTATATTATGAACTGTGATCTTCTGATTTTAGACGATCTGGGAACCGAGTTGACGAACAGTTTTACCACCTCACAGTTGTACCAGGTGATTGACAGCCGGCTTGTTCATAAGAAATCGACGATCATCTCAACCAATCTGTCTTTTGATGATCTCAGGGAACAATACAGCGAGCGCATCTTCTCACGCCTTACAAGCGGCTATACGCTTCTTAAAGTTACCGGCGAAGACATTCGCCTCAAAAAAGTTATTGAAGCCAGACAGAATTAATCTGCCGGCTCAAGATATATACAAACCAATCACAATTATTTTTGGAGGAGACAGTAATGAGTCAAGACAATTTTGCAGACATTATCCCTTATGGAGATCTGGGTATCATCGCCCTGGAAAGCAGCCGTGCCATCGGAGAAAAAGTGGACAACTATGTATCATCATGGCGAAATGAAAGCCGCAATGATGAAGAATCCATTCATTTCACAAGTTATAAGAAAGATTCTTATCTGATTGATGCCGTTTGCCCTCGATTTGGTTCCGGCGAATCCAAAGGTCTCTTAAACGAATCCGTTCGTGGTAAAGATTTGTACATTTTATTGGATGTATGTAATCACAGCCTTACTTACAAGGTTTGTGGACAAGTCAACCACATGTCACCAGACGATCATTATCAGGATTTGAAACGTATCATCGCCGCTGTCAGCGGAAAAGCCAGACGAATCACTGTCATTATGCCATTTTTATACGAAGGACGCCAGCATAAACGCAGCTCCAGAGAATCTCTTGACTGCGCATTGGCACTTCAGGAATTGACCAATATGGGCGTAGAAAGCATCATCACTTTTGACGCACACGACCCTCGTGTCCAGAATGCGATTCCTTTAAACACATTCGAAACCATTCAGCCAACTTACCAGTTTATCAAGGCAATGCTGAAAAATGTTCCGGATATCCAGATGAATCCAAAGAATCTGATGATCATCAGCCCGGATGAGGGTGCTACCGGCCGTGCCATCTACTTTGCCGGTGTTGCCGGTGTAGATATGGGTATGTTCTACAAACGCCGTGACTACACAAAGATCGTAGAAGGCCGCAATCCGATCGTCGCTCACGAGTTCCTCGGTGCTGACGTAGAAGGAAAAGACGTTGTCATCATCGACGATATGATCTCTTCCGGAGAAAGTATGATCGACGTCGCTACCGAATTGAAGCGCCGCAAAGCAAACCGTATCTTTGTCGCTGCCACATTTGGTCTTTTCACAAACGGATTGGAGAAATTTGACAAAGCTTTTGAAAGTGGTCTCATCTACCGTGTCATGACGACAAACCTTGTCTACCAGCCGGAAGAACTTCTTGCCAAAGAATACTACATCAACGTTGACATGAGCAAGTACATCGCTCTTCTCATCAACACGTTGAACCACGATTCATCCATCGCAAACTTGTTGGATCCATCCGAGAGAATTCAGAAGATTTTGAAAAAATATGGTCAGCAGTAATTGCTGAGAGGATATCGAACAGGGGAGCCGCACCGAGGTGCGGCTGCCTTGTTTGGTTGGTGGCTTTTTGGGGTTGCTGACCTTTTTCACTTTTTGCCGGCGATAAAAGCAACGTATTTTGCTGGGTTTCCCTTTTTTGGTTGCCTTTTGGCAACGATACTTGCTTTAAAGGCAACGGCTTTCAGGGATTTCCTCGATTTTCGTTGCCTTTTTCACTTCTTGCCGGCGGTAAAGGCAACGGATTTTGCTGGGTTTCCCTTTTTTCGTTGCCTTTTGGCAACCATACTTGCTTTAAAGGCAACGGATTTCGAGGTTTTCTCTGTTTTTCGTTGCCTTTTTTGCTTCTTGCCGGCGGTAAAGGCAACGGATTTCGGGGATTTCCTCGATTTTCGTTGCCTTTTTCACTTCTTGCCGGCGGTAAAGGCAACGGATTTTGCTGGGTTTCCCTTTTTTCGTTGCCTTTTGGCAACCATACTTGCTTTAAAGGCAACGGATTTCGAGGTT
>UQAQ01000015.1 GCA_900539115.1 uncultured Roseburia sp.
TCAAAAGAATATTTAGCCATAAAAATACCGACCTCCAATCGTTAGATTTTTAGGTCTAACTTTTTGGGGTCGGTACACTCTGCCAGACAGGCTGCTTTTTCCCGCTATATTACATTTGTTATCTTATTCAACTACATCCGGTAATGTCTTAAACGCTTCAATCACCGCATCTACCGACAATTTATCGACAAGGAAATAATCCATTCCGTTTTTGTCAACACGGTAGAAGTTTGTACCGTCATATGGGCGGTAAGTTACGGTTACATCGCGGTTTGCCTCATGATATACGATCTTTAATACCGGTTTGTTACTTGCCGGTTTCACGTCTTTTTTCGCAAATGAGGAAAACTCAAGAAGGTAAGCTTTGGAGTACGGAGAAAGGAAATCTTCTTCCTTGTCCTCCGGTACTTCTTTGCCATTGACCGTCCATTTATTGGTTTCCTTTCCGGCCGAATTCTTCTCGCCGGTTGCGGTGCGGGTCACGGAAATCGTCTGGTCGCCGATTGTAACATCGTATCCGTTGATGTCCGTTGCCAGTGTGGAATAAATACTGTGGTCCATATACGTGTACGCATCGACCGTCAGCATCGACTCCAATGTATCTTTCGCCATCAAGTATACATTGTGGTTGTCTTTCAGGCGTACATAGAAATTTTTTCCATCTTCTGTCTTATTGCCGACAAGCAAGGTATATCCTTTGTTGATACGGTCTTTCTCCGGCACCAGATTGGCCTTGTTTTTGATGTTGTTTTCCCCGGTGGTACGGGAAGAACTGTCAGACGGTGCTTCCGTCGCAGTCGGCATCGTGTAACCATCCGGTACGGCAAAATATTTGACCTCGATCTCTCCTGCCGGATCCGCATCTGTCAGACCGTACTTTTTGAGATTTTTGCTTCCATATTCTACCAAGTCACCGAGAGTAACCTCCGTAAAGGAATCCTGCAGCGTCGTCCAGTCATTGGTGGAAGATCCCGCCAATGCCTTCTTATATGGCTTCGAAATAATCCAGTTTGTGTACGCATCGATTTTTTCGTCGTCCGGTACCACTTCCGCTTTAAACGTCGAAACGCCCTTATTCTTTACTTCAATCGAAGTCAGATATTCGGAATCGATCGTATCAATCGTATCTTTCTGAATCAGGCTGTTTTTCGTGATATCAAACTTATCGCAGAATGTCTCCGTAAAGACATACACCTGTGCGTCATCTCCATAAACGCCATATTTTCCGCCGTTATCCGGCACACTGGAACCAAACTGAAACGTATATGTCTGTCCATCCGTTGTAGTAAACGTTACCGCCTGCTCCGGGATTTCCAGACCGTAATCTGAAAGAGAAGTATCTGCTGTCTGAATCTTCTGTGATGCCTTTACCGGGCTGATACTTCCGATCAAACTGTCTACCTGGTCCGAATCAACAGGAATCGATGCATCATCTGCAAACTTCCAGGAATCTCCCTCTTTTTTCAGATGAATCTTCGTTTGTTTCTTTCCGTCTGTAATTGCACCCAACGTGATAGAGATCTCCGACACCTTGTCTTTTTCAATATTGATCACTTCTACCGTGTTCGCTGCCGTATCCTTCGTCCCGTCTTCGTCCGACGTATCACTTTCACCCTTCGGGACAAAAACATACGCACAGACCATCGCTGCCAGCAAAAGAAGCAAACCAATCACCGTCAGTAACTGCTTTTTTCCTTTGCTCATCAGTTTTTCCTCCTTTTAATCCAGATAAACAATCCGGTTCCAAGAAGAATCAACGGAATGATCACTACAAGCAGAACCGTAAAGAAGATTCGGTCACTTTCCTGAATCTGTACACTTTCCTGCTGCAGGCTTCTTGTCGGAATCGCAAGGGTCGTTGTCTCCTGTCCGGCCAGATACGACAGAGAATTTAACAGAACCGTACGGTTACCAAACTGGTTTGTCTCCAAGAACGAAGATGTTTCAAAACTAACTGAACCAAATACTACGATTTCCGTAGCATGCCCCGTTCCTTTCGTCTTCTCTGCATACGAATCCTTGATCGAAAGAGCGACACTAAATGGTCCGTTGACATCGCCATCTTCTTTGTCCACCGTCTGCGACTTGATATTTGTCTTTGCATACGCACCATCTGTCGTAGACATCATATTTTCTACCGTCAATGTACTTCTTACATCACTCTGCACCGTCATACCTTTACAGATTGGGATAACAACTTTCTGTGTATCCGCAAGACCACTTGTCAGATCACTGTCTTCCAGGGTCGGAGTCAGATACATCGGATACTGGGATGAATACGAGCCTTCGGAATCAATAATATATCCGTCGGCTACATTGACACCATAATCCGAAAGAAGTTTGTAAAAATATGTCATTTTTTCAGTTGTCGTCGGATAGAGGAAAAACATGGCCTTTCCGCCTTCCTTCAAATAACTTGACAACACATTATACTCGGCTTCCGTAAAATCATACTGTGGTCCGTTGATCAAAAGAATATTGCAGTCATCCGGTACACTTTCTGCAGACTCTGTCGCAAGTTCTTTCATATCAATATTGGATTTATTCAAAACATCTTTAAATGTCGTATCCAATTCCTGTTCGCTGTGACCGGACGTATAATAAAGAGTTGTTGCATTTGCGGATGTCACACTCTGGATTGCTGCTGTCAGCTGCCCTTCTGCATCCAAAGTGTAAGAACTTGACATCGTCTGATAATCGGTATCCTGAATAAGCATATCCGACTGACTAACCAACTTGCTCTTACCATTTGTCTCATTGACTACGATGATATCATTACTTTGAATCTCTTCGTCTGTATAAGTTTTAGAAAAATTTGGATAAACTACCGGGTCCTTTTTTACCACTTTAATGGTGCCAAGTCCATCGTAATTGTCCACTACTTTTTCAATCTGTGTCATTTCACTTCCATCCTGACACATATAATACAACGTAACTTTATCCTTAATCTTATCTACAAGATTTGTCGTGTCACTGGTCAGTGTAAACATTTTCTGGCTGCTCAGGTCCACGGTAATATTCATTTTATTTACGACCAGATTCAAGCCTATAACAAGGATGATCACAATTACCATGATCAAAGTCTGGTAGCCGCCCATCTTAAACTTACGGCTTTTAAAACTATTTTTTATGCCTTTCATGTTTCCTCCAATCCGAAGCGTCCTTAATTAAAACGTTTCTTTTTAATTCTTTGAATGGTAATAAATACAAACAAAAATGCGACGCTGATATAGTAAACCAAAGCGCTTACATCAAAAATACCATACGTAAAATTCTGATAACGGTCTGTGATAGAAATCTGACTAAGTACATTACCAATCAAACCATCAAAACTCTCTGTCTTTAAAAGAAACAGAATAACCAAAGCAGCTTCTGCCAGCACACCAATAATTCCGGCCAGCCAGCCATTGTGGATCCAATAATACAGTCCTACGGAAAGAACCAGAATAAGGACAGCAAGGAACCAAAATACAAACGTATGTCCGGAAGGAAGTAAACCGGCAAGGCTTGTCATAAGATACGTAAAAATCATGATGACACCCGATGCTACTGCCGCGATCACCTGACTCTCCGTCAGTGAAGAGATAAACATACCAATCGCGATATACGCAGCTCCCAAAAGGAAGAAACCTAATATGCTTCCGTAGGCGATGGCAAAATCAACAGCCTCCGTACCCGTTGCCACCTGTTTTACAAGTCCGGATAAAATCAACGGATACAGGCATACAACAAGCATTGCGATGCCAAACAACGTGATCAGTGCCAGATATTTTCCGAGAATGATCTTTGTGATCGATACCGGAGACGTATACAGCAGCTGATCCGTCTTCTGGCGGTTTTCCTCAGCGATAATACGCATCGTAAGAACCGGTACCAAAAGCAGGATAAAGAACAATTCTACACCACTGAATACCGGTGAAAAATCCGTATAACCATTCATCAGATTGTATACCATAAAATACAAACCAACCAAAATCAGAAAGAAGGCAATAAATACCCATCCGATCACAGAGGTAAAATAGGATTTTAACTCCTTTTTATAAACTGCAAGCATGTTATTGTTCCTCCTTTTCTTCCATCTGCTCCGCACGCTCTTCTGTGTTTTCAACTTCTTTTTCTGCAACTTCTTTTTCCACAGTTTCTTCGCGCTTTGCAAGTTTTTGTCTCATTTTTTTCTTTTCTTCTTTACTCATTTTTCCGCCATACTGCTTCGTACCATCTCCGGTCAGACGAAGGAATACTTCTTCCAGAGTCGGCACTTTATGATTCAGTTCAAGGATCGGACATTTTGCGTCTGCTAATTTATAGAACAAGGCCTCGCGGATATCCTCCTCGATCGAAGTGGACAATTCCACCTGATAAACTTCTTTTGTATCCGTACCAAGAATCCTCGACTCGATCACTTCTTCAAAGGAGTCAATAATGCTCTTGACGAGCTCTTTATTTCCTTTTATTGTAAATGTCAGATCATTAGTCTGTGTGATATGATTGGAAATATTTTCCGGTTTATCATATAAGATCAACTGTCCCTGATTGATAATGATAATCTGGTTACATACCGCACTTACTTCCTGCATAATATGCGAACTCAGGAGAATCGTATGATTTTTACTCAGTTCCGTGATCAGGTTACGAATCTCTATGATCTGTTTCGGATCCAGTCCCACGGTAGGCTCATCCAAGATCAGGATCTCCGGATCTCCAAGCATTGCGCCGGCAAGTCCCACACGTTGTTTGTATCCTTTGGATAGATGCTTGATCAGTCGTTCCGATACATCCATGATCTTCGTGGATTTCATAACGTAACGAAGTTTTTTATCTTTTTCGGAAGCCTTCACCTTTTTCAGATCTGCCACAAAATTAAGATATTCTCTTACTTTCATATCCGGATATACAGGAGGCTGCTCCGGAAGATATCCGATGCACGCTTTTGCCTTTTCCGGGTCGTCATAGATATCATACCCATTTACTTTTACTGTTCCACTTGTTGCAGATATATACCCGGTAATAATATTCATGGTCGTCGATTTACCTGCACCATTTGGTCCCAGGAAACCTACAATCTGCCCTTTGTCTACCGTAAAGCTCAAATTATCAACGACATTCCGGTCGCCATATCGCTTTACCAAATTTGTTACTTCAATCAAAACCTTAACCTCCTTAAATCGGATTTATCATCACGCAGACTGTCCCCAGCCTGACTTTCTTATTGTACTATCTTTATGTTACCAAAATGTGAACGATTGCAAAACGTGCATCACTTTTTGCCCCACCGCCGCCTGCACGGCACAGCCAAGCAGAATCAGAACAAAAAAGCCCGCCGTGATCGCCGTTTTGTACTTTCTTTTTTTCTCCAGACATCCATAAAAAAAGATCACATACGCCGGCACCAAAAGAAACATATGCGGGATTCCCATTGCCACACAGCTAAAAAACCCACGAACTCCCATACTGTGGCAGAAAATAGTCATAAAAAATCCGGCCTTTGCCCCCTCCCAGACTACAAACGCCCGGAATACATTTTTGTTCCAGCGTGTATTGCCGGCTAAAAAAATGATAAACGCCACTTTTCCGCGCTTCCACAACGAATACAGAAAATTGGAAAGAAATGGAGATTTCTCCTGTATCCAGTTCTTAATATTCTGCCACAATTCCTCATACAGATCCGCTGCCGCATCTTTACACAAAAAATAGAGAATGCCGCCACTAAAAAAACCGGTCAGAAAAAACAAAACTGCCTTTCTTTTCCGGTCTTTTATAAATTCAAACAACGCCATACGCCGCCTCCCTTTGCCTGTCCTTTATAATATCCTATGACAGGAAAAGGAAAATTAGTACCGCAATTACTTTCTCTGTTTTGTCTGATATGCCATTACTGCGGCAATTGTCTTCGAATCCGTGATCTTTCCTGAAAAAATCATATCATTAAGTTCTTCAAACGTATATCTGCGAATGTCCACAAATTCATCTTCATCCAGATGCTGTCGGCTCGGGATCAGATCTTTTGCCACATAAACCGCAATCTTTTCACTCGTATACGCAGCGGCCGTATGAATATCCACCAAATGTTCCAGGTTTCCTGCGCGGAATCCGGTCTCTTCCTCCAGCTCTCTTGCCGCACACACCGCAAAATCTTCCTCCACGCTATCGCGTCCACCCGCCGGAATCTCGATCATAATATCATCAATCGCACCACGGTACTGCGTCACCGTAAGCACTTTTCCCTCGTCATCGATCGGAAGCACCGCCGAAGCCCCTTTGTGTTCGATGTGATCCCAGGAAACTTCATGTCCCGCCGGAGTCCGCAGCTTCAATTTATAAAAATCTATGATCGTACCATGATACGCAAGATCTTTTCCTAAAATCTCAAATTTCTCCATAGTCTCTCCAATCCGGAGATATCGCTCTCCTATACTAATTCTGCCAATGCTGCCAATACATCCAGCAGATAATCATAATTCCGTTTTGCCGATGAGATGGAAAGTTTTTCCTTCACCGTATGAATATCCTGAATCTCCGGTCCCATCGAAACAATGTCAAGATTTGGCAGTTTCTGCAGCAATATTCCGCATTCCAAACCTGCATGAATGCCCTCGACGCGCGGACTTTCCTCAAAACGCTTTTCGTAGCAGGACGTCATCACTTCACGAAGCACGGAATCCTCTTTGTAATCCCAAGCCGGATATTCTCCACGCACAACGACTTCTGCCTTTGTCTCTCCGACAAAAATATGCGAAGCAAGCGCTTTGATCTGCGAGATCATGTGATCTTTGTAGGTTTCCTTCTGGCTTCGCACAGAGTAAGCCAGATGAATCTTTCCAAGTTCTGTCTTTACGATACCAAGATTCAGCGAACTTTCGACCATTCCCGGTACCTGCGCACTCATTACCTGCACTCCTGTGATCGTGAGGTTCAGATAATCCAAAAGCTGTTTTGTGAAAGTATTGGAAAATACTTCCATTTCTTTTTTCTCTCCCGAAACGATCTCGATTGAAAGATTCGGCTCTGCTGCCACAAATTCCTGACATAACTGCTCTTTTCTCTGCTGCAGACGATCGCACAGAGCAGACACATCTCCTGTACAGAGAATCGTCGCAGAAGTTTTTCCGGTAATGACATTATCCTTGTCTCCACCGGTTATTGTCTGCAGATAAATTTCTTCCTGCACTCCCTGCAGCAAGCGTCCCATAAGGATTGATGCATTGGCAGGGTGTTTGGCGATCTCGGTACCCGAATGCCCGCCGCAAAGTCCGGAAAGACATACTTCTACCGGCGTACCCTTTTGTTTTTCAAGCGTTCCTTCCAGAAAAACATCGACGCTGGCTCCTCCGGCACAGCTGACAAGAAGAACTCCTTCTTCTTCATTATCAATATTGATCAGATAATCGGCTTTCAGATCCGACGCATCCAATACCGACGCGCCTTCCATTCCGACTTCCTCATCCACCGTGATCACGGCTTCCAATGCCGGATGTGTCAGCGTATCATCTGCAAAAACAGCAAGAATGTAGGCCAGTGCAATTCCATCATCGCCGCCAAGTGTCGTTTTTTCCGCTTCCAGCCAGTCTCCGTGAATCTGAAGATTCAATCCTTCCGTTTCAAAATCATGGGAATCGTCTTCGCATACACAAACCATATCCATATGTCCCTGCATCATAACGGTCTTTCCGGAACGACAGTCCGCGGAAGCCGGTTTCCGGAAAATGACATTTCCGCATTCTTCCTGGCGATAGGCTATTCCGCGTTCTTTCGCAAACTGTACCAGATAATCGCTGATTTTCTCATTGTGGTAGGAACCTCTTGGTACCTTTGAAATTTCTTCAAAATAGTGAAAAATAGTTTTATAGTCAATCTGCTCTAACATATAGCCTCCTGATATTTTCTGAATCGTTTCCTAGTTTTTAAAACTATGAATTGGCGCCGGTATTCTTCCCGGACGGTTGACAAAGTCATCACAGCCAAATGTATTGACCGGCATAATCGGTGCATAACCAAGAAGGCCGCCAAATTCTGCCGTATCTCCGACTTTCTTGCCCTGTACCGGAATGACACGGACCGCTGTCGTTTTCTGGTTTACCATACCGATCGCCATCTCGTCGGCGATAATTCCGGCGATAGTCGTCTCTTTCGTATCTCCAGGAATTGCGATCATGTCAAGTCCTACAGAGCATACACAAGTCATCGCTTCCAGTTTTTCCAATGTCAAAGCACCGTCATTGACGGCATCGATCATTCCCTGATCTTCACTGACAGGGATAAAGGCACCGCTTAAGCCGCCGACATAGGAAGATGCCATAACGCCGCCCTTTTTCACCTGGTCATTTAACATAGCAAGTGCTGCCGTCGTTCCCGGTGCGCCCGCACGCTCGAGTCCGAGTGCTTCAAAAATCTCCGCGATACTGTCACCGACTGCCGGAGTCGGAGCCAGAGACAGGTCAATGATACCAAATGGCACATTCAGACGTTTCGAAGCTTCATAAGCCACCAGCTGTCCGACACGGGTAATCTTAAATGCTGTCTTTTTGATCGTCTCACATACTTTTCCAAAATCTTTCTCTTTTACACTCTCAAGCGCTGTTTTTACTACGCCGGGACCACTGACACCGACATTGATGATCGCGTCACCTTCGGTAACACCGTGGAAAGCACCCGCCATAAATGGGTTATCATCCGGTGCATTACAAAATACAACCAGTTTGGCACAGCCAAGAGAATCCTGATCGGCGGTCAATTTTGCGGTATCTTTTACAATTTTTCCCATCAAACGAATGGCATCCATATCCAGTCCTGTCTTGGTAGAACCGACATTGACGGAACTGCACACGCGCTCGGTGCAGGCAAGTGCCTCCGGGATAGAGCGGATGAGATACTCATCGGCCTTCGTCATTTTCTTTGACACGAGTGCGGTATAACCGCCGATAAAGTTTACCCCTACCGTCTTTGCTGCGCGGTCAAGAGCTTTGGCGATCTGTACAAAGTCCTCCGGACTCTTGCATGCCGATCCACCGATCAACGCAGCCGGTGTAATGGAAATTCGTTTATTTACGATCGGAATACCATATTCCATGCTGATCTCTTCGCCGACTTTGACAAGATCTTTTGCCATCGACGTGATCTTATTGTAGATGTTATCGCATACTTTATTCAGGTCACTGTCAATGCAGTCCAACAGGCTGATACCCATGGTAATAGTACGCACGTCCAGATTTTCCTTTTCGATCATATCATTCGTTTCAATTACTTCATGTATATTAATCACAGTTTTTGTCCTCCTTAGATGCGGTGCATTTTGTCAAAAATTTCCTCTCGCTGTACGCGGATGATACAATGGATCTCTTCGCCCATTTTCTCAAGTTCTTCCGAAATTTCAGCAAAACTTTTTGTCGCATCTTCCATATTTACGATCATCATCATGTTAAAATACCCATCCACGATTGTCTGGGAAATGTCCAGGATGTTAATTGTCTTTTCTGAAAGATAAGTACATACTTTTGCAATAATTCCTACGCTGTCTTTTCCTACTACCGTAATAATTGTCTTCTTCATAATAATCTCCATTTCTTATTGTAATCTATTAACCTTGCACCAAAATCGGTGGAGTGGGTTCATTTCTACATGCAACTTCCAATACAAAATCTTTTCCCGGCACCATGCCTTCTTCCTGGGTTAATTCGTATTTTACCGTCTCGTAGGCAAGTTCCGGATAATTGTTGTCCCGGCTCAGATGCCCCAGTAAAACATGATGCAATTTATGCGCCATCAGCTGTTTCAAAAGCCTTCCGCAGGCATCGTTGGAAAGATGTCCTTTTTTGCCCAATATGCGCATTTTCAGCGAATATGGATAACTGCCGACTTGCAGCATATTGATATCGTGATTTGCCTCCAAAAGCATACCGTCGCAATCCTGCAGATGGGAGATCGTATAATCCGTATATTCTCCCATATCGGTAGCCACGGCCAGTTTCTTTCCTTCCGCCCGCATCGTATATCCTACCGGATCGACAGCATCATGGGAAATCGAAAAGGGCGTCACTTCCATACCGGCGACATGTACGGACTCATCCGGCCGTACACAGTGAAACAGATCCGTGTCCACTTTGCCACATTTTCCGGTTTCCCGTATGTATTGTATCGTGCCCTCTGTCGCATAGATGGGTATCGCATATTTTCGTGCAATAGGGCCAAGCCCGCTGATATGATCTGCATGTTCGTGTGTGATGAAGATGGCTTCTACCTGATCCAGTGACAACTGTCTCTGCGCCAGACCCTCTTCAATTCTTTTCTTACTGATCCCGGCATCCAGTAAAATACCGGTATTCTCTGCCGACGTTCCTGCGAAAATACTGTTTCCGCTGCTCCCGCTGGCAATACTGTACAATTCCATCCTGGTCTCTCCTATCGCGTTACTTTTCCCAATACAGATCTACCCGGTCTCCTTCATGAAGTGGCATCGTAAAATCAATGACGTCGATTCCATTCAGTCGGGAAACCATCCGTTTTCCTCCCGGTTTTGTCAGATCGATCGGATACACATCAAACAGATCTACAAATACCGGCTTTGCCTTCTCCGGCAAAAGCGTCGGTGTGCCGTTGATCTCGACTTTGATCCTCGTCGGCTCTGCCTGCACGACGGGTACTTCTGCCACAGCCGGCTCCGGCTTTTCTTCCTGCAAAACCGCATTTTGCACACTAGCAGGTTCTTCCTGTGTCACATGCTTTTTTGTCATAAAAGGCAGATCTGCCGCCCAGGAAGGCAATGGTTTCGGCGGAGCCAATAATGGATCCTCGGCCGGTTCCTCTGCTTCTTTCTGCGCCTCTTTTACAAGATCTTCCACTACGGCAGATACCGGTGCCTTTTTCGGCGGTTCCAATGGTTTCGGTGGTTTTGGCGGCCGCTTGATCTGCGGTACCGGTTCTACCTCATCCCCATCGGTCACCCGGTGGGTACAAGTGGTATCCTCGCCATTCAGTAAAATATCGTCCCGCTCAGGCATCTTTTTATATTCAAACAATTCGGCGATCCGACATGTCTCGTCCACCGAAATCCGGTCGTCTTCACGAACCACATACCGGTCATCCTGCGGCTTTCCATTGACATACACTTTGACCGGATATTCCAGTTTCTCGCCAAAAAAGAGAACACTTATCTTCTTTTGGCACTCCTTGATGCGGCCAAGTGTCAAATGCGCCCTCTCGCCTTTTGTCGCAGGCTTGATACGCACCTGGTCTTCTTCCTGCAGCAGCTGATTCAGATTCGTCTCTTTTCCGTTTACTGCCACTTCTGCCGCTTCCCCAAGATATCCCTTGGCTTCGCGCTCTTCTCCATTGAGTTTATAATGCACGCTGTCCCCACGAGAAGGAAACAGGCTGTCCTGCGCAAATCCGGCATGAATACAGGCATCCAAAACCGTCGCTTTTCCATTATCGTATATTTTCACGCGTTCTTCATTTACTTTTACATAAATAAAACTGCTCTTCTGCTCATAATATTCCAGGCAGATTCCAATCGGTGTCACAAGGGTGGAATCTTTTTTCACATTTGTTGCACTAAAATCAATCTGCTGCAGCACTTCAGCTCCACGAATCGCCACTCGGTTTTCCGGCAGATTCAGCTTAACCGCCAGTTTTTCCGTAAAGCCCGGCATTTTTCCGCCGCCTCCGACGACAAACACCGCACTGACCGGACTATTGCCATTTAATTCGATGATCTTCTGTGCGACGTTACTCACGATCGAATCAATCGCCTGCGCAGCCACTTCATGAATCTCTTCCTGAGAAACCTTGACTGTTTCACCCATGATATCTTTAAAGGTTACCATTTTTTTCCTATCAGCGGCTTTTTTCGCTTTCTCAGCCGTCTCAAAATCGGTCAGATATCGCTTTGCGATTGCCTCCGTGATCTCGTCTCCCGCCAATGGCATCATGCCAAATGCAATGATACTTCCTTCCTTTACGACAGAAATATCCGACGTGCCGGCTCCCACATCAACCAATGCAATATTTAAAAGACGGAATCGTTCCGGAATCGCCACATTGATCGCCGCAATCGGCTCCAATGTCAAACTTGCCACATGCAGTCCGGCATCCTCGACCGCCTGATACAATCCATCTACGACTTCATCCGGCAAAAATGTTGCAATCATCTCCACACCGATAGACAATGCCATATGTTTTTCGATCATCTCCATCGGATACCCATTGAGATAATATTTTACCGGCGAATACCCAACACAATAAAAATGTTTGTCTTTATGGTCATTCTGCTGGCGAATGCGGTCATATGCCTTTTCTACCGCTATGCTGTCAAGTGAATGAATATGTTCTTTTGTCACCCTGGTCTCCGACTGCATTTCGTGTTCCACATACACCGTCTCTGTCTTCAGCACACGGCCGGCAGCCGCAATACTGACATTCGTCAGTTTCTGCCCGATTTCCTCCTCCAGCTGCTTTTTCACACTGGCGATCTCATCTGCTACCGTGGCGATATCGTGAATCTGTCCATCGATCACGGCACGCGTCGTATGCTCCAGAGATTTTTGTGCCACAACAACAAAACGGTCCGTCCCGGTACGATAACCAACGGTCCCAACAATACTTCTTGTACCAATATCCAAGCCAAATACATAATCTTCTCTGCTGTTGTTCATAGTCATCCCTCATTCATTTCATACTGCCCGTGGATTTCTCCACTTCTTTCTAGTATATCACATCTATTCTCTATTTTCCACCATTACCTCGGCGGGTTCCATAACCGCTCATAATGCGTGCAATCTCTGCTTCCAGTTCTTCTTCACTGCCATCATTGTGGATCAGCCGGTCGCAGTGCCGCTTCAAAAATGACGCAGAAACCTGCTTCTGCATAATGCTTTCCGCCCGTTTACGCGAATATCCACGCGATTCCTGCAATCGTTTAAAACGCAGGGTATCCTCCGTCAATATTCCCCAGATCTCATTGCAGAGTTTATCCAGTCCGCTCTCATAAAGAATGGCACTCTCTACAAAAAACAGATTGTCCTCTCCGTATTTTGCTGCCTGCGCGGCAATCTCTTCCCACACGACAGGATGAATGATCTCATTGAGCATTCCCAGCTGTCTGTCATTAGCATATACAATTTTTCCCAATCTCGTTCGGTTGATCGCACCGTTTTCATCGCAGATCTCCTTCCCAAAATGGGCCACAATTTTTTCATAGGCTTTCGTCCCCTGTTCCATCGCCTGATGTCCCAGTTCATCTGCCATACAGATACGCACTTTTTCATATTGTTTCAATATCGAAAGAACGGTTGATTTTCCACTGCCTACTCCTCCCGCCATTCCTATGATCATGGTCTTCCTCCTTCGTTACAGTCCGGTGCTGTTTCTATTTTGCCTCATACCAGGTCGTTCCCTGCTTCACATCGGCGATCAACGGTACTTTCAATGCTGCCGCATGAATCATTTCCTCATTCAGAATATGAGACACTTCCTCTATTTCCTCTATTTTTGTCTCTACCAAAAGTTCATCGTGAATCTGCAAGATCAGGCGTGACTGCATGTTTTCCTTCCGCAGTCTCGCATCCACGCGGTTCATCGCAATCTTTATAATATCTGCTGCCGTTCCCTGAATCGGTGAATTCATCGCAATACGCTCCCCAAACTGCCGCTGCATAAAATTCTTCGCAGACAATTCCGGGATCGGACGGCGGCGGCCGTAAAGAGAAGTCACATACCCTTTACTTTTTCCCATTTCCACCAGCGAATCCATATACTCTTTCACTTTCGGATACGTTTCAAAATAATCCTTTATATACTGTTCTGCCTGTTTTTTCGTGATCCCAAGATCCCGCGACAGACCGAAGCCACTGATTCCGTACACAATTCCAAAGTTTACCGCTTTGGCATCTCTTCTCTGCATCGGAGTAACTTCGTCATATGGCACGTGAAATACGAGGGATGCTGTCGTCTGGTGTACATCCGCATTTTCCTTGTACGCCTCGATCAGTTTTTCATCACCCGACATATGTGCCAGCACACGGAGTTCGATTTGAGAATAATCGGCATCCAAAAACACACAGCCTTCCTTCGGAACAAATACTTTACGAATCTGTCTGCCAAGTTCCATTCGGATTGGAATATTTTGCAAATTCGGTTCCGTGCTGCTCAATCGCCCTGTCGCCGTGATCGTCTGATTAAAAGTCGTGCGGATCCGTCCATCCATATCTATGTAAACGGACAATCCGTCTGCATAAGTCGATTTTAATTTTGTCAGCTGGCGGTATTCCAGTATTTTTTCTACAATCGGGCTTTCAAAACGCAGTTTCTCCAGCACTTCTGCCGAAGTCGAATACCCGGTCTTCGTTTTCTTTCCATATGGCATCCGGAGTTTTTCAAACAAAATCACGCCAAGCTGTTTTGGCGAATTAATATTAAATTCTTCGCCCGCAAGATTATAGATCTCCTGCTCCAGCACGTCAATCCGCTCTCCCAGTTTTTCACTGTACTGACGCAAAGCTTCTCGTTTTACATAAATTCCCTCCTGCTCCATGCGGTACAGCGTAAATACAAGGGGCATCTCAATCTCTTCAAATAACTCATACGACTTCATTGTCTTTAGTTTGCGGTGTAACGGTTTATACGAAAGAAACGAAACAAGGGCACAGTAACAGGCATAATTTGTCACATCTTCCGGCTGCGCCTGCCACATCTGATACAATGTTTTCTTCCCAAACATCTGGGAATACGGTGGCATGACAAATTCCGCATATTCCGTACTGATATCTTCTTCCTCAAATCCCTTCTGTACCGGATAAATGAGATAGGCTGCCACACTCGTATCAAAACATTTCTTTTCATCAAGTTCCGGCAATTCCGGCAATTGTTTTTTTAAGTCATTGGTAATAAATGTCACGCCCGCCTCTTTGGCACGCTCCAGTTCGTCTTTTACCACCTGCTCTGACAGTTCGCCACCTATAGCAAAGAACGATACCTTTTCTCCATCCGCAGTAATGGCACCGCCAAACAGACTTCCCTCTTCTTCCATAAATAACGTCATCTGGCCATTGGTCTGTCCGTCTTTGTCTGCCTTTTCCTTGCAAAGCAGCTTAAATGACAGCATCCCCTTTGCAATGCAATCATCCACACAGCTGTGAAACTGTGCAGCACGTTGGATCGTTTCAAATTTATCTTCCACTGCCGCATTGTTTTTTGTATCTTTTTCAAACCGGTTCATCAAGGACTTGAATTCCAAGACACTGATTTTTTCATACGCCTCCGGCGTAAACATCTCCTGCATTCTGCACTCTTCTAATTTTACCCCCAGCTTGCAGTCCGTTTTGATCGTTGCCAGTTTTTTACTGAGAAGAGCCAGTTTTGTATTGTTTTTTACGGCTTCTTTCGCACGGTTTGGTGTGATTTCTTCGACATGCGCGATGGCATTTTCAACTGTTCCAAATAATGTCAATATTTTTACCGCCGTTTTTTTGCCAACTCCCGGAACTCCCGGAATATTGTCAGAAGAATCCCCCATCAGTCCTTTGAGATCAATGATCTGCTCCGGTGTGACACCATACTCTTCAATGACCTGTGGACGATTGTAATCCAAAACGGTCGTTTTTCCACCTTTTGTCTTCGGAATACGCACTTTGATCTTATCCGTCGCCAGCTGCAAAAGGTCGCGGTCCCCGGAAACCACCGAAACTTCCATCCCCTGCGCTTCTCCGGTCTTTGCCATCGTTCCGAGGATATCATCAGCTTCAATCCCCTCCTGCTCTTTCATCTGAATGTTCATGGAAGAAAGGATTTCTTTTAATACCGGAATCTGTTCTCTGAGTTCTCCCGGCATCGGTTTTCTTGTTCCTTTGTACTCATCAAACATTTCATGACGGAATGTCGGCGCTTTGACATCAAACGCCACCAAAAGATGAGTCGGATTTTCCTCGTCCAAAATTTTCAGTAAAATATTCAAAAATCCATAGATGGCATTCGTATGCAGTCCTTCGCGGTTTGTCAGATCCGGCACCCCGTAAAAGGCACGGTTTACAATACTGTTTCCATCGATCAATACAAGCTTGTCCACAAAAATACGTCCTTTCTTCTTTCACTAACATAGGAAAGACGCGGGTACCCGAAAAAGCACCTCGCGCCTCTCCTCATTCTGTCTTACTCTACCGAAATAAAGTAATAATAAACCGGCTGTCCACCGTTTTCAATCTCTACTTCAAGATCTTCCTCTTCTGCGCAGATCTTTTCTGCAATCTCTCTCGCCTGCTCTTCCGAACCATCCGCGCCATAATAAATGGTGATCAAGGCGCTGTCCGGTGTCTGCAGTTTATGAATCAGTTCCACGGTCGTCTCAACGATATCTTTTCCTACCGCTTCAATCGTCTTATCGCTGAGTCCCATGAAATCTCCCTCTGCGATCTCTTTCCCATCGATCGTCGTATCACGGACTGCGTATGTCACCTGACCGGAACGAACCTCATCAAGTGCTTCCGTCATCGCACGCTCATTTTCCTCCGGCGAATTTCCGTCAATATACTGAATCATCGCCGTGATTCCCTGTGGAATGTTTTTCGTCGGAATTACAACGATATTTTTATCTTCCGTCAGACTCTTCGCCTGATTTGCCGCAAGAATAATATTGGAATTATTTGGCAAGATGTAAATGGTGTCTGCATTTATCTGCTCAATTGCCTCTAATATGTCTTCCGTGCTCGGATTCATCGTCTGACCGCCCTCAATGATAACATCCACACCAAGTTCGGTAAAGATCTCGCTCAAACCGGTTCCTGCCGAAACACAGATAAAGCCTTCCGGTTTTCTCGGTTTATCCTGCGCACTCTCCATTTTCTTTAATTCCTCTTCCGCTGTTTTCGCAACGGCTTTTTCATTGGACATAATGACACGTTCATTATGCTCTTCACGCATATTATCAATCTTCATGCACGTCAATTCTCCGTAGCTGAGTCCCTTCTGGATCGCAAGTCCAGGATCATTGGTATGCACATGAACTTTTACGAGATCTTCATCTGCCACGCAGACGATGGAATCTCCAATATTTTCCAAGTATTGTTTAAACTCAATCTCATCTTCACTCGTAAACTCTGCTCCGTTGAGCATAACGATAAATTCCGTACAGTAACCGAATTTGATGTTCTCCGTCTCGATCCCTGTCGCACCGGCTCCTGTCGTCACCGGACCGCCGGCTGCTTTCTTAACCGGCTCATAAGCAATCTCTTTTCCCCAAAGAGCATCCAGGATTCCTTCCATGATCGTTACCAGACCTTTTCCTCCGGAATCGACCACGCCGGCCTCTTTCAGCACCGGAAGCATCTCCGGCGTCCGGTCTAGGGTCTCATTCATTTCATGGATGACTTTTTCTAAAAACTCTGCGGGATCTTCGCTCTTTGGTGCCAGCTGCACTGCTTTTTCCGCACCTGCCTTGGCAACCGTAAGGATCGTACCTTCTTTTGGTTTCATTACTGCTTTGTACGCAGAGTCTACCGCTTTTTCAAAAGCTTTCCCAAGCACATACACATCGGCCTCTTCCACCTCGCGCAGTACACGGGTAAAACCGCGGAACAACTGGGAAAGAATAACACCCGAATTTCCGCGTGCGCCACGAAGAGATCCACTTGAAATCGCCTTACAGATGGTCTCCATCGAAGGCTCTTCCAAGGCTGCCACTTCATCTGCGGCAGACATAATCGTCATCGTCATATTGGTTCCGGTATCGCCATCGGGCACCGGAAAGACATTTAATTCATTAATGTATTCTTTTTTTGCCTGAAGTGCCGCAGCTCCGGCGAGAAAACATTTCCTCACCAGGGCAGCGTCAATCTTTTTTACGCTCACTCTCTTTGACCTCCAAATATCAACACTAGTATCCTCTCATCCATCAGTCAACCACTTTGACATCTTCTACGCGCACAATGATCTTGCCTACTTCCATTCCGGTAAATTCTTCAACTTTATATTTGACACTTTCTACCAGATTTTCTGCAACGGTCATAATGCTCACACCATAAGCTACAATGATGCGAAGTTCGATATAGAGTTTATTGTCCTTTACATTCACATATACGCCATGACGAATGCTGTCTTTCTTCAGTAATTTGACAATACCATCTTTCATATTTACAGAGGCCATACCGACTACTCCGGCACATTCCACTGCGGCAGAACCGGCGTATTTTGCCAGTACATCTTCATCTACGAGAATTTTTCCCATCTCGTTATCAAGTTCACCCTTCATATTGACCCTCCATTCACTCAAAATATAGTTATTTTTATTGTACACCAAAACATAAAAAAAATCAATTCTTTCCGGATTCTTTTCACGTTTTTTGAGAAAAAGGATACAATAATAGTAACTCCTTCTCTGTGCAGGACAGGCGATTATGAAAAAATTACTTGGATTTATTCTTTTCTGGATTGGTATCGGCATGGCAGTCATGCTCTTTATCACAAATGGCTTTCTCGCCATCTGTATTATACTGCTCTGCCTGATCCTTGGTTACAATCTCTTTACTTCCTGCTAAAATTGTTTCCGAACGTCAAAAAAGCCAACCACTGTCTCCAGTCATTGGCTCTCTTATTCTAAGTATAGAGTGGACTATGCTCTTTCCACTTTTCCTGAACGAAGGCAGGAAGTACAAACGTACATCTTCTTCGTTCCACCATTCACCTTAACTCTAACCGATTTCAAATTAGATTTCCACATTTTGTTGCTTCTTCTATGAGAATGGCTGACAGCGTTACCGAAATGTACACTCTTATCACAAACTGCACACTTTGCCATGAAAAGCACCTCCTTCTATAAAATCTTATGTCAAAACCTTATTTTTTTGTTTCACACACAACACGACTATTTTATCAAATCTTTTGATAGAATGCAAGAAAAAAATTCAAATTTTTTGATTTTTTTTCGTTATTCGCATTTTATTCTCCGTCTTTTTCGTTTTTCTCGTTCTTTTTGGAGAATTTTTCCACAAATTCCGGAACCATATCCAGCAATTTTGTAATACCATCCTGATTCTTTACATTGACAAGACGGGAAGTTCCATCTTTGATCACAAGTACGGCACTTGGCTGGATCTTTCCACCCATTCCACCACCGCCGTTATTCTTTTTCGCACTATCGTCAGAAAATGCGCCGGCTGCGACACCAAAACTCACATCGACAAGTGGAAGTACGATCGTACCATCCTCAAAACGCACCGCATCTCCGATGACAGTCTTTGTCGTAATAAAATTGTCCATCCCTTTAAACAGAGATTCTACCGTATTGTTAAAACTGTTGTCACTCATTTTCATTTCCTCACTTTCCGAATACTTGATCGATCCATCGTTTGATATCCGGATCCAGATATCCGCGGATCACGAGACGCACCATATAGATCAGCCGCGCCTTTCCCTTTACATAACCATCTGCTTGAAACCGCTTTTCCTCAAATTCAGGGCAGATCCGGAGTCCCTCCGTATAAGCCGGAGAGAACATGCTCACAGCTCCTAAAATCCAGCCTGTCGTGCAGGGATCGCCTGTCCCAAATACAACCTTGCCGTCGATTTTCTCCGGTGCCATATACCGAAGCAGCGCAAACAGTTCTTTTTTTACTGTCCGGATCCCGCGTTTGTTTGCCGGATCCTTTATAAACGTAATTATACTTGATATTTTGTCAAATGAAAAGCCTTTTTTCTTTCTTTTTTTCTTCTTTTTCTTTGGCGGATCCGTTCTGCCCCCGGATACCGGTTTCTCTGCCAATGGATTTGGCTTGACACGTTCATCCGAAAAATCGGTCGTCACGATAACTCCTTCCTCCGGCTCTTCCTGCGGAGTTTCCTTCGTTTCTTCCTTCTTTTCCGCTGTTTTTTTCGTTCGCCGGAAAAATGCAGGAATTTTTTTGAGCCGGTCTAGCGGGATTCCGAAAATCCGGATACGGATGCCGCTTTCCAGTGTCTCCTGAACGATATAAACGACACGCAGAAGCCAGCTGATCTGACATCGCACCTGAATCTCGTCTTTCGTTTCCACCGTAACCCGGTATCGCACCGGCACAAACAGCGCCGCACACAGAAGAAGCACGCAGAGTGCCAGCAGAACCAGTAAGATCATACCAATTGTTTTGAGTATGGCAAACACAACTGCCACTCTACATCACCTTCCTCCTATCTCAAAAAATCCCTCTTTTCAAATATCTGTTTCGGAGAAAACTCCTCCGATGCCGCATAGCCTTCACATAAAATCTGCTCAACGACCGATACTGCCGCATCGTAATCCGAAGTCACACCAATGACATAAAGTTCCTTCTGTCCATAATATTTGAAAAACAATTGATCGGTATTCATGATTTCAAAAAGATTTTTATCATTTTCGGCAAGCGTAATGATATAAAAGCTCTTTTTCCATGGAAGTTTTTGGAAAATGCTTCGTTCTTCAATGATTTTTTTGCACTTTTTTTCCTGCTTTCGAACCTTTTCATCCATGTAAAGGTCTTTGTACCAAAAAATCATTTACTCCTCCATTCTGCCGCCTCATCCATCCACTCACGCAGTTCGATCATGGCTGCTTTCTTTTCTGCCTCATTCTGGCATCCAAACAGATTTGTCCGGATATAAGTCTCAATCTCACCGGCATTGGTAAATTCTACCGGAAGTTTTTCAAGCACTTCTGCCATAACCGCCTTTTTCAACGGCTTGGAAAGTGTCGATAAAAAGTCGGACAATTCTCCGGTGAGTTCTTTGATCTTCTCTGCTTCCACCGCAGCTTCGACCGTATCGCTCTCGCCAAAACGTTCCATATCAATAAACAAACTGTCGGATAACAGATTGGCAATTTTCGCAAATGCATCAAATTCCTCGCCTTTTCCGAGTTCATCAATGATCTTCTTATGAGAGGCTTTGATTTCAAAGAGAACGGCTTCCAGATAACTGGATTTTTCCACATAGGTTTCAATCTTTCCTTCCAGTTTTACAAGCCCTTCCTCGTTCAGACTTCCGTTTGCCACTTCCATCAAAATGCCGCGGCAGTGCTCATACAAAGCACTTTCTTCCCGCTTATGGCAATTGGCAAGACTAAGCGCATACATCGCATTTACTACCTTTTGCAGCTGATAATAAAAATCGGTCACATGAAGAATGTACTCTCCCGCTTTTTCCAATTCTTTACTCATCGCCTCAAACGATTCTTTTGTCAAACCTGCAAAATCCGTATTCTGCAATTCCTTCAAAAGGTCTGCAATGGCATCTTCTTCCGTCTCCGTACCGGCTTTCTGAATCATAGCAGCCGAACGTATCATATAGATAAAGTTATCAAGCGATGCCATATCGCCTCCGATATACAAACTTCCGGTGTCCTGAATTTTTCCCATCAGGCGCTGTTTTGTCATGTGTACCGGAATCATTCCCATCAGCTGCTGAAGCCGTTCTTTGACAATACTCTGGTCTTTATTTCCCACGAGAAATGCCATCAATTCTTTGACAAAAACATCTTCTTCTGTCGCAAAGACATCTTTCTGATAAGGTTCTTCCTCTTCAAAGTCAAATTTACGGTGTTTCAGCACATAATCATAACAGATCAGCTGATCGGTATAGGATGTATATTTTTCCATCACCTGTGTAATCTCGCCACGGATGCGGTCAAGCCGCTCGATACAGGCTTTCTGCGCCTCCGCATCTTCCTCATACACATGTGGGATTTCCTTTCGCACCTCATCATATCTGCGTTCTTCCTCTTCGGACAGATCGATGCCTTCCTGGCAGGTCTCCACCAGCATATAAGCCGAAAACACCAGTTCTATGGAGGCATAATTCAAATACGTATCCGCCAGATAATTGGCATAAATCGGGAGATTCTTGCGTGGTGCCACTCCCTTGTCCAGGTCTTTTATAATTTTTCGAATCTGATTCATCGTTTCCTCCTGTCATGCAGGCTTTCTGCCTACAGTACTAATACCCATCCCGTCAGCCAGCGCAGTCCGTTTTCCACAAATTCGAGGCTTACCGGCTGTCCGGACAATACCGGATAGAACAGTAGGAACAGCCCCACAGCCGCTGCCGCATATACATAAGCAAAAATGCGTTTCTTTTTATTGTCGCCGATAAAGCGGTACAATGTGTAGCCGATCATCAAGGTAACAAACGGTACACTTGGAAAATAATGGTAAGCAAATGTACATCTCGGCACGAGCATCCACGGTACGTACTGTACCAAATAAGCAAATACAAGGAACAATGCCGTCTTATCTGCTTTCTTCACTACAAGATAGATCATGTAAAGGAACGCAAAGATGCCTGCCCACCATACGAGCGGGTTACCGAATGCGCTGATTCCTTCGCGCATATCATTTGCCACCGTGTTGCAATAGTAAAATACCGGACGGATCATCGTCGGCCATTCATACCAGGTGGAAGAATACGGATGTGTCGCTTCCAGCTGGGAATGGTAACTGTACATCGATTTCTGATTATTGATCATCCGCGTAAACAGACCGTCTGTCGTTCCATCGTTAAACGGAATGTAAGAACACAGATAGATCAGTCCCGGAATCACAATAAAGAATATGACACAGGCACCGATTGTCTTAAGAAAATTACTCTTAAAGACATCCATGACATGCCGGTGCGCGATCGTTCCGGTACTTCCGCCCGGATTGTTGCACGCCCTGCGGTATTCCATATATCGATAAAGCATGATTGCCGCAAAGAATACAGCCAGTCCTGCTGACGCATAAACCGCCGTCCATTTGCTGGCACAACCGAGTCCCATCATCAAACCGCTTAAGAAAAGCGGAATCAGGGTCTTTTTAAATTCTGTATCGTAAAAACTTGTCTGTGCATAGCGGAGCATAAAGTAAAACATTGCCATGATAAAGAACGTACCATATACGTCGATCGTGGCAATTCTTGTCTGCGTAAAGTGCATAAAATCAAAAGCAAACAACGTCGTAACCACGCCTGCCACCCATGTCTGATGGAAGAGTCTCTTTCCAAACAGATACAAAAACGGGAGCATTCCGATACCAAACAATGTACCGATGATACGCCATCCAAACGGATTCATTCCAAAAATACGGATTCCGAGGGAAATAAAGATTTTACCCAATGGTGGATGCGTATTTTCGTAATTGTACAAATCATGAATCATCTCATACGCCGTACGAGCATGATAAATTTCGTCAAAATATGTTCCGCTGCGGAAGGTATGCGCATCGTCATACTCATCCTGCTCATCAAAAAGTTCCGGATATTGGTCTTTATTGACCGGAACCACCAGATTTCCGTCCGCGTCTTTAAATACCATTTCTTTTAAGGTCACCAGATCTTCTACTGTCGTAAAGCGGATATAACGTGTCGTGACATTAAATGCTGTCGTCGCCTCCGAACCGCCGTCAGCGACAAGCTGCACATTGTTCCATTTGAATACATCTGAGACTTTCGCCGTTCCACCGCTCACATAATTGGTTCCATCGTTCGAAAGTTCCATATAAAGACTTCGGTTTTCATAACTTCCGGAAAATACTTCAAATTCTTTCAGGTTCTTCACTTCACCAAAATCAAGGACGATCTGCTGTCCTGCCTGCGTTCCTTCCCATCCGGTTTCCGGAGCGCTTGTCTTTCCGAGATCATGGAAAGCGAAAATACCATAAACAAGCATGATAGCAAATAAAATAATGTAATCCGTCTTTGTCATCTTTTCCATCACGACTGTTGGAATAATTTTCCATTCAAATCGTTTTTCCTGCTGATTTTGTACGGTCTGTCGTTTCTTCTTCGATTTTCCACCCTCGTCTACATTCGCTTCCTGCACGATCTCGCTCTTCTTAAAGATCGTGTAAAGGAGGTAACCAAAGAGGAACAATGTCAACACCGCAACCGCACCGATAATATAACCGGTTGGGCCTGTCGTTCCAAGTTCTACCGCCGTATAATATACGTGCGCGGTATTCATATAAACCACCAAGCTATAACCGATAAATCCGTAAAACAATTCCTTGCATGGACGATAGATAAATGCGGCAAGCATCAAAGCAACTGCCGGGAACAGATATCTCTCATGCATACGTACGGAAAAGCAGAACATCACACTGATGACAACTGCCATACTGAGAAAATATTTGGACTTGTCATTCTTCATTTTAAAGAATACAACTGCGCTGAGTACGACCGCTGCGATGATAGCAATGGTTCCCCATGTCTGTGCCGGTATAAACAAAAATTTCTCCGTCTGTTCATGCCAGTTTTTCCCCACGATCGCCCAGAAATTGTACGCGTTGACGGAACAGTATTCAAACATTCCCAGCGTACCGGTATATTTTTCCAACGACTTCTCCAGCCCAAACGGAAGTGCCACAAGCACCATAGCCGCCAAAGATGCCAGACCGCCGATCAGGTCACGGAGCATCTTTTTCGTATTGAAATCATGCAAAAATACCTGCTCAATGATCGAATAAATAATGATCGGAGCAAACATAACCATCTGCGGTTTTAGCAGCACACCGGCACAAAAGGCAAAGTATGCTAAAATTCTCTTTTCTTCCATAAACAGGTAACAGGTCAGAAGAACCATGCAGCACAATACGCCGTCTACCTGTCCCCAGACAGAACTATCAATAACAACTGCCGGATTCAGCGCATAAAGTACGGAGAGCATCAGAGACATTCCCTCGGAAAATCTCTTCTTTGCCATCACATAAATGAGATACGCTGCTGCCAGATCAAAAAGCATCGGGAACAATTTGATCATAAAAAGTCCCGTGGTCGAATAATTGTCAATGTTAAACAAGTGGCGGATTGCCGCAACCAGCCAAAGCACCAGCATATATCCCGGTGGATAGTCCGTTACATCGCCCTCGTAAAAATGGGAGAGTCCTCCGGTAAATACCGTCTCCGACCAAGAGCGGAAACAGGTAATATCCACACTGTATCCTTCGTTCTTTACCGCAAGGATCGCTTTTACGATAAATGCCGCAACCAAAACAAGAATAATATTAAATTTCTGCTGCTTCATGGAATTCTTTGCGATCAGACGGCTTCCATCCACTTCTCCCTGAAACCACATCCAGTAAATCGCAAAAAATGCAAATACGGTTACTACCGCAATGGTTAAAATATCTTGATACATCTCTTACATCCTTTCCCCTTTGTTCATTGTATCTCACTCAGGAACGCTTCACGTGCTCATGAGTAAATAAATGGTCGGAACAATATTCATAACTTCCTTCGCATTTTGAGCAATACCGGAACTCAAGCTGCGGAGAATCGATCTCTGTCCTTCCACAAATGGCACATTTATGTCTTGGCTGCCCTGCCTGCTGCGCCGTATTTTTGTAAATAACGCGGCGTTTTTTCGCCTGCTTCATACGCATTCCCAGATGTGGTTCTCTTGCAATCGCATAAAAGATCACAAAATCCAGAAGCGCTGCCACGATCAAAAGCATCCGCATATATCCACGATAATCTCCCGTCTGCGCATATTGCACAATCTCGACAACATTCAGCAAAATGTAAATATATCCCAGCCATTTTGCTTTGATCGGAATGAGGAAATACAATCGGAATACCGTATCCGGAAACAAAAACGCAAAGGCCAAAAACATGGACAAGTTCAGATCACTCAAATCAATCTGATTTGCAAGTCCAAATCCAATCTGCGGTGCCAGCGCCTGTCCATTCGCATGGCAAACGACAAAATAATAGCCAAATGTCATAATGAGGATCAACAAAATTCCGGTAAAATAAAAGGCATTAAATCGAAATCTTCCCCAGATCTGTTCTAACATATTGCCAATCCAATAATACACATACAGCATGATACCAAAGAATATCATATTGATCAGTGCTCCACCGGAACCAATGCTCACATACGGATAAAAAAGAAATGTTACGATTCTCCACACTTGTCCATGCAGGATGGCATAAACATTGAGGCTCAGATACATCTCATAAAATCCCGGAACCACCAATCCGATCACACTTCCAATAATGCTTACGATAACCATGTAACGCATCAAATTCGGGATTGCATATCGCCCCAATTTGCGCTCTACCTTATCAAACCATTTCATAAATATTTAAAACCTCGCTTTTAAAATAAGTTTTTCTTCTTAAAGAAGAACACTAAAACTACGGTTACGATCAACGTAATCGCAGTCACAATATAAAATCCGTAAGGGTTGTCCCCCAATGGAATATGCTGAAAGTTCATTCCGTAAAAGCTGGCGATCATCGTAGGGATGGAAAGTACGATCGTCACGGTTGACAAAAATTTCATAACCACATTGAGGTTATTGGAAATAACCGACGCAAAGGCATCCATCGTTCCACTTAAAATATCGCTGTAAATTTTTGCCATCTCAATCGCCTGTTTGTTCTCGACGATAACGTCTTCCAGCAGATCTTCATCTTCCGGATATTTTTTAATCTTCTCTGTACGAAGCAGTTTCTCCAGCACCGTTTCATTGGATCGCAGCGACGTGGTAAAGTAAACCAGACTTTTTTCCAATTCCAAAAGTTCGATCAACTCTTTATTTCTCTGTGAAATATGCAGTTTTTCTTCGATCTGCTCACTCTTGCGGTCGATGATACGCAGGTAGCGCAGATAAGAAGTCGCATTGCGGTACAGGATCTGAAATACAAATCGTGTCTTCTTAAACGTATAAAATTCCCGTTCACGGTTGTTCATAAATGCTTTTAATACCGGTGTCTCTTCCAGGCATACGGTCACAATGATCTTTTCTGTCGTATAAATACCAAGAGGAATCGTCACATACCTGTCTTTTTCGTCTAAGGAAGGGATGTCCACCAAAATCACAACATAGTCATTCTCTATCTCCACACGGGAGCGCTCTTCATCATCCAGGGGCGCACGCAGATCGTCAATATCAATTCCGGTCGTAGTCGACACGGTTTCGAGTTCTTCCATCGTCGGTTTCGTCAGTGCAACCCAGCATCCTTCCGTCACTTGATCCAATTCCTGCAGTCCGTCTTCGACTGTATTAAAAATTTGAAGCATGCTTCTTTCCTCCTATTCTCTGTAAATTGTAAACATAGATATTTTTATTATACTTTTTTGGGGAATCTTTGTCAAACTGTATTTGTTTTGTCATACGGTTCTCATTAGAAAATGAAACCAAAGTTTTCCAGCCGGGACCGCTTGCGCTTCGTGAACCCACGTAACAGTGCACGAGGGCAAACTACGCCCCCTGTGCACTGACGGTGTTCAAAATCCCTTACGGAAAATCTTTGATCTCATTTTGTAAATAGAACGGCAACAAAACAAATTACAAATTATATTGTCCTATCGACTATATGAATTGCTCATTCTGCCCATTCTATTTGGTAAAGTACAAAATCTGGTCTTCCTGCAAAGCCACCTGATCCAGGTTGTTTAACCGGACAAATTCTTCCCAGGTCGTCTCATGCGCCATCAATACTTCGCCCAGGCTTTGCTTGCCATCGGTGATGTACACTTTTTTCTCTTCTTCCTCGCTCGGAGCGTTTTCAGAAGAAACGACTTCTTTTTCTTCCGATGTTTCAGCCGGTTCTTCTGCCACTTTTTCCGGCTCATTTTCTGCGTTTTCGCTTTCGAAGACTTTCGCGCTGCTCTCTTCCTGTGACTGCACCTGCGTTTCGGTCTCTGTCTCATCGGCAACTGCGGTGACCGGCAATGGTTCGTCTTTTGGCACCGGCATACAGATCATTCCCCGGTGGGCGCGCACCATCGGAATACAGATTTCCTGCCCCACCTGAAGATTGTACACATCTACATACGGGTTGGCACGCAGCAGCATTGCCATCGGGATCCGATAATACCGGCTGAGCTGATACAGCGTGTCTCCCGGTTTTATCACATGTACCATTCCATTACAATATCTGCGATTCATGAAGTTTCCTCAATTCTATTTGCTTCTCTAACAGTATATTCATTTACCATTTTTAAGTTACTCGCGAATTTTGTTTACAAAACGCAAATTTTGTCGTATACTATAACTCAAAGCGCATTTTTTGTAAAACACATTTAATAAGTAATAAATCACTTTCATAAAGATAGAGATATACGTTTCACATAATGGAGGTTAGTATGAACAGAGTAGGTATTGATATTGGCTCAACGACAGTCAAGATTGCGATTATCGACGAACAAAATAAAATTTTATTTTCTGCATATGAACGTCACTACGCAAATATTCAGGAAACGCTTCGCGGCATCATCGAGCGCGCGTATGAGCAGCTCGGCGATCAGGCGATTGCACCGATGATCACCGGTTCCGGCGGATTAACGATCTCCGAACACCTTGACATTCCTTTTGTTCAGGAAGTTGTCAGCGTGGCAACCGCGTTAAAAGATTTCGCTCCACAGACCGATGTAGCGATCGAACTCGGCGGAGAAGACGCTAAGATCATTTATTTTACCGGAGGAATCGAACAGCGAATGAATGGAATCTGTGCCGGCGGTACCGGTTCTTTCATCGACCAGATGGCAACGTTGTTAAAAACCGATGCTGCCGGGCTCAATGAATATGCCAAAGATTACCAGGCAATCTATCCGATTGCTTCCCGTTGTGGTGTATTTGCCAAAACGGACATTCAGCCGCTGATCAACGAAGGTGCCTCCAAACCGGACCTTGCCGCTTCCATTTTTCAGGCGGTAGTCAACCAGACGATCAGTGGACTTGCCTGCGGTAAACCAATCCGCGGAAATGTTGCTTTCTTAGGGGGACCGCTTCATTTTCTTACGGAATTAAAAGCCGCATTCATCCGCACTCTTGAGCTGACCGACGATGCGATCATTGCACCGGAACATTCTCATCTTTTTGCCGCAAGTGGTGCCGCGATGAATTCAAAAGGCGAAGGCGAGACAACATTAAAACAATTATTGGACAAATTGAGCAGCAAGATTCATATGGAATTTGAAGTAACCCGTATGGAACCATTGTTTGCTTCGGAAAAAGAATACGGAGACTTTACGGCACGCCACAACAATCACGCCGTGAAAAAGGGAAATCTTGCCGATTACGAAGGAAATGTCTTCCTCGGGATCGATGCCGGTTCCACGACGACCAAAGTCGCTCTCGTCGGAGAAGACGGATCGCTTTTGTATTCCTTCTATGACAACAACAACGGAAGTCCGTTGAAAACGACGATCAAGGCCGTGAAGGAAATTTACGAACTTCTTCCGGACAGCGCGACGATCGTCCGCTCCTGCTCTACCGGTTACGGTGAAGCATTGATCAAATCTGCCCTGATGTTGGACGAGGGAGAAGTCGAGACGGTATCCCATTATTATGCCGCTTCTTTCTTCGAGCCAAATGTAGACTGTATCCTCGACATCGGTGGACAGGATATGAAATGTATTAAGATTAAAAATCACTCGGTTGACAGTGTGCAGTTAAATGAAGCCTGCTCTTCCGGTTGTGGTTCTTTTATCGAGACCTTTGCCCGTTCCTTGAATTACGGGGTCAAAGATTTTGCAAAGCTGGCATTATTTGCCGAAAACCCGATCGACCTCGGTTCGCGTTGTACGGTATTTATGAACTCGAAGGTAAAACAGGCGCAGAAAGAAGGGGCTACGGTAGCCGACATTTCCGCCGGTCTTGCTATTTCCGTTATTAAAAATGCATTGCTGAAAGTAATCAAATTGACGGATCCGAAAGACCTCGGAACCAATGTCGTCGTGCAGGGAGGAACCTTCTACAACGATGCAGTTCTTCGCAGTTTTGAACGTGTCTCTGGCTGTCAGGCAGTGCGCCCGGACATCGCCGGTATCATGGGTGCTTTTGGTGCTGCCCTGATTGCACGGGAACATTACGAAGAAGGAATGCCTACGACCATGCTTCCTTTAGAGGATATCATTGCTTTGAAATTTGAAAGTTCGATGTCCCGTTGTAAAGGATGTACAAACCAGTGCCGCCTTACGATCAACAAATTTACCGGCGGCCGCCAGTTTATCTCCGGAAACCGCTGTGAACGTGGTCTTGGAATTGCCAAAAAGAAAAAAGATGTTCCAAACTTATTTGAATATAAAAACAAACGATTATTCGACCATTACAAACCATTGACTGCGGACAAAGCATACCGTGGCAAGGTCGGTATTCCTCGTGTTTTGAATATGTACGAGGATTACCCATTCTGGTTTACGTTCTTTACGGAACTTGGTTACGAAGTCGTTCTTTCGCCAAAATCCAGCCGGAAGATTTATTCTCTGGGTATCGAATCCATCCCAAGTGAGTCCGAATGTTACCCGGCAAAACTGGCACACGGTCATGTCATGTGGCTGATCCATCAGGGACTGGATTACATCTTCTACCCTTGTGTGCCTTATGAGCGCTGTGAATTTGAAGGTGCCGGCAATCATTACAATTGTCCGATTGTTACCTCTTACGGCGAAAACATTAAAAACAACGTCGAAGAGCTCACTGGTTCTGACATTATTTTCCAGAACCCATTTCTTTCTTTTGAAAACGAAAAGATTCTTACCGACGAATTAGTAAAAGTGATTTCAAAAGAAAACGGCATCGCGGAGTCCGAAATCCGTCATGCTGCCCACACCGCCTTTGAAGAATTAACAGAAACAAGAGAAGATATCAAACATAAAGGGGAAGAAGTCCTGAAATGGATGAAAGACAATGGCAAACATGGTATTGTCCTTGCCGGCCGTCCGTATCACATCGATCCGGAGATCAACCACGGAATTCCGGAATTGATCACTTCTTACGATATCGCTGTTCTTTCCGAGGACAGTGTATCACATCTGGAGCCGATCAACCGCCCTACGATCGCGATGGATCAATGGATGTATCATTCCCGTCTGTATGCGGCTGCAACCTTTGTCCGCACACAGGATAACCTGGATATGATTCAGTTAAATTCCTTCGGTTGTGGTCTGGATGCGGTAACGACCGATCAGGTCAATGATATCTTGACTGGTTCCAACAAAATCTGTACCGTCCTTAAGATTGACGAAGTAAATAACTTGGGGGCTGCCAGAATCCGTATCCGTTCGCTGATTTCTGCTGTAAAAGACCGGGAACGAAAAGGCGTAAAAGCAGAGGTAAAAGACGCAGCCTACCACCGCGTCATCTTTACGGAGGAAATGCGTAAAAACTATACCATCCTCGCACCACAGATGTCACCGATTCATTTTGACATGGTCATTCCGGCACTTGCTGCTGCCGGCTATAACATTGTTCCTCTTCCAACCGGAGAAGACGAACTGGATTACGGTCTCAAATATGTCAATAACGATGCCTGTTATCCTTCTCTTCTTGTCGTCGGACAGTTTATGAAAGCTCTGCTTTCCGGCAAATATGACCTTGACCGCACCGCGATCATCATCACTCAGACCGGTGGCGGATGCCGTGCGACAAACTATATCGGATTTATCCGCCGTGCACTGCGAAAAGCCGGCATGGAACAGGTACCTGTTATCTCATTGAGCGCCGGTATAGAGAAGAATCCGGGATTCAAGGTCAACTACCGCCTCCTCAATGGTGCCATTCAAGCTTTGGTATATGGCGATTTGTTTATGCGTGTTGTTTACAAAACCCGTCCTTACGAAAAAGTGCCGGGTTCGGTCAATGCCCTCCATGAAAAATGGAAACAGATCTGTATCGAAGCGGTAAAACATCCGAAACGTTCAGAATTCCACAAAAACATTCGTGGAATCATTAAAGATTTCGATACCATCGAACTTCGTGATGGTGTAAAAAAACCAAAAGTCGGTATCGTCGGCGAGATTTTGGTTAAATATCTGCCGGCCGCCAACAACTATATCGTTAATCTGCTGGAAGAAGAAGGCGCTGAAGCTGTATGTCCGGACATGCTGGACTTTTTCATGTACAGTGCTTACAATAACATTTTTAAAGCAGAACACCTTGGCAAACCATCTTCTACGAAACTGCTTTCCAAAGCCGCCATCTGGTTTATGGAACGTTATCGTAAGGTAATGCGTCAGGCGCTCGAAGAAAGTAACCGTTTTGAACCACCGGCAAATATCTATCAATTGGCAGATTATGCCGCACCATTCGTATCTGCCGGCAACCAGACCGGCGAAGGCTGGTTCCTTACCGGCGAAATGATTGAGCTGATTCACAGCGGTGTACCAAACATCGTTTGCACGCAGCCGTTTGGCTGTCTGCCAAACCATGTCGTTGGAAAAGGTGTGATCAAACAGCTCCGCTCCGCCTTCCCAGATGCCAACATCGTAGCCGTTGACTACGACCCCGGTGCCAGCGAAGTAAATCAGTTAAATCGAATCAAACTGATGTTAGCGACAGCAAACGAGAATATGAAGTAAAAGTTCACCCCACTAGCATTTCTCCGCGAGACGAATATGCGCAAGCGCATATAGTCTCGCCAGAAATGCTAGTGGGGTGTTATAAGTTAAAGGTTAGGGTACTATAATGGGAACTTCAAATAAAAAAGCCCCATATATTTCTATGGAACCTATATGCGCCTGCGCATATTCGGTGAACCTGGAAATATATGGGACTTTGAGTTCTTAACCTTACTCTTTCACTGCTTCTTTTGCAATAAAACGGTTTACAGCACTAAACAGTGCGCGGATGGAAGCACGTGTGATATTGGAACTGATTCCGACACCATGGGTCACAATTCCGCGGCTCTCGTCCATCAAATGGATGTACGCTGCTGCCTGGGCATTGGATCCCATCTGCAATGCGTGCTCGGTGTAATCCAGCACCTTGATCGGCATATCCAGCTCTGCCTGCAGTCCGCGCTGTACTGCATCAATCGGACCATTTCCGTAAGCTTCGATCGTTTTTTCGTTTCCTTCAAAAGTATAAGTCAGATAAATCTTCGTGTCAAATCCACTCTCCGGCATTTCTTCACCGAGGTCTTCTACTTTCAATCGGCGGAAGTGATATGGTTCTTTGCGGTCGATATAATGTGCCTTAAATTCTGACATAATCTGATCCGGTGCCACTTCACCCTGCTTTTCCGAAATTTTCTGGATTACATCCGCAAATTCTTTGTGCATGCTCTTTGGAAGCTTGAACCCAAAGTAGGTATCCATAACAAAGGCCACGCCGCCCTTTCCGGACTGGCTGTTGATACGGACGATTGGTTCGTACTCTCTTCCCAGATCACTTGGATCAATTGGAAGATAGGGAACTTCCCAATGCTCACTATTACGCTCATGCATTGCCTGAACCCCTTTGTTGATCGCATCCTGATGAGAACCGGAAAATGCAGTAAATACCAGTTTACCGGCATATGGATGACGCATATCAATGTCCATTTTATTACATCTCTCGTATACATCGATGATCTCATTTACATTTTCAATCTCCAGTTCCGGATTGATTCCCTGGGAGAACATATTATAAGCAATATTTAAAACATCCACGTTTCCGGTACGTTCACCATTTCCAAACAACGTTCCCTCCACACGGTCAGCTCCGGCAAGCATTGCCAGTTCAGCAGATGCCACCGCTGTACCACGGTCGTTGTGTGGGTGAATACTTAAGATAACACGCTCACGGTCTGTGAAGTGTGTTGACATCCATTCAATCTGATCAGCATAGACATTTGGTGTATTCATCTCCACCGTAGATGGCAGGTTGATGATCACCTTTTTGTCTTTGGAAGCACCCCATTCATCCAGGACTGCCTCACACACTTCCAATGCATACGGAAGTTCCGTTCCGGTAAAACTCTCCGGAGAATACTCTAAGATTACTTCTCCATCGTAATCTTTCATATATTTTTTAACCATCTTGGTTCCATCAATCGCAATCTGTTTTACTTCATCCTGTGACATATGGAATACTACATCACGCTGCAATGTCGAAGTCGAATTGTAAATGTGCACGATCGCACGTTTGATTCCCTTCAGGGATTCAAATGTCTTTTGAATCAGATGCTCACGGCACTGTGTCAGAACCTGAACCGTCACATCATCCGGAATCAGATTTCTCTCAACCAATTGCCGCAAAAAATCATATTCAATCTGGGAAGCACTCGGAAATCCAATCTCAATTTCCTTAAATCCCAATTTTACAAGCAGGTTAAAGAATTCAATTTTCTCTTCTACCACCATTGGCTCGATCAAAGCCTGGTTACCGTCTCTCAAATCCACACTACACCAAACCGGTGCCTTTTCAATCTCTTTATTTGGCCAGGTACGCTCTTTAAAGTCTACAACCGGCACTCTTTTATATCGTTTATAGTTTAACATTTCTTACATCCTCTCTTTTCAAATCAAATTCTTTCCAATATTTTATTTTACACCAAAATACAGGAAAGTCAAGTCATAGTACATGCACGTACTATTCTGCCGGGGTAGCAGTCGGCTCTTCCGTCGGTTTCTCCGCGTTATCCTCCGACTGCGTAAGTAGGACTTCTACCCTCACTTTTGATTTAAGTTTGAGATTCTCCGGCAGATCAAACTTCACTTCTACCGTGTGCTGACCGGCAGCCAGCCCTTTGACATCAATATACGCACCAAGTGTCGTCAATGTCAATTTGCTCAGATCATCTTCGCCTCCCTGCACAGTCACGCTGTTTCGTTTATTTTCATTTACATACGTAAAATTCAAATTGTTTGGAAGGTTCTTCACATTAATATCCGAATTTACAAAAGAAAACGTACGCTTACCATTTTTCTCAATCACACAGCGGATCGAAACGGTCGTATTTTCTTCTGTCAGCTTACATCCGGTATTGTAAAGATATTGGGTTAGATCGATCTCCTGCTCAACATCCGCCTTCGCTCCCTCAACAGAAACCGGAACCTTAATCGATTTCACATTTTCAAGATCTGATTTCTTTCCGGAAATCACTATACTGTCCGGTTTATAATCCGTCTGTACATGGCGGTATCCCGAAGCCGGTGTACCCGTCGCTTCTACGTAAAGCGGAATGGTCTTCGTCGGAACGACCTCTACTTCCACATGAATCGTATCATTGCTGAATGTTACATTAGAAGAATCAATAACTTCTCCTTCACTGTCATATAAAATCGGTGTTACATCTGCCGAAAAATTGCTGTTTTGTCCTTTTAATTGAACGACAGCACCGATCGAGTCTACTTTCTTAATCTTGGACTTTCCACCGGAAATCTCTATGATATTAGGCTGTGCCGTAATATCTCCGAGAACATAAGATTCTGCCAGTTCGCCTTCCGTATCGATCTGGACACGAACCTGCTGGCTCTCCTTTTCTTCCAGTGAAATACGCAGCACCTCATTATTCCAGTCAAGTTCTACATTTTCCTTCGTTGCTTTATTTAATTTTACCTGAATTCCGGCAGTATTTACCGTGGACAACTTACTCAGATCCGCCGTCGCCGAAAAATCATCATTTGTCAATTCTTCTACAAAACTGCGTTTTCCCTTCACGACCACATCCACCGTATCGCCATCAACCACTTCATATACCTGGTTTAACGACGTAATGACATTTTCATTGATCACTTTGACCGGGATGTCTGTAAACGTCTTTGTAATTGTAGGATTGGTGGTATTAATGATCACAAGCCAGACAATAAAAGCCACAACAAGAGAGATCACTTTCAATCCGAAATTATTCATCACTTTGCTTTTCATCCACTTGCTTTTCATCCACTTGCTTCTCATGTTTGTCTGCCCCCTTCCACCATTTCTTTCTGGCATTTTCCGAAGAACGTTTTGACACACGTGCCAACATTTTTGTCAAAGTATCCGCATCCATATTTCGTGTCAATTTTCCATTCATCGCTGTCGATACAGCTCCCGTTTCCTCCGACACAATGATTGTGAGAGAGTCTGAAACTTCACTTACACCAAGCCCTGCACGATGTCTGGTCCCCAATTCCTTGCTAAGTTCCAGATTATCTGACAATGGAAGGTAACACGTAGCGGAAACCACTCGGTTATCACGCAAAATTACAGCTCCATCATGCAATGGAGTATTGTGTTCAAATATATTGATCAGAAGCTGGCTGCTGATCTCTGCGTCAATAGGAATACCTGTTCGTTCAAACTCACGACATTGAATCTCCTTTTCTACTACGATCAAAGCTCCTGTCTTCACCTTTGCCATCTCATAAACTGCTTTTACAATTCCCTGTACACTTCGTTCCGAATAACGCTCTGTCTTTGATTTGCTCTCATCAAATGGACTAATAGATGAAAATGATTTTCGCCCAAGCTGTTCCAATGCGTTGCGAAACTCCGGCTGAAAAATAATCACAATTGCGGTAATTCCGATCACCATTGCATTCTGGAAAATCCATAACAATACATTCATTCCGAGAATTACGGCAATCAGCCATACAATGAACAAAACAACGATACCTTTCATCAGTGCCCAGGCACGAGTATCCTTGATCCAAATTATGATATGATAAACAGCAAATGCAATGATAAGTATCTCAATAATATCTATTATATTAATTGCGGGCATCGTAAGCCATGCCACATAATCTTTAAAAAAACTTCGTATCATTTCCATACGTACTCATCTCCTGCCTGCCTATTTTTGGCTTTATTTATGGTCAGAATTCAAATCTTCTTCCAACACTTTTTCAATCTCTTCTTTCAGATCAATCATTCCTTCGTCCCGATCCTCTTCAATTCTCGTCACCGTCTTATCTCCCGGTGCGACTTTCATTTTGGGAACGGCTTTTACATAATATAAATACTCTTCATCTTCAAATTGTAATTTATGCACCCCTGTATAATCGAGTGTCATACGGAAAAACTGCACCAGATAAGCAATCACTGCTGTCAATGCCATCCCAAGAAGCAGTTTCATAAAATCGATGTCAATCTTCCAAAACGCATCCCCTGCGACCACGCCAGCCATCCCGGCAACCAGCCCCACAAAAATCCCAATCTGTGACGCATGATTAAAACGTCCGCGGCGAATCAAAAATACAACTACATAAACGATCACAAATGTGATCATATACAAAAGTATTTCCTTGTTCCGGATAAGAGACTGAATACAATACTGCAGTCCTTCCAGCGTATTTCCGGTATCTACCGAATTTTGCGAAATGATATAATAATTTTCAACCGCAAGCAGAATATATCTTATAAATACCCCTGCCAGGCATGCCGGAATCATCGCCAGATTCAAAAACAATGCGGCTACGATCGGCACAGCAAATACAACATTCAGCGGCCAAAGTGCCGGAATCAAAAGGACCAGATAACTCTGACTCTTTGCATATCGGCCAAACAACAGAAAATATATTAAAAGAACAAATAAAAAACATGCTGCCAGCAAATAAGAAACCGACGAAATTTCAAGCACTGCAAGCATAGCGGCCAAAAAAATGATAACCGAATCCGGTACAAAACCACTGACCAATGCCAGAATAACAGACAATGGAATACCATATTCCCGGAGTTCTTTTGAAAATGGAAGCTGGTACAAAATGATACTATAAAGGATCATACTGATCACAATCTTCAAAACAGAACGGACGATTCGATAGTTCTTTTCATAAAATTCTTTACATCTGGTTTTCAGAACCAGCAATGCCATTATCATAAATTCCGCTCCTCCTTATTTCCATTTTCCTCTTCTTCCTTCTCATAATAGCGGATAAGTTCCTGTAATACAAGATAATACTCCTTAACACGTTTCTTTGACGCTTCGTATTGAAGTGAAGAAACGCTCACGGTAACAAAAGAAAACAATCCCAAAAGCAGAATATAAATTACGAGGTATGTTCGTCCAATGCTGATATAATCGAGTTCCAATGCATTTGTGATCAGATATTCCATATTGTATAATCCGGCGATCACCGCGATCAGCACAACAGCACACGTCACACAGACAAGTGTTTTCAAAATCTGCAGGCGGATATAATCCATTTTATAATATTTTGTTCGTGCAAAATCCTGTTTTCCCTCATGCGACTCATACTCTGCCAGACGAATCATCATCCTTACTTTTTGTTCACTAACCATATATACTCCACTTCTTTGTCATAAAATCGTCACCTGTTAGTATTATCTATATTTAATTATAACAAAATATCCATTCTACGCAACAAAAAATTTATTAAATATTGGTTACCAACTATTTTGAACGATTAATAACAACCATATCCCCCGCCTGCAAAACATCATTGCCATTCGGAATAATAATACTCCCTTCGCGCTGTATCATAATGATCAATTCATTTTTTCCGGTCTTAATCTCACTCAGTTTCTTTCCGACATATTTGTGTCCTTCCTCCAAATGCTTTTCAAGAAGTCGGATTCCGGTCACTTCCTCCGGTGCAAGCGCACTAAGGATCAAGCGGTCGCCCTCCAGCAATATCGTCTGACCGTTTGGTACAATATTTTTGCTTTCCCTCTCCAGCAGGACAACAAGTGTCTCCGGTGGCAGATTGATCTCGCAGAGTGCCCTTCCACACCAGGCATGCTCCCTTGTTACCATAAATTGGATAAATTGAACCGGTACCTCATTGGAATAATCATTGAACGTTTTCAATACCGTGTCACTCTCATCGATCATATCGAGTTTTCTCGCAACTGCCGGAAGCAATGTTCCCTGGAAAAGAATGGAAAACAAGACAACAGTAAATACAATATGATAGATATCATTTTCCAATTTCAAACTCTGCGTCACCATCATAGCAAACACGATGGATGCGGCTCCACGCAGCCCGGACCAGCAAACAAGGATCTGCTGTGCTGCTTTGGCTCGAAATGGCGTCAAAACCAGAAACACCGACAACGGCCGCGCAATAAACGTCACGATCAATGCAATCACAAGAGCCGGCAAAACCACTTGTGGCAGTCTTGATGGAAACGCCAAAAGTCCCAGCAAAAAAAATATCAGGATCTGCGTAAGTCCCGTCATACCATCAAAGAAGTGAACCAGATTGGTCTTGTTTTTAATGTCGGAATTTCCCAGCACAATACCTACAATATATACACTGAGATAACCATTTGCGCCCATTGCAGTAGGCATGGCATAGGCCAGCAAAGCAATTCCGACAGAGAAAATAATATCAAATCCATCCGTAGAAAACCGGTAGTGTTTCATCAAATAAACGGATACTGCAGCAAATAAAATACCACATACAATGCCGCCGCCGATTTGCAGAACGAGCATCTGAATGAGCTGATAGGAATTCAAACTCCCTTTTGCGACCGTGATCAAAATAGCCGTCATCATATACGCTACCGGGTCATTGCTTCCACTCTCCAATTCCAGCAAAGAAGCCGTATTATATTTGAGGTTTAACTGTTTGGACCGTAATATGGAAAAGACGGAAGCCGCATCGGTAGAACTGAGCAGCGCACCGATCAGAAAACTTTCAATCCACGAAATCGAAAGAATATAATGACAGAGAACTCCCGTCACCCCCGCTGTCATCAATACGCCGAACGTCGATAATAAGACGGCTTTTCCTGCCGCGGGTCTGGCATGTTCCCAGTTTGTTCCAAATCCGCCATAAAACATAATAAAGATTAAGGCGATGGAACATACCTGCTCTGCAAAGGAATAATTGTCAAATGGAATCTTAACCGCTCCATCGGAGCCAAAAAAGATACCGAGTAATATAAAACCAAGTAAAACCGGGATTCCAAAACGGTCAGAAACCCGGTCCAAAAAAACACAGATCAAAATAATCATCGCGATTAAAATAGGGCTAATCATCAAATCCCCCTTCATCTAAATTCCAAGTCCAATTTTCTGCTCCTAACGAGGCAATCGTCTGTAATTCATCTGCAATATTCAACGCATGATCTCCTATTCGTTCAAAATCCGTAAGCATCTCTGAGTACAAGATACTTGCCTGATAAGAACATTCTTTATTCTGAATGCGCTCCATCATACGTTCCCGGCATTTTTTCGTAAGATCATCAATCTCCTGCTCTTTCTCTGCAATCTCATCATGCCATTTTTTTATATCGTCATCTACATTGGTTAGTATAGAAAATAACGCATCGCAGATTTTTTGAAGATATGCTGCTTCTTTCTTTGCCTTCTTTGAAAATTTAACGCCCATCTTTTTGCGCGTTTTCGAATATTCCGCAATATTCATTGCATGATCACTGATCCGCTCTATATTTCCGGTAATAGCATGATAACTACTGAAAACACCACTTCCAACCGTCGTATTTTCATGAGAAAGCGCAGTTGTAATAAGGCAGGAAATCTGCGTGTTCATCTGATCCACCCGCTCTTCCGTCGCAGCGATGGATCGAAATATTTCCTTGTCATTTTTGATAAATACCTCAAATGCATTGTGTACATTCTTCTCTGCCATACAGAGCATATCCCACAATTCTTTTTTTGCCTCTTCTGTACTGACAGCAGACTGTCCCAAGGTATCCCGGACATTGAGCTGCATCCGTGGCAATACCCCTTGTGTTATATCATCCTTTTCATTCACTGGCAATATTTTCTGCGATATCTTAGCAAGAACTTCTCCAAACGGAAGCAAAAGTATTGTTGTCACAATGTTAAACAACGTATGTAAATTGGCAATTTGACCCGGAACATTGGTCGGAGTAACTGTCTGCAGCCACCCGATCAATGGTGTGACGACACATAAGATCGTAAACAGAAAAGTGCCGATAACATTAAAGGTAAAGTGCACGATTGTCGTCCTTTTCGCATTGCGGTTTGCGCCGACAGATGCAAGAAGTGCTGTGATACACGTTCCTATATTTTGCCCAAACAATATAAATGCTGCACTGTTCAATGTAACAATTCCGCTGGCAGCAAGAGCTTGCAGAATTCCTACGGAAGCAGACGACGACTGGATGATTGCCGTAAAGATCATTCCGGCAAGGATTCCCAAAATCGGATTTTCAAAACGTGTCAAAAGCCCAACAAATTGCTGAGATTCACTGAGAGGTGCCATAGAGGAACTCATCATATCCATACCGATAAAAAGGATTCCAAGGCCTGCAACAATATTTCCGATGTAGTGAATTCTTTCATTTTTCAAAAATACCAATATTGCTACACCTACAAAGGCGATAAACGGAGCCAGCACCCCTACATCTAAAGCAATCAACTGTCCGGTGATCGTCGTTCCAATATTAGCACCCATGATGATCCAGATTGCCTGTGTTAATGTCATCATTCCTGAATTTACAAATCCTACCACCATTACAGTTGTCGCCGAAGAGGACTGGATCACTGCGGTAATAACAGCACCGACCAATACTCCAAGCAAACGATTGGAAGTCAGTTTTTCAAGAATCTGCTTCATTTTATCTCCTGCTGCATTTTCGAGACCCTGGCTCATCATCTGCATACCATATAAAAACAACGCAAGACCTCCCAGAAGTCCCATAATATCTGTCAATTTCATTGTTGTGTTCCTTTCATTTTATGTTATACTTCCTGTTCGTCATTCATGCGGTAGCCGACACCGAGTTCGTTGCGGATATAGCGGTATTCTCCCGGTGTCTCACCAAATTTCTTACGAATATTTGCCATATTTACCTGAAGTTTTTTGACACTGCCGGAGTCCGAATACCCCCACACTTTTTTTATGATTTCCGCATAGGTAAGGACTTTTCCGGCATGTACGGCGAGCAGTTCTACGATATTGTATTCCGTCTGCGTCAACCGTATCTCTTCTTCTCCGATCGTAACTCTTCTGGCATCGTAGGAGATTTTCATATCTCCCAGCTTAAATTCTTGTCTAATCCCTGTCCCGGCACCCTGAAATCGTGCCGTCCTTAGTGTAGCTCGTACCCTTGCCAAAAGTTCATCGGTTCCAAACGGTTTGGTAATATAGTCATTGGCACCGAGATCCAATGCCTCCACTTTATCTGCTTCATTGCTTCTCGCCGACAATACAATGATCGGTGTATCCGAAGCCTTTCGAATCTGTTTTATCACCTCTGTGCCATCCATATCCGGCAATCCGAGATCCAAAATAACGACATCCGGATGATGCGACCAAAACATCGTCAGACCACTTTCTCCCCTTTGAGAAAAGATTGCCTGATACTCATGCGTCTCAAAGATCATTTTCATAAAATTACAAATGTTGATCTCATCTTCTATCACTTGCACTTTATATTTATTCATTTTCTGTTTCCTCCAATCCTAAAGCAAAGCGGATGCAGCATCCCCCTTCCTTTCGATTCTCTGCCGTAATTACACCACCATGTGCCTTAATGATCGAAGCACACACAGCAAGACCAATTCCCATACTTCGTTTCTGGTTATCCACCGGAGCATCTTTCACAGAGAAATAATCTTGAAAAAGTCCTTTCATTCGCTCTTTCTCGATTCCGCATCCATCATCCAAAACTTCAAACACCGCTTTATCTCCCAGCACAAACACATGAAGTTCCAGTGTTTTCATCCCCTTTGCATGCTGCACGGCATTTTCCAAAAGATTCATAAGAACCTGTTCGATCAGCACCGCATCCATCGGAATACTGGTAAATTCTTCCGGTATTGATACATTCACTTTTTGATCCGGATAACGTTTTTTAAACTGCGTCAACACCGAATCAATCAATTCTTCCAAAACCGTCGAGGTCTTAACCAGTTTCACACCATCGTTGTCGATCCGTGTAATGGACAAAATATTTTCCACCATTCCCATGAGCCATCTGGCATCTTCCCGAATTCCGTCCGCCAGCTGCACAACCTGATCCTCCGACAACTGTGCATAATTTTGGACAATTGCTGAACTTGATCCGTAAATCGTTGTAAGCGGAGTTCGAAGATCATGAGAAACCGCCCGCAAAAGATTTCCTCGCATTTTTTCGTTGATACTCTCTGCCCGCACACGTTCCTGCCACTTAAGCTGCGATGTGATCGTACTCGTCATTGCCGTGATCACAAGCATGATCACCGCAGAAATAATATTTTCCGGAATGCTGAAATTGAAAGCGAAATATGGAAAAGCAAATGCAAAATTAAGCACCAGCACACTTAATAGCGAGGCGATGATACCATACACAAAACCATCCGTAAACCTCGATACAAAAAATACTGCCATCGCCATAACTGCCGGCGGTACTGTCTCTGCGGAAAATTTTGTTTCCAATAAGAGACATAGTAAAAACGCCCCCGCCAAAATACTGATCATCTTCAATCCGTCTATTATGTACTTTGTTGCATTTTTCATTTTTTCTATTTCCTCCGTTTTTTATTATACAGATATGGTAGTAAAGAATCAGCAAAGAAACAAGACTTTTTTTCAAATTTCCGTAATCTTTCAAAAAAGGTTTGCATTTCGTGAGCGCTCTCGCTCCAACAAACGCCGCAGGGGTATCGATATGTAAACGACACATATCTGATACCCGCGCGTTTGTACTCACGTCATGCAAACCTTTTTGATAAATTACTAAAATTCTAAAAATAGTATTAGTACTTAATCTTTAAGCATTCCCGCTTGGAAAACTCTGATCTCCTTTTCTAATTGAAACGCCGTTTATTTCACATTAAAGGCATTCATTCCCGGATATACTGCACTTTCGCCAAGTTCTTCTTCGATACGGAGAAGCTGATTGTATTTTGCTACTCGCTCGGAACGGCTTGGTGCTCCGGTCTTGATCTGGCAGGTGTTGAGTGCCACGGCAAGATCGGCGATCGTCGTATCCTCTGTCTCTCCGGAACGATGGGATGAAATTGCTGTGTATCCGGCTTTATGTGCCATTTTGATGGCTTCCAGGGTCTCGGATACAGAACCGATCTGATTGAGTTTGATCAAGATACTGTTCCCACAGCCAAGTTCAATTCCCTTTGCCAGACGCTCGGTGTTTGTTACAAACAAGTCATCGCCGACCAGCTGTACTTTGTCGCCAAGTTCTGCGGTAAGTTTTTTCCAGCCTTCCCAGTCTTCTTCGTCCAATGCATCCTCGATGGAGATGATTGGGTATTTCTCAACCAGTTTTTTCCAATGGTCGATCAACTGCTCTGACGTATAAACCGTTCCGGCTTTTGGAAGTTTATATTCTCCCACAGTGCCTGTTTTCCATTCGGAAGAAGCGGCATCCATCGCAATCTTGAAATCTTTTCCCGGCTCATATCCTGCTTTTTTCACTGCCTCGAGAATAGTTTCGATGGCTTCCTCATCGGATTTCAATGCAGGGGCAAAACCACCTTCATCGCCGACAGAAGTAGCCAGTCCTCTTTCTTTCAAAATCGAGGCCAGTGCATGGAATACTTCCGCACACCAGCGAAGACATTCTTTAAAGGAAGGTGCTCCGACCGGCATGATCATAAATTCCTGCACATCAAGTCCGGAAGACAATGCATGGCATCCTCCGTTTACAATATTCATCATCGGAACCGGAAGACGGTTTCCGCTGATTCCGCCAAGGAAACGGTACAATGGAATCTCCAACGCATTGGCTGCTGCCTTCGCACAAGCGATGGAAACAGCCAGGACCGCATTGGCTCCCAAATTCGATTTGTCGTTTGTTCCGTCCGCTTTTCTCATCGCCGCATCCACTGCATAAATATCCGACGCATCCATCCCTTTCAGTGTCTCCTGAATCGTCGTATTGATATTTTCAACCGCCTTGGAAACGCCTTTTCCAACATATCTTCCCTTGTCGCCATCACGAAGTTCAAGCGCCTCAAATTCACCGGTAGACGCACCGGATGGGGCAGTTCCTCTTCCCATCACACCGCCACACAGATAAACTTCTGCCTCTACGGTCGGATTTCCACGGGAATCCATAATTTCTCTTCCTATTATCTTTTCAATCTGCAAATGATTCACTTTGTTATTCTCCTTTCAAAAAACAGTCTTGTGGTTAGTATTTACTAACAGTTATTAGTATATTCTAATATTTTGCAAAAAACAAGAGATTTTCCCCACAAAAACGGCCTTTAAAATGAGAATCTTTTTCATCATTGTAAATGCTTTTCGTATTTTCCCACAACCGACATCCCGTCTTTTACGACGACAAACGCATGCTCGTCCACTTCTTTCAACTCACGCTTCAGATGAGCGCATTCGTATTTGGACAAGACGACAATGACCATATACGTATTTTCCTCAGTATAACCGCCCTTCGCTTCCCACCAGGTTGCGTCCCGGTGATATTCATTGACAATATAATCAATGATCTCCAGCGGTTTCTTTTTGGTAAATATTACCACTTCCGTGTTGATATTCTGCGCATGCGTCCGGTCGACCATCAGCATATTTACTGCTGAATAGATAATGCTGTACACCGCCGTAGGAAGCCCAAACAACACCGCACAAATAATGTAAATAACGGCATTTACCGACAAGGACACTTTTCCGACACTAAATGCCTTAAACCGTTTGGTAAAGATCATTCCAACGATATCCAGGCCTCCGCTGGAGCCCCCGGACTGTAATGCTATGCCGATTCCGGTTCCTCCAAAAATCCCACCGATGATGCTCGCAGTAAGGGAGTCCTGCACGATTGGCACCGCCGGTATCGGAATCAGACTGAGAAACAATGTCTGACTGATCACGCAGACCAGTGTGCGAAAGAAAAATTTCTTACCGACAAATACATACGCCAGCGCAAAGAGCGGAATGTTCAGGAGCATGTTGATGATACCGGCTATATCCGTCGTTCCGGCTGCCACATGAAGATAGCGCACCAATACCGTACGAAGCACCTGACTGATTCCCAGAACTCCGCCATTGTAGAGGTTTGCCGGTACGATAAAAAGATTGATGCCGGCTGAAAATATCAGCATCCCGATCACTGCCATCGCATTTCGCTGCCAAAATTCCCGCTTTGTATTCATATCATCGCCTCTTTTCTCGAAAAGTGTGTTTCTGAGTTTATTTTAACAGATTGTTTTCCTTCTTGCCAGTACAATTTTACCCATCTGGATTACTATAGTCGGTGCCACCGCCAGTCCCAGAACAGAAGCATATTGCGTCACATTTAACGGCATGACTTCAAACAGATTGTGAAGCCCCGGGATAAAGAGAACTGCCGCCAGCAATAAGGTACCTGCCGCAAATGCACCGATACTCCACAAATTCGTAGAAAATTTCACATCAACAAGGGGGCGTTCACTCCGGCAGGTAAATCCGTGAAACAACCTCGCCAGTGTCAGGGTCGCAAATGCCATCGTCGCCGCTGTTGCCGCATCCTTTTGTAATCCCATAGAAAAAGCAGTCATCGTCGCAGCTGCAATGAGCGCACCATATCCCAAAAGCCGGCGTACAAATTTTCCCATAAGGATCCCCTCTTTCGGATCTCGCGGCTTTTGCGTCAATAACTGCGGATCCGATGGCTCCATACCGATGGCAAGTGCCGGCAGCGAATCGGTCAATAAATTTATGAAGAGAAGGTGCACCGGTTCAAACGGCGACGGCAGTGCCAGCACAGAACAGGCAAGTACCGCAATGATTGCTGACATGTTGCCGGAAAGCAAAAACTGAATTGCATTTTTAATATTTCGGTAGACATTTCTTCCGTTCAAAACGGCCTTGATGATTGTTGCAAAATTGTCATCCGCAAGAATCATCGCTGACGCATCTTTCGACACTTCTGTACCGGTAATTCCCATTGCCACGCCAATATCGGCCTTTTTCAATGCCGGTGCATCGTTGACACCATCGCCCGTCATCGCCGTGATGCGTCCTTTCTTCTGCCAGCTTTTTACAATTCGAATTTTATTTTCCGGCGAAACTCTTGCGTAAACCGAGATTTCTTCCAAAAGCTCATCCAATTTTTCATCGCTCATGGCATCCAATTCCTGCCCAGTCACTGCAAGATCCCCTTCTTCAAAAATGCCAATTTGGGCCGCAATCGCAGCCGCTGTCACTTTGTGGTCACCCGTGATCATTACCGGACGGATTCCGGCAAGTTTGGCTGTACGGACTGCCTCCGCTGCTTCTTCCCGCGGTGGATCGATCATTGCCACCAGCCCGATAAATGTAAATCCATTTTCCTCGTCCAGCGTCAGTTCTTCGCCCTCATCCACTTCTTTATACGCAAACGCGAGCACACGGAGACCATTTTCCGAAAATTCCTGATTCTGCCGCAGGATTTCTTCTTTTATCTTGTCATTGATTTCACGACTCCCCCCACTCTCTGCCAATTTCACACTCCGATCCAGCAGAACATCGACAGCGCCTTTGGTAAGTATCGTCGATACACCATGCAGACGGTATTTGGTACTCATCAATTTACGCTCCGAGTCAAAGGCAATTTCTTCCAGTCTTGGCATCATTTCTCGGATGTCGTCTTCCGAAACGCCCGCCTTTGTCAGCCCTGCTTTTTGTGCCATCGTCAAAAGACAACTCTCCGTCGGATCCCCGATTTCCTTGCCTTTCTGAAAGGAAGCATCGTTATTCAGGATTGCATTGTATAAAAGTTTTCGGTGAAGCGGTTCGATCAGATCCAGTTCTTCCGGCTTCAGAACCGTATGATCGATATAAATGTCCGTTACTGTCATTTTATTTTGTGTCAGTGTCCCCGTCTTATCGGAGCAGATTACCGACACGCAGCCGAGACTTTCCACAGCTTTTAATTCTTTGATGATGGCATTGTCTGCTGCCATTTTCCGTGTCCCCATCGCCTGCACGATCGTAACGATGGAACTGAGCGCCTCCGGAATCGCCGCTACGGCAAGCGCCACAGCAAACATGAGCGAATCCAGCACCGGCTGCTTCTGCCAGATTCTAAGCGCAAATACAAGGGCCGAAATGATCATAATAACAATAGCAAGTTTCTTTCCAAAATCATCCAAACTCACCTGCAGCGGCGTCTTTCTCTCCTGCGTGGCATTCATGAGATCTGCGATCTTTCCCATTTCTGTCTGCATTCCCGTCGCCGTTACGAGCACTGTCGCACGCCCATATGTTACCAGTGTACCGGAATACACCATATTAATCCGGTCCGCGAGCGCTGCTTCTCCCACGATAGCCTCGTTTGTCTTGTCAACATTTGCCGATTCCCCGGTCAACGAACTTTCATTGACCTGCAGCGAATAATTGTCCAAAATACGCCCATCCGCTGCAATCATGTCGCCTGCTTCCAAAAGAAGAATATCCCCCGGCACGACATCTTTGGAAACAATTTCCATCTTCTTTCCTTCCCGAAGCACCTTTGCATGAGGAGACGACAGTGCTTTCAGCGAATCCAACGATTTTTCTGCCTTGAGGTACTGTACCGTTCCAAGCACCGCATTCATCACAATGACAACAAAGATTACGACGGTGCTCTCTACATTTCCGGACAGCATCGACACAACCGCCGCGATGATCAAAATGATAACGAGCAGATCCAGAAACTGCTCCGCAAAGATCCGCACCGGACTTTTTTTCTTTGCTTCCTTCAGACAGTTTTCTCCCATCTCCTGTCGTATTTTCAGCACCTCGCTCTCCGTCAAGCCCTCTTCGGAGGCGTGCTTGGTTTGAAGAACTTCTTCCTTGGTCATTTGGTAAATTTCTTTCATAATCATGATCCTTTCTTTTTTAGGGTTTCCCTTTTGCGTTGCCTTTCGCCGCTCTGCCTTGTCTGAGACGGACTTATTAATAAGTCCTCAACTTGCTTTGTGCTCCGCACTCCCGCAAGTTGCCCCATTCGCACTCCGCGCTATTGCGCTCCCTGCTCTTGTGGTTTGTGTCTCTAGACAAGAAATTTCTTTTTCTGCAAGCAGAAAGCAATTTCTTGTCTGAGACGGACTTATTTCGTCAAAAAAAGACTTTCTGTGCACGCAAAACACATGCACAAAAAGTCTTGTTCAACAATTTCTGTTCCGTAGACCCCGGATTCTTTCGAATCGTACTGACGAAATCTACACCGGACTTTTCAAATCCGGAACTACTCCCTCTTTGCAGGTTGTTCTTATCCTACCATGTATTTTTCCCCATGTAAAGGGGATTTATACAAAAACCGGTTAAGAACTAGCAAAGATTCTTAATTCTCTTCGTTATCTGAGGAACCGTTAAGCCATTTTTCTCCATTACCTCTGCCACATCATAACGGTCTAAAAATTCTTTTTTGAGACCAAGATTCAGCACTTTCATGTCAGAAGCGCCATAGAAACGTGCGATTTTTTCACCGAAACCACCATCGAGGATGCCATCCTCCAGTGTCACAACGACATCATGATCTTTCTTCAGATTCTCCAAAAGTTCTTCGTCCACGCCGGTGATATAATACGGATTGATAACCGTCGCATCCATGCCATCTTTCTTCAGCGTTTCTGCTGTCTGCTCAGCAAGAGAATAAAATGTTCCAAGCCCGATCAATGCCACTTTACTTCCATTTTTTGTCACCTCGTAGCGGTTCAATTTTGAAAAGTCCTTCGTAACTTTCTTGCCATCGGAAATCATCGCGCCACCCGGGAGACGAATTGCAACCGGATGCTCCTTCTGCTCCATACTCCAATCCAGCATTGCCAGATATTCTTCCTTTGTCGTCGGAGCAAGATAGACAAGATTTGGAATATTTGCCATCATCGGAATGTCATACAGTCCGAGATGTGTCACGTCATTCATGCCATAGACCGTTCCCCAGAATGTAATGATTGTCGCCGGATTATTATTGATGCAGAGATCCTGCGAAAGCTGGTCATACGTTCTCTGAACAAAGGAACTATAGACTCCATACACCGGTTTTCCGCCATTTGCCGCGATACCGGAAGCAAGGGCAACCGCCGTCTCTTCTGCAATTCCCACATCGACGAACTGCTTTCCGGCTTCTTTTCTCTTGTCCTCAGTAAATCCCATCACCGTCGGCGTTCCGGATGTGATAGCTACGACACTCGGATCCTTTTTCATTTTATCAAGCAGATAAGAAACCGTCACATCTTCGTAGCCTTCACCTTCCATTTCCATCAAAGGTTCTCCGGTATCAATATGAAACGGTCCGCTGTAATGCCACTCTTCTTTGTGAGCCTCCGCCGGCGCATATCCTTTTCCTTTCAATGTCTTAATATGCACAACGACCGGCTTTTTACTGTCCTTTACTGCCGTAAATGCATCAATCAGTGCACGCACATCATTTCCCTCGCCCACATAACGATAGTCAAGTCCCATCGCACGAAACAGATTGCACTCTGCCGTTCCTTTCGTCTCACGAAGCAGTCTGAGATTCCGGTACAGACCACCATGATTTTCAGCAATCGACATGTCATTGTCATTGACCACAATAATGAAATTGCCACCAAGCTCTGCCGCCCAGTCAAGTCCTTCCAATGCTTCCCCGCCACTGAGCGATCCATCTCCAATCACCGCGATCACATTGCCGTCTTCCCCTTTCAGGTCGCGTGCCTTGGCAAGACCAAGTGCCAGGCTCACAGACGTTGACGTATGTCCAACGGTAAAATGATCGTGCTCACTTTCATGCGGATTACTATATCCGGAAACATCATCGTAGTGCTCCTCATACAAATACGCATCCTTTCTTCCCGTCAGCATTTTGTGTGGATACGTCTGATGTGACACATCATAAACAATCTTGTCCTTTGGCGATTCAAACACATAATGCAATGCGATCGTCGCCTCTACCATACCAAAATTGGGGCCAAAATGACCTCCGTGAATACTCGCCCGTTTCAACAGCGCCGCCCGCATTTCTTCGGCAAGTGCGGTCATCTGCTCATCATTTAATTTTTTTACATCTTCGGGTCCATTGATATTTTCTAAATACATTTGTCTTCCTCCCAGGTTAATTTTCCAGTTTCAACAGCTTTTTCATATCTTGATATCTTATAATCCAGTTTGTCCATCGCCGCCTGCAACTGCGCTTTCTGCTCTTCCAATTTTTCCCGCTGTTCCTGCAGAAGCTGAAGTCTTGCGGCAAAAGTCGAATCGCCCTTCTGGAATAATTTTACATATTCAATCAGAGCCTCCACCGGCAGTCCTGCGCTTCTCATGCAGATTGCCAATTCCACCCATCCAAGATCACTTTCCTGGTAATTCCGGATGCCATTGGCGTTTCGTGTCACTTCCGGAATCATTCCGATCCGCTCGTAATACCGCAATGTATCTGCGCTGATATCATACTTTTCGCTGACTTCCTTGATCGTCATAAGCTGTCACCTCCTATGCTGTCTCTTTATTACATAATAAGTATAACACTTGGAGTGAACTCTAAGTCAAGAAAAAATTTGCTTGGGTCCAAAACGCCTGGCTTTATCAATCTACCAGATTCTTCACTTCCTCCACCGGAACATTCAGCTCCTCCGCAATCGCTTCCGGAGTTTTCCCGCTCAGGAAAGCCTTAAAAACCTGTTTGGCAAATATTCTTTCTTCTCGTTGTCCTTCTAATCGCCCCTCTCGAATTCCTTCACGCCTGCCTTCAATTCTGCCTTCCTCTCTTTCTTCTTCCCGAAGTACTCGTTCATGCAGTTCCACATCAAATTCATACAAGCACATATGATACACCTCCGCCTTGTTTTTTAACAAAAAATCTTTTAAGATTCCATCTCGGATGCATTCGTCTATCGTTGTCCGTATCGCATCCTCCAATTCCATTTCTTTTCTATGTTCGCGTGCTCTCTCCGTAAACTCTGCGTATTCCTGCAAGGTTTTGCAGGCTGCTTTCAATTCTTCGTTCTGTCCTTTGTTGATATTGATCTGAAGCACAACCAATTCCATGTTAGTCTCACCGGTATTGGCAGAAAAGGCTTTTGACAAACGGATTTCTTTCCGCTCCGGCTGCTCCTCATCTCCATTGTAAAATACGACAAACTTCGGTGTCGGGATTTTGATCTGCTTGCGGGAATAGATGTCTAGACCTTCTTCATAAATGTATTTCTGTAACAGATCCGACACATAAAATAAGTTGCGCAATGGCATGTTTGGATTAACTGTCGACTGATGCTCATACAATTGCATCATCATATCAATGATACAAGATACATCATTTTTCATTCCCAGATATAATACACCCTCCAATGTAGTAATGGTGAGGTCATCCGGATTGTCATAATGCGTCCCATTGACTGCGTTAAATAGCGACAGTAACCTCACTTTGTTCCGATACAGCATACGGAATAAAGTGTCCCTGTAATTTCGTATCACTACCGGCTGCGTTTTGGTTTTTGTTTTTGTTCTTTTCTTCATTCAAAATCTCCCTTCTGTGTGTTTAGCAGGAGTTTTGTAATGAAAAAACTTTCACTTTCCCTAATTCGTTTCACTCCTGCTTTGTAATTGTTTTCTGGAATTTAAAGCAAGAATGATATACCAACTTATTCGACTCTTTTACTTATTTTATACTAGACTAAAAATCACTTGCTTTTCGACAGTATAACATAGTACACTCTCAAATGCAAGTGATTTTCGGTAAAAATATCTGTATTGATTACAATCCTAATATTTTGTTACTTAACCACGATAGGAATTTTATAAGATTGTGTTTTAAAATTATCTGCTGAAACGCTTATTGTTACATTCCCACCATTTGAACCATCAAATGAATAGGATGATTGTAAACTAAATGTTGTACTTAACTGTAAACCATCTTGTAGTGTTCCAAATGAGCCAATTGCTCCCGCATATCCGCCGAGTCCATTGATGTAATTTTGGTATTCAAAACCATTACTTGTATTATCTAATGATTCGTATAATGCAATTCCATCAAAATTAAGAATGAGTTTCAAATTTTTTAACGTTTTCCCTGTCTGATTGCTAATCACAAAATGAATCATCGATTCGGGCATTGTATAGGTAATGTATTTTCCACCAGTATCACACCATTCACCATCCAACGGTGTATCTGAAACAAAGTGTAATTTTCCCGTTCCATTTGAAAAATATTTTCCCTTTTCATCATTTTTTGACTGATTAACCGCATATTGAACAACAATAATCTGTGATTTTTTCTTCACTTCCTTTTTGCAAATTTCCAATTTTTCTTTTGCTTCGCTTTCGTCTGAACTACGAAAGTGCTCTATGGCTTCCTCATATTTTTCATTATTCATGAGCTCATTTCCAAGATTTAAATGACTATAGCTAATCAATTTTTCTGCTTCTGGATTGAAAGTATAAGGCTCCAAATTGCTGATTACCTGTTCATACTCCCCTTTTGAAAACAATTTTTTACTCTCTTCAATTATCGTTTCCTCCGGTGTTTTTGTAGGGACAGCTGTGGGAACCGCACCAGTAGATTGTTCCTCTTTTTCACGTATCTGAACTAAAAACATCATACTGCCCCCCACAATAATTATGGATAACAGCACAATAACAATAATTAATAATTTCTTCATTCCATTATCTTTTTTCTGCATAATATCAATATCTCCTTTGCTAATATCATCATAATGTTTATACATCTTCCAACTAGAAATGGCTGGAAATTCTTCCCGTCTACAGTGGTCTAAAAGTTTTCACTCAGACCAAATTGTAATACAATATTATTCAAATAATATCATAGTCATACTAAACTTGTAACTAGTTTTCCGCCACCTAAAACTTCCTCATCTGTAATTTCCCAACATCTTCTGCAGCTTGTCCACCATTTCCTCCCGAAAAGCAGTCGGCGAGACGACCTCAATCTTTTCGCCCTGGCTCAAAAGCCACATCATCATTCCTTTTCCGTACACCTCAGCCTCGACGAGCCATTCTCCCGCGGTATGCGACACAACACGCGCCGTCGGCAGCCGGTCAAGAACCGCCTCTACATTTACGCCTCGGTAATAAAATCGGACCTTCATCAGTTCTCCCGGGTACATAAACTGCACGCGTTTGCGAAATTCGCCCTCTTCAAACCGGCTATTATAGCGAATCGGAAACTTCTCTCCCATTTCCACCACATCCAAGATGCGGTCCAGCCGGAATATCGCCGGATAATCGTAATTTCTCTCATACTTTCCATTTTTCGTGTGCTCCACAATGTACGCGTTGAGATAAAAATAATACTCTGAAAATAAAATTGCCACCGGCTCAACCACACGCACCACCGGCTGTTCTGATGCATCCAAACGCTGATACCGGATCTTCAAAAGATTATGCTCTTTGATATCCATGCCAATCTGCCACAATTTTTCTTCCACACATCCGCCATGTTTCAATTCCACATAGTGAAATGACTCATTGGAAATAAGTTCTGAAACTACTTTCATATTCTGCCGCGGCACACATCCATCTACCATTTTTTGTAAAACATCAGTCATTTCTCTGCCCGAAAATGCCCGGCTTTCCAAAAGGATTTTGGCAACCGCCAATATTTCACTATTTGACATGGTACTGGCTTCCTGTCCTTCCATAACAAATCCTTTTTTTGCGCGGTCATAAATTACCTGCCGCCCATCTCCCTGCATCTGTCGCTCATCCAAAAAGGCCCGGATATCATCGATATCTCTTTGAATCGACCGTTCATCGACACCAAACCGCTGGGCTTCCTCGCATTTTCGAATGCTCTTTCCCTCACGCAGCCGCTCGTACATATCAAGCGTACGTGCATTTTTTGCATATTTTTCACCCATCGGAATCACCTGCCTTTTTGTCAACTTAGAAATTATCCAATTTAATCATCGTCTGAAAAGATGCTTGCAGCAATGACAAAATCACAAACAATATTTTGCCCCATAGCATTATAGTAATTTTTTCCACCTGACTGTCCACATATCCAACAGCTTTCCAAGAAACTACCCCCGCCAGTGCAATAACTCCTACAATAGCGATAATAACTGAAATCGTGGCTCCAATTGATGTATCTCCAAAACAACCAACCACTCCGGCAGCCAAATACGCAGACACCCAAATAAGTAATTCAAAAATAATAAAGTATATAATCATAAATCTCCAAAACGAAGACATGCTCGTACATTTAATTCCAAAAACAAGCAAAACATCCCAAGATCCACCATGGCTGTGTTTTAGTGCCAAGAAGCCAGCAATGCAAACAGCCCCGATTAACACTACAATTACTGCTATTAATATTCTTTTAATTACCGATTTTTCCTCCATATGGCATTCTCCCTTCTTTTCTCCTATTTTACACGATTTAATAAAACATTTCTCGGCAGAAAGAACCGGAAATTGTGCTAAAATTCTTGCGTCGAATTAACTTATTTATTTGCAATAATTCCTTTTGTATTTTCTTTTATTGTAAACATCAATCCATATTCAGGTACTCTATCCAAATAATCTTTGCTTAAAATTTCTAAATCCACTTCTTACTCCATTAGCAATTTTTTTCACACCGCTCCAAACTTTATTCGCAGTTGATTTTATAACGCTTCCTAATTTTTTTAACCCCAAATATATAGCAGTTCCAAACTTTGAACCAGCCATATATCCAACTGTTCCACCTACAATTCCACCTACAATTGGTCCAACAATTGGGATCCACGATAGTGCAGCTGCACCAATTGCCATTCCTGTTGTTCCCCACCCTATTCCATACACCATTGCTGTAGTAGTTCTTGTCATCATATCAACAGCCTCTGTCATTGATATCTCATCACTTGCTACTTTCACCAAAATCTTAGCATTTTCAATTCCAACACACGCCATATGAGCAATTACATTCGCTGGTGTTCCTGGTGGAATAATAGCAATTACTCCTTTTTCAGAAGCAACTTTTAATGCCCCTGCCGCTGCTGCTTTAATTCCGGAATCAGTACCTGCTTTTAATGCTAATTCAACAGTTTCATTCTCATCTATGGGTTCCCCCTTAACTTTTTTGGTCACTAAATCAAATCCTACTGTAATAACTGCCGCTTGTAATCCTGCCATTCCTGCATTCTTACCAATATTAAGTGCAAGTTCTTTTGTATTAAATGCATTCCAATCATCCCGCGGCAGCACACCTTTTTCCTGTGTATTTAATTGTAATTTTTTTGCTTCTTCTTTCGTTAGACTTCCTGATTTTGTAGGTACTCTGTCTGTTCCTCCCATATACGCTTCAACTGATTTATTGGGAAAAGCTTTCTTTATCTCTGCTACTTGATCAGCAGGCACAACATACCTTTGATTATTGTAATTTCCACTTTTCAACAAACCAATTGTCGTTTTTGCATCTTTTCCAAATTTGAATTGATATTGATGTACTATTTTCCCTGTATGTATGTCTTTAATTACTGTGTCAAATGAATTTAACCCATATGTCTCTCCTGGATTTGGAACCATAACTTCAGCATAATAAGGTGAACCATCTAATTGAGCTTGCATATTAAAAGTATTTACCGCATACTGTTCAGCTATAAATCCATCTAGATTCATGCACTGACTTATATCTCCTGCATTTGTTGTTACAGTCCTAAGCATCTGTGCATTAGCGTTTGTAATAGAATTATCTATAGCATTCAAATAATTTCCATAATCAATTACCGATAAGCCTACCGAAACTTCAGAAATCTTATTTGTTAACCATTTATTGCTTTCAATACCGTGTTTTGCAACATTGCATACATCCTGATAATTTAAATTATATTCTTTCACAGATTCCATAATTTCCGATGCAAGCCCACATAATTCTTCAGCTGATTTATCCGGTAATTCTGATTGAAGTTCTTTCGCCAACCACACTTCATCGGTCAACTCTTTGTCTTTCTTCGAATAACCACCTACAAATTTTCCAATCATCTCCGAAGCTTTGTTTACCTCTTCTTGTGTTATTGCGATCATCTTAATGCTTTCTTTTATCTCATTTTTACTCGCCTGCATAGCATAAATATCTGACATAAACTTCTCCTATCTTTCTTCTGATGCATTTTTTAATTTCCTATTCTCATATTCTTCTGACATTTTCTTCAAAGGTTCTTTCATAATTTCAGACAAAGAATGCGTATGACGGATTGTCTCTAATATATCATTTGTTGTAAGTTCTTTTTTTTCATCAACATATACATTCTCTATACTTTCCTTTACTATACCCTCAATATCCGCTCCACTATATCCGGAAGTTCTTGATACAAGTATATCAAAATCAATATTTCTCAATTCTGCATTGCTTTTCCTACGTTTACTTATATGTATTTGAAATATTTTCTTTCTCTCTTCTGCATTAGGAAGTCCAACATAAAATATTTCATCAAATCTTCCTTTTCGCAACAATTCTGGAGGTAATTTAGTAATATCATTCGCTGTAGCTACTACAAACGCTGCACTCTCTTTTTCCTGCATCCATGTAAGCAAACTACCAAACAATCTAGTTGTAACATCAGATCCTCCATTGTCTCCTCCGATTCCCGCAAGTCCTTTTTCCAACTCATCAATCCAAACAACACAGGGAGCGATCGCTTCTGCTAATGCAATAGCTTTTCGCATATTAGCCTCTGATTCTCCAACATATTTTCCCATTATCCGTCCCATATCTAATCTCAATAAGGGTACTTCAAACAATGCTGCCGCTGCTTTTGCATTAAGAGATTTGCCACATCCGGGGACACCTGCAATTAGAACTCCTTTGGGGGTATCAACACCAAATTTTTGAGCCTTGTCAATATTTTTAAAAACTTTTGCTTTCTTCGTAAGCCATTTCTTAAGGTTATCAAGCCCCCCAATATCCTCTATTGTTTCTTTCGGCGGTATCATATCTAGGATTCCGGACTTTATTATCCTCTGTCGCTTCTGTTCAAATATAAATTTTAAACTTCTCTTTGTAAGTTCACCATTATCTTCATTTACTGCTAATGCCAGTATGTTTTCTATTTCAAATTGAGATAATCCTTTAAATGAAATTGCCATTTCATCTAATAAATCGTTTTGAACCTGATTCAAGTTATTATCACTAATTACCTCTTGAATTATTTTCTTTATCTCATCTGTTTTCAAATAATCCATTTCCAAAACGGATGTATATGGCTCTAATTCCTGGGGAATATACTTACTTGAAGATACAATAATAATATTGGTATCTAATTCCCCTGTACTAATTCTAAGTGCAATATTTTTTATAATCGCAATAATTTCCGGCTCATCCATTAAACTATGTACATCTTTTAATACTACAATCCTTCCCTGCAACTCGTCACCATTTACTAAATATTTAAGTGTACCTTGCAAAGAACAATCCATTAAATTGTATGATTTTTTTGTAGAAAAATCTGTAAAGCCCGTAACACCGTTCCACTCATAGAGTTCTCGACCTGCTGCCGATTTTTTTACAATTTCATCGATTTTCTTTTCTTCGTAACTATGAATTAATAAAATCGGGAATCCCGCATCCACATATATAGTCACTTTATCCAATAAAGTCATATTCATCCTCCCTAAATAATCAAGTCTTTTTTCCCTTAATATAAGGGATTTTTTTAATTGTTTCTCAGCAGAATGAGCCTTCA
>UQAQ01000016.1 GCA_900539115.1 uncultured Roseburia sp.
ATCTTCCATGTAACTCGTCAACATATCAGTTCATTATAAAAATATCAAATTTTTGTCTTGACAACTGAGCCACTATACAGATTCAGAAAAGATATATTTTGATGAAATAATTGAAGGAATGAAAAATGCTAAAGAAACATTAAAGAAACGCATTGATATTGTGCTCCAAGAGTTTATAGAAATATATGGAGAACAAAACATAAAGTGTGATTTTGAAGAGGACTATGTTAAAATGCCAGAGCGCATAAAAAATAGTAGAAATGCGTTAGATCATGGAAATGTTGAATATAAGTTTGAAAGAAATATGTATTGGGACGCAGAACTGTTAAGAGCAATGGTATATATGCTTATTTTAAAGACCGCTGGGGTATCAGATAAAAATAAATTATTTAATACATTAAAAAAACTATCGAAATACCCTATATAAAATGTTTAAATGATTATATGCAGTTAAGAGTGAGAGAATAATTATAAATATGTATTTACAGAATATACTTGTATTTACTTAACAAAAATTAGAAAAGTCAAGAAAGTGACAATAGAAAGGAGTGATGCTGCATGATAGATATATATACAGAAAAAAAGGACTCAAAGGATTGGATAGTTCAAAATGACTTGTATTTCAATTTGAATACAGGAAATGAAGAAATGTCACAAAATGAACTTGATTTAATTCAGCAGGTGGATGAAGCAAAGCTGACGCCGGATAAGCACATTGAAACAAAGTATGGGTTAGGTACAATCCGAAATTTATCATCTGGCTGTAAAACATTACTCAATATTGTGAAGCATCCGGATAAGATAGTAAATGTCGAGGAATGTGGTCCAAATGTGCTTAGAATCATTTTTACTATGGATAATATAAAGATATATATGTCTAGACCAACACTTTTTGACATCGCGGATGATGTGAAAATCCGCTTTAATGATTCGGATATAGCTATTGGTGAAAGGGGTTATAATGCCTGGTGGAGTAAGGAGTATGAAAGGAGAGAAGCGGATGATTTATAAAAGTATTACATTTAAAGCAGATCCATTTTTATACGATTTAGAATTTGATGACAGAATTACTCTTGTGGGTGGAGACAGTGGGACCGGTAAAACAGTGCTTTATGAAATGTTAGAAGATATCAGGCTGACGGATGAATATAGTTCTATCAAATTATTTAACTACAAATCAGATGATTTCTTAGGAGCAATAAGACAGTGCAAGGATAGTTTTATTGTGGTAGATAATGCAGACAATTTGATGAATGATGATGTCAGAAGATTTATTAATTTTGAAGTATCAAACCAGTATATGCTTTTTTTGCGAAACTGTGACGGACTCAATGTATCAGATAAGAGTTTTAAAGTGTTGAAGTTTGATAATAATAGGATAACACTGGAAGAGGAGTTGTGATATGAGATTCGCGAGGAAGTTTTAGCAGCAGTCGAGAACCATAGAATCAATTTATCAAAGATCGAAGACAAGAAGACATTACACTACATAGCTGGTTTTAAGAGATATTCTACGGAGCGAGTGATGAAAGCGTTGGTTGGCGAATTTATCCAAAATGAGAAATGGTCTGTTAAAGGGAAACTTATGGGGGGGTGTTGGTATAAAGATTGTTGTGTGTCAGAGCATCCGAATAATCTTAGGTGTGGAAAACCGGAGACTGTGGGCGGGAATGAGAAGATGAGGATGTTGATACAGTCGAAGAAAGTACAAAAGGTTATTGCTACTCTGTTAAATTATCCACAGAAAATAAAGTGCATTACAGTTGATGAAATGGAGGAATATTTTTTCCGGCAAATTATAATATAAACGAAAACAACAACTAATCCTTGACAACTTTGTAATCACTTGTTATAATCTTATTAAAAAGATGTAACAAATTCGTAATAAATCAGGAGATGATATTTTGAAGTTCGATAGGAAATATGTGAAATATATTGCAGCGGGTGTCCTTGCGGTAGGAATTATCGCAGTGCCGGTAAGTGCAGCAATGGTGGCGACGGACCAGCCTTTGAGTGGTGCCGCTGTAGTAGTTGATGAATATTGTAATCAGGTGGCAAATGGAGCAGTGACGAGCGCAGCGGTTTCCGTAACACCGGAACCGGCAGCGGAAGAGCCACAGCCGACAGCAGCACCGGAAGAGACGAAAAAAGAAGACGATCATGTAAAATTAAATTTGAATTACAGCCGTCTTGGTGTGGCTACGAAAGTGGATACGTATTTGAATGTACGTAAAAAGCCGTCTGAAAATTCAAAAATTGTTGGTAAAATGACAAAAAATGCCGGTTGTCACATTTACAAGATTAAAAAAGGATGGGCAAAGATGGTTTCCGGAAATGTAACCGGATGGGTCAAAGCCAAATATCTTGTAACCGATGAGAAGGCAGAAAAGGCAGCTACCAAAGTGGGACGTGAGTGCGTTGAGATCAAAACCAATTCTCTTCGTGTACGTGCCCTTCCGACGACAGATGCACCGATTTATTCGGTTGTTTCCGAGGGAGAAGAATTTGTTATCCGCGAAAACAATCTGACGACAGAATTTGTAGAAAAAGTAATTAAAAAACAGAAAATTTCCAAAGAGGCGATCAAACGTGCCGGTGGAATGGACGCTATTAATGCAGATCTTGCAAACTGGGTATGTGTTACAGTAGATGATGATTATGCCTTTGTAGCAAAAGAATTTGTCGAAGAGCAGTATTCTTTGAAACGTGCCGTGAAAGTGGGTACGGTATCCGCAAGTTCTTCCGATGGCGTATCCGAAGGACAGGCATCCATCGTAGAATATGCAAAACAGTTCCTTGGAAACCGTTATGTATGGGGCGGTGCAAGTCTTACCCATGGTACTGACTGTTCCGGATTTACGATGAGCCTTTATGCAAAATATGGTCATTCTCTTCCACACAATGCCGCAGCGCAGGCAGGAGTTACCAGAAAAGTTTCTTCGCCAAAACCGGGAGATTTGTTCTTCTACAGCAACGGAAGCCGGATCAACCATGTAGCGATGTATATTGGAAGCGGACTTGTTATCCACGCAAGTAACCCAAGTGATGGTATTAAGATTTCCAATGCTTACTATCGTCATCCGGTTAAGATCGGACGAGTTATGAATTAGTCCGGAATAGTTATAATTGTGTATAAGTAACTATTCAGGACACCCCTCCCCACACATTCGCATTTCGAACACTTCGTGTTCTTTCCCACCTTTGACAAGGCTGAAAATGCTCATATGGGGAGGGGAGCCCTATTAGGATCTAAATGTCTGGAAATCAAAGCCTCTTACGTGCAAGCACGACGATTCATTGATTTCCATGCATTGGATCCGGAATAGTTACATGTATAAAAAAATCAAAAATGTTCACACTATAGATATCAGATTGGAGTGTTATTATGAAAAGAAGATATCTATATGTGAGCATTTTTTTTGGTTTTGGCATGTTACTTACGGTGTTTGCTTTTTACAGTTACCGTTCCTATAAAATTAGAAACAGTCAGCCGGTAAAAAGTCAGGTGAATCCGGTGGATACCGTGAAGGAAATACGGACGAATACTTCCATGAAATACATTGTGGAAGTGTACGAAGGTGTGACCGGAGTTATTACCCGGGAAGAGTCTACGATGCCGGCAGAACTTGCAGGTAAAACAAGGGAAGAATTAGAAGCATATTTTTCCACCTACAATGACGAGCATGAGGGAGAAACCGGAAAAGATATCCCGCAGCAAAAAGAATTGATTTCGTTTTCGAAAGAGCAGATCGTGGTTCGGGAAAATTATTTGTCTGAGGAGACGATGACATTCTTTTTAAAAGAAGAAGAGGGACAGGTTGTCGTATATCATGAGGACCAAAAAACCCCGTATGAATATACCGGCATTTTGATCGATAATTTGCCGGAAGAAGAACAGCAGAAATTAAAAGAGGGATTTTTCGTGAAGGATGAGGAAGAATTGTATTCCATGCTGGAAAATTTTTCGAGTTGATCAAAAAGGTATCGCGTCAAAAGAGAAAATGTGCTACAATGAAATATAGTTACGTGACAAGTAAAATAGGAAGTGGGCGGAAGCCCACGCAGGTCATCAAACTGCGTTTGGTGACAAGTAAAATAGGAAAGCGAGGAAGACCATGGAGGAGAAGTTTGATGTTGTCATAGCCGGTGCCGGTGCGTCGGGGCTGATGTGCGCCTGGCAGTGCGGCAGACAGGGCAAAAAAGTTCTTGTGATGGAAAAAAATGAAACTGCCGGTAAGAAAATATTGGCTTCCGGTAATGGCAGATGCAATTTCAGCAATCTCCAGATGCGGACTTCCTGTTATCATGGAGAAAAAGAGAAAATCAGTAAAATATTAGAAGCATTTCCTGCGGATAAAGCAATTGAACAAATGGAAGAAATTGGAATTTTTCACAAAGAGAGGGATGGATACCTCTATCCCTATACCGGGCAGGCAGTTACCGTGCGTGATTTTCTGGTCAATGCCTGCAAACGGTGCAGTGTGCAGTTCCTTTTTGAGACGAAAGTGGCAAAAGTGGTACATAAAAATAACGAATTTACGATTTGTGCAAAGGGCGGTGTGAAGGTAAAAGCAGATGCGCTTGTGCTGGCGTGTGGGGGAAAGGCCAATAAACCCTGTGGAGGAGATGGCAGCGGTTATCTGCTGGCGCGGAGTTTGGGGCACCGGGTGACAAAACTGTATCCGGCATTGACGGGATTAAAGGCCGAAGGTGCCGAGTGGGAGATGCTTGCCGGAGTGCGGATGCCGGGAGAAGTTTCTCTTTGGATCGATGGGAAAAAGGTGGCAGACGAGCGGGGAGAGATTCAGATTGTCAAGGATGGAATTTCCGGAATACCGGTATTTCAACTTTGCTCGCAGGCGGCTGCGGCCTTGGATGCAGGCAGTCAGGTGATCTGTGAACTGGATTTTCTGCCAGACTGGGACAATGAAAAAGTGGAACAATGGATGGAAAAATATGGAAGAGAGTATTTACAGGGCATTGTTCACAAAAAATGGGTAAAGGTATTGGAAAAAAAGAAAAATTTAGCCGAGTTATTAAAGCAGTATCCGGTAAAGATTACAGATACGTTTGGGATGGAACGCGCACAGGTGACGGCGGGCGGTGTGCCGCTGTCCGAAGTGGATATTCCGTCGATGGAGTCAAAAAAAATGAAAAATTTGTATCTGACCGGGGAATTGCTTGATGTAGATGGAATTTGTGGAGGATATAATCTGCATTTTGCATGGGCGACAGGTTACCTGTGTGCCCGTCAGATTACGACAGATCAGGAGGCATAAAATGTTACAGTATCGACAATGTAAAATTGATTATCGCAAAGATAATAAGAAAGAAATACAGAAAAAACTGGCGGCAAAATTACATATCAGACCGGAAGAAATAACCGATCTGCAAATTGTCAAAAAGAGCATAGATGCGAGGAAGAAACCGGATATTTTTTGCAATTATACGGTTGCATTTTCCGCCAAAAGCGAAGATGAGATTTTAAAGCATAATCGGAAAAATGCGAACTTGTCAAAATATGAACCGGAGCATTCGCTGGCAGAAGAAATCCCGGAACTTCAAGTGAAAGAGCCGGAGAAGCGGATTGTTATCGTTGGTGCGGGCCCCGCAGGCTTATTGTGTGCTTATTTTCTGGCTTCCTGCGGGTACAAGCCGATTTTGATCGAGCGCGGCGGTCCGATGATGGAGCGGATGCAGAAAGTGGCTCATTTTTGGAAGAGTGGCGAACTCGATCCGCAGACCAACGTTTCCTTCGGAGAGGGCGGAGCCGGTACATTTTCAGATGGAAAGCTGAATACCGGAGTAAAAGATAAGACGGGAAAGCGGAAATTTATTCTGGATACGTTTATTGCGCATGGGGCACCGGAGGAAATCCGGTATCAGGCAAAGCCGCATATTGGAACGGATAAACTTCGCGGGGTGATTCAATCCATGCGGGAAGAGATGGAAGAACTGGGTGTTACGTATTGTTTTCACACCCAATTTATGGAAATTAAAAAGGCGGATGGAAAGGTAGAGGGAGTCATTGTAAAAGACGAGTCAGGGCAGCAAAAAGAAATCCCTTGCGATGCCTGCGTTCTTGCCATCGGTCATAGTGCCCGAGATACGTTTCAGGCATTGAAAGAGCAGAACATTCCGATGGAGGCAAAGCCGTTTGCCGTCGGAGTGCGCGTGGAACATCGGCAGGATACGATCAATCTGCGCCAATACGGAACGTTGGACGATCGTCTGCCGGCGGCAGATTATAAATTGACGGGAAGAACGTCGGATGACCGGGGAGTTTACAGTTTTTGTATGTGCCCGGGCGGTTACGTCGTAAATGCTTCTTCGGAACCGGGATTTACGGTCGTAAATGGAATGAGCAATCATGGCAGAGATTCCGAAAATGCCAATAGTGCGATCGTGGTTTCCGTAACACCGGAGGATTATCCGGGAGACGATGTGCTGGCAGGGGTCGAATTTCAGCGGGCATTGGAAAAGAAAACATTTGAACTTGGCAGAGGAAAAATTCCCGTTCAAAGATTGGAAGATTTTTGCACAAATCGAAAAACGGAAGAATTTGGAAAAGTTCATCCGTGTACCAAAGGAGAAGTTGTAAAAGAAAACTTGAAAAATATATTGCCCCCGGCGATTTCTAATGGTATTATGGAAGGGATGAAGCAGTTTGGCAGAAAGATCAAAGGGTTTGATGATGGAGACACACTGCTTCTGGGGACAGAGACCAGGACATCATCGCCGGTACGCATATTGCGCGAAGATACCTTTATGTCGCCTGTCTGCGAGGGACTTTATCCATGTGGAGAGGGTGCCGGGTATGCCGGTGGAATCATGTCGGCAGCGATGGATGGTCTGCGTGTCGCACTTGCGATCGCGAGAGAAAGGAAAGAATGATGAGAGAAGCATTTAAGGATAAAAAACGAATTGTATTTAAAGTGGGAAGTTCAACGATCACACACGAAGAGACAGGGGGGCTTGACCTTGTAAAACTGGAAAAATTTGTGCGTATTTTGACGGATCTGCATAATCAGGGAAAAGATATTATCGTGGTATCTTCCGGTGCGATCGCGGTCGGACGAAAGGCACTTGGACTTACCAAGCGGCCCGATACGACAAGTTTGAAACAGGCGTGTGCGGCGATCGGGCAGAGCCGTCTGATGACCGTATACCAGAAATTATTTTCCGAATACAATCAGTATACGGCACAGATTCTTATGACAAAATTTACCATTGAAAATGACACAAGTCGTCACAATGCACGCAATACGTTCGAGGAATTATTGTCGTTAGGTGCCATTCCGATCGTAAATGAAAACGATACGGTAGCAATCGACGAGATCGAATTTGGTGATAATGATACCCTGTCGGCTGTCGTTGCCGCAATCGCCGGAGCGGATATGCTTGTACTGCTCAGCGATATTGACGGGCTTTACACCGATGATCCGAACCGGAATCCGGAGGCAGAACTCATCCCTTATGTGGAACGGATCAGCGACGAAATGATCGAGATGGCGAAAGGTCCCACAACGTCGTTTGGTACAGGCGGTATGAGTTCAAAGATCTCGGCAGCCGGTATTGCCAATGATGCAGGTGCCGATATGGCGATCATCAATGGAGACAATATGGAAAATATCCTGACACTTATGGCGGGAAAAGACATTGGTACGGTATTTAAAGAACACCGCACCAGACATTTTCACTTAAAAGAATATTTGAATCGGAGATAGGAGATTATGGACGAAAAAAAGATTGCGAGAATCAATGAATTATATAAAAAGAAAAAAGCGGGAACATTGACAGAAGAAGAGGCGAAAGAGCAGGCACTTCTGCGTGCGGAGTACATTGAATCCGTGAGAAATAACCTGCGTGCGAGCCTTGCCAATGTGTCGATTCAGGAAAAAGATGGAAGTATCCATCCGCTCAGATCGAAAAAAGCGGTTGAAGTGAGGGACGAAAAATAATGATCAGTAAGGAAAAAGTGAGAAAAAAAGCAGTGGAAACAAGAGATTCCATGGATGAAGAAAGCCGACAACAAAAATCGGAAGAAATTGCCAAAAAGATTTTGGAGGCAGACTGGTTTAAAGAGGCAGATATTGTACTGTCATACCATGCGTTCCGTTCGGAAGTGGAAGTTGATGCGCTAAATCGGGCGGTACTTACGCAGGGTAAGAAATTGTATCTGCCAAAAACCTATGTGAAAGAAAAGCAGATACGTTTTTTTGAAATCACAGATCTTTCGAAATTAAAACGTGGTTATCAGAAAATATGGGAGCCAACCGGGGAAGAACCGGAGTTTTCTTTTGAAACGGTAAAAGAAGAGCAGAAAAAAGTGCTTATGATCATGCCCGGAACGGCTTACGATGCCCGAGGATACCGGATGGGATATGGCGGCGGTTATTATGACCGTTATCTGAATGCACATGAGGCAGAGTGGAAAATGATCGATTTTATGACAGTTTTTGCCTCCTTTTCCGAACAAAAAATGATTTTGATCCCCGGGGAACGCTGTGACGTGAAACCCGATGTGATCGTGACAGAAAAAGAAATTATGCAGCGAAAATAATTCAAACATAGAAAGGAAACACGGATATGACATTAAATGAAATTGGCGCAGCAGCAAAGCAGGCTTCGGTTCTTATGAACCGTATGACGGTAACAGAAAAAAATAAAGGACTCTCAGCGGTTGCCAAAGCGTTGACTGCAAAAACAGAGTACATATTAGCTGCAAATGATCAAGATATCGAAGAAGCAAAGAAAAATCATATGTCGGAGGCTCTTCTTGACCGACTTCGTTTGACCGAAGACCGGATTGGAGGAATGGCAGAGGGAATCCGTCAGGTCGTTGCCTTGACAGATCCGGTAGGAGAAGTGATTTCCATGAAAACGACACCGAGCGGACTGCAGATCGGCCAGAAACGTGTGCCGATGGGAGTCATCGGAATCATTTATGAATCCCGTCCAAATGTGACAGCAGATGCATTTGCACTCTGCTTTAAGACAGGAAATGCAGTCATCCTTCGCGGCGGCAGCGATGCGATCCACTCGAATCTGGCAATCTGCAATGTAATCCGTGAGGCGCTTGAAGCAGTCGGTTTGCCGGCAGATGCCATTCAGGTATTGGAAGATACTTCCAGAGAGACGGCACAGGAATTTATGCGTCTTAACCAGTACATGGACCTGCTTATCCCACGTGGAGGCGCAGGTTTGATTCGCACGGTAGTGGAAAAGAGTACCGTTCCGGTCATTGAGACGGGAACCGGGAACTGCCATGTCTATGTCGATGAGACAGCAGATATTGAGATGGCGGTCAATATCATTGTAAATGCAAAGACACAGCGTCTCGGTGTCTGCAATGCCTGTGAATCCTTGGTGATTCATGAAGCCATCGCGGAAAAAGCCATTCCGGAAATCTGCAAAGCATTGTATGCTCATGATGTTGAGATCCGCGGGGATGAAATCTCGCAAAAATACGATGCGAAGATCGTGCCTGCGACCGAGGAAGATTATGGAACGGAATATCTTGACCGCATCATTTCCATGAAAGTGGTTCCGGACATTGATGCGGCAATCGCACATATTAATAAGTATAATACGGGACACTCAGAATCTATTATTACAAAGGATTATGAAAGTTCCATGCGCTTTTTAAATGAGATTGATGCAGCGGCGGTTTATGTGAATGCATCGACACGTTTTACCGATGGATTTGAGTTTGGGTTTGGCGCAGAAATAGGAATCAGTACTCAGAAACTGCATGCCAGAGGACCGATGGGACTTTTGGCGCTTACCAGCACCAAATATATCATTTTGGGGAATGGGCAGATTCGGAAATAAACGGGATACTCGCAAAGTCATAAAGACATTGACAAAAGAGACGAAAAAGACTAAAATAAAGACGTGCGTTTTGCGTACGTCTTTATTTTGATAATTATGTATTGACATAGAAGGAGGACCCACATGAAACCATATGGATTGAATGAACTTAGGAAAATGTATCTGGATTTCTTTGAAAGCAAAGGTCATCTTGTGATGAAGAGCTTTTCATTGATTCCGCAAAATGACAAGAGTCTTCTCTTGATCAATGCCGGTATGGCACCATTGAAGCCATATTTTACCGGTCAGGAGATTCCACCGAGACGCCGCGTGACAACCTGTCAGAAATGTATTCGTACCGGTGATATCGAAAATGTAGGAAAGACTGCCCGTCATGGTACATTTTTTGAAATGCTTGGAAACTTTTCTTTTGGAGATTATTTCAAACATGAAGCCATTGCCTGGTCTTGGGAATTTTTGACAAAAATATTGGAGATTCCTGCGGACCGTTTGTATCCGTCTGTTTATCAGGACGACGATGAGGCGTTTAACATTTGGAATAAAGAAATCGGTGTAGACAAAGACCGTATCTTCCGCTTTGGAAAAGAAGACAATTTCTGGGAGCATGGTGCAGGTCCTTGTGGTCCTTGTTCGGAAATTTATTATGACCGTGGAGAGAAATACGGCTGTGGCAAACCGGGATGTACGGTGGGCTGCGATTGTGACCGTTATATCGAGATCTGGAACAACGTATTTACCCAGTTCAATAATGACGGAAATGGCAACTATGAAGAACTTGAAAATAAAAACATTGATACCGGTATGGGATTGGAGCGTCTGGCTACCGTAATGCAGGATGTGGATTCCATTTTTGACGTAGATACGATCAAAGCCATCCGCGATGAAGTCTGCAAATATGCCAATGTAGAGTACGAGACGGAATACAAGAAAGACGTTTCCATCCGTGTGATCACAGACCATATCCGTTCGGTAACCTTTATGGTTTCTGATGGTATCATGCCATCCAATGAAGGACGTGGTTATGTTCTCCGCCGTCTGCTTCGCCGTGCAGCGCGTCATGGCAGATTACTTGGTATCAAAGGTGCATTCCTTGCCAAATTGAGCGAGGTTGTAATCCGCGAGTCCAAGGACGGTTATCCGGAATTGGCAGATAAAAAAGATTATATTTTGAAACTGATCGCTACGGAAGAGGAAAACTTCAATAAGACCATTGATCAGGGATTGTCTATTTTAAATGACATGATGGCTGAGATGGAAGCAGAGAAGAAGACCGTTCTTTCCGGCGAAAATACATTTAAGTTATATGATACGTATGGATTCCCGATTGATCTTACGATTGAAATCCTGGAAGAAAAAGGATTCATCGTGGACGAAGAGGGATTCAAAGAGGCGATGGAAGTACAGCGTCAGAAAGCAAGAGACGCCCGCGAAGAGACAAACTACATGGGTGCGGATGTTACGATTTATCAGTCGATCGATGCAGCCATTGAGAGTAAATTTGTCGGATATCATGACCTTACCCACGATTCCAAAGTAACCGTTTTGACGACGGCAGATGCTTTGGTGGATGAGTTAAAAGAAGGCATGGAAGGAACTATCCTCGTAGAAGAGACTCCATTTTATGCGACAATGGGTGGACAGGTTGCCGATACCGGTGTGATCCGCACAGCGAATGCAGAATTTGTCGTAGAAGATACGATTAAATTGCAGGGAACCAAGATCGGTCATGTCGGCAAGATGACGAAAGGCAGCATCAAAGTAGGAGAAACCGTTACTCTTGCGGTAGATGAGGCTCGCAGAAATCTTATCGCCAACAACCATAGTGCAACTCACTTGATGCAGAAAGCCCTTCGTATGGTGCTTGGAAATCATGTAGAGCAGGCGGGATCTTTGGTAGATCCGGATAAACTCCGTTTTGACTTTACCCATTTCTCTCCGATGACACCGGAAGAAATTGCAGAAGTGGAAGAAATTGTAAACCAGGAAATTCAGAACGGCCTGGATGTCGTAACCAATGAAATGACCATTGATGAGGCAAAGAAGACCGGCGCCATGGCTCTTTTCGGAGAAAAATACGGTGACACGGTCCGCGTTGTTCAGATGGGCGATTTTAGTTCCGAACTTTGTGGTGGTACACACGTGAAGAATACAAGTAATATTTCTGCCTTCAAGATTGTTTCAGAAAGTGGTGTAGCTGCCGGAGTTCGCCGTATTGAGGCACTTACCGGAGCAGGACTTATCGCTCACTTCAATCAGGTAGAAGAGACGCTGAAAGAAGCAGCAGCACTGCTGAAAGTCAGTCCGGCAGATGTAGTAAAACGAATTACTGCATTGCAGGAAGAAGTAAAAACACTTTCCAAAGAAAATGATAAATTGAAAGCAAAGATTGCGAAAGCTGCAGCGGGAGATGTAACAAGCGAGGCAGAAGATGTAAATGGCATCAAAGTTCTTGTGAAAGCATTGTCCGGTGTAGATATGAATGGAATGCGCGATCTTGGTGATGAAGCAAAACAGAAACTCGGTGAAGCCGTAATCCTGTATGCGACGGAAAACGATGGCAAAGTAAACCTGATGGCGACAGCGACAGAAGGTGCGATCAAGAAAGGGGCACATGCCGGTAATCTGATCAAAGAAGTGGCATCCCTTGTCGGTGGCGGCGGCGGTGGTCGTCCAAATATGGCTCAGGCAGGTGGAAAGAACCCGGCGGGTATCCCGGATGCGTTGAAAAAGGCCAAAGAAGTAATTATTTCGCAGATTGGATGAAAAAATCGCCAAAAGTAGTTGACGTTTTCCAAATTTGTGTTATAATATGTGTTAGTGCGAAAAAATACCCAAACAGTTGTATTTTGCACAATCTTACAACTGGAGGGAGGTTAGGTGTGATACTATGTCAAATGTAATCGTTAAAGAAAACGAATCATTGGATAGCGCATTGCGTCGTTTCAAGAGAAACTGTGCAAAAGCAGGAATCCAGCAGGAAATTCGTAAGAGAGAGCATTATGAGAAACCAAGCGTAAGACGTAAGAAAAAGTCTGAAGCTGCTCGTAAAAGAAAATTTAAATAATTGCACATATGAAGGAGGTTGTTCGACTCAGTCGGATACCTCCTTTTTCCGTGCAAACAACGAGACACGCAATCGGAAGAAACGGCTCATGGCTGTGCTTGCACAAAGTGCGTCACGTTGTTTGGTCTTCTTGCATATAATATACCAAGCGGCTTTTGTGAGAGGGTGTCACATGAATCCGATTTCAGAAAAACTGGGGCTCCAGCCCGATATTTTAGAGGGAGCAACCATTGTAAAAATGTTTGGAACGGAATATGCCATTATTGAAAATTACAAGTCCTTGATTGAATACACAGAATGCCTTGTGAAAGTGCAGGGAAAGCATATGCGTGTGGTGATTGAAGGGGAAAAACTGGGGATTGAGTCATTTCAGCCGGATGAATGCCGCGTGTGTGGAAAAATAGAAAAAATATATTTTGCGAGTTAGGAGGACCGGAATGCGGTGGATCATGGGATACATAGAGTGTCAGGTGCCGGGAGGGCATCTGGAACGATTTATGAATTTGTGTCGGCATCATGAGATTGAACTGTGGAAGGTGAAAGAAAGGGAAAAGCAGGCCGTTTTTTTTATGTACGCGGCGGAATATTCGAAATTGCGCCCACTTGCCCGAAAAACAAAGACGGTTCCGCATATTCGGAAAAAATGCGGATTTCCTTTTTGGTGTCTGAAAGCCAGACGGGATTGGACCTTTACGTGGGGAATCGGTCTTTTTTTCGCGGTTTTGTACATCCTTTCCCTTTTTGTATGGGATATTCAATTCCGCGGACAGCAGACCTATACCAAAGAAGGACTGGGAGCCGAGATTGAAGAAATGGGAGTGTACCGCGGGATGACAAGAAAACATCTGCAGTGCGATAAGATCGAACAAAATCTAAGGCTTCTGCATCCGGATCTGAGCTGGGTTTCCGCAGAAGAAAAAGGATGTGTGCTCCAGATTCAGGTAAAAGAGGGAAAAATGAGGAAAGAAAAAAAAGAAACCGAGCAGGCGGTTAGTCTGACGGCACCTTGTGGTGGGAGAATTGAGGCAATTGTGACAAGAAGCGGCACTCCATTGTGCCAAAAAGGAGATGTCGTGAAAAAGGGGCAGGTTCTGATACAGGGAAGTTATGATATCGTGGGAGATGATGAGCAGATTATTCGAAAGCAGGGAGTGACGGCGGATGGAGAAATCCGGCTGCTGCATACCGTTAAATGGGAAGAAGAGTTACAAAAAGAATATATAGATAAACAAATGACAGGAAAAAAACGGAATATTTACACTTTTCAATACAATGACTCACGAATTTCCTTAAAAAATCCATTAAAATGGTTTGATAATTCAGGTAACTATGATATAATAAATTATGTATGTTTTGAAGAGCGGTTTATTCCGCTTCAGATCAATGTTAAGATTATCCGGCGGCAGTTTCTGGATTACACAAAAGTGAAAAAGCAGTATACCAAAGAGCAGGCGGCCGGTATATTTAAGAAACATCTTGCTACGAAGATGGAGCAAATGCAAAATGAGGGGTATGAAATCTTAGAACATACGGAAAATATGATTCAGGAAGAAAATAAATACAAAATCACAGGTGTGATCCGCACCTGCATAGAAACGATGAATAAAAAGGAAGTGCAGCCGGAAGAACTTGAGGCGGCACCGGGAAAGGAAGAGACAGATGGCACGTGAACAGATCCTGCTGGACATTCCGGCAGAATATGAAAATAATATCTTTGGCGGATTGGATGTACATTTAAAAAAAATAGAAAGAAGTCTTGGCGTCGATGTGATCGTCCGGGATGGTTCCGTCAAAGTAGAGGGAGAAAGTGGAAATGTCGCAGAAGCCAAACGTGTATTTACTGAACTTTTGGAATTGGCAAAGCGTGGAAATACGATTACGGAGCAAAATGTTAATTATTTATTGGCATTGTCAAAAGAAAAGTCCCCGGTGTCTTTGGCAGAAATTGACAATGAGCTGATTGCCTTTACGATTCAGGGAAAACCGGTAAAACCAAAAACACTTGGCCAGAAAAAATATGTGGATGCTATCCGCGAGAAAATGATGGTATTTGGTGTCGGACCGGCGGGAACCGGAAAAACCTATCTGGCGATGGCAATGGCGATACAGGCATTTAAGCAGGATGAAGTGGGAAAGATCATTTTGACCAGACCGGCGATCGAAGCCGGAGAAAATCTGGGATTTCTTCCGGGAGACCTGCAGAGCAAGATTGACCCGTATCTGCGGCCATTGTATGATGCATTATACCAGATCATGGGGGCAGACAGTTTTATCAAAAATTCCGAAAAGGGATTGATCGAGGTCGCACCACTTGCCTATATGCGTGGGCGGACGCTGGATAATGCTTTTATTATACTGGATGAAGCACAGAATACGACGCCGGCGCAGATGAAAATGTTTTTGACAAGAATTGGGTTTGGCTCCAAAGTGGTGATCACCGGAGACCTTTCTCAGAAAGACCTTCCATTTTCGACCCAGTCCGGGCTGGAACAGGCATTAAAGGTATTAAAAGATGTGGACGAGATCGGCGTGTCGTATCTTACCAACAAAGACGTGGTAAGGCATCCGCTGGTGCAAAAAATCGTACATGCCTATGAAAAATTTGAGGCAAGAGAGCAGTACCGCGAAAAGCGAAAAAATGAGCACAAAAGAAAGTGAGAAAGCCGATGACAGTATATTTTGAAAATGAGACAGAAAGAGAATTTCCGTTTGATCCGGAAGAACAGGCGAAAAAAGTGATTTCCTTTGTGTGCGATCATGAAAATTGCCCGTATGAGACAGAAGTCAGCGTGACGATAGTGGAAAAAGAAACCATTCGTGAGATCAATGCGGAACACCGCCAGGTTGACCGTGTGACGGATGTTTTGAGTTTCCCGATGATGGAATACGATACACCGGGCGGTTTTGAGGGACAAGCCTTTGAAAACAGCATGACGATTTCTCCGGAAAGCGAGGAACTGGTGCTTGGGGACATCGTTTTGTGCTCCGATGTGATCGCAGAACAGGCGGAAGAATACGGACATTCGGAATTGCGCGAATATAGTTTTCTGATTGTGCACAGTATGCTGCATCTGTTTGGCTACGATCATATGGAAGAGGAAGAACGTAAGCAGATGGAAGCAAAGCAGCGGGAGATCATGGAACAGATGGGAATCCTGCGCGAAAGCAACTAAATCATGTCTTTACATAAAAGAAAGGAAAGGATAGAGCAATGAAAAATAAAAAGAAAGTAATACTGATCAGTTGTATTTGTGCTGTCGTTGTAATTGCGATGGCCGCCGGAGCGGTGGTTCTTATGAATCGTTCCGGAAAAGTGGCAGACGAACAGAAAGCGCCGGAAGCAACGCAGGCACCTGTAGTGACAGCGACACCGGAACCGACAAAGGATCCACATGAAGGCATGGTGCGGAGCAATCTGACCGGAGAATATATTACGGAAAAAGTGGCAGAAAAACGGCCATATGCGGTCATTATCAACAATATTGAGTATGCCAATGCCAATCAGCAGGGAACTTCACAGATCGATGTATTGTATGAAGCTCTTGCAGAAGGTGGAATTACGAGAATGCTTGGTGTGATTCAGGATGTGGACAAGATCAAGAAACTGGGATCCGTACGAAGCGCCAGACATTATTTTGTCAGCTTTGCCAGCGAGTGGGATGCTATATTCTGCCATTTTGGACAGACAAAATATGCGATTTCCAAGATGGAAGAACTGGGAATTAACAATTTAAGTGGTCTGTCAGCGGTCGGACCGGTCGTTTATGCCAGAGATTATTCGTATAAGGCACCGCATAATGTGTTTACCACCGGCAAAAAAATGAAAAAGGGAGCCAAAAAACTTGGTTACCGCACAAAGGTGAAGTCGGACAATGTGGCAGAGCATTTTACGTTTTATGAGGAAGACACCGATCTCGATTCCACAGACGATACGACATATATTAAACTGCCATTTTCCAATTACTCAACGTGTTATCTCAAATATGACGAAAAGAGTAAGACATACAAAAAATATGAATATGGCAAGAAACATAAAGACCACAAAAATAACAAACAGCTGGCTTTCAAAAATGTTATCGTGCAGCTGGTAAAAGAGAAAAATATAGATAAAAACGGATATCAACACCTTTTCCTTCACAAGAGAAAAGGAGAAGGATATTATCTTACCAATGGAAAACGTGTGAAGATCACATGGCGTAAGAGCGAGGCAGATCATAAGATGACATATTATGATGAGTCCGGAAATGTACTTACGATCAATCCGGGAAAAACATACATTGCGGCTTATCCGACAAGCAGAAAAAAATTGATTTCATTAAAAGAAAAATAATTGACTGCAATAGACAAAAAATGGAAAACAGAAAGGAATCAGTATGAGTGAGAAAAGACAACAGACATCCCAGGGAAGCGATTTTTTAAAGCAGGGAAGCATCCTTGCCATGGCATCCCTGATCGTACGGTTTATCGGTATGATCTACCGAATCCCCATGTCCAATATACTGGGAGAAGAGGGCAATGGTATCTATGCTGTTGCAGTAGATGTATATGATATCGTGTTGATTGTTTCCTCTTACAGTATTCCTCTGGCATTATCGAAGATTATTGCCGCCCAGAGTATACAAAAGCAGTACAAAAATACCGGGAAAACTTTCCGGCTGACCCTTTTATTTGCCGTGGTTTCCGGTGGATTATTTGGCATCCTTTTGTTTGTCGGTTCCGGATTTATCGAGACGCATATTTATCCGGATTACGCCGGAGTGAGATATCCACTTCGTATATTGGCACCGACGATATTTATCGTTGCCCTTTTGGGAGTGTTCCGTGGTTTCTTCCAGGGAAAGAAAACGATGATCCCGACGGCGGTGTCACAGGTCGTAGAGCAGATTGTCAATGCTATTGTGAGTGTAGCCGGTGCCTATTACCTTATGAAATGGAACGCAGACAGTCCGTTTAAGAGTGGATGGGGCGCTGCCGGTGGTACACTCGGAACATGCATGGGAGCATTTTTTGCCCTTCTTCTGGTGGGATTTGTTTATTGGATCTATCGTCCGATTCAGAATAAACTGGAGCGGAAAGATCAGACCAAACAACTGTATTCTGCAACTCATATTTACCGCATGCTGATTATGACAATTCTTCCGGTTATTTTAAGCCAGACGGTATATCAGATCAGCGGTTTAGTGGACTATTATCTATTCGGGGATGTACTTGGAGGCAAGGGGATTGACTCTGTTACGATCAAGTCGATGGTTGGGATGTACAGTTCCAAATATCGTCTTTTGACGACACTGCCAATCGCGATTTCGACATCCATCGCATCTTCGATGATCCCGAGTGCAGTAGCGGCGTATACAAAACGGGATGAGAAACTTTTAAATGACAATATCTCTTCCGGAATTAAATTTAATATGATCATTGCCTTCCCATGTGCGATTGGATACATGGTGATCGGGCAGGGCTTGATCCGCATGCTGTTTCCGTCGTCGGATTATATTACCGGTGGTAAATTGATGCTTGCCGGTTCTGCCGCCATTATCTTTTATGCTATCTCCAATGTAACAGGAGGAGCTTTGCAGAGTATCGATAAAATGCGTCTGCCGGTCATTCATTCGGCCATTTCACTTGTCATTCACATCGGCATCGTAGTGGCACTTTTGCATGCGACAGAACTTAATGTATATGTTTTAGTGATCGGAAATGTGACATTTCCAATTATTGTAAGTGTGTTGAATGTTTTGGCATTAAAACGGTATATTCCAACCTTTGAAGTGAAACCTCTTTCGACATTTGGCGTGCCGCTTTCTGCCAGTCTGTGGATGGGGGTCGCAGTAGCGATCGTATATACTCTTATGAACCGCCTGTGTCTGACATTTTTAGGTGGTTATATGGCGAATGCACTGGCATCGTTAGTATCCGTCGCCGTCGGCGCATTGGTATTCTTCTGGATGTTTTTATCGCTGAAAGGAATGACCAAGCAGGAATTGTTTGATTTTCCAATGGGACGTAAATTATATCTTGCTGCCAGAAAATTACGACTTATGGAATAGTTTCTTTGTCAGCGCGAGAAGGTAGTCTGTAAACCCGGCGGCCGGGATATCTTTCGATGCGGCGAGGACAACGGAACCGATTTTTTTATCTTTTTCATAATAATCAACGGAACCGACAGGGGCACCTTTTTTCAGGGGTGCCTTTTGTGCGTCAAAATAACTTATTTTTCTTGTCGGAGCAGCGGAAGAATCTTCATTTTTCAAAAGATAAGAAAAGGTGCTCTTCGGAACCGGAACTACCTGATCTTCTTTGCCACCCTGAACAGGAACCGGTTTCAATGCCTGTGCAATGTCCGTATCACGGTAAATGTGACAGTTGGCAAAACCGTAGTCAAGAAGAGCCTGCGCTTCGGAAAAACGCTTTTTATGATCCGGCGCAGCCATGATAACGGCGATAAGGTCCATATCATCACGGCGTGCACTGGCACTCAGACAGTATTTGGCTTTGGAAGTGGAACCGGTTTTGAGCCCGGTGATCCCATCGTAAAAGCGGACCAGCTTATTGGTGTTAGTCAGCCCAAACTCGGTTTCTCCTTTTTTCGTCTTATGAATGATCGTGTCCATCCAAACGGTAGAATAATTGCTGATCTCCGGGTGTTTTGTGATCAATTCACGCGACATGAGCGCGACGTCATAAGCACTTGAAAAATGGCCGGATTCAATATTATCATCGAGACCGGTGCAATTTTTAAATTGTGTATGCTTCATACCGAGAGCGACAGCTTTTTCATTCATTTTTTTTACAAAGGCTTCTTCGGAACCTGCAATTTTTTCTGCCATTGCGACGGCGGCATCGTTTGCACTTGCAATTGAGATACATTTGATCATCGTATCGACGGTCTGCGTTTCATTTGGTTCTAAAAAAACCTGGGAACCGCCCATACTTGCGGCGTATTCGCTGACAGAGACCGGCGTTTCCAATGTCAGTTTGCCATTATCCAGTGCTTCAAAGATCAAAGTAAGCGTCATGATCTTTGTAATACTGGCGGGAACCAGTTCTTTGTCCTTGTCTTTTTCATAGATAATATCTCCGGTAGAACCCTCGATCAATACGGCAGAAACAGCGCTGATGTCCACAGCACCTCCGGAAACCGTTTTTTCTTCTGCCAGAGCACTTCCGGAAATTGCAAACAGAAGAGCGGACAGACAGACGAAAAATAAAGTGAGACGTAATTTCATAATATAACCGTCCTATCATTTTTTATGCTATATTTTATGCGGCGACAAAGGAAAACATACCGGTTATTTGATGACGATTACTTTATGACCGTTACTTTACAGCGGTAGCATTTTTTGTTTGAGATCACTTGGATGATGGCGACCCCGGTCCGCCTGCCTGTGATTTTTCCGAAAGGGGAGACACTGGCGATGTAGGGAGCGGTGGAATAATAGCGTACCGGCTTTTTCGAATGCTGTAAATGAACATATGCGGTTTTTCCAACCTTTAATGTGAGAGCAGTAGCGGTTAATTTCCGCTTTGGAATGATTGGTTTGTAATATGCGAGGCGGGTGTGGGGATAAAGAAAATAGGCACACAATACAAGCAGAAGAATAACAGTAACTTTTTTCATGGCTATCTCAAAAAAGGGGATTACTTTATTCTATGCAGAAAAAGGAGCCGCAAACATAGAAAATACTACATTTGCGGCTCGGGTATTTATAACTATATTGAATGATTATACTTCAAAAATCAGGTCTCCATAAGAAGGTACCGGCCAATATTCTTTATCAACAAGCATTTCCAGCTCATCGATTGGAGTACGCAGCTCTGACATAGCAGTAAATACAGAGTCACGATAGAACTCAGCCTGCTCTTTTCCTTCTTCCATTGCGCAGCCCTTGTCGGTTACTTCAATCAAAGTATTCAGAGCACTCTGCGCTTTGGCAAGAAGTGCAGAACATTTGGTAAGAAGTTCTGTCTGAACGGAAACGGTAGCTTCCGGACAGGCACTCTTGATCTGATTTACAGAATCTGCCAAACTTGTTGTATATTTGATGATGGATGGGATGTACTGTTTTGCAGCCATCTCGATCATTGTCTTTGCTTCGATATTGATCGCCTTTGCGTAGGCTTCATAGTTAATCTCGGCGCGAGATTCCAATTCTACTTTTGTTAATACGTTCTGACGTTCAAAGATTTCGATTGTCTTAGGATCTACGAGAGAAGCAGTGGCATCTACCATTGTTTTTACATTTGGAAGGCCACGGCGTTCTGCCTCAGCAACCCATTCGTCAGAATAACCGTTTCCGTTGAAGATAACTTTCTGATGTTCTTTCAATGTCTTCTGGATGAGAGCATCGACAGCAGAATCAAAGTCTGCAGCACCGGCAAGTTCGTCTGCCATGCTTTCCAAAACATCAGCAACAACGGTGTTCAATACGGTGTTTGCACCGGCGATAGACATGGAAGAAGCCACCATACGGAATTCGAATTTGTTTCCTGTGAAAGCAAATGGTGATGTACGGTTACGGTCAGTAGCATCCTTCTTAACCGGAGGAATAGAACTTACACCGATATCCATTTTCTCGCCTTTAATACTGTGAGTAGCCGTACCGGTAGCGATAATCTGCTCTACGATATCCTCAAGCTGTTCGCCAAGGAAAATAGAGATGATTGCCGGAGGTGCCTCGTTTGCACCAAGACGGTGGTCATTTCCAGGGTTGGATGCAGACATACGAAGCAGGGCAGCATTTTCATCAACCGCTTTAATGACGGCAGATAAGAACAAAAGGAACTGTTTGTTGTCATGTGGAGCAGGACCCGGGTTCAATAAGTTAACACCGGTATTGGTAACGATAGACCAGTTGTCATGTTTACCGGAACCATTGATGCCGGCAAATGGTTTCTCATGAAGAAGACATTCCAATCCATGACGGCGGGCAACTTTCTTCATGGTCTCCATAACAATCTGATTATGGTCGGTTGCAATATTTGCAGTATTATAGATCGGAGCCATCTCGTGCTGTGCAGGAGCTACCTCGTTATGCTGTGTTTTGGAAAGAATTCCCAACTTCCACAATTCGATGTTCAGGTCTTTCATGTAACCTGCCTGACGCTCGCGGATGGTACCAAAGTAGTGGTCATCCAATTCCTGTCCTTTTGGAGGCATTGCTCCAAATAAAGTACGACCGGTAAAGATCAAGTCATCACGTTTGAGGTACTGATCATGGTCGACTAAGAAATATTCCTGTTCAGGTCCTACGGAACAAGAAACGTTTGTTACATCTTCATATCCGAACAAGTGCATGATGCGGACAGCTTGTTTGCTGATTGCTTCCATGGAACGAAGAAGAGGAGTTTTCTTATCCAATGCTTCTCCGGTGTAGGAACAGAATGCAGTAGGGATGCAAAGTGTCACGCCGATTTCATCTTCACGAAGAAATGCCGGAGAGGTACAATCCCATGCTGTATATCCTCTTGCCTCAAATGTTGCACGGAGTCCGCCGGATGGGAAAGAAGAAGCATCCGGTTCTCCTTTTACCAATTCTTTACCATTAAATTCCAAAACAGCATGTGACTCGGAATCTGCTCCAAGGAAAGAGTCCTGTTTTTCTGCGGTCACGCCGGTCATTGGCTGGAACCAGTGAGTATAATGGGTAGCACCATTTTTAAGAGCCCATTCTTTCATACCGTGTGCCACAACGTTTGCGACTTCCGGTGTAAGCTCTTCACCACTTTCAATTGTTTTTTTCAAAGACTGATACGTTTTCTTTGGAAGGTATTCCTGCATAACTTCGTCATTAAATACCTTAGTTCCAAATACATCTGAAATTACATTTGTTTCCATAGTTTCCTCCATTCCGGCATGTGCTGCCATAAAAATTTTCATATTCAAATGTGCCTGCAATCCTTTATCCATTATACACAAAAAATTCGTTTGTGCAATAAATAAAAAAAGGGCATCCTCAAAAAATGAGAACGCCCTTGTTCTGCTTTAGCACAAAATCATCATATCATGTTTCGAAAAAAAAGTAAAGAGTTTTTTTGAATTTTTTTTTGAAAGTTTAAAAACAAAAATGTTTATATAATTATTTCTTGCAAAAAAGCGATAAAAATTCGTCAATAACTTCATATAAAATGTGCGAAAAGGTAATCTTATCGACAGAGGCTGACGGATAAACCGGATAGGAGTTGTATACACTGCCATTAATCCGGCATTCAATCGTTCCGACGGGATCCGAGGTGCTGACCGGTGCCGTGACTGACGCAGGAAGCCGGTAATGGATTTCAAGTGTTTCAAAGGACGCCAGCGGAAGAGTGATCGGTTCCGGGACGCGGAGAAATACCTGATTTTCGATACCGTCAGCGACACGAAGAGGTGTTTTGCTGAAATCCTGGAAAGAAATCCTTTGCTTTTTAAAGTATGTAAAGCCATAATCCATCAGCGCCTTTGTGTCGAGCCATTTGCGGCTTTTATCCGGGGGCCATCCGCTGGCAAGGACACAACTGGTGAGCGTGAGATCTTCCCGCTTTGCAGCTCCGACAAAGCAATATCCGGCTTTTCCGGTGAAACCGGTTTTGATTCCCAAAGCTCCGTTGTAAGAGGTGAGAAAGGCATCGTGATTGGTCAAAGAATATGAATGACCTTTTTTGTCCGAGATCGTTTTGGACGGTGTCTGAATGATCTTCAGGAAATCTTTGTTTTGGCAGGCGTAGGAAGCAAGCCGGCACATATCTGCCGGTGTGCTCTGATGGCCCTCTGCATCCAGTCCGTTGGGCGTTACGAAATGGGTAGCGTTCAAGCCGAGCTGTGCCGCTTTTTGGTTCATATTATCCGCGAAACTTTCAACTGAGCCGCCAACATGCTCGGCGACAGCGACCGCTGTGTCATTGTGGGATTCCAGCATAAGGGAGTGCAGGAGATCATTCATGGTAAAAGAACTGCCTTTTGAAGCACCTAAATGCACTTTTGGCATGGAAACGGCACGGGAAGAGAAAGAAACTTCTTCCGATGGAGAACTTTGTTCTAAAGCAAGAAGGCAGGTCATGATCTTAGTGGTACTTGCCATCGGACGAGGTGTCTGTTCCTCTTTTCCATAAAGAATACGGCTGCTTTCCGCATCCATCAGACAGGCTCCGGAGGCAAAGAGAGATAGTTGTTTTGGGGTGTCAGAGGAGGCGGAGATGGTATCGTCTGCAAGAGAAAAGTCAGAAATTACGGTACTTTTCTTCAGAGGATGTGCATGCATACAGCAGAGGATCAAAAACAGGATTCCTGCCAAAAGGGAGAAGCAGATCAAAGATTTTGAATGTTTCAACAAAGACCTCCCGTTAATACTTTATATTATTTTGTATCTATCCTATGAAACTTTACATTATTTAATGCGTAAAAAATTCATGTAAATGTTTTGCAAAATGTTAAAATTATTGTTGCTATTTTTTCAAAAAAGCATTACAATTACAATTGGAAAAAATTTTGTTTTAACAAAACATAACTATAAAAAAGTGGAGGACTGCAGTATGAGTAATTCAGCAAAAATGTCAGCAAGACAGAGAATTGAATCTCTTGTTGACGCAAACAGTTTTGTTGAGATCGGCGCTCTTGTAACAAAGAGAAATACAGATTTCAACATGCAGGAAAAAGCAGTGCCAGCTGATGGTGTCATTACAGGTTATGGAGTGATCAACTCCGGACTGGTATATGTTTACAGCCAGGATGTGACCGCGATGAATGGTTCTGTCGGCGAAATGCACGCAAAGAAGATTGCCCGTCTTTATGAGATGGCGATGAAAGCAGGTGCACCTGTGATCGGATTGATCGATTGTGCCGGTGTACGTGTTCAGGAAGCCGTAGATGCATTGGCTGGATTTGGTGAGATTTACATGAGTAAAGTCAAAGCAAGTGGTGTGATTCCACAGATCAGTGCTATTTTAGGCTCATGTGGAGGAGGAGTGGCGGTATCGACACTTCTGAGCGACTTCACTTTTATGGAGGCAGAAAACGGAAAATTGTTTGTTAATTCTCCAAATGCCGTTGATGGGAACCGCGTAGAAGCCTGTGATACAGCAAGTGCAGCATTCCAGGCAGAAGCAGGAAATGTCGATTTTGTCGGCGAAAATGAAGCAGATGTACTTGCTCAGATTCGTAACCTGATCGAAGTACTTCCGGCAAATTATGAGGATGTGGCAGCAAACGAAGTAGAAGATGACATGAACCGTGTAATTCCGAATTTCGAAAGTCTCATCGGTGATCCTGTGGCAGCATTGACACAGATCGCAGATGCTAACGTATTTATCGAGACGAAAAAGGATCATGCAAAAGATATGATCACCGGATTTATGACTCTTGGCGGTGTGACAGTAGGTGCTTTGGCAAACAGTGCAGAGCAGACACTTTCTACTGCCGGATGCCGTAAAGCAGAGAAGTTCATCTATTTCTGTGATGCATTTGGAATTCCGATGATCACACTTACAAATGTAAAGAAATATGCTTCTTCCATGGAAGAAGAAAAGACCATCGGACAGGCTGTAGCAGATCTGACCTGTGCTTTTGCCAGCGCAGAGAGTGCGAAAGTGAATGTAATTACCGGTGAAGCTTACGGAAGTGCCTATGTAGCAATGAATTCAAAACATATCGGAGCAGATCTTGTACTTGCTCTTGAAAATGCCAAAGTCGGCGTGATGGATGCAAAGAGTGCGGTTTCCGTTATGTATGAAGATGATATTAACAAAGAGGCAGATAAACTTGCTGCTTTGGATGAAAAAACAAAAGAGTTTGAGGAGATGCAGTGTAAAGCCTCGATTGCAGCAAAACGCGGCTATGTAGATAATATTATCGAGGGTTCTGAAATCCGCAAACAGTTGATTTATGCAATGCAGATGTTCGGAATGAGGTGATAGGATGATAGTATTAGCAGCGACAGCACAAGCAGCGGGAGAAGATTATACGACGATCCCGCAGGCCCTTGTCAATACTGTTATAGCCATGGGAACGGTATTTCTTGTACTGATTCTGATCAGTTTCATCATTTCTTTGCTTAAATTTATTCCTATCTTGATGGATAAACTGACAAAGAAAGAAGAACCGGTACAGCCGGTTCCACAGGCTCAGCCGGTATCGGCACCAAAGCCTGTAGTGCAGACACCGGCAGCACCTGCTGACGATACACAGCTGATTGCTGTGATCACAGCGGCCGTTGCAGCAGCAATGGAACAGGATGGAGTTGCCGTACCTGCAGATGGATTGGTAATCCGTTCCATCAAAAAGCGTTCGTATTAATTTGAAATATATCTTTAGGAGGAAAAATTCATGAAAACTTATACAATTACCGTAAATGGAACGGCTTATGATGTTACCGTAGAAGAGACAGCAGGCGGCGCAGCTCCTGCACCAGCAGCAAAAGCAGCCCCGGCAGCACCGGCTCCGGCAGCACCTGCCCCGGCAGCCCCGGCAAAAACAGCAGGCGGCGCAGCAGGATCCGTAGAGATTAATGCACCGATGCCTGGTAAGATTCTGGATGTAAAAGCACAGCCTGGTGCAAGCGTTTCCCGTGGAGACGTTGTTTTGGTCCTTGAGGCTATGAAGATGGAAAATGAAGTCGTAGCACCACAGGATGGAACCATCGCAAGTATCAATGTAAATGTTGGTGATATGGTAGAGCCAGGAGCAGTTTTGGCCACAATGAACTAGTCTATAGACATAAGAACGGAGGATTAAGATGGAAGTTTTACAAAATCTTATTCACCAGACAGCATTTGCAAACGGTACGTTGGATTGGCGTAACGTAGTTATGATCTTTGTGGCATTCCTCTTTTTGTTCCTTGCGATTAAAAAAGGGTATGAACCACTGCTTCTTGTGCCAATTGCGTTTGGTATGTTACTGGTTAATATTTATCCGCCAATCATGGAAGAGGGCGGATTGTTGGAATATTTCTTTAAACTGGACGAATGGTCGATTCTGCCATCTCTTATTTTCCTTGGAGTTGGTGCGATGACCGACTTTGGTCCGTTGATCGCAAATCCAAAGAGTTTTCTTTTGGGTGCAGCAGCACAGTTTGGTATCTTTGCCGCATACCTGCTTGCGATTGTACTTGGCTTCAATGGAAAAGCAGCAGCAGCGATCTCAATCATCGGTGGAGCTGATGGTCCTACCTCTATTTTCCTTGCCGGGAAATTGGGACAGGCGCAAACGCTTATGGGACCGATTGCCGTGGCAGCGTATTCGTATATGTCACTGGTACCGATCATTCAGCCACCAATTATGAAACTTCTTACAACAAAGAAGGAAAGAGAAATCAAGATGGAACAGCTTCGCCCGGTTTCCAAATTGGAGCGAATCCTTTTCCCAATCGTTGTTACGACTGTGGTATGTTTGCTCCTTCCAAGTACAGCACCTCTTGTAGGTATGTTGATGCTTGGTAACCTCTTCCGTGAATCCGGAGTGGTTCCACAGTTGATGGAAACAGCATCCAATGCGATGATGTATATCGTAGTTATCCTTCTTGGTACATCGGTAGGAGCAAAGACAAGTGGTGCAAACTTTATCCAGACAACGACATTGAAGATCGTTGTACTTGGTCTGGTTGCATTTGCTGTCGGTACAGCAGCCGGCGTTCTCTTTGGTAAATTGATGTGCAAAGTGACAAAGGGTAAAGTAAATCCTTTGATTGGTTCTGCCGGAGTATCGGCCGTTCCTATGGCGGCCCGCGTATCTCAGAAAGTTGGTTCGGAAGCAGATCCGACAAACTTCCTTTTGATGCATGCGATGGGACCAAACGTAGCCGGAGTTATCGGTACTGCAGTAGCAGCCGGTGTATTTATGGCAATATTTGGAGTTTAATAAAATTATAGGAGGAAACTATCATGGCAGAAAAGATTGAAAAAAAGCCGATTAAAATAACAGAAACCATTCTTCGTGATGCACACCAGTCATTGATCGCTACTCGTATGACGACCGAGCAGATGCTTCCTATCGTAGATAAGATGGATCAGGTCGGATTTCATGCAGTAGAGTGCTGGGGTGGTGCTACATTCGATGCTTCTCTTCGTTTCTTGAAAGAAGATCCATGGGAGAGACTTCGTAAACTGCGTGCCGGTTTTAAAAATACGAAACTGCAGATGTTGTTCCGTGGACAGAATATCCTTGGATACAATCATTATGCAGATGATGTGGTAGAATATTTCGTTCAGAAGTCAATTGCAAATGGTATCGATATCATCCGTATTTTTGACTGTTTGAATGATATGCGTAACCTGGAAACTGCAGTAAAAGCAGCAAACAAAGAAAATGGTCATGCACAGATCGCCCTTTCTTATACACTGGGTGATGCTTATACATTAGATTATTGGAAAGATATGGCAAAGAAGATCGAAGATCTTGGTGCAAAATCACTTTGTATCAAAGATATGGCTGGTCTTTTGACACCATACAAAGCAACCGAATTGGTTACCGCTCTGAAAGAGTCTGTAGACATTCCGATTGACCTGCATACTCATTATACTTCCGGTGTAGCTTCCATGACTTATCTGAAAGCCGTAGAGGCAGGATGTGATATCATTGATACCGCAATGTCTCCATTCGCTCTCGGAACAAGCCAGCCGGCTACCGAAGTTATGGTAGAGACATTCCGTGGAACACCATACGATACCGGATTGGATCAGAACCTTCTTGCTGAGATCGCAGAATACTTCCGCCCAATGCGTGAAGAGGCACTTGCAAGCGGTCTTATGAATACCAAAGTGCTTGGTGTTAATATCAAGACACTGATGTATCAGGTACCTGGTGGTATGCTTAGTAACCTCGTATCCCAGTTGAAAGAAATGGGACAGGAAGACAAGTACGAAGCTGTACTGGAAGAAGTACCTCGTGTAAGAAAAGACTTTGGTGAGCCACCATTGGTTACGCCATCTTCTCAGATCGTTGGTACTCAGGCCGTGCTCAATGTCGTATCCGGTGAGCGTTATAAGATGGTTACCAAAGAATCTAAGAAACTTCTTTCCGGTGAGTTCGGACAGACTGTAAAACCGTTTAATCCGGAAGTTCAGAAGAAGTGTATCGGCGATACGAAACCAATCACATGCCGTCCGGCCGATCTGATCAAGCCACAGCTTGCAGATATCGAAAAAGAGATGGCTCAGTGGAAACAGCAGGACGAAGATGTATTGTCTTATGCATTGTTCCCACAGGTAGCTACGGAGTTCTTCAAATACCGTGAGGCACAGAAGACGAAAGTAGATCCAACTCTTGCGGACAAAGAAAACAAAGTATATCCGGTATAAGATATATAATCTGACAGAATGATAAGCCCGGGCAGACGTGTTACACTGCAAAGTGCAGCAATGTTTGCCCGGGTTTTAAAGTATATTTGATAAATGAGACAAAAGGTAAGGAGCAGAAAAGAGTGCACAATGTAAAACAACTACTGGAGAAAAATTTAAACGAAAATACCCTGCGCGCCGTGGTAAGTAACCGCCGCAGCAAACAGGTTTCGCAGAAACTGGTATTCCGCCCTTTTATCGAAAAGAATAGGTTGATGTTTCAGCGGGAAGAGTATGCGAACAATCAGGTTTTTCATGAGAATATGAACAAGGAGACAGCTGTAGAACAAATCTGCACTTTTTTGGAAAAAGATTACAAGCAGCTGGATCTGTTGTGTGAACAGAGTTCTTTCAGCGCATTAGTCAGCAAGAAAGGAAAATCTACCATAAAGGAAAATAAGAACCAAATCGCAAAGAAAATTGATCTTTCGCACAATCGTAAGAAAAGATACATTTTGGACACGGATGAAGTGATTCCGTTTTTGGTGGACCTCGGGGTACAGACCAAAGAGGGAAAGATTGTAGACAAAAAATATAAAAAATACAAGCAGATCAACCGGTTTCTTGAATTTGTGAAAGATGTGCTTCCGGAACTTCCGAAAGACCGCCCGGTCAAGATCATTGATTTTGGCTGCGGAAAATCGTATCTGACGTTTGCTGTATATTATTATCTTCATATTATGAACGGCAGAGACGTGGAGATGATCGGACTGGATCTGAAAAAAGATGTCATCGCACATTGTAACCGTATGGCAGAAAAATATGAGTATACGAGTTTACATTTTCTGGAAGGAGATATCAGTACATACGACGGCGCAGACAGTGCCGATATGGTGATCACGCTTCATGCCTGTGATGTAGCCACGGATTTTGCCCTGGATAAGGCGGTGCACTGGAATGCGAAAGTGATTTTGTCGGTTCCGTGCTGCCAGCATGAACTGAATGCACAGATCGAAAATGATATGTTAGAACCGCTTTTGAAATATGGAATCTTAAAAGAGCGGTTTGCAGCATTGCTGACGGATGCGCTGCGGGCAAATCTGCTGGAACAGAACGGCTATGAAGTGCAGATCCTGGAATTTATCGACATGGAACATACGCCGAAAAATCTTTTGATACGTGCAATAAAACGGGGCGAAAAGGCGGATAAAAAGCAGGAAAAACTCGAAAACTCCTACAAAACACTGTGCGACGAGCTGAATGCACACGGAACTCTGGAAAAATTGTTGAAGATGTGAGGTTATGGTCTAACCATCGACAGAAACGAGAGCTATCTCACGATAAAAATATCGATTTATAACGTTCGATAGCAAGTTCCGTCGATTGTCAGACCATAAACCTATACTATATTTTTACAGTTTTGGTATATAGAAAAAATAAGTCCCTGCTTTGCTATGAGGGATTTAGAACACCGTCGGTACATAGAGGGCGTAGTTTGCCCTCATGTACCGCTACGAGTGTTCTTCTAAGCGGAAGCGGTCCCGAATGGAAAAGCAGGGGCTTATTTTTCTAAAAGTAAAACTGCAAAAATGCCCTCATGTACCGCTACGAGTGTTCTTCTAAGCGGAAGCGGTCCCGAATGGAAAAGCAGGGACTTATTATTCTATACAACAAACTTGTAAAATTTTATTAAAGATGTAAAGAAAAACTCTTGACATCCACCGCCAAATACGTTATACTCTGTAAAGGAAATTACTTAACAGGGTGATTTCGTAAAAGCAGGCAGGAGATGAGAAGATGACAAAGACCAGTGTAAATGATTTGGATGAGATTGTGCGTTTGTCTTACTTGTACGATTTTTATGGTCCCCTGCTCAAAGAAAAACAGCGGCAGATTTTTGAAAATTATGTGCTGGATGATTATTCCCTAAGTGAGATCGCCGGTGAATACGGCATGACGAGGCAGGGGGTTCACGATATCGTAAAGCGAAGCAGTGAAAAATTGGAAGAATATGAATCAAAATTGAAATTATATAGAAGATTCCGGGGTGCCAGAGAGCGGCTGGAAAAAGTAGAAGAACTGGTCGGAGATGAAAATCTGCAGAATGCAGAAAAGATTCGTTCTTTGACACATGAAGTATATGAAATGTTATAAAAAAGATCTGACAGGAGGTGACCGGAGTGGCATTTGACAGCCTGAGTGAAAAGTTACAAAATGTTTTTAAGGGATTACGAAGCAAAGGACGTCTTACGGAAGCTGATGTTAAGACGGCATTAAAAGAAGTAAAGATGGCTTTGCTGGAAGCCGATGTCAATTTTAAAGTAGTAAAGAATTTTGTGAAGGCAGTACAGGAAAAGGCAACCGGCGAGGATGTGTTAAACAGTCTGACACCGGGGCAGACCGTTATCAAATATGTAAATGAAGAACTGGTTTCCATGATGGGAGGCACGACAACAGAGATTTCTCTGCTTCCCGGCAATGAAATCACCGTCATTATGATGTGTGGTCTTCAGGGAGCCGGTAAAACGACGACGGTAGCCAAACTCGCTGCCAAGTTTAGGGAAAAAGGGAAAAAGCCGTTATTGGCGGCCTGTGACATTTACCGTCCGGCAGCGATTGAACAGCTGCAGACAAATGGAGAAAAAGTAGGTGTGCCGGTATTTTCGATGGGAACCGGACATAATCCGGTTGATATCGCCAAAGCGGCGGTTGAGCACGCGAAAGCAAATCAGTACAATCTTGTATTTTTAGATACCGCCGGTCGACTTCATATTGATGAAGAATTGATGAATGAGTTGAAAAATATCAAGGCAGAGGTGGATGTCCACCAGACGATCTTGACAGTAGACTCCATGACCGGTCAGGATGCGGTCAATGTTGCTTCGACATTCGATGAAGCATTGAATATAGATGGTGTCATCTTAACGAAGTTAGATGGTGACACACGTGGTGGTGCGGCGCTTTCCATCCGCGCAGTCACGGGAAAACCGATTTTCTATGTCGGTATGGGAGAAAAACTTTCGGATCTGGAGCAGTTTTATCCGGATCGTATGGCATCCCGTATTCTCGGCATGGGAGACGTTATGACGTTGATTGAGAAGGCAGAGGCCCAGATCGATGAGGAAAAGGCGGCAGAACTCGGAAAGAAATTTAAAAACAATGAATTGGATTTCAATGATTTCTTAGAGCAGATGCAGCAAATGAAGAAAATGGGCGGTCTTACCAGCATTTTGAGCATGCTTCCGGGCATGGGACTGCCGGCAGATCTCGACATTGACGATGATGCGCTGAAAGGAACAGAGGCCATTATCTATTCGATGACCAAAGAAGAGAGAACCAAGCCTTCCATCATCAATCCATCGCGCAAACGCCGTATTGCGGCAGGTGCCGGTGTGGATATCAGCGAAGTAAACAGACTCATCAAACAGTTTGAACAGAGCAAAAAGATGATGAAGCAGATGTCTGGTATGATGTCAGGCAAGAAGATGAAACGCGGAAAATTCAAATTTCCGTTTGGAGGAATGTGATTCAAATAGTTGTTATACTTTTTGAATAGATGAAATTACGTTAAAGGAGGTGAAACGACGTGGTAAAGATCAGATTGAAAAGATTAGGTCAGAAAAAGGCTCCATTTTATAGAATTGTAGTAGCTGATGAAAGATCTCCTAGAGATGGTAGAAACATCGATGAGATCGGTACTTACGACCCAAATCAGGAACCTGCTGTAGTTAAAGTTGACGAAGAGGCAGCTAAGAAGTGGATTGCCAATGGTGCAAAACCAACCGATACAGTAGCTCGTTTGTTCAAAGAGGCAGGTATTGTAAAATAATGCGGTCCTAAGGGAGGTTAGCAGTATGAAAGAATTAGTTGAAATGATTGCTAGTGCATTAGTAGACAATCCGGACGAAGTTGTCGTAACTGAGACAGAGACAGAAAACGAGATTGTATTGAAACTGAGCGTGGCTCCTGCCGACATGGGCAAAGTTATTGGCAAGCAGGGAAAGATTGCGAAAGCAATCCGAACTGTAGTGCGTGCTTCGGCTTCAAAGAGCGACAAAAAAATACTGGTAGACATTCAGTAATGACATGTGATATGTGCCTGCGACAGTGCCAAAAGGTATCGCAGGCATATTTTTTATCAAAGGGTACATTCGACAGTGAATGGGTAGAAAAGGAGAACAACGATGGAACAGCTTTTACGCGTAGGAGTCATAACGACGACACATGGAATCCGGGGAGAAGTCAAAGTATTTCCGACGACAGACGATATTCACCGCTTTGATGACCTGGAAGAAGTGATTCTGCAGAATAAAAAAGAGCAGCTTACCCTGCATATAGAACATGTAAAATATTTTAAAAACATTGTAATTGTAAAATTTAAGGAATATAATAATATTAATGACGTCGAAATGTTCCGCAAATGCGACCTTCTCGTGACAAGAGAGCATGCGGTTCCTTTGGAAGAAGGAGAATATTTTATCTGCGATGTGATTGGAGCAAAGGTTATTAACGATGAAGATGGCAGTGTGATCGGAACGGTAAAAGAGGTTTTGGAGACAGGGGCAAATAATGTCTTTCAGATTGAGACGGAAGAGGGAAAAGAACTGCTTTTCCCATCCATCCCTGAGTGCATAAAAAAAGTCGATGTCGAAAAAGGTGAAGTGACGGCACACATCATGCCCGGCCTTTTAGATCTTGCAAAGTAAAAAGAAAATGAGGAACGAACGATGCATTTTTATATTATGACTTTGTTTCCGGAAATGTTTCCGGGAATCATGGATGCCAGTATATTGGGGCGTGCAAAAGCGCAGGGACTTCTTGACTGGGAAGCGGTCAACATCCGGGACTATACATTGGACAAGCATATGAAAGTAGACGATTATCCATATGGTGGAGGTGCCGGGATGGTGATGCAGGCAGAGCCGATTTACCGCTGTTATGAGGCACTGCAGCAGAAAATGAAGCCGGAACCAAAGAAAAAACGGGTGATTTATGTTACGCCGCAGGGACATGTCTTTGACCAGAAAATGGCAGAAGATTTTGCCAAAGAAGAGGAACTCGTCTTTTTGTGCGGGCATTACGAGGGTGTGGATGAACGCGTGCTGGAAGAAATTGTAACAGACTATGTTTCCATCGGAGATTATGTGCTTACCGGCGGAGAGCTGCCGGCGATGGTTATGATGGATGCGATTTCCAGACTCGTACCGGGAGTGCTGCATAACAAAGATTCGGCAGAGACAGAAAGTTTTGCAGACGGGCTTCTGGAATACCCACAGTACACGAGACCGGAAGAATATCATGGGAAAAAAGTGCCGGAAGTGCTGCTGTCCGGCCATCATAAAAATATTGAGGCGTGGCGGCTGGAACGGTCATTGGAACGTACCAAAAAGTACCGTCCGGACTTGTATGAAGAATATTTGCAAAGATAAAAGAGAAAGTTTATGACTTTCTCTTGCATTATGTATAAAAAAATGATAAAATAAATTAGAATATTTAGACATACTTTACAATTTGCAAGGAGGACATCACTGTGGGAAGACGTGCATGCTGCAAACGTGAGACAAAAGAAACACGGATCGAGATTACATTGGATATAGATGGAACCGGAAAATACAATGTTCATACGGGAATCGGTTTTTTTGATCATATGCTGGAGGGATTTTCCAGACATGGTCTGTTTGATCTGGATATCCAGGTTCATGGAGATATCGAAGTGGACGCACATCACACAGTGGAAGACACCGGAATTGTGCTTGGTCAGGCATTTAAAGAGGCATTGGGAAACAAAGAAGGCATTGCCCGCTTTGGGTATTTTATCCTTCCGATGGACGATGCTCTTGTGCTGGCATCATTGGATATATCCGGACGGATGTATTTTGACTTTGAAGCGGAACTTCCGGCAGAACGCCTTGGAACGATGGAAACAGAGACAGTACGGGAATTTTTTATGGGATTTGCTTCCGGACTGGGAATGAACTTACATATCCGCCAGATGGCAGGCATGAATACACATCATATTGTGGAGGCCATGTTTAAGGCGGTTGCGAAAGCCATGGATCAGGCAGTTCGTGTGGACGAACGCATTCAGGGCGTATTGTCTACCAAAGGAACACTGTAAAGGAGGGGGTACTCATGAGTTACAAAAAAATAATTCCTTATATCAATGGTGAAAATGAGCTTGCCGCCAATGTTGTCATGCAGGCAGAGCAGTATTGTTTTGCAGGTGCGGATGCATTGTTTTTATATAATTATTCGAAGATAGAAGCAGAGCGGGAAGAGTTTCTTGCCACCTTAAAAGAAGTGGCAGAGAAGATCGACATTCCTTTTATGGCAGGGATGTATATGGGACGCTTTGAAGATGCAAAAAAAGTGTTTTATACCGGAGCGGAAAAAATTGTTGTAAAATATGACCTTGTAAAGGACGAAAGCCTTTTAAAAGAGATGATTGCCCGCTTTGGGTCCGATAAGATTTTGGTTGAAGTGGATGCAGATATTGATTTTGACAAGATCCCGTTTCATGTAGATACCCTTCTTGTTAAACATGTGGATATTGATGCGGAATTTGAACGTAAGATGACGCGCGCCGGAAAACGGATTATTGTTCGTGACAGCCTGCTTCGCAACGATTTGGAAAATTTACTTAAATTGGAAAAAGTAGAAGGGGTATCCACAAATTATTATTTAGGAAAAGAGTTATTTAAGATAAAGAAAACGATGAAAGAAGCAGGAATCAATGTAAATACATTTGAATCTGCGATTGACTTTTCTGAGTTTAAACTGGACGACCATGGCTTGATTCCTTGTATCGCTCAGGATTACAAGACCGGAGAAGTTTTGATGCTTGCCTATATGAATGAGCAGTCTTTTGCGGCAACTTGCGCGACAGGACGCATGACGTATTTTAGCAGAAGCCGTCAGGAACTGTGGTGCAAAGGAGATACTTCCGGACATTATCAATATGTCAAGGAACTTCGTCTGGACTGCGATCATGATACTCTTTTGGCAAAAGTGCATCAGGTTGGAGCAGCCTGTCATACGGGAGCGCGCAGTTGTTTCTTTAATGAATTGGCGAAAAAAGAATACAATTCGAGCAATCCGTTAATGATATTAAATGATGTTTTTGAAACGATCGCAGATCGGAAAAAGCATCCAAAAGAAGGATCTTATACCAATTATTTATTTGATAAAGGAATCGATAAGATACTGAAAAAATGCGGAGAAGAAGCCACAGAAATTGTGATTGCGGCAAAAAATCCGGATTCCGAAGAATTAAAATATGAAATTTCCGACTTTTTATATCATATGATGGTTTTGATGGCCCAATGCGGACTGGATTGGGATGATGTGATCAAAGAGTTGGCAAATAGGCACTAGGAGGCGTATTGTTATGACATTATTGCAGGCATTTGGATATTACATCGTACGTTTGGTTTTGTACGCAGCCGTTGCGGCAGGCGGAATCGCTGTTGGAATCCGCTGGCGCAGACATAAAAATGCAAAGACGAACGAAGAATAGGTGATAGAGTATGGCAGTTAGAACTCGTAAGAGATTAGGAGATATTTTAACAGAGGCAAATGTCATCACGCAGGAACAGCTGATGCAGGCATTGGCCAAACAAAAAGAGATTGGAAAACGACTCGGTGAGACACTGATCGAGATGAAACTGACCGATGAGATGGAGATTGCAGAAGCCATCGGTGAGCAGATGAAATTAAAAATTGCAAAAATCCGTGAAGCCAAATTAGCACCGGAAGTCATTGCACTTTTGCCGGAAAATATTGTGCGTAAACACAATGCTGTTCCGTTTGAAGTAGACGAAGATAATCCTAATATCCTGCGCGTGGCGATGGCGGATCCTCTTGATATCATTGCAGTCGATGACCTTTCTATCATTACGAACATGCAGATAGAACCGATGGTTGCGACACCATCTGATATCATGTATGCGATTGAAAAGTATTATGGAAATGAGCAGTCGGCAAAACTGGCAGAAAGTTATTCTCAGGAGCGTGCCGAAAAGAGTCAGAAATTAAAAGGAAATAAAGAGGACGAGGGAAATGATGAAGTAGACAATTCCCCAATCGTACTTCTTGTTAATAAGATCATTGAGCAGGCAGTCAACGAGCGTGCCAGTGATATACATATTGAGGCATTGGAAGATCAGGTACGTGTGCGTTTCCGAATCGACGGATCGATGCAGGAAGTAATGCGGTATCCGAAAGAACTTCAGGATGCGATCGTAGCGCGTATTAAGATCGTCAGCGGAATGAACATTTCCGAAAAACGTGCGCCACAGGACGGACGTATGACATTGATATTTAACCGGGTTGAGTATGACCTCCGTGTATCGTCTCTTCCGACGACATTTGGCGAGAAGGTCGTTATGCGTATCGCTTCGAAATCCGGATTGAATAAAGAAAAGAGTGAACTTGGTTTCCAGGAAGAAGAATTGAAACGATTTGATAATATTCTGAAAAATCCGCATGGAATCATTTTGGTAACCGGACCTACAGGTAGTGGTAAATCTACGACACTGTATACGGTTTTGAATGAATTAAATGGCGGTGATGTTAATATTATCACAGTAGAAGACCCTGTCGAGGCCGATGTAGATGGTATCAATCAGGTACAGGTAAATGAAAAAGCGGGACTTACGTTTGCTTCCGCCCTTCGTTCTATCCTGCGTCAGGACCCTGACATTATCATGATCGGAGAGATTCGAGACGAGGAAACCGCAAGTATCGCCGTTAAAGCGGCTATCACAGGACACTTGGTAGTAAGTACCCTTCATACCAATAGTGCCGCATCGACGGTAACCCGTCTGGAAGACATGGGAATTGAACCTTATATGGTTGCGGATTCTGTCGTAGGAATTATCGCACAGCGACTGGTAAAACGAATCTGTCCAAAATGTCATGTTCAGAAACAGATGACGGATACCGACAAATTCCGTCTTCGTCTGCGTGGAGATTCGAATCCGATGATTTATGAACCAAATCCGGGCGGATGCGCATACTGCAACAATACCGGATATCGTGGACGTATCGGTGTTTATGAGATCATGCCGATCACGCCGGCACTCCGTGAGGTAATCAGCCGGGGAGGCGGAGCAGAAGAAATCCAGAAAGTGGCGCTCAAAGAAGGTCTTACGACACTGCGTCTTGGAGCAGCCAAACTGGTGTTAAAAGGAGTAACATCCATTTCAGAAGTAGAGAGAATTGCAGCAGAATAACCGCTGTAACGATAAAGTAAAATGAGAAAAGTAAAATAATAAAGTAAGGAGGAAGGGGTATGACACTCGATGATATTTTGTTACAGGCACGTAAAGTTGGCGCGTCTGACGTACATGTATCGGTAGGTATACCTATCAAATGCAGAATCCATGGTACTTTACAGGATCTGACAAGTGCACCATTGAACGGAGAGGACACAAAGACGTTAATTCAGCAGATGATTCCAAAACGTCTGGTAGCGTCCTTTAATGAGACAGGAGAGGCGGATTTCTCGTATGCGATCCCGGGACATGGACGATTCCGTGTAAACGTATTTAAGCAGAAAGGCTCCATGGCTTTCGTAATCCGTCTGATCAATACAGAAATTCCGGAACCGGAAAGTCTGGGACTGACACCATCCGTTATTGACTTGGTAAATAAAAAGAGAGGACTGATCTTGGTAACCGGACCTACAGGTAGTGGTAAATCTACAACACTGGCTTCTCTGATCAATAAAATTAATGAAAATTACAGTCATCATATCATTACATTGGAGGACCCGATCGAGTACCTGCATCAGCATAAGAAATCGATCGTCAACCAGCGTGAAATTGGTATGGATACAGATAGTTATGCCAATGCACTTCGTGCCGCACTTCGTGAAGACCCGGATGTTATCCTCGTCGGAGAGATGCGTGACCTCGATACGATTGCCACAGCCGTAACCGCAGCCGAGACAGGTCACCTTGTATTTTCCACGTTGCATACCATCGGTGCAGCCGCAACTATCGACCGTATTATCGACGTTTTTCCACCGCATCAGCAGCCACAGATTCGTCTGCAGCTGGCAACCCTGCTGGAATCCATTATTTCCCAGCAGTTGTTGAAGACAGCGGATGGAAAAGGTCGTGTCGCAGCATTTGAGATTCTTCATGCGAACAGCGCGATTCGTTCCCTGATCCGTGAAGGAAAGAGCCACCAGATTCCATCTATTGTACAGACAAGTCGTAAAAGCGGCATGATCACAATGGATGATTCCATCTATGAATTGTACCAGGCTGGAAAAGTAACAAAGGATGAAGCGATTACCTTTGCTCAGGATAAAGTGGCACTGGAGAAACGATTGTTTTAATCGTATCGGAAGGAGGAAAGTAATATGGCTACTTATAAGTACCGTATCACGGACAAATTTGGCCGTGATAAAAAGGGAACCTTAGAGGCCGGTTCCCCAGAGGCAGCAACCGCCAAACTGAAAGGCGAAGGAGCTGTCGTGCATTCTATCGAAGAGACTACAAATGTAGAAGATGCCTCTTGGAACATAACGATCGGTAACCCGGTCAAATTGAAAGATATTACCTTGTTCTGCCGTCAGTTCAATAGTATATTGAATGCCGGTGTAACGGTTATCGAAGGACTTAAGATGATGCAGGAATCCACCGAAAACAAAGTTCTGCGTAAGTCCATCTACAATGTACAGGTAAACGTAGAGAAAGGCGAGACGCTTGCGAATGCCATGGCGTTGGAAGGAAAAGTATTCCCGGATCTTCTGATCAACATGGTGGCTGCCGGTGAGGCAACCGGTAATTTGAGTGTTGCGTTTGAACGTATCTGTACGCAGTTTGAAAAAGACATGAAATTGAAGTCCATGATCACATCCGCGATGATCTACCCGGTTGTTGTGTTGGTCGTTGCCGTGATTGTTGTGATCATTCTGATGGCAAAGGTTATCCCGAGTTTCCAGGAAATCTTTGATATGCTGGAAGGACAGTTGCCATTGCCAACACGTATCGTCATCGCCGTCAGTGATTTTGTGGTTGCAAATCTTGTATGGGTAATTGGTGGTATCATTGCAGTAATTGCATTGATTGCATATGCAAAAAACACCGAATCCGGGAAACAACTTTCTAGCCGGATGTGCTTAAAAATTCCGATTATAAAGGATTTCTCCATCAAAAATGCATCAGCAAAATTCAGTATGACGATGTCTACATTGGTTATGTCCGGTGTGCCACTGGTAGAGGCATTGGGAATCGTAGCAAATGTCGTAGAAAACCGAGTGGTGCGAAAAGTGTTAAACGATGCCCGCGAAGATGTTATGCAGGGTATCCCGATGTCGGAGCCTATTGAAGCTTCCGGGGTATTCCCGATGATGGTTCATCATATGCTTCGTATCGGAGAGGAAACCGGTAATGTAGAGCAGATGCTTGAAAAAGTAGCTGTATATTATGAAGATGAAGTCGAAACAGCTACGAAAAACCTGACAACGGCGATGGAGCCGGCAGTTATCTGTCTGCTTGCTGTAGTGGTAGGTGGTATCGTAGGTGCGATCGTAATGCCGATGATGCAGATTTATTCTATGGCAGGATGATGGAAAACTAGCGAAAATTATAATGTAAGACAGGTAGAGATGCCTGTCTTATGTTTTATAGTAGAGTGATTTTGGAAAAGAGGAGATAAGATGGTTCAATCAAGAAAGATAAAATTATTTTTGACAGCAATTATAATTTCAGTAGTGATGACTCTTTTGCCGCTTCAAACAGAGGCAAAAGATAAGATATACCTAAATAGGACAGAAATAATATTAAATGTTGGACAAACAAAGAAACTATCTTTAATAAGCAACAAAAAGAGTGTTAAAAAGAAGGTAAAATGGACAAGCGAAAATAAGAAAAGGGTTTCTGTTGATAGAAAAGGCGTAGTTCGTGCACTTCGTTCAGGAAAAGCCAAAATAACGGCAAAGTATCAAGGGAAAAAATATGCTTGTATTGTCGTTGTAAAAAACAAAAGACAGTCAGAGGCGGCTGCACCGCTGCAAACACCGAAACGGATTACGTTTCGAAACGAAAGCTTGTTAAGGGAGCATTTTGACAAACACGGAAAAGAGATGGGATTTACCAATGCAAAGGCGTATGAACAGGCTGCCGCTGCGGTGGTTACAAATCCTTTGTCATTACATAAATTAGAGGCAGAAGATAATGATGACGTATATTATTTGGAAAGCACCAATGAATTTGTTATCGTATCAACAGACGGTTATATAAGAACATACTTTAAGCCGGATAAAGGAAAAGCGTATTTTGACCAACAATAGTCAAAAGGAAAAGAGAAGACGAGGGGGAAGCTAACGCAATTGGTATACAATTAACTTTCCTTGAAAACTATTTTCTTCTTGGATTTTTTTAACTGATGTACACCAACTACAGGAAGAGAAAAAGTTGATTAAATCTTTTTCCGTGTAACCAGAGGTAAACATTTTGCTGGCTTCATTATTGAAATTATCCATTTTGATGGTTCCGGAACTTTGCTTTTTTCCAGATAAAGAGGCCTCTTCCATAATTAAATACACAGGTAGCGTGTTGTTTATTTGCTCCAGAGAAGATTTCATATAATCTAATCCTTTTTCTGAATCAGGCTGGCATACAAAGATTTGTTTACTGTTTCGTAATAAGGTTGTATAGCATACATAGTGCCAATCAGATTTTAAGGTGACAATCACGTTAGTATCTTTTGTTAAAGATGTTAGGGTAGGAGCATTAGTGTTGCGTTTAAAATAGTAGTGTGTTAATCCTTCGGACTGAACTAATATAAGACTTAACATTAAGATCAGGCTTAGGAGTGGAAGGATGAATTTCTTGCAATGCTTGAAAAAATATTGCAATAGGGTATATATAACCTTAACAATGCAAAGAACAAAAATTGGAACTATGAAAAAAAGATATCGATCTGTATATACACTCATAACATATACATTGCTGATTTTGGCAACTATAACAAGTGTAAAACAAAAAGAAAATAGTAAACATCCCCAAATAGATTGAAACATGTTTTTGGCTTTAGCTGGAAAATGAATAAATAAATTGTTTAATTTTGTTCCAATATGTTTAATGAATTTTTTTAACCAAGGTTCTTTACGGAAGAGAAAGAGAAAACCACTTAAGATAATAACTATAAAAATGCAGACAAATTTAAGGATACACCAAGTTACAGATGAAGGGTATACAGGAATAAGCCCTAAAGTTTCTAAAAAACATAAATTGATACAGTATTTTATTTCCCATATTAGTGGCATATGTTGAGCGTATAGAGATTGTCCTTTTAAAACCATATGAATGGTGGATGGAAATATGACAAGAGAAGAAAGGACGGCAAGCAGCATAGAGAACGAAAAGACAAGAATATGTTTGAATTTTTTACGCGCAGCCAAGTTCACGATAAAGGCGAGAGATAGCGAAAATGCAAATGCATAGAAGAAATAATGGCTTAAAAATCCGAGTATGCTAATAAGATATATAAGGAAAGAAGCTTTTAGCGATATGGTTTTACTTTTGAGAAAAATTGTGATGAGATAAATTAAAGCTAATGCAAAACAAGTAAGGATACTATATGTTCGTATATAGATAAAACAGTTTAATGCAGCACTTGAAAAACCATAAAAAAAGCAGGTTAAAAAGGAAATATATATAGACTTAAATAAATTTTTACTTACAAAAAAGAGCAGCCAAATAGATAGAATATAGGCTACAATATTAATGGAAAAGCCATACCACCAGGAAAAGGATTCCGGGAAAAAAGAACAGATTCCGTGCAAAATCAGACTATGCAAAGGAGGACTGAAGTCTTCCGACATATTGTCAAAAACGGAGTCGAAGCGGAATCTTTCACCGTTTTGTACCTCGATATAATCCCTTAAAATAGAGGAATCTTCCCATTTATCTGTATTTATGCTTTTTTTGTTATTGTCAATATAAATATTTGACTGAAAAAAAGAATTAGCGTAACCATAACTCCAGTTTTCATCTGAATGAAAGCCCTCTCGTTTGGTAGTGAAAGTAAAAATTAATGTAAGGGTTTGAAGAAGTATAAGAAAACACAAAATTAATTTATAGTGTAATGCAAGTAGTTTTTTTAAAGAGTGCTTCATAATTTAATGTCTCCTTTGGATTTCGATAAGTCAATTTTAATTAATCATAAGGTAAAAACAGAGAATTGTCAAATGTGAATTTTTTATAAATATTACGTAAATATTAAATTGATATATTTTGAAAAAACACTTGCAGATTTTGTTCACATGTGGTAGAATATAGAAAACGGCAACAGAGAGTTTGCTAAAATAAAACAAAAAGGAGAATGGAATTATGAAGAAAAGAATTCAAAAGTATCTTAGCGGTTCAAATGAAGGTTTCTCTCTTGTAGAGTTGATCATCGTTATCGCTATCATGGCAATCTTAGTAGGAGTTGTAGCATTAGCAGTTATCCCTAACTTGGAGAAATCCAGAGAATCAAAGGATCTGGCTACATTGGATTCACTTGTAAGCGGTGTATCTACTGCAATTGCAAATGACCCATCTATCAGTGGAAGCGGATCACTTAATATTTCTGGTGTTGTAAGCGGTGCTTCGGGACTTGAGGGTGCAGTTTACCAGCAGTTGGGTGATATTTCCAAAACAACTATGGTAAGCTCTGCTGGTAAATCTGGTACATTGACTGTTCAGTATACAATCGGTGGAACTACAGCAAGTAGTGTAAGAGCATACGTTGCAGCAACTGGTACAACTGTAACTGATGCAGCAGATTGCAAGTATACTAAAGATGATAATGGAAAGCCAAAAGCACTTAGCGTAAGCAACGGACAGTAATTTATTGCTTGCAAATTCCTAAAAGGAATAAGGAGAACCCACTATGACATTACCAACATTTATTATTTACATATTTGTCTTTTTATATGGAATCGTAATTGGCAGTTTCTTGAATGTCTGCATTTACCGCATTCCGAAAAAAGAAAGTATCGTCACGGTGGGTTCTCATTGTATGAAATGCGGACACCAGTTAAAATGGTATGATTTGTTCCCACTTTTCAGTTTCCTTTTTTTGAAAGGGAAATGCAGATATTGCGGGACAAAATTATCCGTACAATATCCGGTAATTGAATTTACGAACGGACTTTTATATATTATCTTGTTTGCAACAAACGGTATAAACGTGGAAAGCGTATTATACTGCTTTTTCGTATCTGCGTTACTGGTTATCAGCGTGATTGATTTTCGGACTATGGAAATTCCGGTGGGAATCAACGCATTCATTTTGTGTCTCGGTGTCGTTCATACGATTTATGATTATGAAAATTGGGCTCATTATGTTATCGGCTTCTTTACGGCAAGCCTTTTTCTGCTATTATGTTTGATTATTACCCGCGGAAAAGGAATTGGCGGCGGTGATATTAAATTGATGGCTGTGGCAGGATTGATGATAGGCTGGCAGAATATTGTGCTGGCATTGGTGGCTGGGTGCGTGATTGGCTCGATCATTCAATGCATCATTATTGCGGTTACAAAAAAGAAAGATCGATTTGCGATGGGACCGTATCTTTCAATTGGTATTTTTATTGCTATGTTATGGGGAAATGTCTTTTTTGACTGGTATATAGGCTTGATGTAACAGGGGCCTTTTTGCGATTTGTGGATTCCAGTGCTTTTTCCTTTAAATGGATATTGGAGGAAAGAGGAGAAAGTAGTGTAATCCATAGATGTTAGTGGTGAGGATTCACCGGTATATCAAAATATGGGAAAAGTAATAAAGACAGTATGGAAGTGAGAAAACCATACTGCTTGCGGCATTTCTGTCGTAGGATAAAGGAGGTTATTATGGCTAAGAAGGTAGTAGTGGTTCGTGTAGGAACTGAGACGATTCGAATTGTACATATGGATAATACACCAGATAACCCTACTGTATATGGCTGTGTTCGTGTGCCGACTCCGCAGGGAGCAGTAGAAGATGGTGAAGTAAAAAACATCATGGACGTCAGTCGTCGTATCAAACAAGCATGTCAGGAAAAAGGAATTACAACCAAAGATGTAATCTTCTCACTGGCATCATCCAAGATCGCAAACCGTGAGACAACCATTCCGCTTGTGAAAGACAGCAAGATTCAAGGAATCGTTGATGCGAAAGTTGGGGATCTTTTTCCGATGGACAAAGATCGGTATATCTTCTCTTATGTTAAACAGGGAGGAAGCCGTACAGCAGAAGTGGGCGAAAAAGTGACGGATGGTTCGGAAAAAGAACAGGAGAAAGAGGAAGAACCTGAAATTACGGACGATACCAAGAAAAAGAAGAAAAAAAAGGAACTTAAACTTAACTTTAATATAGGTAAGAAGAAAGAAGGAGAAGAAGGGGAAGAAGAGACTCCGCAGGATGTACTCGACCTTCTTGTTTATGCTGCTCCGATTGACTTGGTTCGTTCCTATTATGCATTGGCTGAAGGCTGTGACTTTAATGTAATGGCAATTGAAGTGGATGGTAATGGTATTTTCCAGATCATGAAACGTCAGGTCAATGAAGGGGTAGAAATGGCGGTTCAGATTAACCGTGATGCGACATTGATCAATATCATGAGCCAGGATAAACTTCTTCTGCAGAGGACGATTCCGTATGGTGCTTCTACAATTGTAGAGGCAGTGATGAATGAGCCGGCATTCCAGGCTCCGGAATATGATAAAGCATTTAAGATCATTATGACACAGAGAGTGCTTTTGTATAACTTAAATGCATCAAATCCTCAGAACGATCTGTCTATGCAGAAACGTATTGAGCTGACACAGAGTGCTTCTTCTTTGATCGGAAACATCTATCGTGTCATTGAATATTATAATTCAAGATATCGTGAGGAGCCGGTAAAAGGTATTATCGTAACCGGTGACGGCGCAAAAATTGCCGGTATTCATGAACTGATGGCAAATGAACTTGGTATTCCTACACGTACACCGAGTGAATTGCAGGGTGTTCAGTTTAATCGTCAGATTGAAGTTAACGTAAACATCCTCCAGTATGTTGGATGTTTTGGTGCAGTATACAGTCCGGTAAACTTTATTCCGGAAGATATTAAGAATAAGACGGCAACCAGAGAATCTATCAAGGGTATTGCTGCTGTGTTTGCTGCCTCTATTTTGGTCAGTATCGTGATGATTGTGATTTCTATGATCTCACTGGGGACGGCGAAGAGTTCTTATGAATCGGCAGCACAGAAAGAACGTTCCCTGCAGCCGGTACAGGCACAGTATGACAGTTTGCAGAGCGATATGAAACGTATCCTTACTTATATGAAGATGGAAGGTATCACGGATACGAATAACAATAAACTTCATGCAATTCTGGAACAGGTAAAAGAAACTTGTCCGAAAGATTTTGTGATCAGCGCAGTAAACACTACAAATTCAGGCGGTACGATCAGTTGTATATCAACAGATAAAAAACTTTCATCGGTATCCGCATTGGTAATTCGTTTGAATTTGATCACAAGTATCAAAAATGTTAAGATTTCAAGTTCCATCGTAAAGGATGAGGATGGAGTTACCAAGAAACAGCAGTACAAATACACCATTTCCTTTGATTATCTGTCATTCCGTGAATCACGTGATTCGAATGAAATTGATTTCTTTGGTGATGAATTGACATTAGGCGATGAGGAGGCGAAATAACATGGGCGGTAAACTTACTTTAACTCAAATGCGTGTAATTTTGTTGGCAGGTGCAGTGCTGCTTTTGGTTTTGGCATACTTCCTCGGATTCCAGCCAAATATGGATTCTGCTTCCGAATATCAGGTGAAGACAGAGACCGCAGAAAAGCATATCAAAGAATTGGAAGCATTGAAGAGCGATGTTAAAAACTTAGAGATTTTTACATCCTTGTATAATGATGATATTAAGGATTATATTAATTCTTTCCCGGTTAAGATGACACAGCAGAAATCGGTATATCTTCTGTATCGTATGATGATCAATACAGAAGTAGATGTTACAAGCATCACACCGGGAACAGAATCTCCGTTCTATTATAAAGGAAATGTGCTTACTTCAGATGGAGATAAAGCACAGGCACAGGCAGATTCAGAAAAGGATACGATGTCAGAGATCACTGTTGTAGATATGGAACAGATGGTAGGAAGTGTAGCTTCTTATACTGTGGAGTTGTCCGGTACAACAAAACAGATTTATGACTGTCTGGACTGGATCACAGAAAATGATGAAAAAATGTCTGTCGGAGATGTAAATATTCAATTTGATAAGAGCACAGGAAAATTATCAGGTACAATCGTTGTAAACTTCTATGCGATGCTTGGTAATGGTGTTGCTTACAAAGAACCGGATACGACAGGATTTGCCTATGGTGTAAACAACGTATTTGGTGCGGTTAAGTAAGAAGAAAAAGAAAGGTGGTGTTATTATGTGCTTACATGAGTTACGACAGAATGATCAAGGTTTCTCTTTGATTGAGGTGATATTGGCAGTGGCGATACTGGCACTGGTAACACTGCCTATTATTAACTACTTTACTTATTCCGGACTTCGTACAGCCGATGGACGTGACAAGCAGTCAGCGACGGTTGTGGCGGAAAATGTCTTGGATGAATTAAATTCTTATGACAATTTTGAACAGATTGAGAATATCGCCAGCAGTGGGGCAGTAGATGCAGCAAACTGGACAGTTGTTCCGGATCCGTCTAATCCGACCAAGTTTACGTATACGGATTTGACGAAAAAAGTTCAATTGAATGGATATGATTACGAAGCGAAAGTTCATATTACATACACGGATCATACGACGTCAGACGGAAAAACGTATGATACAGGATATGATTCCAATACGGTGACGAAAGATACAAATGAGGCAATTACTTCCGAGTTTAATGATTATGAGATTCCAAATCCAAACCGGATTTATGGAAAAGAAAGTGTTGTTGCAAAAGAAGAGGATCAGTTGGATCGGGCAATCAGTTATTTTCTGACAAATGAGGCGACAGATTCTAACACTTTTTTTACAAAATATAATCTGATCAAAGATAAATTAGATCGAAGACTTGCGATTCATCTTGAATATAAAGATGGAGATCCGGATATATACCGGGTAAAAGTGTCTTATCTTTATGAATTGAATGGTGCGAACATATCTCCTAATATTGAAAATGGTGTGTATGAGGCTCCGCTGGAAATTTCAGAAGTAAAAAGGGAATCATTAAAAAATATTTATGTATTCTATAACTTACGGAGCGGCTATGATAATGACAGAGTAAAGGTTACATTTGGTACAGGGATTTCAGAGAAAGATATTAAAAATATCCGCTATTATCTTTGCGGACTGACGACAACAGAGTGCCCGGATCGTGTAAACAATTATAAGTTTTTATTGTCAACGGATTCGGATCCGCTTGCATTAAAGTGTAAATATTTCTTTAATGGAAATACAGACACAATATTAACAGCAAAAGAAGAGGATGGATCTACTGCAGATTTTGTTTCGAAGAAGACGAAAAAACGAATTGGAGCCATTGAAGTCAGTGTGTATGAAAAAGGAAGTAATGAGCCACTTGCCGTTATGAATACGACAATTAGCGAGTAAATGATTGGAGGTTTTTCATATGATAAAGAAATGGATAAAGAAATTCAATGAAAAACTGCATAAGGCGAATGAAGATGACAGAGGTTCTGCATTTGTAATGGTTGTTATCGGCGTTATGGCTACGGCAATCATTGGAGCGACAGTATTATCTCTGGCTACAAATTATTTTGTATCGGTTGTTGTTGATCAGCAGGGTACGGATAATTACTATGAAACAGAGGCAATCGTTGCAGAGATTCGAAGTGGTATTGAAGAGGTTGCCGGTGTAAGTAATGAGGTTGCTTACATGGAAACTTTGGATAGCTATAATGCAGCCAGTGGAGAATTGCAGGATGTTTACTCAAAATTGTATTTATCCGGTATTGTATATGGCATTAAAAACCGTAATAATTTTACCAAAGATAATTACAAGACATATATCGATAACACATATAAAAAAGATTCAAAGATTGATTTTACGTTGATACCGACGGAATATAACTCGGATTCTTTGGATGAGACAGGCGATCCGTTTGTATCGACCGGATCCAATAATTATTTTTCTGCAACTTTACTGCAGTCGATGATCACGCGAAAGAATACGGTGGTCACGAGTGATATTATCAACTATTTCTTTTATCGTGATAAAAGTTCAGGAAAGCGCTGGCTTACGTTAAAAGGAATTAAAGTATCTTACAAAGATGAGCAGGGATATCAAACCGATATTCAGACGGATATTGTTATCAATGTACCGGATTACCGTTTTGAGGGAGAAGATACTTACGATCAATTGAAAAATTATATTTCCATCAGCGATGATCAGTTGACGATTGAAGGTCAGGCAAATGTTGGATTTATCGGAAATGTGTATGCCGGTGGTTCGCAGACCGATTATAATTATGATGAAGGAATCGTGGCTGGTGCACAGTCAACGGCTTCTTTCGATAGTGATAAGGTGATTACCAGAGGGGCGATGAATCTTTTAACAGGAGCGAGTGTTACTGTGAATGGAGCCGATTTCTGGACAAAAAATATTTTGTTAAATCCATTTGGAAGTTCAACTTCTACAAATAGTTCAACATTGAACTTGAATTGCAATTCTTATGTGCTGGATGACTTAAGCGTTAATGATAATAACGCAAATGTAACTTTAGGTGGAACTTATTATGGTTACAGTTACAGTGAAGATAACTCAGCCGGGAGTGGTGTAAAGCAGCTGGCAGATTATAGTAGTGCGATTCTTGTAAACGGTAAAAACACATTGCTGGATGCCTCCTCCAATTTGGCAAAACTCGTTCTTGCGGGTCGTGCGTTTGTACAGAGAAATGATGCAACCGGTACCAAGTATGCATCCAATGTAGAAGACATTGCGATGGGTGAGTCGGCTTCCATCAAGAGTAACCAGGTAGCTTATTTGCTTCCACAGGAGTACATCGTAAAAGGACATAACCCATTATTGACGGCGACAGAATTTGATGCGGATCATATTGAAGCCAATTATAATAAAGACATCCTTATTCAGGATTTGGGACAATATCTGGATGACGTGAATCCGGTGACTTTGAATTACAATAATGCAGGTGGTTATGTATATCTGTATTTGAACTTTAAAGATTATGCAAGTGCCAATAAGTATTTTGCCAATTATTATTCTGTGGGTAATCCGGATAATGTAGACATGATCAATGAACGTGCACAGACCTATATTACATCCAATCTGGCAGTGGCACCTACAGACGGTATTCGTATCAGTCCGACATTATATCTTCTTGCAGGCAATGTGATCAAGAGTTATTATGATGGCGCTGACGGATCAAATAAAATGGGAAGCAATTATTTTGCCAATGGGGAAGCATCCGCTACACTTTTGGCAGATGGATATAAGAAGATGGTTCAATATATGAGTCTTCAGTTGTCTTTGGTAGGAGGAAAATATGCTTCGACATCGGGAGCATCGCCGCGAATGGAATTGTATTACGCTGCAGCGACATCCGATGAAAAGGATAAGATAGACCTGGTAAAAGACAGAATTGTTGATTTCAGTGCAGTTCCATCTTTGGGAGAAAGACATACCTTTGATGAGGGAACAGCTTATATTACACCGGGAACGATTTCCAGTTTGAAAGATACCGGTGTATCGAAAGGATTGGTTGTAGCCGGCGGTGATGTGGTGATTGACTGTAATTTTGAAGGATTGATCATATCCGGTGGAAGAGCAACCGTAAAACTCGGTGGTACATATAAGGAAGTTGCCAATACCAGTATGTTGGTAGAAATTCTTGATTGGATCAAAAAAGATGACACATGGAAAGAGTTTTTCTATGCGACAAAAGATAAAAATAAAAAAGAAGAAAATGTTGCTGAATGTATCGGTTATGAGAACTGGACAAAGAATTAATTGACAGGGTAAGAAAGAAGGTGATTTCGTGAAATCAAACAATAAAGGGTTTTCGTTGATCGAGTTGATTATTTGCATTACTATCTTGGCACTGTTTAGTACTTTAGTCGTGGTAGGACTTGGTTATATGGATCTTGCAAATTCAAAAAAATGTGTATCTAAGATTGATTCGGGTTTGATGACTTTGAAATCACGGAATATGGCAGACAGTAAGCGTACATATCTGCATATTTACCGGTATACGGATGGTAATTATTATCTGACATATACAGAGGCAGATAACTACACAGATGCATCGCATTTTACGCCGGATGGTTCCGGAGAACAGATTGCAAACCGAAAATTGACGATCAGTTATAATGGAACAGAAATTGGAGTAAATGACTGCGTTCATATCGGAATCAATAAAAAAGATGGATCATTTGATGAAGAGCCGCATCACGAGACGATGAGTACCATATCGGTGACTGGGACTTCGACCCAGACTTTGAAACTTGTGACGGCGACTGGAAAATATTTTAAAGAATAGGAACTGAGGTGAATTTTTATGAAATTAAATAATAAAGGTTTTTCCTTAGTGGAAGTTTTGATCGCAGTTGCTGTTTCTACAATTGTATTTGGTGCAATTACGGCGTTGATCGTATTTGCGTCCAACAGCAGCCGGCAGACAAATGCAAGAATCACCTTGCAGAATGAAGCCAAGGATGCAGTAAATCATATGGAGGCCTATATCATAGAAGCACAGTCTGTCGTATGGGACAGCACGAGCGATGCATTGGTATTGGTGAAAGATTCGGTGGATGCCAAAGAAGTGAAAACCTCCAATGATACACTTTCTAATGTAGGTCCGAAAGTAAGTGTTTTTAATACTGCGAAAAAGACATTTGTTTACTGGTATGATAAAACGGCAAAGAAATTGTTTTTTGGAGAATGTCGTACGATGGCATCGGATCAGACCAATACAGTGGATCTGACCGGATCTTTGCCGACAGATGATATGTATCTTTTGGCAGATAATGTAGAGGATTTCACTTGTAAATTAGTGAAGAATAAAAAATCCGATAAGTATACAGTTAACTTCAGTGTAAAGTTTAAAGATAGTGTATCAGAGTATTCGCTTGACAAATGTGTTTACTTGAGAAATCAGTAGAAGGGAGCGATAATATGAAAAGGAGTCAGATCAAAACAAAAAAATGGAAGAAAATAGTCAGCTGTACAGCAATTACACTGGTTCTTGCCTGTGTTTTTGTTGTGGGCTTTTTTGCCATTAAAACCGGAAGCATTTTTGGTATGTTTTCTTACGGGAAGCCTTATGTAGAGACTAAGGGTGATGGCACAGCAGATGTTGTCACGATTCCGGATGATAAATTGAAAGTAACCGGTCAGGAAGACTATAGTAGTGTTTTGACGTCCTCCTCGACAGAATATACAGGAATAAATTCGCTTCCTGAGATTCCGGAAGCAAATTCCGCATATGACAAGGGGACGGAACAGAATCCGCTGGTTATCTTAGAGGTTGTTCCGGAATTGTCACAGCAGTCAATAAGTTATTTTGCTACATCGAAAGAAGATGGGCTTCCTTTTGATCCGCTTGAAATGAGTATGAGGATGTCAAAAGATCAGAAACAGTCCTATATTCATTCTTCCATGCAGCAGACATTTATGTTAAATAACAAACATATTAAAAGTGGAAACTGGAAAGCACAGGGATTAAAAAGTGCAAACTTATCCTGGCTGACTCAGGTTGGTGGTATTTTCTCCGGAAACAATTTTGATAACTTGTATCAGATATACGATTATGACCATACGGTTACCGATAGTTCACGTAAAACGAATGGAGAAGATTATGACTTTTCAAATGCTCCGCTTTTAAAGGTGGATTCCTATTATACGGTTGAGATGAAAAAGGGAAGTACCTTTGTAGAAGGGTTGAGCCAGGAAAGCAACGGTGGATCTTATCCGACGATTGCGTCATTGTATGATGGAAATGCAGCTTTTAAAGAAGCTTTTGTAGATAAAGATGGTCAGGAGATTCCACGCGAAGTTATTGATGATGATCGAAATTGGGCATGGAATATAGAAGCGGATTCAGATAATAATAAGCAATTTACTATTTCGGTGACAGAACCGACGGCTGAATTTGAATCGGATTATGCAGAATTAAAATCCGGTGCACTGGATCAAAAAGTTTTTTTAGAAAGATATAAAGATGTTCTTTCTACGACAGATGCAGGAACAAAAGTGTCGGATGATGAATTTGCCAGAACCGAAGCCTGGTCATTTAATGATGCGGAAGGAAAGTATAAAGGATACTTTGTTTATGTAGGGAAAGGGAATGGAAAATTTAACTTGGATGTGGATAATGCAGTTCAGGCATGGAGTAATGATAACTTGGCATGGATTTATGTGGAAGATCAATCTCAATTGCCTTCGAATGGAGTAGATATCTGGCCGGAAGGCAAGCGGCCGTATGAAGTCAGTGATGCAATTAACAATGCTTCTGTTGGACAGTATTTTAAGGCCGAGCGTTTTGCTCAGCTTAATAGCAATGACAAATTTACGGAGCCTGAAAAGACAAAAACATATAAGATTAACTATAAGTATGAAGGTTATAAATTAAAATTCCAGTATATAGGTATCAGATGGAATGATGTATTGAAACGAATGCTTATCAATTTTAAAGATGAAACTGATTCGGATGGAAAAGTAACACAGACCGCGGATCAGCAATACGATAATTATCACATTAAGATTGTTACGGTAACACCGGCGATGATCAACGAGATGGATAAGAATGATACCGAAGATACATTGGATTATATCGAGCGTGCAGATATGTTCTATATCAGTTCCTATTATGGAGGTAAGAATGGAACAAATGCAGATCAGGTAAAAAATCTGCGAAACTTTTTCTGGAAATATGTTGATCCGGACAAAGAGACAGCACTTCAGGCAAATAAAGACGATGTAAGCCAATTGGTTTCCTTTGAGGAAAATGACCTTGAATGGAGCGACTGTATGAAGATTATCAAACGTCTGAGCGGTGATGCCGGACTGGCGATGATGTTTTCTAAGCAGATGGGATTTTATCTGGATGACGGAACGGATAAAGTTTGTAACTTGATTTATGATTCGACTTACAAACATGATCAAAAAGCAAGTTTGTGTAATCTGGCGAAGCTGTATTTGGTTTCTACAATGTTTGATCTTTCCGCATCTACGTTGTCAGATAAATCACAGAACCTGCTTTGGACATTTATGGATAATGTTTATGGCAATATTAAGCAGGTAAAATTGTCAAGTTCTGCCAAGGCACCGGACAATACTGCTCAGTATACCGGATATTATAAAGAAGATGAAGAAGGTGTGAATGCTGCCTGTGGTTCACATGATACAGATTCGAAATACACATATTTATGGAATTTGTATAGTTTTATACCATATGTAACGACAGCAAGCGAAGATGCTTTGTATAGTCCTGATGGTACGGCGGACATGGATGCCTTTGTGGAAAAATATGGATTTTTGAGTTCGTCCCTTCGAGGAACGTATCCGGAGAGCACGTATGGTCATGTGGATGGTAATATTTCGGATAAAGGATATCGTTGTGGACTGACATCAAATAATAATTATACTTATACAAGCATTACAGGTACTCGAGATCCGTTAGAAGATTTTCAGAATGTAACGATTGTTATGCCGGGTGATATGGAGATTGTAACCTGGCAGATGGGCAAAAACAATGAAGGTGTACCTGGGACATTCTTATATGGTCAAAAAGGAAATTATAATGCAAAAGAAAACCTTGACAATAAGAACTTTACAATCATAGATAAAGGTGTTATGTCACGAATTGCCGTGGTATTGTTTAATATTTTACAGAATGCAAAAGCACCTGCTCCGACGATGAAGTTTAATGTGGATTCGAATGAGGATTCGAAGAAATATTACCAGAAGATGAGTAATTCCAGTGTGCTGATCGACTTTAATCCGTCTGCTTCTTATAATGAGAACCGTAGCAAAGAGAAGAATGTTTTGAAGTTGTTCTGTACATTAAATAACTCAGCAAATAGAGAAAATTCGATTATCACATCGATTAAGATGGTAGATCCGAATGATTCGTCAAAACCGGAGATTCCAATCAATACCATTTACAATTATGATGGTGACGTGATTTTGAAAGAGGCAAGCATCGGATTTTCGCAGAGTCTGCCTACTCCGAAAAAATATTCGGTTGAATTTATTACTGGTTACAAAGTGACAAGTAATAATGCAAAATACAGTTTTGTGGTTCCGTTTAAACTGTCAGACTGGCAGAAGGGTTATACGCAGATTCGAATTGACTGGGTAGCTAGATCCAGCCGAAAGGTAAAAGGAGAATTTATTCCATACCAGAATCCGTCGGATCCTTCGGATAAAGACATCGTAGAGGCAGCAAAGCAGTATGCGGAAGTAGATATCGGAGAGCGTGAACTGTTTGACCTTGAGTAGGCTGAATAGTTACAAAAAAACAAATACCTGTGTACAACGATTGTGCACAGGTATTTTTCGGAAAAGAGGTAACTATGTCAAAAAAAATAGTCGATATAAAAAGTGAATTCGAAAATGCAGCCAGAGAAGAGTGGCAGACATTATTTGAAGAATATGCTTCAGATGAGCGGAGTGGTGTAAAAAATCTGATCCTTTCTTATCAGAAAAAGCAGATTGCCTATGAAAAGGAACTTCTTCGTCTGGAGACGATGCTTGCGTTTGAAAAGAAATATGGAGACGAATACAAGTGCATCTGTGGAATTGACGAGGCAGGGCGCGGACCATTGGCCGGACCGGTTGTCGCCGGAGCGGTTGTCCTCCCAAAAAATTGTAAAATATTGTATCTCAATGATTCGAAGAAACTGAGTGCTAAGCGCAGAGATGAATTGTTTGACGAGATCAGAGAAAAAGCGATTTCTTATGGAATCGGGATGAGTTCGCCGGCACAGATTGATTCCATCAATATATTGCAGGCGACGTATGAGGCGATGCGGCTTGCGATCGAGGATTTGGAGGTTGTGCCGGATCTTCTTTTAAACGATGCGGTGACGATACCGAAAGTTCCGATTAAACAGATTGGAATTATTAAAGGTGATGCGAAAAGTTTGTCGATCGCGGCAGCGAGTGTGATGGCAAAAGTTTCCAGGGACCGCTTGATGGTACAGTATGCAGAGATGTATCCGGAGTACGGGTTTGAAGGTCATAAGGGATATGGTTCGGCAGCGCACATCGAGGCCATCAAGAAATACGGACCATGTCCGATTCACCGGCTGACATTTATCAAAAACTTTATGTAAAAGCTACAAGGAGTGTGATGTAGATGTTACAGGACAATTTAAAAAAGACGGCAGTAGCGCTGGAATATGAAAAGGGCGATATGGCGCCTAAAGTCATTGCGTCCGGGCGTGGCTACATCGCAGATCGTATTATAAAGACGGCGGAAGAGAGTGCGGTTCCGGTTCATAAGGATGAAAAACTGGCGAAAAGTTTGTCGCTGTTAGATGTGGGGGAGTATATCCCGCAGGAATTGTACAGTGTCGTAGCGGAAGTGTTGGTCTATGTCGATGATATGGAAAAGATACAGAGCAAATTAGGACGATAACATTTGACAAATCCTATATTTTATGATAAACTCCCATCTTTGACACTTGTTAGACTATAAAACGGCCACACCTCCTGTAAACACGAGGTTTGTGACCGTTTTGCTTTTGTATTGATATGTACTATATTTTTGCTTTTGTGCTTTTTTTCGATTTTGTTTCTTTTATGAGGTTTCGCATGGATGATTTTGAAATAAATTCATAATCCGTCCGAAAGCCGAAAACATCGTGCAGAGCATCTGTTAACAGAGTGCGTTTATACGAAGGAATATAACCGCTGTTTTTGCTTAAAAGCGTCATGTTCATTCCACGGAGTGTCTCTAAGATCTGGCTGCAGGTAAATCCTTCTCCCAGTTTTTTCTCCAGGAGACGGTAAACCAACAGGCTGATATAACAGGTCAAAAAATGCGCTTTTATGCGGTCATCTCGCTGTACATAAACAGGTCTTGCTTCAAACTCCGTTTTCATCATACGGAAGTTTTCTTCGATCTCCCAGCGGCGTTTGTTGATGTTGATGATCTCGCGGACATCCCCTTCCAGATTTGTGACAACAGCATAAAAACCGTCATACACAGCTTCTTCCCGGATCCGTTCTTCGTCTAATTCATACACATTTTTTTCGGCTATTTCTCCGTCGCCGGTAACGGATGTTTTATGAATAAAACGGGCAGGGTCGTTCTGTGTTTTTCCGCGCCGTATACTGCCTGTATTTTGAAGCATTTTTTGTGCACGTTCAATCTGGCGGCTGCGTATTTTCTGCTGATATTTTTTGTATTTTGGAGAATAGGTGACAATGACCGTCTCGTCCATATCTCCCGTAACAAGGGGAACCTCTTTATAATATACGGTATTGAATACAGTCTCATCGGTTTCATCCAGCGTTCGCAGATCAATCATTTTATTGGAGCCCGGAACGCGGAACTGTGTCGGTTTCATCGCAATGTCATGTTCTTCTTTTTTCATCTTTTTCAATGAATAGGTGATCACGTAAGAACGGTTTCCAAAACTGTTAAAGAAACGATTG
>UQAQ01000017.1 GCA_900539115.1 uncultured Roseburia sp.
CAAAAGAATATTTAGCCATAAAAATACCGACCTCCAATCGTTAGATTTTTAGGTCTAACTTTTTGGGGTCGGTACATGCCTGGAGAGATCTGGGCTTTTTTATGCCCATTTTTACGGAAGGAGGTATCGACCGTGGCTAACAGGATTATGGGTATTACTGTCGAGATTGGCGGAGATACCTCCAAATTACAGACTGCCCTAAAGAGAGTCAATGGACAAATTAAAAGTACGCAGCAGCAGCTGAAGGACATTGATAAGTTGTTGAAACTTGATCCGGGAAATACAGAGCTGCTTGCACAAAAGCAGAAGCTTCTTGCTGATGCAGTTGGTGAAACCAAGGAGAAGTTAGCCACTCTGAAAACTGCCGCTGAACAAGCAAATACAGCTCTGGCAAATGGTGATATTTCTCAGGAACAGTATGATGCACTTCAAAGAGAAATCATTGAGACGGAGCAGGATTTAAAGAAATTAGAAACACAGGCAAATCAGTCAGCTACAGCCATGCAGAAGATTGCAGCTACTGGTGAGAAGCTTAAGACTATAGGAGATAATATTTCGAGTGCCGGTCAGAAGCTCCTACCGGTTGTTGTGGTCAAGCATTTTTGTAACATTTGTGGCTAAAAAAATTCATTGGATTGTTGCTTGGATATTACCGGAGTGTTCAAGCAATCCATTCGAGCATTGTATCGCATTAGGCGATTCTAGCCTGATAAGGTGTTAAATATCCATTGAAGCTATGTGGACGCACATGATTGTATAATTCTTGCCTGTCTGGACGGTGTGAAATTTTTTCCAGCTCCAAACCATTCTGCTCGCAGTATGCTGTAATCTCCTTAATACCTCTGTCTAAATGCTGCTCTCTTGTACTTGTTCTGTGATAACCATATCTCTTCATACTTAACGCTCCTTTCCTTTGTCTGAATATTCCGGCTGCCATGTCCCTGCTGTCCGGCATAAGGAAACCAAGAAAAGTGTGTGATTGGATTAATACTAGTTTATCAGTTTCAACTCAATTGTAAAGCCTGCTTCGCACCGCAAAGCGGCTCTGAGCTTGACAAATGAGTTGCACCCGATAAATATCCATTAAGCCAATCAAGACGGTTTCCGTGTTCCGGAACACCGGTTTCCACATTTCCGGAAGTAAAGTTTCCTGAATCAAGAATATCCACTTTGTCTTAAAATGCTTACATAAAAAATGAGACCTCCCATAATGGAAAGTCTCTACTTTTTGGCACTGATTCTATGCCCTTATTATTCAGTTCCTAAATGTACACTTTTTGACACAGCCTCAACCCATTAGAGCAGTGTCACTATTTTTAAGTTATAGCCCTAAATAAAATCATATATTATCTTCTTAGTCAAATGAATAAAAAATAAAATTGCAAAATGACTTATCATAAGGCTGACAAAAAGATTTTTTGTCGTTATAACATCTAAATGTAATCCTATTCCTGAAATAATTCCAGTTAGTAAAAATGAAATAATTAACGGAATAAAATACGACTTCAAATTCTTTAAACATCTAATAAATTCTTTAAGTGTAGAATCAAAATAAATAAATCTTCCAAGAACCAATCCAATATAGCACAACAAAAATTCATCATATTCTGCCATCTTAAAATATATCTTGAGAAACACGAATAACATAATTATACTACAACTACTTATCAGTCTTATGTTTCTTTTGTCTTCTTCCTTAATCATATCTTGTTTCAATTTTTCATCTAAAAAATCATTCAGCAATATTGCAATTATGATTAATACAAGCATAATAATTCCTAAATACTTTTCTAGAAATAGTAAGTTTTTTTCCAACCAATAGTAAACATACATTATTACAATAATACATGTATTGCATATAATTATTTCAAAAACCATCTGAGATATTTCATAAGGTCGATTCACATATTCCTTTGCTATCGCATCCATTTCTTCCATTGTAGTATTTTCATCAACTTTTCTTCTTTCATACAGAATAATTCTTATAACAATAAAAATAACTGCAACAATAGCTAGCAATACAAAAATTGATATTACTGCCCAAGAAAAAAATGCCTCATTTTCCATCAATTGCATAATTTCATTCATCATTAGTTCCTTGACCTTTTCATCTGAATAGTTTTTGTTTTACATATTTATCAGTCCATAATACCTCAACGCATCTTTAATATACTCCACCTTTTCCTGCGGACATTGCTTCACTTCTGGATTCTCTTTCTTGGACTTATTATAATTCTCGCCCATATCCAGTCCACACATTCTCTTAACCTGTGCAATGTAAGAAGTATGCACATTCACACCATACTTGTTCTTCACATATTCCTTAATCTTCGGATATGTAGCTTTTTCTTCTGGTGTGTAATTACTCTCTTCATCAGGCTTCATTGTAACCTCAATCTTAGGTGTATCTTTTTTGAGGGATAATTTGACCACCGTCTCCACATGCCCACCCATCGGGAACATGTCGCACGTCCGGGCCTTCTTCACCTCATACCCTTTCGCTGCCAGTACCTTCACATCGCGGGCGAGCGTTGCCGGGTCGCAGCTTACGTAAACGATGCGGTTTGGCGACATGCGGACGATTGTGTCGAGGAGTGTCTGGTCGCAGCCTTTGCGCGGCGGGTCAACGACGACAACATCTGCTTTGGCAGATTCGCTGCCGTCCGAAGAGATGAGTTTTGGAACAACTTCTTCTGCAGCACCGGCGTAGAAGCGGGCATTTGTGATGTTGTTCCGACGGGCATTTTCTTTTGCATTTTCGATGGCTTCCGGCACAATTTCGACGCCGATCACTTCGCCGGCACTGTCAAGTTCTTTGGCGATGAAAAGCGAGATGGTTCCGATGCCGCAATACAGATCCCACACTGTCTCGCCGGGTTTGATATCCGCAAATTCAAGGGCGGTACGGTACAATTTTTCGGTCTGAACCGGATTCACCTGATAAAATGACTGCGGGGAAATGCGGTAGCGGATACCGCCGATCGTATCCTCGATGGCATCTTCGCCCCAAAGCGTGCTCGTCTTTTTGCCGAGAATTACATTGGTGTTCTCCGGATTGAAATTCAGGCAGATGCTTGTCATACCATCAATTTTTGTAAAGTTATCCACAAGCGCGGTGAATTTTCCCTCATTTATCCCCATTTTCTTTTTGTTTGGTGCATTAAGGACGAGGCAGACCATGATCTGACCGGTGTGATAGCCGGTGCGGATATAAATATGGCGCACAAGTCCTGTCCGGTGTTCTTCATTATACGCGGGAATGTTGTTATTATCCATCCACGCAAGCACGATTTCCAGGATCTCACACATGATCGGTGCCTGAATCGCACAGTCCGTCATTGGGATGACGCGGTGCGAATGCCCGGCATAAAATCCTGTCACCGCGTGTGGTTTTTCATTTTCATCCAATTGCTCGCGTACCGGGAATTGGGCTTTGTTGCGGTAATGCCATGGGGTTTCCTCCTGCATTCCGAGGATTGGGAGCCATTCCACGGTAGTAAGATCCACGCCGCCGATGCGCGTAAGACAATTTTTCACTTTGTTCTCTTTGTACCTAAGCTGCGCATTGTACGATAAATGCTGCAAGGTACAGCCGCCGCAGGGACGCGCCGCAGGGCACTGCGGTTCGACACGGTCTGGAGAAGGTTCCAGCACCTCTAAAAGTCTCGCAAATCCGTAATTTTTCTTGCATTTCATAATCCCCGCGCGTATGGTCTCGCCCGGCAATACTTCCTTGACAAAAAGAGCATAGCCATCTACATGGCCTATGCCCTCTCCATTATTTCCAAGATCGTCTATTTTTAAGATTACTTCCTGGTTTTTCTTAAAATCCATCGATTATTCCTCCGGTGATGTCTGGCGCAGGTTGCTCTCAAACATGCGGTTGAATCCCAGCCACTCCATATTGTCGCCTGCCTGATGGAATACTTCCGTCAATGTCTGCAATTTCGCATCTGCATTGTCCGCGAGATGAAGTGCCATTGCCTCCATCAATGCCGGTACTTTCGGGGAACCAAATTCCAATTTTCCATGATGTGCTAAAATGCAGTGAACCAGTTCATTTTCCAGTTTTTTCGGAAATCCGGGGATGCCGGCTGCTGCCGCAGAAATCTTCTGCGCGCCGATAAAAATATGGCCGAGAAGCTGTCCGTCATCGGTATAATCATTGCGTGGAAATGACGCAATTTCATCGATTTTCCCCATATCGTGGAACAATGCCGCCGTGATCAGAAGGTCACGGTGAATGAGTGGGTAGGCGCCCGCAAAATATTCGCACATATTTGTCACACTCAAAGTATGTTCGAGAAGTCCTCCCATAAAGCCGTGATGTACACTTTTTGCTGCAGAATGTCTGCAAAATTCTTTGACAAATTCCTTATCTTCGACAAAAAACATTTTCAGCAATTTGGAAAGATATGGATTTTTCACACTATTCACGTATGCCACCACTTTGGCGTACATTTCTTTGATGTCTTTGTCCGTCGTCGGAATGTAATCCGCCGGGTCATATTCGCCCTCTTCACTGCGGCGCACACGTGAAATATTCATCTGAATATTTCCCTGAAAACTCGTCACGAGACCTTCGCAGTAAATATAATCCATTGTCTCAAAATCTTCGATGCCACGTCCAAGTTCCCAGATCTTGGCATCTGCCGTGCCGGTCTTATCCTGCAGGATCAACGAATAATACGTCTTTCCTGCCTTCGTCTTTAAGATTTGTTTGGACTTACAAAGATACGTTCCAACTAATTTTTGTCCTTCTCGATAATCGTTCAAATAATACATATTTTGCTCTCTTTCCTTATTTTGCTTTTGCTGTAACTGTCACAAATGGTCCGAAGATCTTTTTGCCCTTAATTGTCTTAAATGCACGCACGCGGTAACTGTATTTCATGCCGCGAACCAGCATTTTACAGCGGTATCCTGTCACTTTATTTTTCTTAATCGTTTTCACGCGGTTAAACGAAGTCTTAAATCCTTTGACATGAACCTTCATAAATACCTGATAGCCGGTCACATTTTTATTGCGCGCCCAGCGGACCTGAATGCCTCCGCGGATGCCTTTTGCTTTCAGTTTTTTCACTTTTGCCGGCGTCAATGCGATAGCGGCTTCTTTCGAATCCACACCTTCGATGCTTTCGCCGTCAGCGGCCGTAAATACCGGGCGAATCTTATAAGTATAAGTAGCTCCTGCTGCCAATTTCTCATTGGTATATGTCAAGGCGTTTACATTTTTATACAGGGAATATTTTCCTTTTGCTTTTTTACGGTAAACATTGTATGAAGCTGCACCATTTACGGCAGTCCATGTCAATGTACCTTTTTTAAATGAAGCATCTTTCTTGCCTGTCAAGCTTGCCGTGCTGTCGAGCGGGTGAAATGTAAGGCCGTTCGTCTGTGCATAAGTCTGCGCTTTCGCACCGGATTTTGCCCAAACCTCTGTGCCTGCCGGAAAAGCACCGGCTGCAATGTCGATGTCATTTTTGATCACTACATTTTTCAAATATGGGCAGGCCGCAAATACATTTGCTGCGATCGCTGTCACTTCTTTGTCACCCATTTCCTTCGGAATATACAATGTCGTCACTGCCGCATTTCCTTTGTATCCGGAAATCGTGCACGTCTTTCCATCACTGCCGGCTGTCGTCGAAAATGCATCTTCTGCATCCACAACCACTTTCCCCTGCGATGGGATAACCGGTGTCGCCGTCGGTGCAGCACTTGGTGTCGTGCTCGGTGCAGCACTGGCACTTGCTGACGGAGCTGCACTCGGGCTCTCACTTGGCGCTGCCGTCTCCGAAGATCCGGTCTCTGCCTGCGCTGTCATCGTTTCCTTCTCATTTATCGTCTGTATTGCTGCTTTTTTATCTTCCACAGTTTTCGCCTGCGCGTCCATCGGCGCAACGCCGGCAATCAAAGACACGCTCAAAAGAATACTCACATACTTCTTAAACTTTGTCATTTTTACTCTTCCTTTCTGACAATGAAAAACTTCATTTTATATTGCATTCTTCATTGTACAGGCTTTTTGTGACAAAATCAAGGTTTTCTTTTAAATTGCATCACCGCGGAGGGCATGTTTTCTCACACACGGATCTTTGCCGCTTTTGAAAAACCGCTATACGTTCTTCCTTTTTTATTTCTTTTATACGTACGCACTTTCAACCAAAGCACCTTACGCCTTAGTTTGCATTGGAAACGGAACGTTCCCCTAAACTTGGCAATTTTGCCGGAAGTCATCTTGAGTTTCATATATTTTTTCCCGTTCAATGACATATACACCTGCGCATGGGTTCCGCCGTATTTCTTTAAAATTACGGAAATGTAACGCACCAGATCGGTCTTTCCTTTTTTGACCTTAATCACCGGTTTTTCCAAGCCGGAAAGTGTGATCGATAACCGTTTCTCCGTGCCTTCCTGTAGCACACCATTTTCATTTCCAATCGCTCGTATTTTATAAAAATAACGCTTTGCAGGCTTTACATTATTGTCCACATAACTTGTTTTTATACTTGTAAGAACCTGAACCAATTGGTATTTTCCATTTTTTTCAGCTCGGTAAATCTGATAAAATTCTGCATTCGAACATCGCTTCCAAGTGATGCTTACTCCTTTTCCTCGAGAAGTCAGGCGAAATCCACGAATTGTCAGATCCGGTTTCTCATTCTTTGTGGTATCTGAGATGCTCTCCGAAATTTGCGCCGGCTGACTCGGGTTAGACACAGCTGTCGAATCAGGCACAAGGGTAGGCAGGGTTACCGGTTCCGGCGATATGACAGGGAACAAAGTCGGTAACACACTTGGGCTTGCACTCGGTTGCCGGGTCGGTGATGCTGTTGGCGAACTTGTTGGAGCCACTGTCGGGGAAGCGGTCGGAGTTACCACAATATTCGAATCATCCACATCAATATAATTGATATACGCATCACAGTCGTCAAATGCGTTCGCATCTATTATCAGATTTTTTCGCTTTGGTACATTAATTTGTGTAAGTCCTGTATCATTTCCATTTCCCGTAAAAGCATTTGCCATAATGTATTTAACAGAAGATGGAATCGTATACTCCCCAGTTCGATAAGCACAGTATTTATATAATTTTGTCTTATCAGCACTCATAACAATTCCGTTATCGCAGATTAATTTTCCTCCTGTAACTCCATTTCGATAACGAATACTTACTTGTCCATGCGTCGCTGAAAACGCTTTATCATCTATATTTTTTATGCCGCTGCCAAGTTCTATATTCATCTCTTGCGATCCGGTTCCAATATTCAAACCCGATGAATAGATGCAATATTTTTCCAAAGTTTCAATTGTATCCGGTAATATAATATGGAGCGTTCCGGAAATAGCACTGTTTCCCAATTTTGTAACGCGAAATACTTTCCCATCTCTTTCCACATTTTCCGGAATGTATAAACAGTATTGGATCCTGCTTTCACATTTTTTTGTATTTACACATTTTACTGTTGCTGTCATCGTTGACGGATCCACTTTATAGATAACGCCATACTCATCGGTATTTTCATTATCTAAACTTCGTTTTACAGGGCACTTATGCGATGCCGGCTGTATCGCCAGCTGATCCGGAAGTTCTTTTTCTCCGCCCTTTGTCCAGGAAATTTTTTTGATATTTGTTCCACTTCCACATTGTTCACAATAATCCCCGGTAACCGCCCATTTATCAAAGGAAAAAAACGTAATATTTTTATAATTATGTTTATGATCTTTCAATGAAATGAAATTAACATTTTCATCTTGAATCGCTTCTGCTGCACTCCCCTCCTGACCATATACATTTATCGTATTTCCCCGAAATGTCTTCTCTTCTATATTCGTAACACTTTCCGGAATATAAAATTTATCCAGATTATCACAACCAAAAAAGGTAAATCGTTCTATGGCCGATACTCCTTCCGGCAAAATAATATTTCGTAAATCAACGCACCGCAAAAACGTATTATCCATAGAACTCTCTGATCCTGTTCCCCAAAATCGCGCACTCTTTGCAAATACAATATTTTGAACTCCGGATTCACAAAAGGCTGAATTCGCTATCACTGATTTCTCCGGTATATATACATTTTTCAAATTCTTTGTATTTAAAAAAGCGAATGGATAAATATGTACCCCTTCATCATTAAGGATAATTTCTTTTAAATTCACACAATTTCTAAAAGAATACTCCCTAATACATTCAACGTTGCTCATCACCACTGTTTCGACAGAAGAATTCCTAAATGTGTTTTCCTGAACTGTGTCAATTTTTTCGTTAAAAATAACTTTTTTAATATCCGTTCCATAGAATGCATTTTTACAAACATCCTGTACTTTAGATGGAATTGTATAAGAAATTCCTTTTAATTCTTTATCACAAAAACGATATAACCAAGTTTGATCAAAGCTAAAAAGACATCCCTTTTTACTGATATAATCTTTATTCTCTGCATGAACATAACTGACAATTTTACAATATTCATCTCCGAGATTTATGTTCTCCATATATTTACCAATATATAAGTTTATACTCTTTTGTTGTCCCTCATCCGTATCGTGCCATTGAAAGCCTTGGATTTGTGTGACCGTATAAGCTCGTCCTGCTTTCTTTACTTTATCGGGAATTCTTATTGTTACCTCGTTGGCATCTGATTCAAATACATTTTCCTCTATTTTATATAATGTTGCTGTCTTTGTATCGCCATCCAGATTATAATAATTTCCGTAACTGTCCTCATATTTTGAATTCAATTCTACTTCCAGATCATCTCCTTCCCAACTGTATTCATTAGCTTCCGGTTCCTCAGACACTTTTGTTGGCAGCGCGCTTAAATCTTCTCGTTCAACGATTTCCACATTACAGGCTTTCATGTCGTCGAGCGCTGAATCCTCTATATATTTTCGATTGTATACTATTATTTTTTTCAAAGCAGTAACATTTAAAAAAGCATCCTGTTCTATCTTGGAAACCGTTTTCGGAATGGTATATTCTTCTCTATCACAGTCACACATATACTTGATCAAGCGCGTCATTTTACTGTCATAAAGAACATTATCAACAATTTTAAAATACGGATTTTCTCCCCGGATTTTTATATGTGGATTACATTGAGTAAATGCATCCGATGCTATTTTCTTTACATTTTTCCCCAAAGTTATTTCATACAAATTTGATTGAAATAACCAAGCTCCGATTGTCTTAATCGTATCCGGCAAAACGACAACAATTGCGTTATTCAGGGAGTCGTCTCCGATTGTATCCACCACATATTCTTTGCCATCTTTGCGCACTTTTTCCGGAATCAAGAATATACTTTTCGGAAAAGGACGTGAATAATCCAATTTTGCCACCGTGGCCGTTTGATATATATCATCAAATTCATACATAATTCCCTGTTCATCCGTGTTTGCGTCATCTAATTCAAGCATTTTCGGGCATTCGTGCTCATAAACAAGTAATTCCGGCATATTTTTTCTGTCTTCTTCGGTCTGAAAATCTACTTTTTTAATTTCCTCTGCGTAGGCACATTCTCTACAATATTTTCCTTTTACACCCCAGGTTTCATACTGAAAAAATGTCACTTCTTCCAGTTGATGTTTATGGTCATCCCGGCTGACAAATGTTACATTATCGTCATCATAATCTGCTGCCGGGCTTGTACTTTTCGCATATATTTTAAGGTTTCCTTTTGCATTCAATGCCCCCGGTTCAATTTCTTCTACGGAATCAGGAATGTATAATTTTGTCAGTTTGGGAACGTCATGAATGCTCATTCCTCCCCCTATTTTTTGCATATTTCGAGGCAATACGATTGTCTCAAGACTTGTTCCGGTAAATATTGTGTTTTTCAAATTAGAAACATCGACGTTTTCATCAATGATCAAGGTATTCAATTCGTCGCTTCCAAAATTTGTATATTGTGAAAACTGAGTCTTTGGTGGAATATACAGATTCTTTAAATTCGTTGTTCCGTCCAATGCTCCTTCCCCGATAATAAAACCTTCGCAATTTATCTTTAATTCCTTTAAATAACGACAATCTGAAAGAGCAAATGTCTCTAATTCTGTTACATTTTTTAAATCCATACGTTTTATAGAAGCACCACTAAAACACCCCCTCGAAATCTTTTTGAGTTTATTATTTAAAACTACTTCTTTAATTCTTGCTCCCTGAAAAGCATAGTCAGAAAGAGCCATAACCGTTTCCGGAATTTCGTACACCGCATCTCTCGCATAGGCAGAAGAATCAAATGATACTAATATTTGTTTTCCTTTTGTAAATACACTTCCCTTTTCACTCAAATAGTTTTTATTATCGTGATGTACATGAAATGTTTCTCGGTAGTTTGCTCGTGTAATTGTATCAATACTTTTTCCAACATATATCTCATAAGCTGCGTCATTTTCCATCTGCCATCTATTATTTATTGAATACTCTGTTACCGTGTATTCTTTTCCCGCCTTAATCACTTTATCCGGAACACGCACCTCATAATTGCCCTTTTCGTTTTTAGTAAGCTTTCTAGCATCAATATCAAAACCAACCTGTGTGGTGCTCGTCCAGAAATAATTCCCCCACTCATCTTTCCCATTCTCATCCACTTCCACTACAACTTCTTCGTCCTCCCAAGCGGTATCTTCCTCGGTCTCAACCTCCTCTGGGCTCTGCTCAATATCCTTTGTTTCTTCCTGCGCTACAGTTTCTGGTTCTGCTGCCGTTGCCGCCGCAGGCGCCGGGCAGAGTCCCGCACAAAGAGAGACAATGAGCCACGCTGCCAATCTTCTCCATACCTTTTTCTTCATACGTTCCATCACACCTCTTCCTCCTGAAAACTCTGCAAAAGCTGTTTGTCATAACGGTACTTTTCGTTGACAGCCGGCATATTGCAGGCGATCAGAACTGCATTTGCCATATCCAAAAATACTTTTTGCGCCTCGCTCTGGCTGTAAGTTTCTACGGCGTCGGCAATTTTTGCGCGGTACCGCTGCTGCGCCACATAACAGATCATTGGCAGGAGATCACTCCGTTTCACGATCAATCGGCGGCGCTTACCCTCGTTGTCAAATTCTTCCAGCCATTCTTTTGCTTCGCCGACACTTTCGACCACCACTTTTCCTTTTCCAAACCGGTCAATCATTTCTGCGATATCCGGTGGACATGGCTCTTCATCGGCATATTTTTCAAGTTTTTGGATTGCCTGTCTGCTGCGGATATGCATTTCATTGCGCTCCGGAATATGAAAAAGATCCGAAAGATATTTGTGCGTCATTGTGCTGGCTGGGGACTCAAATAATTCTGCCAGCAGTTTCGTATTCTGGCCGGTTTCCGAATACGCCATTTTCGCAAGTTCCAGAATATTTTTTGCCAAATGTTCCGAAATGCCCGGATTTTTCGAGCGTTCATTGGAACGAATATACTTTTTGATCTGCTCGAGTTCATTTGCCGAATTTCGATGAAAACGCCGTTTTTTCCACGTCTGAAATCCGCTTTCTGCCAAAAGAAAATTAAGATTGTTTTTTGCGTCATTGCGCATTCCTTCAAGGACGAGCTGGCGGTATTTGGTAAGGAACTCCTGTGCTGTCTTGCTGTAGCCCTTGAAAATTCCGGAATGCTTCCACATCCAATACATAAACTGCTCTTCGTCCAAGGTCTTGACATACTCAAACTGCTGCATCAGCCATTGAGTATTGGTTTGATGCAGAATCTCCGTATCATCCAGGCCTCCTTCGTACTCCTCGACCGCCTGCTGGTATTTTTCCCAATTCCATCCATTTTCAAGTGCATACATTGCGATCATTTCCGTGTAATCATTGATCTGAAATGACGGCTGCGATGCTCCCTCCACAAGATACCGATTTGTCTGCTCCACATTGCACCCAAGGGAAAAGGCAATCCGGAAAATCTGTTCACGCGCAGGCACAGCGACACTTCGGATGCCAAACCACCGGCGTATGGTCGGAAATGATGCCGGCCGTTCGCCCCGGATTTTGTGCAAAAATGTATGATACGCCTCTTTCCGTACTTTTTCCTGTTGTTCCAATGTTCCGCTCAGCGAAAATCCCATCTGCGAAATGAGAAATGCGTCAAATGTCCCAAATAAGACCTCTTTCTCCATAAATCGTACCCCTTTTATTATCTTTTGCCGGCAGTTTCCTGCTGCCATTTTTATTTTATCAGAAAAGTGTCGAAATTTTTTTCCAAAATTTTCACTTTTATTGAATCACTCCTACAAAATCCTTTTTCTTTTTCGTACTGCCCTGTGTCGGTTTCGCCGTAGCGGCGGGCTTTTTCGTTACCACAGTCTCCGCTTTTTTCTGTTTGCTCACTGTCAGTTTTACCGCCGTTCCACGCGCCACCTTTTTCCCTTTTGCGACACTCTGCGAAAGCACGGTATCTACCGCTTTATTGCTTTCTTCCCGTTGAATTTTATAAGGCAAATGTACCTTTTTCAATTTCTTTTTTGCCTGCTCCAGCGTCAATCCACGCAGCTTCGGCACAACGGTCTTTCCCTGGCCTTTGCTTATCGTCAATACCAGTTTCTGGTCTGCGCTGACCCATTCTCCCGCCGAAACATTCTGTGAAATGACCATTCCTTTTTTCGCAGTGTCCGAATATTCTTGTTTCCATGTGATATCGACGATGCTTCCCCACTCTTTTTCTGCCTCCGCCATCGTTTTTCCTGTCACATTGGTCATCAAAATTTCCTTTTTCGGTGTTTTCGTGGCTTCCGGTGTTATGACCGGTGTCTCTACGGCAATGACCGGCTCTCGTTTTTCGTCTTTGGTTCCTGCATGCAGACATCCGATGGTAATGGCGGTTCCAAGCACAGCCGCACCCGCAATTCCCGCAATCCCTCTTCGCCTTCCGGAACCACTTGTGATGTTCTGCTCTTCTTCGTACATGGCATCGTACAATTCCCGAATACTCTGCCAGCGGTTTTTGGCATTTACTGCCATTCCTTTCATAACCGCCTTCTTTTGCTTGGTAGAAATTTCCAGTTCTTTCATATTCAAAAGTGACGGCATATCGTCTCCCAATGCCCGAATTACCGAATCGGTCGGTGCCTCTCCCGTCAACATATAATACATGGTCGCACTGATTGAATAAACATCGGTATAAGCTCCCCACCGCCCCTTGTAGCGGTACTGCTCCTCCGGCGAAAATCCCCTTTTAAATAATACCGTCATTGTCTTTGTATTGTCAATATTCCGCATTCTCGCGGCTCCAAAATCGATCAGCACCAGACTTCCGTCTTTTCTTATCATAATATTGTCAGGGCTGATGTCTCGGTGCACAATCCCTGTCCGATGCACTTTTTCCAATGCCAGAAGCACCGGCCGCATCGCATTCAGCACTTTTTTGCCATCCATTTTTCCGTTTTTCTTAATGTACTCTTTTACACTGACTCCATCAATAAACTGCATGACAATGTACGCAGTTTCATTTTCATAAAAGAAATCAAGGACGGACACAATCCCTTCTACTTCATTGAATTTGGACAAACATTTTGCCTCATTCAAAAATTTCTTTATGTCCTCCTCATAATGATTCTTTTTGGCATTTTCATACAAGTATACTTTATTTCCATGTCCGCAGATGACATCCCGACTGACCATTTCGCTCGGAAAATATTCTTTGATCGCCACCGGAATCTGCAACCGGCTGTCCCAGCCAATATAGGTAATTCCGAAGCTTCCCTCGCCCAGCACTTTCCCCAGAATATACCGGTCCGCAAGCCGCGTCCCCGGCAAAAGACAGCGCGGGATCGGATTGTAATCTTCCTGTTTCATTCCACAAAAAGAACACCTCCCGGTCTGACCGAGCGGCTTCATGCATCCGATACAAAGATTTGATCCCTCTATATTCATCCAAATCTCCCCATTACTGTAATGTGCTAATCTTATGATAGCATATTTTTTTCATTTCTGCCAGAGTGATTTTAGGGATTTATGGGGACATGGGGAAGTGGGGTGGTTGGCGGCGAAGAAGTCGGCGGGGAGGCAGCGGATTTCGCCGACTTCCCCCATTTACGCTGCCTTTTAGCCCTGCTCCGTGGCGGGGAGGCAGCGAATTTCAACCACTTCCCCCATTTGCGTTGCCTTTTAGGCTTCTTGCCGGCTTTAAAGGCAACGGATTTCGCCGGGTTTCCCTTTTTACGCTGCCTTTTAGCCCTGCTCCGTGGCGGGGAGGCAACGGATTTCAGTGCTTCCCCCCATTTGCGTTGCCTTTTAGGCTTCTTGCCGGCTTTAAAAGCAACGGATTTCGGCGACTTCCCCCATTTGCGTTGCCTTTTAGCCCCGCTCCGCAGCGGGGAGGCAACGGATTTCAGCGGGTTTCCCCCATTTGCGTTGCCTTTCCCGCCACGCCCCCAAAAACGAATTTTTTCGCCAAACCCATTGTAACCCCGCCCCCGGTGTGGTACAATACAGGGTATCATCGTATTGCAATACAAGGTATCATCGTATGTTTCCAGGCATGCTTGCATGACTGTGGAACATCGTTTGAGACACTCGTGCAAAGCACTGGAATGGAGATTTAATTGTGAATAAAAAAGTTTTAAAGACATTAGAATATGATAAAATTATAGATATGCTCGTAGAGGAAGCTGATTCTGCGCTTGGAAAGGACAGCGCAAGACGGCTGCGCCCCTCGTCGGACCGTGGGGAAATTGTGGCGATGCAGGCAGAGACAAGCCATGCTTTGACAAGGCTCTTTCATCATGGGGCGCTGTCCTTTCATGGGTTGACGGATATCCGGCCGAGCCTTGTGCCGCTTGCCAAAGGCGGGACATTGGGGGCTGGCGAACTTCTGAGGATTGGGGCTCTTTTGGAGGCTGCCAAGCGGGCTGTCGAATTTGATAAAAAAGACGAAGAAAGCGATTTCTTGTCCGGGCGTTTCGATGGACTTCAGACATTTCCGGAAATTCGCCGAGAGATTAGCCGCTGTATCTTGTCCGAGGATGAGATCAGCGACGATGCAAGCAGCGAATTGAAACGCATCCGCCGGGCGATGAAAACGACAAATGACAAAATTCGGGAACAGTTGTCTGTGACGGTCAATTCGTCGGGAGATATGCTGCGCGACAATATTGTTACGATGCGAAATGGAAGATATTGTCTGCCGGTAAAACAGGAATACAAATCTGCGTTTCAGGGAATGATCCACGATCAGAGTTCCACCGGTTCCACCTTTTTCATCGAACCGATGGCAATTGTCAAATTGAACAACGATCTCGCCGAACTTGCGATGAAAGAGCAGGAAGAAATTGAGCGAATCCTTGCTTCCATCAGTAGTATTTGCGCGCCGGAAACCGAGGGACTTGAGCGCGATGTCATTTTGCTGGCAGATCTTGACTTCATCTTTGCAAAGGCAAAATTATCCAAAAAAATGCAGGGAAGCGAGCCGATTTTCGACGACAATTATATAGAGATAAAAAAAGGACGGCATCCATTGATTCCGCGCGACCGCGTTGTGCCGATTGATGTGACATTGGGAAAAGATTACCGGCTTCTCATCATTACCGGCCCAAATACCGGCGGTAAGACCGTTTCGCTGAAAACCGTCGGCTTATTTACTTTGATGGGACAGGCGGGGCTCCACATCCCGGCGTTTGACGGCTCTCATCTGCGCGTATTTCATGAAGTTTACGCGGATATCGGGGATGAGCAGAGTATCGAGCAGAGCCTGAGTACCTTCTCCTCGCACATGACAAACACCGTTTCGATCCTGAGACGTGCGGATAAAAATACACTTGCGCTTTTTGATGAACTTGGTGCCGGAACCGATCCGATCGAAGGTGCGGCGCTTGCCATCAGCATTCTTGACAATCTTTTACAGCGAAATGTGACCGCGATGGCGACGACACACTACAGCGAGCTGAAGATTTATGCCCTTTCGACAGAACACGTAGAAAATGCTTCGTGCGAATTTGACGTGGAATCCCTGCAGCCGACCTACCGTCTGCTCATCGGCGTTCCGGGAAAAAGTAACGCCTTTGCGATTTCCAGCAAGCTGGGAATTTCCGACGAAATTATTGAGAAAGCAAAATCCCTTGTCGACGAAGATTCCAAATCCTTTGAGGACGTTGTGACCGGGCTCGAAAGTACACGGAAAGAATTGGAACAAGAACGTGCGAAAGCGGCTGCTTACCGCGAAGAAATCGAGCGTCAAAAGAAAAAACTGGCAGAGAAAAATGAACGAATCGATAAAGCAAAAGAAAAGATTTTGCGCCGTGCAAATGAAGAAGCCAATGAAATATTGCAGAAGGCCAAAGACATGGCAGACGATTCCATCCGCAAATACAATAAATGGATGGACGGTGGCAAAGGAAATGTCAGCGACATGGAGCGCCAGCGTTCTGCGATCCGCGAACAACTTAAGAAAACCGGCGAAAAATTGGCGACAAAGCAAAAAGGAAACCGCCCAAAGACAGCGCCGGGAAAACTTGCCATCGGCGACCTTGTCATGGTGCATTCCATGGGCGTAAAAGGTACCGTAATGTCGCTGCCAAACACCAAAGGAAAATGCTTTGTGCAGATGGGAATCATGCGTTCCGAAGTCAATGCGGATGATCTCGAACTTCTCGAAGAAGAGACATTGCAGAACCGAAAAGAACAGCTTCGCGAACGTTCCGGTGCCGGAAAGATCAAAATGATGAAATCGCTGCACGTTTCTTCAAGCATCAATCTCATCGGAAAAACGGTTGACGAGGCAATTGCACTTTTAGATAAATACCTTGACGATGCGTATCTTGCCAAGCTGCACCAGATCACCATTATCCACGGTGTCGGAACCGGTGCTCTGCGAAATGCCGTGCAGGCGCATTTGAAAAAGAGTAAATACATCAAAACCTATCGTATGGGAGAATACGGTGAGGGCGGCTACGGTGTGACCGTGGCTGAGTTCAAATAAGAAAGGATGACTTCCATGGCAGAAAAACAAAAAATACTGATTGTTGATGACGACGCCAACATTGCAGAGTTGATCGAATTATACTTAACAAAAGAATGTTTCCAGTGTATGCAGGCACACGACGGCGAAGAGGCATTGAAGAAAAATGCTTCCTTTCAACCGGATCTGATCCTGCTTGACATCATGCTTCCGGGCATTGACGGATACGACGTTTGCCGCGAGATCCGCAAAACTTCCACGGTTCCGATCATCATGCTTTCGGCAAAAGGAGAAGTTTTTGACAAAGTGCTGGGACTGGAACTTGGCGCCGATGACTACATCATCAAACCTTTTGATTCAAAAGAACTGGTGGCGCGCGTAAAGGCCGTTTTGCGGCGTTATCAGACAGGAAGTGCCCCCGCAGCTCCGGCGGCTTCCACCGAAACCGGCACAGAGACGATACAATACACCGATCTCACCGTTAGTTTGTCAAACTATTCTGTCGTATATATGGGACATCCGGTCGAGATGCCACCAAAAGAACTGGAGCTTTTGTATTTTCTCGCTACACATCCAAACCAGGTATTTACAAGAGAGCAGCTTCTTGACCGCATCTGGGGTTACGAATACGTCGTCGACACACGAACCGTCGATGTTCATATCAAACGACTTCGTGAAAAGATCAAAGACCACGACGAATGGCGCCTTGCCACCGTATGGGGCATTGGCTACAAATTTGAAACAAAGAAAGGCTGATCATTATGCGAAACCGAATTCGCCTGACATTTGGAAAAAAATTGATACTCCTCTACCTGTGTATTTTCACGTCGTCCTACTATCTGACGCACACACTCGTCTTTGCGCTGGTCCGCAATAGTCTGATGGCGGCGGCGATGGAAAATGAGGCACTTACAAGTGGATATGTTACCGAACGGCTGCAATATTATTTCAATCTGCTCGACTCCATTCTGTTTATGATGGGAGCAATTCTGGCCGTATCCTTTTTCCTGATCTATGCCATGAATATCATTCCGCTGCGTCGGCTGTGCAATGCGGCCAAGCATTTTTCCATTCATCAGAAAAATGAGCCGATCATCCTCCACACTTCCGATGAATTTGGCGACCTTGCCGGTGCGTTAAACATCATCGCGGAAGACCTGAACAACTTCGACGATTACCAGCGTGCATTCATTTCCAACATTTCCCATGATTTTCGTTCGCCGCTTACTTCAATTCATGGATATGCGCAGGCAATGCTCGATGGTACGATCCCTTACGAAGCGCAGGAAAAATACTTGAACATCATTTTATCGGAGACAGACCGGCTTACGAATCTGACCTCCAATCTGCTGGAATTAAATTCGTTTAACGGCGACAATGTACTTCTTGACATCACAACTTTTAATATTTGTGAGACAATTGTTCAGACCGTAAATACATTGGAAGGAACGGCGGCAAAAAAAGAAATTTCGTTTGTTCTGGATTATAATCCCCAGAAAGAACTGCTTGTGGAAGCAGATGAAAGCAAGATACATCAGGTGTTATATAACCTTATTGACAATGCGGTAAAATTCAGCCATAACAATTCGGAGATAAAAATCAGTTTACGAAAAAAGGGTGCAAAAGTATTTGTTTCCGTCAAAGATTCCGGCATCGGAATCCCGAAAGAATCTCTAAACAAAGTATTTGACCGCTTTTATAAAACCGATATTTCCCGTGGAAAAGACAAACGCGGAACGGGACTTGGACTTTCAATCTCCAAAGAGATCGTACAGGCACACAATCAGACGATCAATGTCGTAAGTACCGTAGACGTCGGAACTGAATTTGTCTTTACTTTAAAATATCATTCAAAAAAACAAGAGGCTTCCTCGTAATGGGAAAGCCTCCTATCTTTTTATATAAACAAGTTCTCTTAAATCTCAAATTTATTCATGTGGTCTTCAATCTTCTGAGCGGCATCATGAAGCTGTTTTGCATTGCTTGAGATGTCCTCCACAATGTCATTTACTTCCGTAACCGATGCGGAAGTCTCTTCTGTACCAGCCGCATTTTCTTCGGCGATCGCAGTCAGATTGTGTACCACATCCACAACTTCTGTCTTCGCCTGATCCATTTTCTCTGTCTTTTCATAGATCGTATTGATGCTCACCATGGAAGACTTGATCTCATCCTGCACCTTCTGGAACATCTCTCCGGTAACATTCATCTTGACATTCTGTGTATCCATGATCTGTTTCACACGATCCACGATCTCTACTGCCTGATCCGAATCCTGCATGAGCATGTTGGCAATTTTTTGAATCTGCATCGCGGATTCGTTGGACTGTTCTGCCAATTTCTGAATCTGGCTTGCCACTACCGCAAAACCACGTCCCTGCTCGCCGGCACGCGCTGCCTCAATCGAAGCATTGAGAGAAAGAAGATTCGTCTCTTCTGCAATCGATGTGATCAATGTAATCGCATCTTTAATCTTCTGCGCCGACTCATTCGTTGTATTGGTCTGATTATAGATCTCAACGATCGACTGTTTTGCCTCTTCGTTAATCTCTTCCAGTTCTTTCAGTGTCTGCTCCGCTTCTTCTCCGGAAGTCTTCATCACTTCAACGTTTTCGCGGAGTTTCGCCACTTCATCGTTTGTCTCATCGACCATGTTACCAATGACAATAACACTTTCTGTCGCAGTCTGTGTATCATTTGCTTGAGACGACGCTCCTTCTGCCATATCATGCACAGCACTGCTAATCTGTCCGACCGTCTCTGCCGTCACGGCTGCATTTCCACTCAATTGGTTCGAAGAAGCAAACAAGTGCTCGCTCTCGCCTTTAAGCGCCGTAACAACTTCTGCCAGTTTCGTCTGCACCTGCCATACAGACCGCGCCATCATTCCTACTTCTCCGCCGATCTTAGCCAATTTATCCAATTCGCCGGTATGCTTCAAATCCAAATTCCCCAGCCGCTCCACCTGATAAGTAATCTTCTTCAGCGGATTAAACAGACGATGGAAACATAGGAACGCAATGATCATGCAAATAATCTCACAACAAACGGAAACTCCAACCATCGTACTGATCGCTTGGGTAACTCCGGAAAGTGCTTCACTCTTATCTGCTGATACAACTACAATAAAACGCCCCTCTTCATCTACATAATATCCCGCATATTTTGTATCTCCACGGAAATCATAAGTCCCTACATCGGACTTCGGAATCTGCTCTTTTTCAATCTTTGACACTAGTTCTTTTATCACTTTATTTTCTACCGGTTTTCCGATCTTATCTGCTTTCGGATGATACAGCATCGTACCGTTTCCGGCAACTACATACGCATAACTGCTTTTCATGTCCTTCACTTTTACATTCGAAAACAATTCACGCAATTTGTTTTCCGAAAGTGCAACACGGATTCCATGTGCTTTTACTTCGACATCCAGACTTCTTCCATTTGTCACTGCGATATCATACATATACGAATGAATCGTTTCTGTCATATTGCGCTGGATCTGTGGTCTTGTCAGTGTAAGCGTCGCCCCAATCACTGCAAAAATCAACATTGCTGTCAGAAGCATCCCCTTGTATTTAAGAGAAATGCCCTGATACTGTTTTTTTTCCTTCTTCATCTTCTTCATTGCTCTTCCTCCATTTCATGCTCTTTTTGATTTCAGTTATCCCAGGATAACCGATGAAGGTTCCCCTGTTTATTCAGATTTTCAAATCCATGCTGGCGCAATGCTTCGTATAAAACAATCGCTACAGAATTGCCAAGATTCAAGGAGCGAATCTCGCCAAACATCGGAATTCGAATCGTGTTTTCCTGATTCTCTACCAAAAGTTCTTCCGGGATCCCCGCACTCTCTTTTCCAAACATGATATAACAGTCATCCTCAAAAGATACCTCCGAATAGACATGGCGTGCTTTCGTCGTCGCCATATAAATCTTAATACTGGGGTTTTTCTCCACAAAATCCCGGTAACTGTCGTAAATCCTATAATCTAATTTGTCCCAATAATCCAACCCTGCACGCCTTACCTGCTTTTCATTGATCTGAAACCCCATCGGTTCAATTAAATGAAGTCTGGCGCCTGCTGCTACGCAGGTACGCCCGATATTTCCTGTATTGGCAGGGATTTCCGGTTCCAACAATACAATATTTAGCATACTGCCTCCCTAATCCTGTTTTAATGCCAGATACAATTCAACCGTTGTTGTGTCAAATGTAAGTGGTACACAAAGATTTTTTGTATATGTATTTGTAAAACTGACTTCACCATGTGATAAAGTCGGTGGTGTAATATCGATTCCAACTCCATTGGAAGAAAATACGGTAGACGCATTTCCCATGATCATATTACCAAGTTCGCTCAGTGCACTGGCAGCAAAATCATCAATCTCTTTTACTTCCATCATACACATTTTCGAAGCGATATTACAAGCATCTTCTTCGGACATTGCCAATAATACCTGCCCTTTCATCTCACCCGTAACTCCAATTATGATAACCCAGGTACCTTTTCCAAAGTTTGCCTCTTTTAAAGCAGGTTTCTGTATCTGAACCTGCACAAAACACATATCCTGAAACACTTTCTTTGCAGCCATTAAAAAAGGATTAATATGCTCTGCATTTAATGTAGCCATATCTTTTTTCTCCTTTCTCATCGCCATCGTATGCATAATATTATAACATAATTATCATAAGGTGTCTATAAATTCCTTGATCTTTTCCAGTGCCTTTTTCAGGTCCTCAATAGAGTATGCATAGGAGATTCGAAGGAATCCCTCCCCGCATTTTCCAAAGGCATCTCCCGGCACGACAGCCACTCGTTTTTCATGCAGAAGCCGTGTCGCAAACTCTTCGCTTGTCATACCGAATTTACTAATATTGGGAAATACATAAAATGCACCGTAAGGTTCAAAGCATGGAAGTCCCATGTCGCGCAGTGCCTTCACAAGGAAACGTCGTCTCTGGTTGTACGCTTCACGCATCCTCTCGACATCCGGCATCCCATTTTTGAGTGCTTCGATCGCCGCGTACTGGCTTGTCGTCGGCGAACTCATGATAATGTACTGATGAATCTTCACCATCTGTTTAATAATTTCCTTCGGACCTGCTGCATAACCAAGACGCCATCCTGTCATGGCAAAGGATTTCGAAAAACCATTGATTACGATCGTCCGTTCTGCCATCCCCGGAATGCCGGCAATCGAAACGTGCTTTCCTTTATAACTCAATTCGGAGTAAATCTCATCCGACATAACAAAGATATCATGTTGCTTACAAATATCAGAAATAACCTGTAACTCCTCTGCCGTCATAATTGCTCCCGTCGGATTGTTCGGAAATGGCATTACAAGAATCTTTGTTTTGTCCGTAATTGCCTCTTTCAATTTCTTGCCGGTTAATTTGAATTCATCCTTTTCTTCAAGTGAAATGCGAACCGGCGTACCTCCTGCCATGCGCACACAGGGAAGATAAGAAACAAAACATGGTTCTGGCAAAATGACCTCGTCCCCCGGATCAAGCATCGCGCGCATGCAGATATCAATCGCCTCGCTTCCTCCGACCGTAACCAGAATCTCGTCCGGTCCATAAGGCAGATCAAAACGGTCATGCAGATACCGGCTGATCTCCCGGCGCAATGGCAGAAGTCCGGCATTGGACGTGTAATATGTACGGCCTTTTTCCAGGGAATAAATGCCCTCTTCGCGAATGTGCCACGGAGTATCAAAATCCGGCTCGCCTACACCCAGGGATATAACGTTATCCATCGTATTTGCCACATCAAAAAAACGGCGGATTCCCGATGGTTCTAATTCCATTACTGTTTTTGACAATGGGTTTCTCATGGTGTGATCAACATCCTCTCTTGTTCATTTTTCTCTCTCACCATCAAAAGACCATGCTCTTTGTATTTTTTCAACACGAAAAAGGTGGAGGTATTGACTACTTCTTCAATCGGTGAAAGTTTGGTGGTGACAAATCTCGCCACTTCCTTCATACTCTTTCCTTCGAGAATTACCGTAAGATCAAAACTTCCGCTCATCAAATATACACTTTCGACCTCGTCAAACTGGTAAATGCGCTCTGCCACTTTGTCAAATCCGGTTTCGCGGTGAAGTGCCACATTGACTTCGATCAAAGCAGTTACCATCTCGTTGTCTGTGCAGTCCCAATTGATCAGCGTCGGATATCCACAAATGATGCCCTCTTCTTCCATCCTCGCGATCGTTTCCTGAATTTCCTCCTCGGATGCCTCAAGCATCGCCGCCATATCTTCCGTCGATATTTTTGCATTTTTCGACATAATTCGCAATAATTCTTCCTGCAGCATAATATGCCTCCTCATTTTCAAAAATTGTAATTATGGTGGTGTTAAAAACCGCGTTTCCTCTCCGCGACAGATGGTCCGGTCATTTCCATCGGTCACTCGCCCGATGATAGCAGCCGGAATTCCTTCTTCCCGCAGCCGGCGAACCAAGTCTTCACCTTGCTCTGTGCCAATCAGCACACTTCCGAGAGAATCTGTTTCATACAAATTTACACCATACTGCTCACAGATTTCGATACTCTCCTGTCTTACAGGAATCGCCTCAAAGTTCACTTCCAATCCGGCATGTGACATCTCAGCCATTTCCCAAAGGGCACCAAACACACCATTTTTCGTGATATTGTGAAACGCTCTGGCTCCCATGTCCCATGCTGTTTTTATCTCCTTTTCTATCGAAAGCAGCGATTCCCCGGCTGTTTTTTCCCATAAATATTCAACCGCTTCATCCACATAAACCGCCGGAAAATACTTCATCAGCGATCTCTTGTTGACATACGCCAGTTCAGCTGCTCCGGCTGCCCCTGCCCATTTTGTCATAATAATCTGCTGTCCCGGGCAGAATCTGCTGCTTCCGGTTTCTGTTACGTCTTGTTTTCCAAATCCTGATAATGTCAAAAGCGGAGCCTTAACCAGTTCACTGATTTCTGTATGTACCCTTCCGATATCAACTTCATAGGCAGCCCCATATTCCCCGAGCTGCCCCATGATATTCTTAATCTGTTGTTCCGATGCGGATTCCGGCAAAAGAAGCTGCACCTGCATTCCTTCTGCTCTGGTTCCCGCCGCCAAAAGAGCATTGTACATCCGGTAAAACGCCTTTTTTCCAAGAATTTCGACCGGACCTGTCTCCGTCTGCATCGTACTTCCGACAACCGTCTCCGAAAGCAGCCGATACGTCAACGTCTCACTGCCGGCTGACGGTCTCTCCGCAAGATACTTGCTGCGATACCGTATCTTTTTATCCACGGAACGATTCCATTGGTTTTGTGAAATTTTTCCTTTTTTCATCACTGCACCCCGTCCCCTTCGCCGTCTTGCGGCACAACTACAGGTGTCTGGGTCGCTGCCGGCTGTGTCGTCACCTGTGCTTTCTGCTGTGGGCGTTCCGTCTGCGCAGCTTTTTTACTTTGCAATGCACTATCTTTTTTCGATTTTTCGTTCACCTGTGGTGATTTTGTCTCCTCCGGCTTCGTTTCTTCCTTCTTTGCGCCCTTTGTGACATAACGAGGAGAAGCGGCGTACGTACTGGAATTTACCTGTGTCTTGCTCTCCTTGCCATTTTCATCGACAACCTTCCAAAGAATCGCCTTATAACCGGTATGCGCCTCTTGTGTCACGCTCTCATACGATTCCGGTTTGGTCTTATCGTATGTGATCTTATCCGCTCCCGGTTCGATCGTATCCGTAACTTCTGACTTAAAAGTCACATTGCGGTCCTCACTGCGTGTCTCTTCTCCGTAAATATTAAAATAAAGAGTTCCGCTGTAAGTGCCGCCTTGTATATAAATCGGAACATCGGTATTATTCTTAAACTTAAAGTCTTTGTAATCGCCCGCGATCGCTGCATCCATCGATGGTTCGACATAACTAACGACCATGGAATGCGGACTTCGCTCCACAACTTCCAATTCGGCGCGGAGCACGGCATTGTACAATGTCGTCGACACCTGACACACGCCACCACCAAGGGTATCTTCTACTTTTCCCTGGTTGTAAGAAGCAGCGGCATAATATCCATTTTCTTCCGTCAGCGGAGAAATGGCATCATGAACAGAAAACGTTTCGCCCGGATAAAGGACGGAACCGCTGATCAGTCTCGCCGCGTTTGCTACGTTTTTGGAACGGTTTACATTGCCGGCGTTAAATGTCGTCGAAAAACTTCCAATCTTATCTTTACAGCGTTCTGCTGTCTCCTTGGAAATTTTTGGTTTTTCCACCTCAACGGTCGCCGCTACACGAATCGCAGAAGTATCGTCTTTTGCTTCACTTACAGCTTTTTGAATATTATCAACGGTCGCTGCGACATTCAGTGTGATTCCTTCTTTCGATTCGCTGTATACAAATTCTCCATTTTCCATTGAAACCTGTGCATTCTGTGCACTGGTACACATTTTTTTACATTTTTTCTTTACAAATTTCTTCAGCACTTTTTCATCCATCCGACGGTTTACCCCAAAGGAAACTCCCGTCTTCCGGACTTCTTTTATTTCTTTATAATTTTCGATCAGATTTCCCCGGCGGCCGACCTTCATCGCCTCGTCAAGGAATTCTTCTGCCGAAAACGTATACCCCACTTCAGCCAGCGTCGTCGTCACAACGCTGCCGTTTACTTCAACTTCCAATACCTGTCTTCCCCGTTTTTCCGTCTCTTTGCTGACCGCTTCCATCGCCTGGTCTTTCGTCATTCCGCCCACTGCGACATGTTCTACGGTAACCCCTTCGCAGATCGTCCCATCTTTCGGGCGCATACTCGCATACGAAACATACGTATACACGGCGATCAGACCAAACATCATGAAAATGACAATAAAGGCGAGCAGCATTCTTTTTCTCTGCACTCAAAGACCTCCCTTGCATATTGCTGAAAAAAGTATTACAATCATACGTAAGGTAGTACAATGCCTGCAAGCATAGCTACAATAAGCACTCCGCAGATAATCGCTGCGACGATTTTTTGTTTTTTACGGCTAAGCATAATTAATAACCTCCTATATATAGTATTAAAGAAAGGACTTACTTTATGATGGTATCACTCCGTTTTCCTTCCTTTTTTGTCTGTTTCCTGATTTTTATCGCATGGATGCATTACAAAAAACGCAAGGCAACGAAACAACAGGAAAAAGAATCAAGCCTTTTCTGGGAACGTGAAGAAGAGGCGAATCATACCCGCAATAAGGATATTTCACATCTTCCGCTCTTTACCCCGGATATCACAAAGATTCCCTGGGAAGGAGCCCAAAATGACACGATCCTTCATTATCTTGACGCATTGCGCCGTCTCATCGAATCACCAATGATGGATCTGTCCGAATATACGAACACCGATCTGAAACTTGCCTATGGCATCGGTAATTTTCAGACTCTGTCCACCTACGACGAGACTTACCAAAATTTTTTACAGACTCTGACCGCTCTCGGACGGGCTTATATGGAAGCGGGCGATTATACTCACGCCGCCGAAGCCTGCCGGCTCTGCCTCGACTACGATCCGAAAAACCGGATCGCCTGTCTTTCATTGGCAGAAGTTTACAAAAAAGACCATAAAAATTATCTCTTATCAGATCTGATCGACGAGATCAAGCATTCACCGATCGCGCGAAAAGAAAGTCTTCTCCGCGAAATCAACGAATTGTGATCTTGACAAACTCTTCGCCCACAAGTGCCCGCGGCATCTGCCAGACTTGTTCTGTACAAAAATCCTTCCATCTTTTTCCAGTATCGAAGATGGAAGGATTCTCTTTTATTCATTCAGTGATGTTACCGGCTCTGTCCGATATGATATTTCTGACATAACTGCTGGTCAATCTGCTGATTTTCCTCGACAAGTGCTGCCAGTTTTGTCATATCTCCTAAAATCTGATTGATGCTTGAAAATGGCTGTGCGATAATATAGCGTTTTGCCTCTTCATTCAGATTTAGTGTAAACTGCTGTGCCATCTTCTCCACAATACTCTGTTTGAGCTGTTCATCCGGCGCATACAGCTGAACCATGCACGCGCGGTCAAAAAAGCGAATCATCTCTTTGCTTCCACATTCTTTCGCCAAAACAGACGATGTACATAGAATCTGTTTTTTCTTTTCATTCATGGAAGATAAGAACAGATTGGTAAATACCTGCTCCGCTTCGCGGTTTCCGAAGATTTCTTCCAGATCATCAATGAGCAGGATATCCACGTCATCATAAATCTTAATCTGGTTCGGTTTCGCGCCCAGACGGATCGTGCGATCCACTTCTTCCAAAAATTGTCTGCCGGTAGTAAATGCAACTTTCTGTCCGGCAAGAGCCGATTTGCATTTGTCCTGGATCTCATGCAATAAATGAGTCTTTCCACGCCCCGGTTTTGCGTAGATCAATACAGGCGAATAAGCTTTCACATTGTTCAAGACTGCTTCTGCCATCGCAACTGCTTCTTCGTTCGCCCCACTTACAAAAAAATTATCTAGTTTCATCATTAGACCTCTTTATCCTTCCTTTCCCCCAATGATAGAATTACCCTCTATATGAGTATCTCACAAAATGCCGATAAAAACAACACCAATTTTAAGATTTTTTGTTCCAAAGATCCTAATAAGCCTCCCCCCTCCACATATGAGCATTTTTAGCCTTGTCAAAGGCGGGAAAGAACACGAAGTGTTCGAAATGCGAATGTGTGGAAGAGGGGGAACCTGAATAGTTACGCCCAAACACGAATGTGCAAGCCCAAAAGTCCCGAATACTCACAAACGTATCACTTCGGCACTATGCGTGAGTGGATTTCGTTTCTGATAATCAAAGACAAGTGAATGCGCCTCTCCCGTCTCCACTTTTCCGGTTTTTAGCAACTTGGGAATATTTACCGTAAATTGCTGCACATAGATCATATTAAAAAGCTGCTTTGGCTGGTACTTTTCATAACCGGAAAGCACGGTCGGCTGCTCGCATTCTTTCGTCAGAAAATCGCGGACTTTCTGCTGGTATTCGTGAGACCGCTCCGGCACAAAGGCCGGCGGATTTTTCACATAATCTCTCGCATACAGATCATACGTCAATGTCTGGCGCAGAATCTCCCGCGCCTCCTCGCTCCAATCAGCCTCACACAAGAATTCCCACAAAATCTCATACCGCGCGATACGGCTGTGTTTCATGCCAAAATACTCTTTTTTGTCGTAAAACCCGCCGAGTGTCTGATACATCTCAAACGCATCCGTATGATAATTTTCCATCGCAAGCATGGTTGCCTGGAATTGAAAACTATTGTAATACACTTCCACCATATCCTCCACCTGTTTGAGGCGCAGCACATCCTCGTACGGCAGCCATTTGGTCGTCAGCACCTCGTATGGCGGACTGCTTCGGTATCGGATCTCGTATTCGTCCTTCACTTCCTCCATATAAGACCCTTTCAGCACCTTCAAAAAGCCGAGCTGAAACTGATCCGGCCGCATCCGGTACACATCATTAAAGGACTTGTGAAAGGAGTCATAATCTTCGTGGGGAAGTCCGGCGATCAGATCCAAATGCTGGTGAATATTTCCGCCACTCCGCACACGCTCGACATGCTCTGCCAATTCTGTCAGATCCATTTTTCGGCGGATTGCCTCAATCGTAAACAAGTTCGTAGACTGCACGCCGATCTCAAACTGAATCAAGCCCGGACGAAATCCGCGAAAAAGTTCAAAATCCTCTTCCCGCAGAAGATCTCCTCCGATCTCAAAGTGAAAATTCGTCACTCCGTTATCGTGTTCTTTGATGTATTCCCATATTTTGTAAGCATGCTTGTGATTGCAGTTAAAGGTACGATCAACAAATTTTACCTGTTTCACACGGTTTTTCAGGAAAAAGTCCAATTCGTCAAATACCAGATCCAACGACCGCAGGCGCACCGTTTTGTCGATAGACGACAGACAGTAGCTGCAGGAAAATGGGCAGCCGCGGATCGTTTCATAATAAATGATGCGGTTTTCCATCTGCTCCAGGTCGCGGTAGGGAAATACGAGATCATCCATTTTCATCGGCATACGCGGTGCCGTAAATACAGCTTTCCCGTCTTCTTTCCGGTAACAGAGACCGGCGATATCCGAACATTTTTCCGCCCCTTCACCCAGCAGAAATGCCACATATTCGCGGAATGTGCCTTCGCCTTCTCCGACCATGACAAGATCTACAAACGGATATCTTTGAAGTACCTTCTCCGCATCGTACGAAACTTCCGGTCCTCCCAAGATAATTTCCACCTGCGGGCAAATTTTCTTCAGATTTTCAGCCACATCAAGCACATACTCAATATTCCAGATATAGCACGAAAATCCGACAACATCCGGCTTTTTTCGATAAATTCCGGCAAGAATTTCCTCTTTTTGGTGATTGATGGTATATTCTGCCAATTCAATGTCCTCTTCGTATTTTCCGGCGTTCGCTTTCAAAGAATACACCGCCAGATTGGAATGGATATATTTGGCATTGATCGCTGCTAATACTATTTTTTTCATTTGTTCGCCTCTTTCTTTTCTTCCCGGTTCCGGTTATAACGGTTTACCGCCATTCCGACCCCGAGCAGGCACCAATACACCGGTGCCACACAAACCGTCGAATCATTGGCAAGGCCGGTCACAAGGTAGCCAAATGTACCGAGCAGGATTCCGATGCCAAAAATCTCCGAAGAACGGTATGCCGTCTTGCGAAAATACATACGAAAACTTTCCACAAAGTATATTACAAATATTGCCAAAAATGCCAGCAGGGAAATGCCGCCTGTCTGAATCGCAATCTGCAAAAACATATTGTGCGGTTTTGTAACAAGGGACCCGCCATATCCAACATTTACCATTCCGACATAATCGTCATTCGGGAACGCATAGATAAATGTGTTCGGCCCGGAACCCTGCAAAATGTATTTTTTCACAAGAGGCAGCGTCCTTGACCAGATAAAGCCGCGGCGGCTTCCAAAATGCAGATTGTCCTCAAAGCCAAAGGTTTCGATATGACGCAGTTCATCCAATTTGTAAAATGGCGTGACAATGCGGTATTCCGTCTGATTCACACCGGCTTCCTCGTATTTTTCGCCCTGCATCGCAATGGTATAACTGCGTCCGGTGGACGGTGTATAAATAATAAATCCATTGTAGGTCTGATTTTTGGACTCAATCTTTTTCTCTTCGATCTCAATGGTCTGATATTTCTTGTCGGAAAATTTCATACGCTCCGCTGTCTCATCTTCATATAAATTGTATGAATTTCCCTTTTCGTCGGTCGCCTCATAGCGGTATTCGCCCTCCGCAATATTGACTTTCAGATTTAGCACATCGCCATTGTCCATCGTCATTTTGAGCGTGCCGTCTTTTCCTTCCATGCTTCGTATCACCTGATTGTTCGGCGCCGGATGGAACATTTTATTGATTCCGTATTCGAAAAGCGGCTGATAGCAGAACACCGTGAACACGCAAACCACGGCGCAGACCACTCCGCCGATGACAAATGGCAGCGGCTTTTTCTTCATATTCGGAATCATAAGAATCAAAAACAGGACAAGACTCGCTGCGACACCGATACAGCCGGTCAATGACTGCGAGCCAAACAGCATCACAAGGAGCAGCGCAGACGTAATCACCGACACAACACTCACAAATACGGCACTTGTTTTCCGTTTTCCTGACACGAGTGACAAAATGACCGGCAGCAAAAGTGCCACATACGAACCCACATAATTTGGATTGTACAATGTCGCGTACACTCTGCCTTTTTCGAAATTGAACGTAAAGTCCAGTTTATTGTCTAACATCAGATTCATTACCGCTTTTCCGGCATCTGTCCGGAAGAAGTCATATCCAAACGCCTGCATTCCACCAATCAGTGTCATAACGAACACTCCGGCAAGCAGTCCGTATGCGACGATGCGGAGTTCCACCGCCCCCTGCAGAATCCAATACGAAAAGAACAATACCGCCACGTACGCCCCCAAAATAAGCATTCCTTCCCACTGCTCATAGCCGCCGCGCACAGCCGCATCGGTATGTTTCGAAAAAATGGTTGACTCAAACGCCAGCACGGCATACAACGCCAGCGGGATAATGTATTTTTTCTCCAATTTACTGTCCGGCATCCCTTCTTTTACAAGGAGACATTTGAGCGCTGCGTAAAATGCCATCAGTGCGCAAAGTAAAAGCAGAAGCTGCCCTTTCCAAAACAGGAAAAAGTCATACCGCACCGTCGAACCGGAAAACCACGCATATTCCGCCATCCCCGTTTCATATTTAAAAGCAGATACCACGAGCGGAACCAGGCTCACGATCAACACGACCAAAACCGCTCCGATGATATTTTGATTTTTCGTCTTCATAGTTTCCTTTCCCCTTTGCTTATTTCGCTATCCTCATTATACCTATATAAGCGGGTTTTGTAAAATGATTTTTGCGGCAGGTTGGAAATCTGACAAAAAAGACGGTCTCCCTCCGGAAACCGTCTCTTTTCTATTCTTATGCCATCTCTTACGGCAATTTAATCTCTGAATATTCTTTTGGTGGAAGTGGTTTTGTCGAATCTTTCACAAACTTACGAACCGCCTGCGCCCCCTTAACAACCGGGATATTTGTTCCGGCTCCGGCAACACATCCGCCAGGGCAGCCCATTCCTTCGATCAGGCAGCCATCTTTCTTTCCGGCTTTTGCCAAAAGAAGCATTTTCTGGCATTCGCTGAGTCCCTCGACATGCTCGATGAGTACGTCCGTTCCCGGATAATATTCATTGATACAATCCTCGATTGCCTTTGAAACACCACCGGAAACTGCGTAGCCACGTCCGGCTCCTGTTGCATCGTGGATTGGCTCTTCGCATTCGTAAGTCTCCATATCGATGCCTTTCGCTTCGAAAATACATGCAAGTTCTTCAAAAGTAATAACGAAATCTACGTCGCTTCGCACCGAATCACGGGAAGCTTCCAGTTTTTTCGCCGCACATGGACCGACAAATACCACACGTGAATTTGGATGCTTCTGCTTGATGGAACGAGCCGTCGCAACCATCGGTGTCAACGCGCTGGATACGGACTCTACCATCTCTTCCGGAAGAGTTCTCTTTGCAAGAACGGACCAAGCAGGACAGCAGGAAGTCAGCAGGAATGGAAGTTTTCCTGTCGCTACTTCATGTACATAATGTTTTGCCTCTGTGATCGCCCCGATGTCTGCACCAAGTGCAACTTCGTAAACTTCAGCAAAACCGATTTCTTTCAATGCTGCTTTAATCTTCCAAAGGCGAACATCTGTTCCGAACTGACCGATAACAGCCGGTGCCAGTTCCACGATAACTTCATCCCCCTTTTTCATTGCCTGAATCAGCTGGAAAATCTGGGATTTATCTGCAATCGCACCAAATGGGCAGCTGACCATACACTGACCGCATTTTACGCAGACATCATCATTGATATGTGCACGTCCGTGCTCATCGCTGGAAATCGCCTTTACGCCACATGCCACCGCACAAGGTCTCTGTTTTTTTGCAATCGCATCGTAAGGACAGATTGCCTTACATTTTCCACATTTAATACATTTTTCTTTATCAATATAAGACCGTCCGTTTACCATGGAAATCGCACCACGCGGACATACCTCCTGACAGGGATGCGCCACGCAGCCACGGCACTGATCACTCACTTCGTAACCACTTTCCTCACAAGCGGCACAAGCAGATGGAATAACCTGCATCAACGGCGGCTCATAATATTTATCTGAAATATTACTCTCATTCAATCCACTGGTAATATGTACCGGCTGACTTTCCGGTCGAAGAGACATACCCATAGCCAGACGCACTCTCTCACCTGCGATCGCGCGCTCGCGATAAATACTGTCACGGTACAGTGGTACATCAGATGGTGTAATGCGGTATGGAATCGCTTCGATATCATCATTAATATTCTCTGATTCAAACGCAACTTTTGCTACTTCCGTAAACACCTGACGACGAATTTTTGTAATCGGGGTCTCAATACCTCTCATGTTTCTCCTCCATTTCATCTTCATCCTTTTAAACTATTCAGGGCCTCCGCCCCATTCTAATTGATTCTCAATAACAAATTCAGAATAACATAAATAAAGGAGATTGTCTAGTCTTTAACAATCATTTAATAGTTTTTTTACGGATTCATAGCCTCTTCGCTGCATTCCGGAAATTCGATATAAAAGCACGTCTTTTTCACCTCGTCGCTTGTCACCCATATTTTCCCAAAATGTCTCGCGACGATGTGTTTGGCAACCATCAGTCCAAGTCCTGAACCATCCTTGTTTCCGTGATTGCTGGCACGGTAAAATTTCTCAAATACATTTTCCCATTCTTCCTTCGGAATCGCAATTCCGGTATCTTCCATGCTGACCAGCAGTTTTCCGTCCGCGCGGTGAATCCGAATCGTAATCTCTGTTCCCTCATCCGCATATTTGACTGCGTTCTGAAAAAGAATCAAAAACAACTGGCGAATGCGGTCATAATCGCCCTCGATCAGTGAACATTCGTCGTTGTACTGCAGGTCTGCCGTAATTTTTCGATCTGCACACATCACGCGCATACTGCGCATCACGTCCTGCATCACGGCGATCACATTTAACACTTCAAGGTTCATTTCAAAGTCCGGATTCTGCATTTTTGACAAAATCAGGAGATCGGCGACAAGACGCTCCATACCGGCGCATTCCTTGCGGATTCTCTCATAATATTCCTGCTGCTTCGCCGGATTATCCACATAACCATCCGCCAGCGTCTCCGCGTACCCTTTTACAACGGTGATCGGCGTGCGGAGTTCATGGGAAACATTGGAAAAGAAATCCCGTCGGTTCTGTTCCAGATTTTCACGGAATTCCTCCGCATCGACCAATTTTTCCGACAAAATATCCATACTGTCCGCCAAAAGCCCCAACTCGTCTTTTCTGCGGATTCCCGTCTGCTGCGCGTATTCGCCTGCTGCCATATGCAGCGCAATTTCCTTAATGCGTATGATCGGACGCACAAGCTGGCGCGAGAAAAAAGCCGACACGCTGAGCGCAACGACGAGCGCAATGATAACACTCAATGCCATATAATTCTGATATTGGCCGATCGACCGCTCACGATAATCCATCTCTCCATTGACAAGAACCACGCCGGCATTTTCACCCTGCACATTTTTGACCGGCGCCGCCACATGCATCATATCCATCTCGTAAATCTGGTCATAATCGCTGAAGCTACGGGTCTTTCCCTCGCACGCCGCCGCGATCAGCGCCTTCGTACGCGTATCACTCTGCGCAGAAATCGTATTTATATCTGCGTTGACAAAACTATCACTAAGCGGCTCGTCCACCTTGTCATTTGCCAGAATCCAGATATCGGTATTTTGAAACACACCAAAATCATCGATCGCAAGAAGATATTCCTGAATGCCATCCGTACTTCCGTGTGCCATCGTCTCCGTGATCCGCTTAGACACACTCTGCGCAAGACTTTTCAGCTCATCCTTGTACACATTCATAACATTGTGTCTGTTAAATTTTGTAAATATAAGACCGGAAATCGCCGTCATGATCAACAATGTGACCACAAAGCAAAGGCCTACTCTCCAAAATATTTTCTTCACATTGATTCCCCTGTTCTAACTGCGTCAGACATTGAGCTCAAATTTGTATCCAAGCCCCCATATCGTCTTGATCTCCCAGTCGGGATGCTCCACTTTGTCCAATTTGGCGCGGAGTCTCTTGATATGTGAATCCACGGTGCGGCTGTCACCAAAATAATCCTGCCCCCACAGACTGTCAAGCAGATTGTCCCTGGTAAATACTTTGCTCGGATTTTTCGCAAGGATCCACATCGTCTCCACTTCTTTTTTCGTCATCGGGATTTTCTCTGTTCCGACAAAAACAGTGTAAGCTTCTATATTGATCGTAAGATCGCCCACGGTAAGAACTTTTTTCTCTTTTTCTTCCTCTCCGCGTCCCATACGGCGGAGCACGGCACGCACACGCGCCATTACTTCATTCGGACTGAATGGTTTGACGATATAATCATCCGCTCCGATATCAAGTCCCATCACGCGCTCGTAATCTTCTCCCTTTGCTGTGATCAATATAATCGGAACCTGCGAGATCTCACGGATCTTCTGGCATACTTTATAGCCGTCCAGACCCGGCATCATGATATCAAGCAGCACCACTGCCGGATTACATTTTTTAAAGGTCTCGAACGCCTCAATCCCATCTTCTGCAACGATTGGCTCAAATCCTTCTTTTACTACATAAGTGCTCAAAACTTCCCGGATATCTTCATTGTCATCCGCAATCAATATGTACTGCATAAAAGCCCTCCTCATCGTATTAATCTTATCTATAGACTACTTTATTTTTATGTTTATTTTGTGACACATTTCTTAATTTTCTTTCTTCTTTTCCTGACACAACTGTGCCATAGCTGCTTGCTACACTCATATCAACAAACAGAGGATGGTGTAAATTATGATGCACAAAATTAAAATTATTTTTTCATGGCTGCTGATCGGCATCCTCTTTCTTGGTGCATTGGAACCGGGTAGTGATGCTTTCGCAGCGAAAAAAAATAAATATATCCGCATGAATGTAAAATCCATTACATTGTCCAAAAACGGAATGTACAAACTGCGTCTCTACAATACAAAGAAGCGCCAGACGATCGTATTTTCCTCGGACAACGAAGCAGTAGCGACCGTGGTTTCTACCACACAGCCAAAACTAGCTGTCGTGACTGCTGTAAACCCTGGAAATACTTACGTTCGTGCGACGATTTCCAATTCCCGTGGACGAGTTGTGCGCACTTTAAAAGTAAAGGTAAAAGTGACGCCGTATGCCGTCAGTGTCAAATTTGGGAAGAAAAAAATCTACCTAAACGAAACTAAAAATACCAAGCTAAATACGATCATAAAGCCGAATATTTCGCAGGAAATTCCGCTTTATGAATCTTCTGACACCGATGTGGCGACGGTCAATTCCCGCGGCATCGTAACCGCTGTCGCAGCGGGTGAAGCCGTGATTACGGCAACCCTTTTGTCCAGCGGACAGTCTGCGTCCTGCACGGTAGTCGTAAAACCGGAACCGGTCGAAACCGCTCCACCTGACGCCACTTCGACAACGTCGGCAGCAAAAAACATCCGCTCGAACTAAAAATCACGAACATTCTCCTGGGAATGTATCGTTCCCTCGCGGAGCTCCGAAAGAAGCTCCGCTTTTTTTGTCCCCAAAAGAAGCTGCTCATTGTATTTTCGGAACCGCTCATTTTCATTTTCTGCCAGAAAAACAGCCGCCTCCGGATCCATCGCCAGCTCTGTCACAAACACGACAAGTTCCTGTCCGTCTGCAAATGCTGCCTCGATAAAATCAAACGCATGCTCCAATTTTTCAGATGCCGTCTGCTCCCGCATTTCCAATTCTTCCACTGCCTCTGCAAATGGTCCGCGTGCGAGATCAAAAATTTCTTCCGGCGTTTTTCCCACGACATCTTCTGTCTGTGGACAAGCTCCACATAACTTCTCGCCAAGTTTTTCCCAAAAGTCTTCCTCGTCTTTTTCCAAAAATCCCTGTTTTTTACGAAGTGCCGTCTCCGCCTCCTGCTCTGCACACAGCTTCTGATAGGCAGCCACCGGCTCCTCTTCCGCCATTACACAGCTTCGATACTGCTTCAAAAAAGCAAACCATTTGTCTGTCATTTTTTTCCAGTCGTGCACCGTTTCAAACGAAGTGTGAAGTCCAGAAAGCACGAGATGAACGACGCTGATCTTCTCATCAAAGGAAGCCCGGAAAAGCCGCTCATAAATCGAAGCCGTGACCTTGCCTTCCAATATTTCCGGAATGCCATAATGATCTTCGTACTTCTTATACAAATCAATATATGCAGCTACATCTTTTGCCACATCATCGTGCGCAAGATATTCGCGGATGCTCTCTTCCGTAAGCGTAATCCCCAGTTCTTCATACACTTTCATCAAACTGCTGAGATCCTCCCAGCCGCGCGCTGTCACAAACTGCATGCCATCGACATCATTTTCGACCACATAAAAATTCGCCGGCCGCAGATCAAGATACGTCAGCAATGCCGGGTGAATATGTCGTTTGACTGCATATTCTTTCCACACCGAAAAATCAGCTTCAATCCGCATCCGGCGCACGCGGTCCAATGTCACCATGTCAAATTCGCGCACAGATTTATTGTACTCCGGCGGATTTCCTGCCGCTACAATGATCCATCCTTCCGGCACTGCCTGATTGCCAAATGTCTTGCATTGCAGAAATTGGAGCATCGTCGGCGCGAGCGTCTCCGACACGCAATTGATCTCGTCGATAAAAAGAATCCCTTCTTTTAGTCCGGTTTCACGCATTTTTTCATACACACTCGCGATAATTTCGCTCATCGTATACTCCGTAATGGAAACCTCTTTTCCCCCAAATGTATCTTTTCGGATAAACGGAAGGCCGACTGCGCTCTGTCTCGTGTGGTGCGTAATGGTATAGGAAACAAGCCCGATCTCGCACTCTTTGGCAATCTGTTCCATAATCTGTGTCTTTCCGATCCCCGGCGGCCCGATCAAAAGCATCGGACGCTGGCGCACCGGCGCGATCCGGTAATCCCCCTCCGGCGTCTTGGCAAGATACGCTCTCACCGCATCTTTGATCTCTTGCTTTGCCTGTTTGATATTCATCTGTTTCCTCCAATCTCAAAACGCATCGCCCACGGCGGTACCTTTGACTTTTCATACTCATCTAAGTAAATAAATGCGACATCGTATTCCGGTCGTTTTGCCGGATACGTGCCCTTTCCATCGGTAAAATAAAGGAGTCCCCGCAGTCCACGGAGTTCTCCCTGTTCGCGAAGCCCCGCGACATAGGAAAATGCCGGGCGGAAATCCGTCCCTCCGCCGCCGATGACGGTAAACTTCTCCAAATACGCATTCAATTCGGAAATATCCGTAATCTTCGTATCTTCGCGCACCGCATCATCGCATTGCAAAATGCGGATATGGCATTTATGGAAAAAACTGTCTTTTTCGGTGAGCAGGGTAAAAGTCTCGCGCAAAAACCCTTTGATAAGCTCCCCATCGGTCGAATAGCTCGTATCGAGCACCACAACAAACTCCTGAATCCGCATCACTTCGCATGTTTCGACCGGTTCAATGAGCGGCATATTGCCATACAAAGAAAGCCCATACGTATAAAAATTCAAATCAAACGTATCCGGGTCGCATTGCATTTCTTCCCGAAGCACCGCAAATTTCCGCAGAAAATCCCGGTAACTCCGCCTGCTTTTGTCCGCCTTTAACCGCCGTAAAAGGGATTGCTCGCCCTCTTCCGGCTCATCGCCGCGCTTTTCTTCCTGCATCCGGCTCTGCCGCGAAATCTTGTCCCACATTTCTCTCGCCTGATTTTGCATCGGCGACTTTTTTTCCTCTCTCGGCCAAAATTTGTGATTGTCTGTATAAAATTCCCGACGCAGTTTTTCCCGCTCTTCAAACCCAATTTCTCCCAAATATTCATAGATCTTTGCCGCCGAAAGAAGTTTCCTCTCTTCCATGGCTTGATACATTTTCTGGCGTTCCCACGACAATGCGCGTTTCACACTCTTCTTTTCCAAATGATCGATAACGTACTCGACTTCAATATCACACGCTGCATCCCACCAAGGCCGCTCCCGCCCCTGCTGCAGCCACAAATGAGCAAAAAGGCAGTGAAGCACCGTATGAAGATACACGCGGTTCAGATACAGCGGATTGTCTGGAAATATTTTACATATACATTCTGCCGGAAAGTACAATTTACTGCCATCCGTCGCCAATGTCCGGAGTCCCTGTGCCGGCTGCCACACCAATGCAGAAAGCGCCACATCCAGAAAGCGCAGATCCTGATACAATTCATTCTGCACAAACCGCAGAATTTTTTCTGCCATCTGATTCTGCCACGCCTCTTCGCTCTGCACTTGCTTTTTACTCAAATTCATAGCGCGCCTTTTTGCCTCCTTCTTTTTTCCTGCCTGCTGCCAAAAGGACAGCGGCTCCTTCCGTCCAATCCTGCTGCACATAAGTTACCAATGCTTTTTCTTTCACCGTTGTTTCTATTTTATCCCCTGCAAGTACTGAATTTACATAGTATTTCAGCCATTCCAATTTTCTATTTTTTAAACAGATCTCAAATATTTTCTCCGGCACACTCACCAAATATTTTTCGTATCGAAGGCGGTTCTTTTCCGTCAAACCAATCGGGGTCATAAGCCTGTCCATCGCCATATGCATGAGAACCCGGTCATTTTCCTCCGCACAGGCCTTCTCAAAAATCGAATCGTACGCCTCGAAATCCACTTTTCCCTCTCGGAAACATTGTCTCGCCCGGAACCCCTCCCCCTCGATATTTAAGCCAAAAATGTGCGCCGGCGCGATCGTATCATATCCTTCATAATACTCGGGATAAAACAAAACCGCATCGTCAAACTGCACCTCGACATCCCATGAAATTCTTGCAAGCAGCTGCTTTGCGCCCGTCTCCTCTCCCGCCTTTCCGCGGATATGCACCTTGTGCAATGCACTGCAGTTATTAAATACATCGCTTCCAATCTCTGTCGTCCTTTTCCCCACTTCAAGAGCATACAATTTTTTACAATTAAAGAAAGCTGCATTTTCAATCCGCTCAACGGCATCCGGCAACGTAATCTTTTCCACAAACTCCCCCTGCGCCGAATGATCACACGGCTCCCCATTCACTGTCGTAATGCCATTTTGACTTGTTTCTTTTCGTTTTCGGTCCGAAAAACAATACGCTCCAACCGCCACAAGATTACGCCCTTCTACCGTTTCCGGCAACGTGATCTCCGGGCTGTCTGAGCGCACTTCGTGCACGACTGCATTTTGATTTTGTTCGTTCCAAATAAGCTCCATGGTGGATTACCTCCTGCCAAAAGCAGTTTTTCCCTGTTTCAACCGCTCATCATCCATCGTAAATCCTTTTATCATATATTCCTTAAGAACATTCGTAGCCCAGATTCGAAACTTGGTCGCCTGAATAGAATTTACCCTATAGCCAACAGAAATGATGGCATCCAAATTATAATAGTTGGTAGGAGAAAGCTGCGTTTTCCCCGGAATTGCGCCATGTGGAGTGGGTATTTCCATTTTGGAAACAACCACTTTTTCGCTAAGCTCACCCTGCTCAAAAATTTTCTTTAAATGCTTACTGATTGCTGGAGTCTGTACACCAAACAACTCAGCCATTGCCTTCTGGGTAATCCATATTGTTTCATCTTTTATCAAAGCGCTGACTGTTACATCGTCTTCTTCCGTTCTGTACAGTACCATTTCCATTTGCTTCGTAATATCTGTTTTCATATAAAACCCCCTTTTCCCAATTATAACACATCGGATTTTTTTGAACAAGAATCACTTTTCCAGCATAAAAGTGTATCCATCTTCACTCCGCGGTTTAAAAAGAAGCAGTTTATCTTCCCGTGGATAATAATCCACTTCCATACGATCCTCTTCGGAAAGATAATAAGACAGAGAATATACCCCGGAAAGCCCTCGTGTAAGTATAAACTTCTTCTCTTCGCCAATAAACGTCTCATTTAACCGAAACTTACGGAAACCTACCAGCATATGATCCAAATCTATATTTTCAAATGTCATCCTGCCATCTTCCGAAATCGTAATGGAAGCCTTGGAATCCTGATCCCATACATATTTTCCCGGCTTCAAAGAAACATTTCCTATCGGGAGTAAATTTTTGTCGTAGATATAAATCGCCGTGACCACCGCAGCAAAAATTAAAACGGCAATCAGACTTTTAGGAAGCATAACCCAGGTTTTCCTTTTCACTATTTTTGCACCGCCTTTACTATTGTAAGCCAAATCCCTACATTGATCACAAAACTCAAAATAATAATTCCCAACAAAATCACATCATTATTCATAATCAATTCTGTTTCAAACATCGCCTGAACACAATTAAATGGATCTACAGCAAGATATTGAATACGCAAATTTTCACTCACCCCATCAGCCACACTTCCCCACAAGAATCCTCCCACAAGATAACGGACAAACAAAAGTCCAAATGCTTTCCATGCATTTTGAATTAAATATGTAGCAATAATCATTACAAATGCGATTTGAAGTCCTATAATAAATAGACCAATAAATTTGAGAGTAATTGTGATTATCGCCAAGCCTGGTTGTCCATTTTTTATCGAAAACACCATAAAAAGAACCACAAAAAAAATGTTCTCTACAAGCACAATTTCTGTCACAATCAAAAATCGTTGTCCTAGGCTTTGCATCATGGATATACCATGCATTTTTTCGTATAAGAATGTTTTATTGACAAATTCACTATGAAAGATCAATCCGACACACACTATATTGAAAAGAATATAATTAATAGAAAAGCCCAAAAACGTTCCACCACCACAGCTTAATAATCGTAAAAAATCCTGTCCGGTCAATTCCAATGGGGTCTGTTTATAAAAGGAATAGTCCGATAATGGAATCATAACAAGCACAATGAGTAAGCCCAATACGATTATTGTTGTCTTTGTACGTAACATACGATATTGTTCCTTTTTCGCCAATTGAATCTTCATTTCCATTCCTTTCTTTGATTCCAAATCAATACAATAACAAATAACAAAATTACTTCAATACAAAATCCTGAAAATATGTTCAACATTATGTTATTCTCGGCACTTTGCCCCCATATAACTGAGATTTGGTCAGCACAAAATAACTTTTTTGCAAAAACATTTCCTAGCCCCCATTGTATCATAAGCGTCAATAAGCTTGCCCACAAAGCATTACCTACTCCAATAAACACAAGACCTGCTGCAACATTCAAACGAAATACGCATGCAAATGTTTCTATTATTTTCCATGCGATTTGTTCCAAATACGATATGGAAAGCAGTTGTTTTAGCTTACCCTCAATCAAAACAGCTACCAAGATAACCAAACAAAATACCGTTGTATTTACAATCGGTATGACCATTCTACCAAGAATCATAGACACGGTTCCCACTTCATGTATTTTTTCATAATTAATCGTTTTCTCATTATATTCTCTAGCAATACTCACATTGTACATACCAATGAAAAGAAGAAGCATTGCCAGAAATGCATTGGCTACTGCCGTTTCAATTGAAGAACATCCTTCTTGCATCCCCTTGCCAGCCATCACATAAGTCCAGCCAAACAAAATCACAAGAACACTTCCCACTACAAGGAAGCCGACATAATCCACGCTGTAAAATATTTTTCTGCACTGCATTTTCCAAATTTTTTTCATTCTTCTCCCATCTTTTCCATATAATATTTTTCTAGATTCACTTTACCATCTATAAGTTCTTCCCGCCTTTTTTTATCAATAATCTTTCCATTTTGGATTAAATAGACTACATCTACCAAAAGCTCTAATTCCGACAAAATATGACTCGAAATAACAATGGTAATTTTGTTTTTTACACAAAGGTTTTCCAGTAATTTACGCATAGATACAATTCCACTCGGATCTAATCCATTCATCGGTTCATCTAATATAATCATCTCAGGATTTTTTAATAATGCCATAGCAATCCCCAAACGTTGTTTCATTCCCAGTGAAAAATTTTTCACTTTCTTTTTTCCGGTTTTTCCAAGTCCTACTAGTTTTAATAACTTTTCCACATTTTTCGGTTCGGCATCATATAATATAGCTAGCATATTCATATTCTGCGCGGCTGTCATTCCTAAATCCAAATAAGGATTTTCAATCATAAAACTAATCTTTTTTCTAGCCTCTTGCGGCGTCTTCCTTCCTTCAAAAAAAGTCATATCTCCTGATGTTGGTTGGATCAACCCAGCAAGAAGTTTAAACATCGTTGTCTTTCCTGCTCCATTCGGGCCGATAATACCATATATCTTTCCTTTCGCAAACTCGACTTCCGTCACATCCAACACGCATTGCTTTCCATATTTCTTGCATAGATTTTTTAATGTTACAATTTTTTCCATATACATCCTCCATTTTAATTTTGATATATCAAAATCTAATTCCACTGCACTATAAATATAACACTTTTTGAAACAATTTACTATCTTTATACAGGGTAAAACGATGTGTGATAAAAATCACTGTACAATTTGGTAAATAATTTTTGATATTTTCTAACATTTTCTCTTCACTATTCATATCAAGATTCGCTGTTGCTTCATCTAAAATCAACACATCTGGTTTTTTTAACAAAGCTCTAGCAATTGCAATCCTTTGAAGCTGGCCTCCTGCTTTCTTTAAAGATATTCTTGGAATTTCAATTTTCTCATCTTTCAAATAAACATAAAGAACACCCTTTTTATTTTCTATGCAAATAATATCTTTTACCGCAAGCATATAACCAATTCCATCATAATGCAATGGAATATACTCTACTCTTTTGGGGATTGGCCTGCTCTGTATTGCCTCAATCGCATTAAGTATTTTACTTATTGCAATCTTTCCATCTCCCAGCGGTTTTTCAATATAATCATAACAATGTATCGTCTTTAACAAATCGGCTTCCCATCCAATCAAACTTGTAACAAATATAATTGGTGTCATTTTATATTTTGCAATTTCTCTCACCGATTGTGCAAACAATATCCCACTACTGTCATTTTTATTTTTTCCGTCAAGAATAATATCCAATAAAAATAAGTCTATTCTGTATTTGTTTATCTTTAACCAAGCCTCATCAACATTTGAACATAAAAACACTTCTGCATTATTTACATTCTTTTCTATCAAATTTTTTAGCCGATCACTAACATGAGCATTATCCTCTAATATCAATATATTCATAATCTCGCCTTAACCCCTTCTTATAATTTATAAAACTATAACACCTGTATATCCTTCTTTTATTAAAAAACATTATTTTGAAATACTGTCCCCGGATCACGCTTCCACGTATCGGTTACGCATCCGTTTTTCATATCTACCTCTGCCAGTGAATTGCCGGAGCAGTCCAGCCAGGCAAGTCATGGTTCCTCGAAAAATGTCAGTTCATTTAAGTTTTTCATAAGTTCTCCTATCCTACTTGTTATTTTCTTTGAAATTAAGCGTAACATAACCCCCCAGAATTTGTCAACTGAAAATGGCTTTTTTTGCAAGGCGGCAGTTTTTCTTGACATTTCTTCCAATTTATGTAACAATCATAATGTAATTATTTAAGATACGTTTTACATAGGGAGGAAGTTATATATGAGTCAGCAGGTAAATTCTAGCATAAAACCATCAAATGACAAATTTGTTCTGGCAAACAAATGCGAAAACACAGGAATGTCTTTTCCGATGCATCACCATTCAGAATACGAATTTTACTACGTATTAGAGGGCAAAGGCCGTCTCTTTTTGGACAACGCAATTTATACCGTTGTCCCTGGACTGCTCTGCTTATTTTCCCCTCACAATGGACATTCTGTTCGCATTCCTGCAAATATTCCATATCGGAGAATCACCCTCAATTTTTCCAAATTTTATCTTCCCAAAACTCCGTTATTGACAAATCATGCTCATTTTAAGCCGATTGTTTTATCGGAAAATGATCGCCTGACTTTTTGCCGGTTATGTAGTGAATATACTGCTGCTTCCTATCAGCTCAATGCGCCGGAAGATTTAAAAACTGCTTTAATTTCTGACATTTTATCCATGTTTTTACCGGCTACAGAAATATGCCAAAATAGTTCTCCTGTGCTGTCCCAAATTCAAGTTTATGTTCACCATCACACTCACGCCAAACTTAGCTGTAATGAAATTGCGGATGCCCTGCATTATAGCGTACGACAATTAAATCGTATATTTGCGGAAACCTCTGGCGAGACATTGTATCAATACATTGCCCGGGCAAAAGTTTACCGTATTCAGGAACTTCTTACCCAAGGCTTTTCCCCTGCTTATATCAGCGAAGAACTCGGATATAGCAGCCCCGCATCACTAACTCGTTTTTTCAAAAGCGAAGTCAGCCTGACACCACGTGAATGGCTTGGAAAATATGAGCAGGGATCCTAGTATTTCCTCTTTCTAACCACAAATCGATACCTTTCTTTTCGCTCTCCATTTTTCAAATGGATGATCCGGATCCCTTACCCCACAAATCTCAAAATAATACGTCTTCCCCGGCTCAAGGTGTTTAATCCTCACTCTCCCTTTGCTTTTGTTACAGTATTTTTCATCACAAAGACTCATATCCTTATATACGGAATAGCGTATCGCATGTGCCTCTAGAAGCACTTTTGCCTGACTGCTGTCAAAGCTAACCGTCGCCGTTCCCGTCTTTTTGCTCTCCACCTTATACTTATACCATGTCGCATAAAACTTTGCCTTTTTCTGCCCGCTCTCTACTTTTTCTACATCCGCATACATTTTATCACTCCACCCCATAAAAACATATCCTTTTCTCTTTACCGTTTCCGGAAGTGTTACACTATCACCAAACCGATACGTTCGAGGCAGTTTTTTCGTTTCCTGACCTCCTCGCAGGTCATACTGTATCGAAAGTTTTTTTCTTGTCGATGTTCCCGTCTTTCCTGCTGGAATTGTCTTCGTTTTCTTCCCATCTACTCGCCATGTGACGTATTTTTTGTACCATGGCATATAGCATGGGATTTTAGAATCGTTTATAATTATTTCCAGCGCCGGACAGTGCTCTAATGCATATATGTCTATTTCTTTCAGATTTTTTGGCAAAACAATACGTTTAAGCCGCGAGCATTCAGAAAAAGCTCCATCCTGTATCTGTTCAACGGTTTCTGGAAGTTCAATATTGGTCAAACTTGTGCAGCCACTAAATGCATTTGTTCCAATTATTTTAGTCTTTTTCCCAAATATAATTTTTTGTAATTTTCGATTACTCATAAAAGAACAATCTGCTATTTCGACAAGACTATTTGGTAAATTAATTTCTTTTAAGTTAGAAAAAAGTCCCAGACGTAACTTTTGTGTAGTAGTAATTCCCTCTTTAATAATTAATTTTTTTATCTTTGATTCTTTAACTTCTTTTCCATATTCGATAGCCTCCTCTGTTTCTCCATTTCCGGATATAACAAGAGTATCACCATTGATTACCTCATACTGAATATTTGTTTTTGCCATTGCTTGTGCGGAAAACACTCCCAAAGTAATACAAAGTAAAGCAATTGCTTGTAGTAAAATTTTTACATATTTACTCATTATTTTCCTCTTTTCCTTTAAACACCTTTTCAAGGTATCACCTGTACTGTGCCGCGAAAATGCCATTCAGCTAGCCCTCCGTCATCGAACGGCTCTCCCCTAGGAGAGTATGCTATTTCGTAAACATATTCTGTTTTCTCATTAAGATTGCGAACTATGTATTCTCCACCATTACCATATCCGTCACCGCCATTTGTAAAAACCCATGTTTTCCCACCATCACATGATAAGCGAACACAATAAGTCAGATATCTTTTTTCTCCTAAATCTATCATATAAAAATTATCATCCTCGAATTTGTATATTAATTTTCTACCTTTCTCCGCAGTTATTGAAAACCTTAAATAATATGCTGTTAAATGCAGATTTTTTTCAGAATAACAAACAAAATTGTCCTTCCAGCTCCATTCTGAAACATCTCGCCATCCCACAAAACGATATCCTTCCTTTTCTGCTTCTGGCAGCGGGGTTTTATCCCCATAATAACGATATTGTGGAAGTTCTTCTTTTGCCGTTCCTCCACGTAAATCGTATGTCAGTTTATACCGGGTTCCCAAACTTTTGGCAGTAGATTTTGGTGCCAACATCTTGATAATTTTTCCCTTGCTCCTCCACAAACGATGTCCTTTTGCTGTATCCAATGGAATTTTGAGACAAGAATGATTACACACTTTCCGCAAACTGTAACATTTTTCTATCAGATTTTCTTTGGACTTCAACTTTTTGGGAAATGTAACGCTCTTTAATGAGCGGCAGTTATAAATCGCCTGTTTATCCATTTTTTCTACACTATCAGGAATCACTAATTTTTCCATATTGCTACACCCGGAAAAAGCATATTGCTTTATCACTTTTAACTTCTTTGGAAATATCACTTTTTTTAAAGATTTACACTCTTTAAATGCTCCTTTTGGTAAAACTTTAATATTGGGAGACAGCGTAATATATACGAGATTATCACAATATGCAAATGCCTCTTCTTCTAATTCATTTACAGTTTTTGGCAGTTTAATCTCTGTTAGATTATCATAATTTCCAAATGCATACTCACCAATTCCTGTTATTCCCTTTTGTATTATAACCTGCTTTACATTTCCCTTATTTGCCCATGCAAGATTACTTTGAAGTTTAACCTTTCCTTTTCCTCGAATTGTCATCACACCGTCTTCGCTTAACGACCATGTACAATGCGGACCTGCTTTCTGATTTTTTATTAGCATCTTCGCCTGACTGTCTGGGCAAAAACCCAGACAGCCGCAAATGGTGAAAAAACATATGAATAGTAGTTTTTTCATTTTTTCCTTCTTTCTAGAGCTACTGCACCAATGTTTCTTGTAATGCACTGCAATAACATGTTTTCCCATTTTCGTCAACTGTGAAACAACTTTACTCCAATATCATCTTACCTCGCAAGCACCAGTCTTGAAAGAAATAAATATCTTCTGATTCTACAGGGACATGCCCTAACATGTAAATACATCCTTTCCCTGGTTCATAACCGATTAAATCATCCCAACTCACTTCATCTGTTCCATTTCCATAACTTGATACTTCTGTCCAATGTTTCCCCTCATCTGCAGACACGCTCAAATAATAATGCAGCGACACATCTCCCCAACCACTAACATTCACAGTAAAATTATCATCCCAAATATTACAGCATATTTTGTTTCCACCCGAACCTTCTACCCTCTTTATATTTATTTTAACAAAAAGAGCTGTCAGCCTTAAATCTTTGGACGAATACTGTATAAATTTATCTGTCGGATGCCACGCTGTCCGATCCTGCCATCCTAGAAAAAGATAACCTTCCTTCTTCGCTGCCGGCACTTTAGATTCATCTCCACAATAACGATATTTTGGTAATCTCTCCTGCACATTTCCCCCATTGAGATCATAGGTTAATTTATACTTTGTGCCTTTACTCTCCGCAGTTGCTTTGGGCCTCAATTTACGGATTGCTTTCCCCCGGCATTTCCATATGCGGCGGTTTGATGCCATATTTAGTGGAATACTTATTGACGAGCGATTCACAATCTTTCTTAGACTGTAGCACTTATTAAAGACAACACTTGTTTTCTTTAAATGCTTTGAAAGTACCACTTTTTTTAATGCTTTGCACTGATATACCGCATTTTTTTCAATCACCTCGACAGAATCAGGAATTACCAACTCTTCCAATTTATTACATTTGTAAAACGTCTTTTCTTCTATTTTTTTTATTCTCTTAGGAAGAGTAATTTTCTTTACGCTCTCACAACCTGTAAACGCATTTTTTGTCAATTTTCTAATACTGCTTGGCAATATAATCTCTTCTATATTCATATCTTCACAATTCGAAAAACCCAGTTTACCAAGATCTGTAATTCCTTCAGAAACACGTATTTTTTTTTATTTTATCTTTGTAAATATCAAGCATATCCTCTTGTAATTCCATCTTTCCCGTCCCTTTAATGACCATAACGCCATCGTCACTCAAAGACCAATTGCAATACATTCCGGCCCACACATTTTTTTCCAATATCTTCGCCTGACTGTCTGGACAAAACCCCAGACAGCCACAAAAGGCGAAAAAATATATTAGTAATATTTTTTTCATTTTGCACCTTCCCTTTAATTTTTGCGATTGAACCTGCTTGATTTATCTAACAATGTCAACCGCTTGTTTCAGATACCATTTTGGACAAAGCAACTTCAAATCTTCTTCTCCATACTCGTCAACATAATAGTATGAAATACGAACATAATAACGTTTGCCTAGCTTTAAGTTTTTAAAAGAATTCTCATATAATTCCGTAGTTTTATTTTTTGACAGCCAAAGAGTTTTGGCTTTTGACATATCCTCATTTTCTGATATTTGAGCGATATATCCAATTTCCATATCATCTTGATCGTCATATTTTTCAAGTTTTGTCTGTAATTTGTCATCATCAACGGATACCTTTAATTCACCATCAGACAGATTCAACAAATCTAATTTAACAAACATTGCCACAAAATCAATATCCTGATTACAATATTTAGGAAAACTTGTCAAATGATAATATTGAGAAAATACACCAAATGAAAATATTTTCCACCCAAGAAATTGATACCCTGGTTTTACCACATCAGGTAAATCAACTTTTTCTCCATAACAATACGATGAAGGCAGTTCTCCCATTGTTTCTCCACCACGCAGATCATATGTAATCTTGAAAGTAATCTTCTTTGTTTTTGCTGTCTTTTTCCCAGGAAGTATTTTTGCCTTTTTGCCATTTACTTTCCATTTTTTCTTTCCCTTGCAGTCATCTAATCTTAAAGACTTGTTAGAACGATTAACAATAGTTGTCAGACCAAGGCAATCAACAAACGCTTGGGAATCCAGCATTGTTACAGTCTTTGGTATTGTTATCTGTTCCAGTCTTTTACACTTATTAAATGCGTATGTTCCTATCTTTTTTAATTTTTTAGGTAGTGTTATTTGTTGTATTTTCTTGCAGCCACTAAATATATTGTTAGGTAATTCATTTACAGCACTTGGAATATTAATTCTCTCTAACTTGCTGCAATCCATAAATGCACCATTCTTTATTTTTTTCACGGTATTCGGAAGTTTTATTTCCTTTACGTTATGCATACTGGCAAGTGCAGTTTCTTTAATGATTGTAATTCCTTTTCCGATTACAATCTTTTTAATTTTGTATTGGTATTTATTCCATCCATTCTTTTCCCCTTTTAAAATCCCCTTTCCTTTTATATGCATCACTCCATCTTCACTAAGAATCCACGTTGCATTTTTTCCGCATTTTCCTTTTGCGACAGTACTTGCCGCTGATGTCTGTATATTTGTAAAACAAACTATACTAAATAGAAACAGAAATACAAGTAATGTTTTTTTCATCAAATCTTCCTTTCTCGACACAAAGGGGATAAAGTTATTTTATCCCCTTTTCTATCATTACTACTTTTCCACCCTTGACGCATCTATTTCAAACAGATATTGTGTACTTTTCCCAATTTTGCTTCCTGTTGCAGGTGCAATTACAAATCTTAAGCTTCCTCTATAATGCATTCCTTCCATTTCTTTTATATCATCGAAAATACTTTTATCTAATTTCACATTTTGCCGGCAAAGGTATTTACTATTTTTTGTAATATCCTTTCCCTTAGACAATCTCATAGTTGCAATAGATAGTTTTCTCTGCTTTTTATCATTTCCTCCGCAAATATACACTTTGTATTTACCAGAGGAACCATTTGCTAAATCAATGGATTGAATCGAATTATATGGTTTTACAATGTTTTTGTTTTTATCTGTCTGTAATGCCGTCGTAATGCAGGCTTTTGAATCAATTTTCTGAAAAGAAAGCCGAACCATATCATTCATTTTATTTTTTTTGTTTTTCTTAGTCACTTTCTTTTCTACATTTATCAATTGTTTCATTACTTTTTTTAAATCATAACATGTGAGTTGAATTTTTCTTCCTTCATTTTTCTTATGAGCAACTTGAGACCACACAAGCAATGTAGACTTGTCTTCTGACAATGCCACTTCAACCTGTTTTGGTATTCCTTCACGTTTTTTCTGTTTATTTGCATATCCTGCTTTGCAAAGTATTTTAGCTTGAATAGCTTTCTCATTCTTGTACTGACCATAACAATAACTTCCCTTTCTATATTGTATAAACGCTACCTTATTCCCCATAGAATGCTTTGGTAATTTACCTGCTGTTACCATTAAATATTCGTTTCCGCCATAAGAAAACATTTCAAGGCTCTGTCCATGATCAAATCCCGTAAGATGCATTTGAGATACGCATTCTTTCAAATTGATTTTGTTATTTTTATCGATTATACACTTTGATATCACTACCTCTTTATCCTTACGCTGTGATAAGTAGGCATAACCTTCTTTTGTTTTTAAATAAAATGCTTGTGTCGCGTATTTCCCTGCATTTACTATCGTAAACTTAATATCGGATTTATTCAATGTTAATGTATCCATTGCCTTTATAGGTTTGTCAACTGCTTCCACTTTTTCAGATTTTGTCTGAATCTGCGTTCTTGATTGCAATTTTACTTTCTGCTCCTCATCAAGAATACCCAGTCGTTTTTGCCGTTCAAGATAATCATAATAATCTTGTTCTGTTTCAAACTCTTCTGGTTCAAACTCATATTGAGCCAGTTCATCTTCTGTTACTTCTTCTTCCCAATTTGGGTTTCCTTCTAATTCTTCTGGTATCGTGATCATTTCGTAAAGCGTCTGATCATAAACTTCCACTTCATCGCCATCACACTCTGCAATAAACCCAAAACTTACACTCTGACCCGGTTCAATATTTTGATTATAACCCATATTATCAAAATAACCCCTATCTTCATCAACAACTTCTGCATTCCAAACTTGTTTTATTGTAAGATTTGATAATATCTCAACTTTCCAATCCTCAATTCGTCGCTCCGAATTATTTGTAATAATAAACTGACCATTTACGTTATCACCCCAGCGACTATATTCTGTATATTTTACATCATAATCCTCTTCAACTTCCAGACACGTTCTTGTAAGATACCAGTCGGATGGGCTATCAATCTCTTCATCGTAACTTACCGTCATTCCAAAAGAAACCTTTCCTTCGGACGGTATATCTTGATTCCAATCTGCATTATGAATAGTATACAAATTACTCTCTTCATCACAATCAATAATCTTTGCGTTCCAAATATGCTCAATCTTATTGCAAAAATCAAAAGAAATTTCCCAATCATCAATGCGTTCCCCGGTAAGGTTAGTAAGTTCAACTTCTGCATTATAATGATGATCCCACATTGCAGTAATATTAACTTTAAGATCAATATCTTTCGCAACTTCATCAATATCTTCTTCTGGTTTTTCGCATGGTTCCTCTTCTTCAACCGAACCACTTTCTACCTGTGGATTCTTTCCACTTTCCTCTGTTGTAACGTTTTCCTCGGCTTTTGCACCCTTTCCTGTTCCCATTGTACCACATATTACCAGTGAAAACACTAGTAAAAGTGATAAAAATTTGTTCTTGTACATATCTGCACTTCCTCCATATTATATTTTTTCACCAACACGTTGCAAGCCTTGGCGACCGCACCTGCGTCAGCACGCTTTATTATACCAGATTTTTCCTCTCCTTTCTTTACCACATTCGGACATCTTGCTTACCACTTTAGGACATTTTCAGGATCTAAAACTCCAAACTATTCCCATTTAACAGGAAATATTTCATCCCCATAATTACAAAGCCTTCCTCGTTTCTCCACGGCTTTTTCGTTCCATTTACAATAACAATCTTCTTAAATGAATCCGGAATATTCCGAAATGAATTAAATTCCTGTGTCTGTTTTTCCTCTGTGGTCATATCATACGCCACCTGAATATAATATCTCTGACTCCCCTGATTTACCACAAAATCAACTTCCAATTGCTTGCGAACTCTCTTCTTTTCTTCATGATTTATTGCATATACATCCACAATACCAACATCTACATTATACCCCCGGATCAGCAGCTCGTTATATACAATATTTTCCATAATGTGGGTAGGCTCCTGCTGTCTGAAATTAAGTCTGGCATTTCTAAGACCTAGATCTGAAAAATAGTATTTCAAATTTGCACCCACGTATTTTCTTCCTTTAATATCGTACCGGGTTGCCTTAGAAATCAAAAAAGCCTCGGCGAGATAATCTATATGATTGGATATTGTTTTATTACTGTAATTGATCCCACGTTCGCTTTTAAAAGTATTTGATATTTTTGTTGGATTGGTAGGCGCTCCTATAGCAGAAGCAAGAATATCGACCAGCGTATTTATCTCGTCCACATTTTGAAGTTTGTTTCGCTCTACCACATCTTTGATATAAACATTTGAAAAAATATTCTTCAAATACTCTGCCTTTTGGCTTTCCGTAGAAAATCGGGCAACCTGCGGAAGTCCGCCATATGTCATATATTCTTCCCATGCATCCTCATAATCTCCATCAAAAGCTGCATAAAATTCTGCAAAAGACAATGGATAAATTCTTATCTCATCTCCCCTTCCTCTGAATTCAGTTACAATATCACTTGATAAAAATTTAGAGTTACTTCCCGTCACATATACATCAATATTGCTGATACGAAGCAAACTGTTCAGAACCTCTTCAAAGCGTGGCATAAACTGTACTTCATCTAAGAACAGATAATAATTCTGATCATCTTTCATTGCTCCTTTGATATATTGATAACACTTCTTGGGATCTCGCAGTTCCTCATTTTCTATGCCATCCAAAGCAATCTCAATAATGTGTTCATTATCCACACCATTCTCTAATAAATATTTCTTAAATAATACAAATAAGAGAAATGACTTTCCACATCTCCGAATTCCTGTAATAACCTTAATCATTCCATTGTTTTTTCTTATCTTTAATTTTTCAAGATAGGCATCCCTTTTAATCTCCATGCTCTCACTCCTTATTTTTTTGCATTGCACATTTTTTAGTAATGACATTTTACCACGAAATTGTTTCTTTTTCAATAGTTACCTTGTAATATAAAAAACCGCCGCACAAAGATCACTCTCTGCACGGCAGTTCAATTTTCGACAATTTGCAGCCAGCCCAAAGCTGCTCTCGTCATTTTATACACGATTATTGATTTTGATGCCTACATGCTGTGAAGCAATTCGCCGGCATCTTCCCGGGCAAAAACTTTGACCCAGGATAAAAAGGAGTAAATTATTAGCCCATATTATTCCATACTCACGACAGTATATCCAAGTTTTTCGATGGTATTCTGAATTTCCAGATCATCGACATCCTTGTAAACCGAAATCGCCGCTGCTTTCTTATTCAGATTCACTTTTGCGACGATGCCATCCATTTCATTCAGATGGTTCTCGATCCGCACCCGGCAATTCTGACAGTGCATGCCGTCGATGTGTACGGTGACCTCACGAAGTACCGGTCCGGAGATCTTTTTCTTGATCGGCTTTTCTTTGGGACCGCCGCAGCAGTCGCCTTCGCCTTTCATGTGCTTGATGCTGGTCCGGATCGCCGGAATCAATATCAGCACGAGAATTACTATGATTAAAAGTGTCTGCGTATTCAACCTCGTCATCCCCTTTAATCTTTCTTCTTTGGTTTTGATGCGCAGGAACGTGTACACGAACCTGCGGACGGACATCCGATACAATGAACGCCCCTCTTCTTCTCTTTACGAATGTAAAGAAGGGAAGAGCCTACGATGATTACCAGAAGTAAGATAACAACTACATTTGCTATAATACCTGTCATAATTCATCATCTCTTTTCTACATTATTAGTCTAACTGGTACTCGGTATCGATAGCTCGATTTGCTCTCATGATCAATGTAACGATTACGGCAGCAAATACAAGTACTGCGATCAAACCGCCGACAAATCCGGCACCAAGGTTTCCTGTCGTGATCAATGTACCAATCTGGTATACTAAAAATCCTACGGTGAAACCGGTTGCCAACTGGAGGCAGATACCGGCAAACAGCCATTTTCCACTCTGCATCTCGGAGTTCATCGCACCCAAAGCTGCGAAACATGGTGGAGTATAAAGGTTGAACATCAAGTAAGCAAGTGCTGCTACTTTTGTGATTCCCATTGCGGTAGCAACAGCGTTACCACTTCCGATCAACTCAAGTTCATCCGGATCGATGAAGTTTGTGATCGCATAAACCGTAGCGATCGTACCAACTACGTTCTCTTTTGCGATAAATCCTGTGATTGCTGCTGCTGCAAGCTGCCAAGCGGCGATACCTACAACAGGTACAAGAAGTACAGCAAATGGTCCTGCGATACTAGCAAGGATGGAAGTATTCTCTGCGCCTTCTTCGATGGCTTCGAAATGCCAGTTGAAGGACTGCATGATCTGAACTACTGTGTTACAAACAAGAATAACCGTTCCTGCTTTTTTGATATATGCTTTACCACGGTTTAACATGGACAAAACACCAATTTTCAAACTTGGAACTTTGTACTCAGGCAGCTCGATGATGAAGAAAGATTTTCTGTACTTCATACCGGTAACTGCTTTTACCAAAAGTGCTCCAAGAAGGATCAAAAGGATTCCTACAAAATACATTACCGGTCCAACCCATTTTGACTCTGGGAAGAAAGCACCTGTAAACAATGCGATTACAGGAAGTTTTGCTCCACATGGCATAAAGGTTGCCAGCATTGCTGTTGTTCTACGTTCTCTTTCGTTACGGATGGTACGGCAAGCCATAATAGCCGGGATACCACATCCTGTTCCGATGATCATAGGAATTACGGATTTACCGGAAAGACCTACACGTTTGAAGATCGGATCCAATACGACAGTTGCACGAGCCATATATCCACAATCTTCCAAAAGGGCGATGAGGAAATACATAACCATTACCAATGGAAGGAAACCTACTACGGCACCTACACCACCGATTATACCATCAACAAGCAGGGCATACAAGAAAGGATTTGCATTTTCAAGCAATCCGCCTACCCATTCCTGGAACGTCTCAATCCATCCGGTCAGGATATCTGCCAGATAGGTACCAAGTGTTGACTGTGATATAAAGAATACAAGATACATGATCGCTGCAAAGATGATCAAACCGGAAATCGGATTTGTGAGCACCTTATCGATCGCATCTCCTTTAGTCTTTTCCTTTGTCTGTACTTTACGTACTTCTACTTCTTTTACAATACCATTTACAAAATCAAAACGTTTACGGTCGGCTGCTTCTACTTCCGTTTTGTCATGCAGATTGATATTTCCCTGCACATAGGGAGGGACCTGTCCTTTTCCTTCCAATTCTGCAGCAGCGGCAACGACATCTTTCAATCCTGTGTCTGTCGTAGATGTTGTCTTAATAACAGGACATCCTAATTTTTCAGACAACAATGCTTCATTGATCTGTGTTCCTTTTTTCTCATTGATATCGTTCTTATTCAAAGCAACGATTACCGGAATACCCAGTTCCAAAAGCTGTGTTGTGAAGAACAAACTACGACTTAAGTTTGTTGCATCCACGATATTGATGATCGCATCGGGATGTTCATTTTTTACATAACCACTTGTAATACTTTCCTCTGATGTAAATGGGGACATAGAATATGCACCCGGAAGGTCAACTGCGATCAGTTCCTTCGCTCCATCATAATGATCTTTTTTAATCGGACTTTCTTTTCGGTCCACGGTAACGCCGGCCCAGTTACCAATCTTTTCGTTTCTTCCCGTCAATGCGTTGTACATAGTAGTCTTACCACTATTGGGATTACCGGTTAACGCGATTCTCATAAAGAAGCCTCCTTATATGTATTTGGCGGTAACAGTTTTGTTACCTTTATATTAAAATAGCTTTTGCTAATTCAATATCAATGTTGTAGCGTCCATCTTTAATGGATACGACGCAGTTCTTTTTCTTTCTGGAAACAACCGTGATCGGCTCTCCACTGTAACATCCGAGAGAGAACAAAAAGGATTTCATTTCCTCGTCATCTGTTACGATATCACTGATAATACATTCTTTTCCAACTTCTGCTTCACTTAAATTCATACTAAACTCTCCAATCTATGCTCACAAGGTTTCCCTTGAATTAGTTGTCATTACATAGTGTTTTCTTAATCTTACGTTCGTTAGTATACACTAACCGCCATTAGTTGTCAATACTAAAAGTTGCATTATTGATAAAATTTCTCTAAATTCTACCTTGAGTTTCCGCAAAATGCATTGAAAAACAAACAGTAATAGAGAAAAAATAGAAAATTAATAGAAAATATAAATC
>UQAQ01000018.1 GCA_900539115.1 uncultured Roseburia sp.
AAAAACAATCCACAGTATCTCTAATAGTATAGCATACAGACCTTGGAGAGGGTCTATAAACACTACTACTTTATAATACGAGGAAGGGAAACAAATGAAATTACGAGTATTGGCAGCAGGTTTGATCCTGGGAGTAATGATGACCGGAGGAGTGACACAGGCAGCGACAAAAGACGGACAGAAAGTGGTGGCGATCGATGCCGGACATCAGCTGCGCGGAAACAGTTCGTTGGAGCCAAACGGCCCGGGCTCTTCGACGAAAAAAGCAAAGGTAACATCCGGGACATCGGGAAAAGCAAGCGGACTTGGTGAATATCAGCTGAATCTGCAGGTGGCGAAAAAAGTAAAGAAAGAGCTGGTGGCGAGAGGCTATAAAGTAGTCATGGTGCGCACAAAGCACAATGTCAACATTTCCAACGTAGAGCGTGCAAAAGTGGCAAATGCGGCAAAGGCAGATGCATTTATCCGCATTCATGCGAACTCTTCGGAAAGCACTTCGGTAAGCGGTGCGTTGTCAATCGCTCCGACAGGAAACAACAAATATATGTCGAAAAAGGTGCGCAAAGCCAGCCAGAAATTTTCTAAGAAAATGATTCGGAAATATTGTGCGGCGACAGGTGCCAAAAACCGCGGAGTAATGTACACCGACACGATGACGGGCATCAATTGGTGCAAAGTCCCTGTTACGATCATTGAGATGGGATTTATGAGCAACCGCGCCGAAGACCTGAAAATGGCATCTGCTTCTTACCAGAAAAAGATGGTAAAAGGAATTGCCGATGGTGTCGATGCCTTTTTAAAATAAAAGAATTGCTTGTCATTAAAAAGTGTGATACAATGAAAAAAGGGAATACCTAACGAAAATTGCAAAATCGCAGGAGGAATTAAATTATGTCATTGTTACAAGAATGGCGTGAGTACGCATATAGTGAAGAAATGCAGAATTCAAAAGAAGGAGAGCAGCTTTGGAACAATTACTTCCAGTTGGAAAAAGGCATTTATGAAAAACTTTTGACCAATCCGACAGAAGTTGTGACCGGAACCGTAGAAGAACTGGCAGAGAAGTACGAAGTACCGCTTTCTATGATGGTTGGTTTCCTGGATGGAATCAATGATAGTTTGAAAGAGCCAAATCCAATCGATACGATGGAAAAAGATACCGAGGTCAAATTGGATATTGACTGCGAAAAATTGTATTATAATATGGTAGACTGTAATGCCGAATGGCTGTACACACTGCCACAGTGGGATTCGATCCTGAGTGCGGAACGCAGAAAAGAATTGTACCGCAACCAGAAAAATTCCGGTACGATCCGTCGCGAAGAACCAAAAATCGGCAGAAATGACCCATGCCCATGCGGAAGCGGCAAGAAATACAAAAAATGTTGTGGACGATAAGTCTGTGTAAGCAGACCAAAAATAAAAAATGAAATGGAGGAAGAAAGATGTTAGTATCAGCAGAAGAAATGCTCAAAAAAGCAAAAGCAGGTAAATATGCAGTAGGTCAGTTCAACATCAACAACCTGGAGTGGACAAAATCCATTCTTCTCACAGCACAGGAGTGCAATTCACCGGTTATCCTTGGTGTATCTGAGGGAGCCGGAAAATATATGTGTGGATACAAAACGGTTGTAGGCATGGTAAATGGTATGCTGGAAGAACTGAATATCACAGTTCCGGTTGCCCTTCACCTTGACCACGGCAGCTACGAAGGAGCTAAAGCTTGTATCGAAGCAGGATTTTCTTCAATCATGTTTGACGGATCTCATTATCCGATTGAAGAAAATGTGGCAAAGACAAAAGAATTGGTAGCGATCTGTAAAGAAAAAGGAATGTCAATCGAAGCAGAAGTTGGTTCCATCGGTGGAGAAGAAGATGGTGTTATCGGAGCCGGCGAATGTGCAGATCCAAAAGAATGTAAGATGATCGCTGACCTTGGCGTAACGATGCTGGCAGCAGGAATCGGAAATATTCACGGAAAATATCCGGAAAACTGGGCAGGACTCAGCTTTGAGACGCTGGATGCCGTTCAGCAGCTGACAGGAGAAATGCCACTCGTACTTCACGGAGGTACAGGTATTCCGGAAGACATGATCAAGAAAGCAATCAGCCTTGGCGTGTCAAAAATCAATGTAAATACAGAGTGCCAACTTTCTTTCGCAGCTGCTACACGTAAATACATTGAAGCAGGAAAAGATCTCGAAGGAAAAGGATTTGACCCTCGTAAACTTCTTGCTCCGGGAGCAGAGGCAATCAAAGCAACAGTAAAAGAAAAAATGGAATTATTTGGTTCTGTTGGAAAAGCTTGAATTGCATAAGAAATAAGAAATCGCAGATACTATCTCCTGTAACAAAACATTGTTGACAGGAGGGTTTAAAAATGGCGAAAAACTTTTTAGACGATTACGATTCAAATCAAAACAGTACAAATAGTACAAACAGCTCAAACAGTTCAAAGAATAAGGCGAAAAATCGTGCGCAGAATTCTTCGAAAAACAGTTCTAAGAATTCATCGAACGCATCCAATGCTTCCAATTCTACGAACAGTTCCAATTGTCACCATGACAACTAAGCCGTTGTGCTGACTGTAAGAAATGAAAAACGAACGGGCCGTCACCATTCCGGAGGCGGCCTTTCTTTTGCGGTCATGCGGGTGTCACATTTTGTCGAAAACCCGCATATAATAAAAGAAAAAGAACGTGATACTATGAGTTTTTCGATTATCTCGATCCGTCAGCTGGCTTCGTGGCAGGCAAGAGAAGGGACGATTCTCATTGATTTACGGGAACGCGAAGAGTATCAGGAAGAGCACATCAAGGGAGCGGTCAATATTCCGTACGAACGATGGGAACAGGAAAAAGAGGGATGGCGGCACCAGTTTACGTATTTGATCTTTTACTGTGACCGCGGAAACCAGAGCATGTACGCAGCCCGCGAGATGAACCGGCTGGGGTACCATGCGGCAAGCATTGCCGGCGGCTTCGAAAGCTACCGGATTTGGAAAAAGAAAGGAAAAAAAGAGTACGATGGGCAAAGAAATATTTGAGTTGATCGCGCCCTGCCATTTTGGCATGGAAGCGGTATTAAAACGCGAGATCAACGATCTTGGATATGAAATTTCAAAAGTGGAAAATGGAAAAGTCACCTTTTTGGCAGACGCCGAAGGAATCTGCCGTGGAAATATTTTCCTTCGCACGACGGAGCGTATTCTACTCAAAGTGGCAGAATTTAAGGCGGAGACATTTGACGAATTATTTGAAGCCTGTAAGGCGATTCCATGGGAGCGCTACATTCCTGAAAATGGAAAATTCTGGGTGGCGAAAGCAACCTCCGTCAATAGTAAATTGTTCAGTCCATCGGACATACAGCGCATTGTTAAAAAAGCAATGGTGGAAAGCCTCAAGCGGACATACCGGGTCAGCTGGTTTGCCGAAGACGGGGCCTCTTATCCACTCCGCATTAATATTATGAAAGATATCGTGACCGTATCTCTTGATACGACGGGAGTATCACTGCACAAACGTGGTTACCGCCGATACACCGCACCGGCGCCAGTGACGGAAACGCTGGCGGCGGCGATGCTTTTGCTTTCGCCGTGGAAGAAGGACCGCATTCTTGTTGATCCTTTTTGCGGAAGTGGTACGATCCCGATCGAGGCGGCTATGATCGCGTGCCGGATCGCGCCGGGATTAAACCGCGAATTTTTGTCCGAAGAATGGGACAACCTGATCCCGAAAAAAGAATGGTACGGAGTCGTGGAAGAAGCACAGGACATGGTTTGCGAGGATGCCGAAGTGCAGATCCAAGGCTACGATATTGATGATGAGGTGCTTAAAATGGCGCGTGCCAATGCGGCGCTTGCCGGCGTGGAGGACAAGATTCATTTCCAGCGCCGTGACATTATCAATTTCAGTTCGCCAAAAAAATACGGTTTTGTCGTTTCCAATCCGCCGTACGGCGAACGTCTTTCTGACAAAAAACAGATGGAAATGCTATACCGCAGCATCGGTCAGATCATCAAAGAAAATGATACGTGGTCATTTTTCCTGCTGAGCGGTTATGAGGAAGCCCAGAAAATGATTGGCAAAAAGGCGGACAAGAACCGCAAGATCTATAACGGTATGATGAAAACTTATCTTTACCAATATATGGGAATCAAGCCACCGAGGCGACCGGCAAAGGATCAGTAAAAATAGGAAAAATATATCGAAAGGGCTTGCACTTTTTCCGGACAACATATATACTAGTCGTATTAAGGTCGAAATTTGACCGAAATTTTTACACAGGGAATGAAACAAATGGGAAAAAAATTGATATTTGCAACACACAATCAAGGAAAGGTTGTGGAAATTAAACAGATTTTGGGAGAAGGCTACGAGGTATTTTCTCTCAAAGACCTTGATATTCATACAGAAATTGAGGAAAACGGAACATCTTTTGAGGAAAACGCTGTCATCAAAGCGAAGGCTATCTGTGAAATGACAGGTGAGATGGTTCTGGCAGATGATTCCGGATTTGAAGTAGATTATCTGAATGGCGAGCCGGGAATCTATTCGGCACGTTACCTCGGTGAAGATACGTCATATGACATCAAAAATGCCGATCTTCTCAAACGCTGTGAAGGCGTGCCGGAAGAAAAGCGCGACGCACGTTTTGTCTGTGTGATCGCCTGTGCGTATCCGGACGGCAATGTCATCACGACCAAAGGCGTGATTGAAGGAAAACTTGCTCACGAACCGAAAGGCACACATGGCTTTGGATATGATCCCATCTTTTATCTGCCGGAGCGAGGCTGCACAACCGGAGAATTGCTGCCGGAGGAGAAAAATAAGATCAGCCACCGCGGTATCGCACTCCGCAAGATGGTTGAAAAGTTGAATGAACAGGCATAATATGGGAGGAAAAAATGGCGAAATATATCGTTTTTAGTGATTCACATGGAAAAAATGACCGGATGTATGATATCATTCGCAAAAATCAGGATCAGATCGACGGATTATTCCATCTCGGTGATGTCGGAGATGCCGCCGAGGAACTCAGCCTTATGGTGAAAGGACCGGTTTATATGGTTCGCGGAAATTGCGACACGTATTCCAGCCTGCGCACGGAAAATGTCTTCCGTCTGCATGGCCATAAGATCGCAATGACGCACGGACACAACCAGCATGTCGAGCGTGGTGTCGATGTATTAAAGTACTGGGCGCTTCAAAATGAGGCAGATGTTGTCCTTTACGGACACACGCATGTGCCGTTTGTCGAGCAGAGCAGTCAGATGACCGTTCTCAACCCGGGCAGCATTTCACGCCCGCGTCAAAGCGGTTTTGAATGCACCTATGCCTGGATGGAATTTTTGCCAAATGGCGAGATTTCGATAGAAATTGTAAAAATCCCTAAATAGTCATAAAGAAACAAAATCAAAAAGCAAATTTGAAAGGAAAATAATTATGTTTAAGAAAATGATACTTGTAGGATTGATCTCAATGGTTCCTATCATTGAACTTCGTGGAGCAATCCCTTACGCCGTACTTTGGGACGCACAGCCACTCTGGCTTGCCATCCTGATTGCCGTAATTGGAAATATGATTCCGGTACCATTTATTTATTTGTTTGCAAGAAAAATTCTTGTCTGGGGAGCGGACAAGCCTGTGATCGGCAAGTTCTTTTCGTTCTGCCTTGAAAAAGGCGAAAAAGGCGGTAAGAAACTGCAGGAGAAAGCCGGCCAGGGATTGTTTGTAGCGCTCCTTCTTTTCGTTGGAATCCCTCTTCCGGGAACCGGCGCGTGGACAGGAACCCTTGCAGCCAGTATCCTTGACATGGGATTTAAGAAAAGTGTCCTCGCCTGCATGGGCGGTGTTTTGGTAGCCGGAACAATCATGTTCTGCCTTAGTTTCTTTGCGCGAGGAACCTTTATGGCGTTGTTTGGGTAAGAAAAGGGCGAATTTTCGAGGAATGGAAGTGGTATTAAAATGTCCCTGAGAAAATGTTCCAAATTTTTTAAAAAAACTATTGACAAAAAGATGGACACCATATATAATAGTCAATGGTGCTGCTGATAAGCGATACACCAAATGGGATCTTAGCTCAGCTGGGAGAGCATCTGCCTTACAAGCAGAGGGTCACAGGTTCGAGCCCTGTAGGTCCCATTTATCACTAAAAAGCAGCTTCGCAATATATGGCGGGATAGCTCAGTTGGCGAGAGCACACGGTTCATACCCGTGGTGTCGGGGGTTCAAATCCCTTTCCCGCTACTAAAAAGAATGTCGAAAGACATTCTTTTTTTGTGCGAAAAAGGAAAGGCAACGAAAATCAGTGAAATCGCCGAAATAGGTTGCCTTTCCCAGTCGCGCTGAAGCCCAAAACCCCACACACAAGAAATTCCAAAACCCCTTGAATCTTCCTCGGTTTTTTGTTATCATGTAACTATTCAGAAATGGTTACGATTCAATTAGAAGAAGTAAGGAGGAAGGCTTATGCGGATTGGAATGGGTTACGACGTGCATCGGCTGGTGGAAGACCGTGATTTGATCATAGGGGGAGAAAAAATTGAGTATGAGTATGGGCTGCTCGGGCATTCTGACGCGGATGTCCTGCTTCATGCGATCATGGATGCGCTGCTGGGAGCGGCAGCGCTTGGTGACATTGGGACGCATTTTCCGGATACGGACGAAAGATATAGAGGGATATCGAGCGTGCGCCTGCTGGCTTACGTTGATCAATTATTGGAAGAAAATGGATATTCAGTAGGAAATATTGATGCGACGATCATCGCGCAGCGGCCGAAAATGGCGCCATATATCCAGAAAATACGCGAAAATATTGCGAATACGCTGGGACTTGAATTGAATCAGGTCAATATAAAAGCTACGACAGAAGAAGGACTGGGATTTACCGGAAGCGGAGATGGAATCTCGGCGCAGGCGGTATGCATCTTAGAATAACAGTAAAGGAGCCGGACTATGAACCATAGGCAGTTATGGAAGAAAATATTTGGCGACAACGATGCCTATATTGATTTCTATTTTAAAGAAAGAGCCGATCATACTGTGGTATATTCAAAATACGAAGGACATGATCTGGTAAGCATGATATTTTTTAATTATTACACCCTCGTGATTCAGGGAGAAAAAGTGAAATGTCCTTATATCGAGGGCGTTGCGACAGCTCCGGAATGGCGGCATAAAGGGTTTATGAAAATGCTTTTGTATCAGGGAATGATGGATGCAAGAAACGAGGGAGCGCCGTATGCGTTTTTGTCGCCGGCAAACGAAGAAATTTATAAACCTTTTGGATTCCAAGGAGTGTATTACCGAAAACAGATGGAAATTCAAGGGAGACGGCACAAATGGTACCATGCAGGTTCCTTTTCGCATCTTGACAGCCAGTTGAAGGAGCGGGCGGTGGAATTTGCAAACGCCCAATTATATGCGAGTGAATTTGATGCCTATATTTATCGTGATGTCAAATATTACGATACTTTGATGAAAGAAACCAAGACACTCGGGGGAAAAGTCGTTGTGCTGCGAAATGAGACGATGATCCATGGTGTCGCTGTTGTGACACATGAGGAGGATCGATATGAGGTGCAGGAAATGATCTGTGCACCGGAAGATGCGGCTAAAGTGGCAGAATCTATATGCCATTATCTGGGAGTGGCGGACGACGAAGCGGTTTTGTTTGAAGATGGATATTTTTTACAAAATTTAATGGGTGAAGGTATCACGATTCGCATGACGGAAAAGCCGTATATTATGGCGCGGACACTTGTGGATGACGGAGATGCCGGAAAATTAAAATGGTATATTAACGATATCACATAGGAAAGAGGAAAAATCATGGAAAATCAGGAAAATGAACTGCGGCTGGAAGGCCGGCACAGCGTAATGGAGGCGTTTCGCGCAGGAAAATTGATCGAGAGACTGTTTGTGCTCAAAGGATGTCAGGACGGACCGGTGCTGAGCATTCTCCGCGAGGCAAAAAAAGCCGGAGTTATGGTGGATTTTGTACCAAAAGAACGCTTAGATCATATGAGTGAGTCAGGGAAACATCAGGGAGTTGTGGCGAACTTGTCAGCATTCCGCTACAGTACGGTGGAAGATATGTTTGCATTGGCGGAAAAACGGGACGAAGATCCCTTTTTCTTCCTGCTGGATGGGATTGAAGATCCGCATAACCTCGGAGCGATCATCCGAACCGCAAACCTTGCCGGCGCACATGGTGTGATCATTCCGAAGCGCCGCGCGGTAGGTTTGACTGCGACGGTAGTAAAAGCTTCTGCGGGAGCCATTCATTATACGCCGGTGGCAAAAGTTACCAATCTTTCCGCTGAGATGGAAAAATTAAAAGAGCGCGGATTGTGGTTTGTGTGCGCGGATATGGACGGCGAGATCATGTACCGTAATAACCTCAAAGGACCGATTGGGCTTGTAATCGGAAATGAAGGAGCCGGCGTGTCGCAGCTTGTCCGAAAACACTGCGATTACGTGGCAAGCATTCCGATGGCAGGGGACATCGATTCTCTGAACGCTTCCGTGGCGGCCGGGGTACTTGCTTATGAGATTGTGCGTCAAAGAAAGGGATTTTAACGGAAAATGGAAATGAGTGGGTTCGAAACACTTACCGACGAGGAAATCATCTGTCGCGTGCGTGGGGGAGAAAAAGAAGGAACCGATTATCTGCTTGAAAAATACAAAAATCTCGTGCGGAAAAAAGCGCGGGCACTTTATCTGATCGGCGGCGATAATGACGATCTGATTCAGGAAGGCATGATCGGACTTTACAAAGCCATACGTGATTATGATGTGGAAAAAGAGACTGTATTCCGCAGTTTTGCGAGCGTCTGCATCGACCGCCAGCTTTATAATGCCGTAAAAGGGGCAAACCGCCTTAAAAATTCGCCACTTAACACGTACATTTCACTCGATATTCCGGTGGAAGCGCGCGGAAATGAGGAAAATGGGGCAGCGACACTTGGTGAAATGCTCGAATGGGTCGGCGTGTCCAATCCCGAAGATATCTTGATCGACCGGGAGCGTGTGGGAAAGATCGAGCAGTACATTCGCCAGAACCTCAGTGAGTTTGAGCAGAAAGTGGTCAATCTTTACGTCGACGGCATGAATTATCAGCAGATTGCAAAAGAACTGGGAAAAACACCCAAATCCATTGACAATGCCCTTCAGCGCATCAAGAAAAAACTTATGGCATTTTGGTAAGTTTTTGTTGACAGAATCAACATACTTTGATAGAATAGTCCATGGATTGTTATAAATGATTCAGCTGGCGTGGCACAGTCGGTAGCGCACTTCATTGGTAGTGAAGAGGTCACGGGTTCGATTCCCGTCGCTAGCTTTAGAGAGAGGAAATGAATGGTTACAAGCCTGTCATTTCCTTTTTGTTTTATAAGGGATTAGGATTCGGATTTACACGGAGGAAACGCCTATGAAGGGAACCGCATCACGAAGCCGGTGGGAAATTATCTCGTCGCATATATTTACATACTTTAACTTTTTGAACCTTGTGCTGGCAGGGCTCATCCTGGTGTCAGGTCAATACAAAAATATGTTGTTTATGGGGATTGTCATTACCAATGCCGTGATCGGAATTGGACAGGAATTAAAGGTAAAACGGATCATAGATGCGCTGTCGGTCGTTACAGCGACAAAAGCGAGACGATATAAAAATGGAGAATTTTGTAAATGTGACATCGAACTTCTGCGGGAGGGCGACATTGTACAATTTTTGCTTGGAGATCAGATCCCGGTGGACTGTGAAATCTTGGAAACGGATGGGATGGAAGTCAATGAATCACTTTTAACGGGAGAATCCCTCGCTGTTCAGAAGAGAAAAGGTGACTTTGTGTACTCAGGAAGCGATGTGGTGGCAGGAAGTGCGGTCGCCAAAGTGTTACATACGGGAGAAGAAAATTATGCGACGCAGCTTGTAAAAAAGGCAAAGACCAAACGGCGCGCGACCTCGGAAATGCAGGATGCAATCGGAAAAATTATTAAATATGTAAGTTATGCGCTCATTCCGATCGGTCTGCTTCTCTTTTTTATTCAGCACTACTCCGCCGGCAATACGTTATCCGATTCTATCGTAAATATGGTAGCCGGTGTGATCGGAATGATTCCGGAAGGCCTTGTCCTTCTTACCAGTATTTCGTTTATTCTCGGCGTGGGCCGTCTGGCAAAGAAAAATGCATTGGTGCAGGAAATGGAAGCCATCGAAGCGCTTGCGAGAGTGGATGTTTTATGCCTCGATAAGACGGGGACCATCACGACAGGAGATCTGCAGGTGGAAGAACTTGTGCCGTTGTCCGAAGAAAAAGACATGAAAGAAATTCTAGGCATTCTTGCCTATGCGTTTGAAGAAACCAATGCGACGACAGACGCGCTGCGGAGATATTTTCCGGAGACAAAAGGGGCATCGGTTGCCGAAAAGGTACCATTTAGCTCCAGCCGCAAGCATATGCGTGTGACGATTGCGGGAAAAGGGGATTATCGACTGGGTGCCCCAGAATATCTGACAGAAAATGGAAAGATTCTTGCCCGCGCAGAAGTGTACGCGGCAGAGGGAATGCGTGTCCTCCTTTTAACACACGATAAAAAAGAAGTGGGATTTGTCGTTTTGTCCGATATCATCAAAGCAGATGCAGCAGAGACATTTGCCTTTTTCCGCGATAAAAATGTTCAGATCAAGATTTTGTCCGGTGACAATCCATTGACGGTTTCCGTCGTGGGTGTGCGTGCAGGGCTGCCGGAAGCGAAACATTATATTGACGCCGGAGAACTTCCGGAAGAGGAAGAAGAACTGCAGAAGATCATTGGAAAATATACAGTGTTTGGGCGCGTGAGCCCGGAGAAAAAGCAGGCGATCGTAAAAGCGCTGGAAGCAGAGGGTAATGTGACCGGAATGGTTGGCGATGGCGTGAATGATGTTCTGGCCCTGAAAGATGCGGATTGTGGTATCGCTATGGCGGCGGGAAGTGATGCGGCAAAGCAGATTGCGCATATCGTGCTGCTGGATTCCGATTTTGCCTCGATGAAACAGATCGTGGGGGAAGGACGAACAATCATTTCCAACATTGAGCGTGTAAGCGCATTGTATCTCACGAAAACGATATATTCCATCCTTTTGTGTATTATTTATATTATATTGAGAAAATCCTACCCGTTTATTCCGATCCAGCTCAGTCTGATCGGAGGGACAGCCATCGGAATTCCGAGTTTTGTACTTGCTTTGGAACATCATGAAGAGACGATACCGAAGGGGTTCCTGCGAAATGTCCTGCGCGTTTCCTTGCCGGCGGCAATTTGTATGGTAGGAAGTCTGGTTGCGATTACATTGGTGGGAGAATGGTTTTCGTTATCAGAATTGATTTTATCGACGATGCATCTGATCGCGGGAGGAATTGTAAGTTTTGGAGTGCTTGTGGCAGTTTGTATCCCGATGAGCAGAGTACGATTTGCACTCTGCCTTACGGTAATCGGCATATTTGTCGGCGCAATCCTGTTATTCCCGGGATTTTTCGGTGTGGCACCGATCATGCATCTGATTATGACTCTTTTATAGACCCCAATCCCAGGTGGACGAGTTCCAGGGCGCGTGTCATTTGACCGGAGAGATAGAGGTAGCCGATCAATGCTTCAAAACCGGTTGCGGTGTGATAATCATGAAGATTGGCATTTTTTGCGACCGAATGCGGTTTGGCATTGCGCCCCCTTTTATAATAGGAAAGTTCTTCTTCTGTCAAATGGTCCTCGATGGCGGCCAGAAGATCTGCCTGCGCCTTGGCATTCACAAGTTTACTGGAACGAAGGTGCAGTTTTTTTACGGTTCCGGATTTTTCTTCTACGATCAAGGTCCTTATAATGATCTCAAAAACAGCATCCCCGATATAAGCGAGCGTCAAAGGCGCATACAGGTTTATGTCCTTGGATTCCAGGGAAAATGTATCGTGGATGGCTTCCAATAATGAATTGTCCATAAGTAAAACTCCTTTGGTAAAATGGTATATTCTGATTTTATATCCAATCCTATCCCAACGTCAAGAAAAAAGAATAAAATTCGCCATAATGCTGACAAAAATATTTCATATATTAAAAAAATAGAAGAGTTTGGATGCATCTGACTTTCTGCCGGGCAAAAATATGTAAGATATGAACAAATTGTAAAAAAAACAAGAAAAAAATTTGGTTATAATTTTTACAAAATTTAAAAACACCCTTGCATATTATGTCGGGTAGTGTTATAATCGACTTAAATATCATTGCGGATGTATTGGAGTTTTTCTGCAATGAAACACAAAACAATTTAGGAGGTATTACGATGAGACAAATCGGTACACAGTCAGCCAAGTATTTCAGAAGATTTGTGACAGCGATGCTCGTATTCGCGATGGTAATCACATCTTTGACTGTATCTTCCGTTGATTCTCAGGCGGCTAAAAAAGTAAAAAAAGTCACCATTGGGGTCAAAGTTGGAGGATCAGGAATCCTTGTGCTGAAAAAAGGACAGTCAAAGAAACTGAAGGTTTCTGTGACACCTAAAAAAGCAAGTAAAAAGGTTACATACAAATCAAGCAAAGCTTCTATCGTAAGCGTAAGCTCAAAAGGTGTTGTTAAGGCACGCAAGAGCAAAGGTTCTGCAAAGATTACAGTAACATCCAAGCAGAATGCAAAGAAAAAAGCTACGATCAAAGTCAAGATTGGTACTCCTGTAAAGAAAGTTGCCATCTCCAAGAACGCAACTTCGACATGGTCAAGTGCTAACTACAAGATTGTAGAAAAGAATGGACAGAAAACGAAAGTTTATCCTAAATATACGGACAAACTGAAAGCCGTAAAGAACACCTTTACCCTTATGAACGGTCGTAACATGGTGATCAAAGCTTCCGTTTCTCCGAAAAAAGCAACACGTAAATCTTTGAAATGGTCCACAAACAAAGGATCCATCCTCAAAGTAGTAGGAAATGGTACGAAAGCAACTGTTATCGCCCGTAAAATTGGTAAAGCCAATGTTATTGCTCAGGCTACTGACGGAAGCGGTAAAAAAGCTGTTGTAAAAGTAAATGTTGTTAAGTTTAAGAGCGATAAGACACCGGCTCCGACAGCTACACCGGATACGAGAAAGAAAACACTCGTAGAAGACTTCGAAAGTTATCCTGTAGGAACAGAGTGGAAATACACTTCCGCAGACAAGAACTCCGGTACGATGAAAGTAGTACAGGATCCGGAAGATGCTTCTAACAAATGTTTGGAAGTTGATTTGAATGGTACAGAAGCAGCATATGACTTTGCTCCTATCTTTAACATTGATCTTTCTAAATTGAAAGATACAACCGGAAAAACAATGGGAAGCTTTAGCGGTGCTTCTGCTGATCTTCGTGTAGTATCTACATCCAGTGATGTTACTTACAAAGCAATTTATGTATATTTGGATCAGTATGGCAAAATGAACAAAAAAGACAAGTTCGCTGCCGATGCAAATAAATCTGCTTCTGCTCATGTTAATAACAAGGGCGAAAAAGTAGCAGCAGGTGCTGCTGATGAAGACACCACACTTCGTTTCGGTATCAACAACCCTATGGGAACCGGTACAAAAGCAGATTATGGTGTAAAACTTTTCAATGGTAACGAATCCAAAGAAAATGGTGCATACTTCCCAGGTTATCATGATAGCACATGGAAACCGGCCGAAGCAAACACGCATTATGCAAAAGATTCTTGTACAACAGGATTCAAAGAGAAGGAAGCAGACGGAAAAGTAGGATTTGCTAACCGTTCTGTAAGCTTTGATACAACTTACATCAATGATTTGGATGCTACTTTGGTAAATCAGACAAAATTCGACCTCGTATGGGGAAGTACTTACCAGGGAAATCCAACAGATGCTACAAACAACATGCACACTACATGGTATATCGATAACTTGAGTTTGATCGAGGAAGATATTCCGGTAACAGACTTCAAGATTTCTCTTGAAGAAAGTAAAGATGTAACAACCGGTCGTGTTGCTAACGGCGGTAATGCTCAGATTTACACAACTTACACACCGGCAAACACAACTCAGAAAGGTCTTACATGGACTACAACAAACGATAAGGTAACTGTAAATGCAAGTGGTAAAGTATCTGTAGCAGATGACTTTGTATTCCCGGCAGGACAGTCAGAAGTAAAAGTAACAGTAACCGCTACTTCAAAATACAAGGCAGCACTCAGCAAGAGTATCGAACTTACTGTATACAAAGCAGCAGAGGCTCAGGATATTACGATATCCGGTAAAGATCTTGCCGGTATGCTTGTAAAAGACTGGTCAGACGCTGAAGTCGAAACTGCTTTGGTTGAATCCGGTTCCGGTGAGAACAAAGAAATGGTAGAAGTTATGGATATGAGATTTACAAAGAATAACTTACGTAACTTCTTCAAACTTCCGGAAAACATCGATCTTTCTCAGTATGAGAGAATTGTTATTACCGGAAATGCATGGGGACAGATGAACTTCGATACTTGGGATGCCGGATTTACACATGATACGGAAAATGACAGCGAATGGTATAAGAAATCATCCGTAAGCAGTTATCCGTTCTTTGAGGGAGCTCATCCATATCGTCCACAGCGTGAAGATGTTAAAGTGGAAGATTTCTTGAAGAAATATCCGGAAATCGACAAAGCAAAATATATCGATGGAAATACAAATATCAAAGATGGTGTGATTCCTAAGGGAACTTCCATCGGACCAAGAGGCGTAGAACCTTGTGAGATCGATATTGAAGACAGTATGCAGAATGACTACTCTAACACAGGCTATGTATCTCTTGGAACAAACAAGCCATTGGTAGAATGGGATGAGACAGATGATGATGGAAATATCACAGCAGAATTCCATTACTATATCTACTCCATCAAGTTTGTGACAAAGAAAACAGCAAAAGCAGAAGAGGCTGCAGAAAAAGCAGCACAGGCTGCAAAATAATTCTGTAATAATAATCCTTGGTTTTGAGGGCGGTACGGATGTAATACCTGGCATCCGTAAGCCCTCTCTACCACCCAGACAGGGTGGGGGAACCTCAGGGGATATTATTAAATAAATAAAAAAATGGAGGTAAGAGTTTTGAAAAAGAATTTCAAAAGAACTTTAGCAAAAGTTATGGCAGTTGCTTTGACCGTATCTATGGTTGGCGTTGCTTCTACAGATGCAGACGCAGCTAAGAAGATCAAACTTTCAAGCAAATCCATCTCCGTAGCTAAAGGAGCAACCAAAAAAGTAACTATCAAAAACGTAAAAGCTAAAAAGGTGAAAAAACTTACAGTAAAGAGCAAAAACAAAAAGATCGCTACTGTAAAGAAAGCCGGAAAAACTGCATTCAAAGTAACAGGTAAGAAAGCAGGAAAATCCACAAAAGTAACTGTAAAAGTAAAAGTTGGCAAGAAGACAACAAAACTTACTTTGAAAGTGAAAGTAACAAAGGCAGCTAAGAAAGTAGTTCCTACAACAGCACCTACGACTGCACCTACAGCAGCTCCAACTGCTGCAGCAAGTGCTACACCAGCAGCTACAGCTAAAGCAAGTGCTGCACCAAAAACTACTCCTACTGCTACACCACCAGCTAAACCAGATGAGTCAGCTACACCAACACCAACACCTGTAGCACCAACACAGCCACCTAAACCAACATCTCCTGCAAAACAGATGCCTGAGTTGAACCTTCGTGAAGAAGCTGCTACAGAGTGGACTACAGCAGGTGGTTATGGTACAGCAATTTTTAAAACAGATGACACTGTAGAATTCAGCAGCCAGCCATGGGCAGCTGAAGGCGACTGCTACAACAATGGTATCGCTTGGTACATCGATGCAGCTAAAAAAGGTAAAGTAGATCTTTCTGCTTATACTGATCTTGAACTTACAATCAAGACAGACGCTGAGATTAAGTTCATGACTTGGGGCGGTTCTGCAGATGCTGCAAGTTTCTGGGATAAGAACGATAACTGGGGTGCTGCTTCTAAGACAGTAGAAAACGCTGACGGTTCTAAGACAATTACTTATAACCTTGAGAAGATTTTTGGTAGTGCAACAAAGGTTAAAAAAGCAGTTGCAGTTGGACTCACTTTGAAATCTGATAAAGATGGAGATGACAGTGGATTCTCAGCTAGAACAGCTACTATTTACGGAATCAAATTCGTAAACAATGGTGGTGCTGGTACAGACACAAATAATACAGACACAAATAATACAGACACAAACAACGTAGATACAAATAATACAGATACAAACAATACAGACAAACCTGCACCTACAAAAGCTCCTATTCCGGAAGTGGATGGTGAAAAAGTCAATGTTAAAACTTCATACGATGCTGCATTCTCTGATAACGATATCACTGAATTAGAGGATGGTAATATCAAATTGAACTTGAGCGGTAAAAATAACCGTGTATGGTTCAAACTTGGTGAAGAAATTGATTTGAATGATTATTCAGCCATTAAGGTTGTATTCGCTAATGCTCCTCAGCAGATGACAATTTCTGTATTTGAAGGAAGCGAGACAAAAGGAGATAACTGGTGGAATAACGCAGTAGCAAATGCATATCCATGCTATGGTGGAAGTGCATCCAAACGTTCAGATGACGGCGGCGTTGCCGTAAGAGGTCCGGAAGTTGGTACTATCGATCTTACTGGAAAAAGCTTTACTTCAAAAGGTGGATTCATTACCGTAGCACCAAACGCAGCAACCGGTATCGCTAGCGATGCAGTATTGAACGAAGATGGCGATCTTGATTTTGCAAAGAATGATTTCACTATTGCATCTATCGTACTTGTTAAAAAATAATTATTGATTTAGTTATTGAATTTCAAAGGTGTACATCTTTCCATAAGATGTGCACCTTTTTTTAAACAAAGGTAATTTCCAAAATGGAGGTATTAAAGTATGCGAAAAAACATCAAAAGTATTTTAGCAAAAACACTTGCTGTTACTCTTGTGGTTTCCATGGCCGGGGTTTCTGCACCAAATGCAGATGCCGCAAAGAAACCTGCGCTTAGCACAAAAAAAGTAACTGTGACAGCGGGTAAATCGAAAAAGGTTAAGATTAAAAATGTAAAAGCAAAAAAAGTAAAGAAATTGACGGTTAGTACGAACAAGAAAAAAATTGTGACCGTAAAGAAAAATGGAAAAACCGCTTTTACGATCAAAGGTATTAAAGCAGGATCTGCGAAAGTAACTGCTAAGGTAAAAGTTGGTAAAAAGACAACAAAACTGACCGTAAAAGTAAAAGTAAAGAAAGCGGCAAAGGTAACAGTAACACCGGCTCCAACGACAGCACCGACGGCAGCACCGACGGCAGCTATTACTCAGGCACCGGCGACAGCACCAGCAGCTACACCGACGGTTGATCCGAAACCGACGAAACGTCCGGGGTTAGCAGATAGCAATCAGGAAGCACGTCCGAGTGGAGAGCCTTTGATCGAAAAAACATTTGATTTTGAAAATGGTTCTGATGATTGGTTTGCTCGTTGTGCAGATGATCAGGTTTGCAAACTTGAAACGTCTGATGAAACTCGTCCGGGAAGTACCGGTAAGAAGTCTATGCGAATCTTCCGTGATAAAGGTGAAGACGGCTTGTATCATGCATGGAATGGCGCAGGATATGACCTTTCTGCTGTTGGTACATTGGGTGCTACCTACACCGCAGATTTCTGGGCTAAGATTTCCAGCGATGAATCCGAAGATCTTGATGGCGATGAAGTAAATATGCGTTTTTCCGGTGCAAAGAAAGTAACCAGTGATGCGGAAGAAGTGTATGAAAACTATCCGGCAGATACCGATTATAAGCTTTCTGCAGATGAGTGGAGACACTTTACCATTTCTTTTGTAGCTCCGGCGACATTCTATAGCTACATGATCTACTTTGAGACAAACGGTGGTGGAAAATATGATATCGTGGTAGACGATTTCACATTGACAAGAACTTCCGCTCCGGCAGAACCGGATTTGACACTTGCCAGTATCAAAGATACTTATGCACCGTATATCGGTACGATGGGAACTGCCCTTACGTATTCGGATCTTTTGAATGAGAATACATTGAATTTTGTAAAACATCATTTCAACAGTATTACACTTGGAAATGAGATGAAAGCAGATGCTATGATCAGCAATAGTGAGACATTGCTTGCAAGTGAATCCGGATATATCCTTCCTGCAAACTATGGCGACTACGCTGAGAATAAGGATAAAGATGGTAACGTGATCGTTCCGAAACTTACGATGGACGTTGTGGATAAAGTATTGAAAATCTGTAAAGAGAATGGTCTTAAAGTACGTGTTCATATGCCTATGTGGCATCAGCAGATGCCAAAAGCATTTTTCTGTGAAGGATTTAATCCGGATGGCAAATTGGTAACAGATAAGAATGTTATCCTTGCTCGTGAAGAAATGTTTATTCGCACAGCATATCAGTATTATTTGACAAGCCAGTACGCAGATGTTATTTATGCATTTGACGTAGTAAACGAGTATACACATATGAGCAACGAAGGCGGTCAGGTAGGAAGCGAGAACTGGTGGAAATACTCCTTCGGTACAGAGATGAAGACAGACTGTGAATATGTAAAGAAAGCATTTGTATGGGCGTATGATGTGCTTCAGCTTTGCGACCGTACAGACATCTCTCTGATTTACAATGATTATAACACATATGATCCTAAGACAACTGCTCAGATCATCGAATTGATCAACAACATCAATAAAGTTGATGATGTGAACAAAGTTGGAAAAATCTGTGCCGGAATCGGTATGCAGAGCCATTTGAATGATGAACTCGGATCTGTTGATAACTACAAAGAAGCAATTGAAAAATTTGCAGCACAGGGTTACGAGATTCAGATCACTGAGCTTGATATTACAAACAACGGTAAGATTGAAAGTACTACGACAGAAGAAGAGAAGCAGGCTATTTATGAAGCTGGTGCGAAAGCATATGGTCAGATCATGAATGCGATTCTTGAAGAAAAAGCCAAAGGTGCTAACATCACTGCAGTAGTTATCTGGGGATTGACAGACAATACATCCTGGAGATCCGACCGTTCTCCATTGCTCTTTGGTACTGACATCGCAGACAAGAAACCTGCCTTTGATGCCGTTATCGACGCAGCAAAGAACTTTAAAGCAAGCAAATAATTTGAAATTCTTATAAGAAATTCTACCTGATAGAATACAGACAACCCAAATGGTATGTGGATATCATTTGGGTTGTTTTTCTTTTGCGATAAATACTTCATCAGGTGATGGAGTTCTGTTTGAAAATATCCGTCCAAACTAAAATGCAATTTTATTATAGCCGGAATCGTGCGATCGGGCGTCGTGTGTCGTCGCCATGTGAATGATTTAAACCTCTTTTACCCTTGCTATACAGAAAATATTTACGATATAATAAGGAAGAAGCGTTCGAAGGATTAGATTCTCTGAAGGTAAAAATCGGAACCGGCAGCGTGATCTGTATGGCAGGTGACTTATCCCGGATAACTATTGCAGGCGGAATAAATGTTGTTGCATAGACGAAAATGTGGTATTATATGATTAGTGAGCAAATCTGGAAGACGAGCGTATTGAACAATTTTCAGATATATGGTATACTTATAGAAACTATGCATAAAAAGGATAGCGCAAATGGGACAGATTAAGGTATTACAGACGAATAAGTTATATTATCCGGTAACCGGAGGGATTGAGAGAGTTGTACAGCAGCTGGCAGAAGGATTGTCAGATAAAACGGATACAACTGTTTTGGTGTGCCAGAAAGAAGGAAAGGCAGTACACGAGAACATAAATGGGGTGCCGGTGATTCGATGCAGAACGTTGTGTCATATTTCTTCGCTGCCTATTTCTTTGTCTTATGTGTGGTGTTTCAAGAAAGAAGCACGGAAAAATGATATTGTGCACATTCATATGCCGTTTCCGCTGGGGGATCTTGCCTGTTTGTTATCTGGATATAAAGGGAAAGTTGTATTGTGGTGGCATAGTGATATTGTGAGACAAAAACGAATGATGTTTTTTTATCGTCCGTTGATGAACTGGCTTTTGCGACGCGCAGATGTGATCGTGGTGGCGACAGAAGGACATATCAATGGATCACGATATTTAAAACCATATGCGGACAAATGTGTGATCATACCATATGGTGTAGACGGGCACATTAAAAAAACGGCGGACGACTGGCTCGCAAAAGAGAAAAAAAAGTCAGAGAAAGAATGTGTTCGTTTTTTGTTTGTGGGGCGGCTGGTATATTATAAGGGTGTCAAAAATCTGTTAGAGGCTTATTCTGAACTGGTGTCAAAAGAACCGGATTTAAAAGAGAAGATGACTCTTGACATCGTCGGAAGCGGACCTTTGGAAAAAGAATTACATGAGTATGTCAGGGAGACTGGTTTACAGGATAGAATTTTTTTTCATACAAAGGTGACAGATGCACAGTTAGTGGAATTTTATAAGAAGTGTGATGTTTTTGTACTTCCGTCCCAGCGGCGGAGTGAGGCGTTTGGACTGGTTCAGATTGAGGCGATGATATTTGGAAAACCGGTTATCAATACGAATCTTCCGAGCGGAGTGCCTTATGTGAGCCAGGATGGGGTAACCGGATTGACGGTTGAGCCGTCAGATATAGAAGGATTAGCGCAGGCATTAAAAAAAATGACGATAGATAAGGACTGCCGTACCCGTATGGGAAAGGCGGCGCGGCAGCGTGTGGAAAAAGAGTATACGATGGAGAAGATGCTTCAAAAGACGTATGATCTTTATGAAAAATTAGTGAGAGGGGGATAAACGATGAAAATTGCATTTGATGGGCAGCCGCTTTTGAATGCCAATAAAACGGGAATTGCCTATTATGAAGATGGCCTGGTAAAGGGAATGCTCAAATATTATCCGGAAAATGAATATCAGCTGGATGTGTTTACGTTTCGCCATAAAGATAGAATAGAGCAATTGCAAAAAGAATATTCTCATAAATTAGTATTAAAAAAATGTGTATGGTTATGGGATCGAATTTTTCGTGTATTTACTTTTTTGATTTATATTCCATATGCTTGTTTCTTTTCCGGAGAACGTGAGATCACACACTTTTGTAACTATGTCATTCCGTTTGGAGTAAGGGGAAAGAAGGTTGTTACAATACACGATCTGGCATTTCGTGAATATCCACAGACAATTCGTACGCGGACTATGATGATGTTAAAGATGAATCTGAGGAAGACTTTAAAACGGGCAGATGCAATTGCAGTAGACTCTGCATTTACGAAAAGTGAATTGGTAAAATATTACAATGTACAGAAAGGGAAAATATATGTTGTTCCCTGTGGGATTGATAAAGAAAAATATGAGAAAAAAAGAAGTGTTAAGCCGGTCAAAGAAAAATTTGGAATTGACGGAGAGTATTTTCTGTACCTGGGAACGCTGGAGCCGAGGAAAAATATAGTCCGTTTGATCAAAGCATATGATGAATTTCGAAAAGAAAATGAGAAGGACATTCTTCCGGATCTGGTGATTGCCGGAGGAAAGGGCTGGATGTATGATGAGATTTATGAGATGGTAAATAAAAAACATTTAGAAAAATGGATCATCTTTACAGACTATGTTTCGGAAGAAGAAAAAATAGCATTGATGCAGGGAGCACTTGCTTTTTGTTTTCCATCTCTTTATGAGGGATTTGGACTGCCACCGATGGAAGCGATGGCTTGTGGAACCCCTGTGATTACTTCATGTACTTCTTCTCTGGATGAAGTTGCAGGGGAGGCGGCATTAAAAGTAAATCCGGAGAGTGTTCAGCAGATTGCGTCGGCTTTGACAAAAATGCATAGAGAAGAAGATGTTCGGCAGAAATTGATTGAAAAGGGGCGGAAACAGGCAGCAAAGTATACATGGGAAAATGCCTCAGATGCTCTATATAAAGTTTTTGAAAATGTTTTGGGAAACGAGGTGTGACATGAAAACAATACACGAATTATATGAATACAGAACGATGATAGGGAGTATGATTCGTAGGGATTTAAGAGGAAGATATAAGGGTTCTGCCCTGGGGTTTGCCTGGACATTTTTGAATCCGTTGTTACAGCTGGCGGTTTATACCCTTGTTTTTTCCATGATTATGAGAGCCGGAATAAAAGATTATTATCTCTTTTTATTTGTAGCACTCATTCCCTGGATTTTTTTCAGTACTTCGGTATCGGCTGGAGCAAGTTGTATTATGGCACAAAAAGATATTGTGAAAAAGATCTATTTTCCTCGGGAAGTATTGCCGATTTCTCATGTGACATGCCAGCTTGTAAATATGCTTTTAAGCATGGTGGTTGTATTAGCGGTTCTTTTGTTATCCGGAAAAGGAATCAGTTTCAAAGCAATTTTGTATTTACCGCCGGTCATAGTGGCAGAATATCTGCTTGCACTTAGTATTACGATGATCGTTTCTGCGGTTACTGTTTATTTGAGGGATTTGGAACATGTATTAGTTATTATTACGATGGCATGGCAGTTTTTAACTCCGGTTATGTATTCTATAGATATGGTGCCGGAACAGATTCAAACCATTTTTCATTTGAACCCTATGACACCAATTATTATTGCATACCGGGATATTTTATATTATCAAAAGGTACCGAAATTAGGAACATTGACACAAGGCATTATTTTTAGTATTATTTTACTTATTGTAGGCTGGAATGTGTTTGGTCATTTGAAGAAGCATTTTGCGGAGGAAATGTAATGAAACCAAATAATGCAATTGAAGTTACGGATGTAACAAAGAGCTTTAAAGTATATTTTGATAAAGGAAACACAATGAAAGAGAAAGTTCTTTTTCAGAAAAGAAGACGTTATGAAGAGCGCAGGGTGTTAGATGGAATATGCTTTGAGGTGAAAAAAGGAGAGGCAATCGGTCTGATCGGACATAATGGTTGTGGAAAAAGCACAACGTTAAAATTGCTTACGAAGATTATGTATCCGGATAAGGGAAAGATTGAGATGCGTGGAAGAGTTTCCAGTTTGATCGAGCTGGGAGCCGGGTTTCATCCGGATATGAGTGGACGTGAGAATATATATATCAATGCTTCCATATTTGGACTTTCGCGCAAAGAGATTGATGCCAGATTGGACGATATTATCGAATTTTCCGAGTTGGAAGAGTATATTGATAATCCTGTGCGGACGTATTCTTCCGGAATGTATATGCGGCTGGCGTTTTCTGTTGCCATTAATGTCAATGCAGACATTCTGCTGATAGACGAGATTCTTGCGGTCGGAGATGTGAATTTTCAGGCAAAATGTTTTAACCGGCTTCGTGAAATCAAAGGGAAAGGAACGACGATCGTTATCGTTTCTCATTCGCTGGAACAGATCGAGCAGATATGTGACCGGTCAATCTGGATTCACGAGGGACATATTTATGCGGAAGGAAATCCGAAGGACATTCACCCACAGTATATTCGTTTTATGGCGAAAAATCGCCATTTAGCTCCCGCTGCATTGGAAAAACTGCACAGTGAAGAAGAGGAAAATGAGAACTATCATGTAGTGATTTCCCAAATTGAAATATATAGCCGGGGGGAGAAGTCGAATGGTGTTATTTCCGTTGGCACCGACATAGAAATTACTGCGAAGTATGAGACAGATCTTCCGGTGGAGGATGTGACGCTGGGATTTAGTTTCTATCGCGGAGACGGTTTGTGCTGTTATGGGACAAATTCAAAGACCGATCATGCACGGACTATGAGAATGACAAAAAATGGAAAGATAAAACTTATGTTTCCAAAGGTGAATATGCTCCCGGGAGAGTATTGGATGGATCTATATGTAGAGGACAGAACGGGGGTCCGTATCGTTTCGGTGGTAAAAGCGTGTCATATACAAATTTATGCAGATGTGACAGAGACCGGAATTACAAGAATGGAGCATAGTTGGAATTGTATTGAAGGAGAGTAACATGGATTTGGATAAATTGATTCTGCAAAAACAAAATGAGGCAATGCATCAAAATACATTAGACATCGATTGGATGAACTGGGATGTCTCTATGGAAGTTATTCTGGGAGAAATCGAACGTCTGGCGGATCATTTAGATGATACCTTGACAAGACGCCGTACGGTGACAAGGAGTTTTGGACTGCGTAAAAGAAAGTATGCCTCCTGGATTCAAAAATTTCGCGGTATCGATGTCCGGCTCAGCCGGAATCATTTTTACCGGGTTCACGTAAGAGAATGGATGAAAAGACAATATAAGCAGCTACAGAAACGACATGCAGTACCGATTGAGTCGCTGCTGGATAACAGCAGTGATGAAGAATTTGTAAAGCAATGTTATCATTGTATTTTTCAGCGGTCTCCTGATGATACAGGATTACTTAATAATATACGCAATCTTCAGGACGGGAAGATCAGTAAACTGGAGCTGGTATTTACGATGGCAAAATCTCCTGAGGGAAAGGCAGCGGGAGCGCATATAAAAGGAAAGCATATGACATATTTCTTATTGCGTGCATATCACAGTTTCAGGAAGATACCATTATTCGGAAATATTCTGGATAAAGTAATGCATGTAAAGGGAATTCATGGTGTTGCAAAGAAAAATATGCAATAAAGGAGAAAAGAAATTTTGACAGTAGTACAAATGCATCAAACCGTAACCGGACATGATGCAATCGGAAATGATATAGAAGCAATCTTTAAATTGCTGAATGCACAGGGAAGACGATGCGTCGTATTTGCCAATAATACATTGAATAAACAGGTAACTTATATAGAGGAAAGCGAACTGGATTCGGTTCTTCAGGAGGAAGATAATATTATATTATATCATCATAGTGTTTATTGGGAACAAGGGTTTGAAATTTTAAAAAAGGCAAAGGCGAAAATTGTATTTCGATATCATAATATCACCCCACCTGCTTTTTTTGAACCATATAATTCCTTTCATACACAGCAGTGTGAAAAAGGAAGAAAGCAGACAGATACATTGATACAGGATTTCCCGAATGCTTTCTGGCTGTGTGATTCACAGTACAATGCAGAGGATCTGCGAGGAGTGCCCAAAGAAAAAATAGGAATCTGCCCGCCATTTCATAAAATAGAAGAGTGGAGACAGACGAAACCGGACGAAGCGATATTAAATGATCTTATCACAAGAAAAGAGATCAATCTGCTGTTTGTAGGGCGGGTGGCACCCAACAAAGGGCATAAAATGCTGCTGGAGATCATGAAAATTTTCACGACAAATTATCCGGATCCGATTCGCTTGCGAGTGATCGGTAAATTTGATGATGGGTTACCGGGATACAATTCGTTAATCGAAAAAACAATACAAAAGTATCATTTGGATGACTGCATTGAATTTATCGGCGAAATAAATGATGCTACATTACTCGCGTATTATCTTGGGAGTGATTTTCTGGTTTGTACAAGTGAACACGAAGGATTTTGCGTGCCAATCGTAGAAGCACAGTATCTGGGGCTGCCGATATTGGCATTAAAGGAATGCGCAGTTCCGGAGACGATAGGAAAAAATCAGATAGTATTGGAGAAAGATCCCAAAAAATTTGCAGCAGGGATTTATGCACTCTATCATAATAGAGAATATATGAGATTTTTAATCCATCATGGATCTGAGAACATCGAAAATAGATTTACAACCGAGAGAATAAGTGAGATCTTTTTAGAAGAATTTGCGAAAGGAGCAGAAAGATGAGAATTGCAATTGCAACGGTACAGGTACCATTTATCCGAGGTGGTGCAGAAATTTTAGTGGATATGCTTCGGGATGAATTGAAAAAACGAGGACATCAGGTCGATGTTATTACAATTCCGTTTAAGTGGTATCCGGGAGAAACTTTGGTGAACTGCATGATGATGGGAAGAATGATGGATTTAACTGAAGTAAATGGAGAAAAGATCGATCGTGTGATTGCAATGAAATTCCCGGCTTATTATGTAAAACATGAAAAGAAAGTTCTTTGGTTAATGCATCAGCACAGACAAGCATATGACCTTTGGAATACAAAATATGGAGATTTGCAAAATTTCCCGGACGGGGAAACAATACGTAATTTTATTGTAGAAAATGATAAAAAATATATCAGTGAATCCGAAGCGGTTTACACGATTGCACAGAATACATCCAACCGACTAATGAATTTTTGTAGCATTTCCTCTACTCCACTATATCATCCACCATTAAATCACGAGAAACTTCATTGCGAAAAGTATGGTGATTATATATTTTATCCAAGTCGGATTGACAAGATAAAACGGCAGCGTTTACTGGTAGAAGCAGCTCGCTATTTGAAAACGGATGCAAAAATTGTACTGGCGGGATCCGGAAGTGATGCAGAATTGGAATATATTCAGGATTTGATCCAAAAGAATAAATTACAAGACAGAGTAAAACTTGCCGGTTTTATTTCGGAAGAAGAAAAGATAAATTATTATGCGAATTGTCTTGGTGTTTATTTTGGTGCATATGATGAAGATTATGGTTATATTACACTGGAAGCTTTTTTCTCAGAAAAACCGGTTATTGTTCACAAAGATGCAGGTGGTCCACTGGAATTTGTAGAACATGAAAAAAATGGTTACATACTTGAGGCCGATGCACAGAGAGTAGCGGAGAAAATCGATGAATTGTATACCAATCGTAAAAAGGCAGAGCTGCTTGGAAAAGCAGGACGACGTTCTCTGGATGAAAAGCATATGGATTGGGACTATGTGATAGAACAATTGTTGAGGTAAGAGGAAAATGGAGAAAAAGAAACTGTTGTACGTAAGTCCGTTTCCGCCTGAGAAAAGCGGAATATCGGATTATTCGGAGATACTGGTATATCAATTGCGTGATAAATATGAAATTACGCTTTTGATCGATAATTATAAATTGACAAACAAGAAAATGTATGACGATTTTGAAGTAGTTATATATTGGAAAGACAGAATTGAGTTTGAGAAGTTTGACTATATACTATATAATATAGGCAACAACCCTTTTTATCATTCTTATATCTATGAATTGTGTTTAAAGCATCCGGGAATGGTAATCCTTCATGATTGTGTTTTGTATTATTTGGTTGCCGGATACTATGAAAAAAAGGAATTGGCATTTTCAAAGATTTACGAACAATACGGACTGGAAGGGCTTTTAAAAGCAAAATTTGCAATGAATGATGGAAGAGATTCTCTGCTGGAATGTGACGAATTGGTAGCAGAATTCCCATTAAATATAGAACTTGCCGAATCCGGAAATAAAATTATGGTTCATTCTGAATTTGCAAAGAAAAAAATCAAAGTGTTTACCGACCATGTTCGTAAGATAAATATGATTCCGCAAATTTCAACGGAATATGTTCAAATTGACAAAAAGAAATTGTTTTCTCGATATAATATTCCGGAAGATGCTTTTGTCATTGCGTCATTTGGAGTTATAGCACCAACAAAATTGAATCATGTGATCTGTCAGACTGTTTACAAATTAAGTAAGCAATTGGAACAGAAAATTTGTTATGTCATGGTGGGAGAAGGAGATTATGTGGATCAATATGTTGACAATGAAATTGTTTTCAAAACTGGATTTGTTGATATGAATGAGTTTGATAATTTTGTCGCATATTCTAATCTGGTGATGAATCTCCGATATCCATCTATGGGAGAAACATCGGCGGCTTTAATTAAAATATTGCAAATGGGAAAAACATGCCTGATCAATGATGATGGCTGGTTTGCAGAAGTGCCGGAAAAATGTGCCGTTAAGATTCCGGTGGAGGGTATTGAAGAGCAGGTGTTAGAGAAAATAAAGTATTTAATATCACATCCGAAGGAATGCAGCCAAATTGGAAAATGTGCAAAAGAATACATTGAGAAAGAACATGATCCACAGAAAATTGTGGAAGAAATAAGTGAGTTTTTGGAGGAAGAAATTTGAAAAATAAAGGACAAATACAAGACGGTAAATATTATTATAAATACTGGAGTCTGTTGATTTTTTTGCTGATTCCTGTATTACTTTTGGCAAGATATTATTTTGCAGGTCAGGTGCCGGGGGATGCTGATCTGATTCAGTTTTTCTCTAACAAAAAAGCATTTGCGGAAGCCCTGATGAGCGGCGAGTTCCCACAATGGAATCCGTATATTCAAAATGGAATTCCACAATCCTCGGGAAGCAGTATGTATTTTTTGAATCTCTTATTATCTTTTCTGCCGTTGCGCCAGTATATTTACGCCTTTTATATTGTGCATCTTGCGATAGCAGGAATTTGTTTCTATCTTTTTCTGCGTGACTATGAATGCCCATATTCGGTTTCTTACAGTTTTGCAATTATCTTTGAATGCTCGATTCAGATCAATGGAATGCGTAAATCACATCCGGCAATCATTACCGCTATTTGTTTGTTTACTGTTGTTATGTTTGTAACAAAACGGTATTTTGTAACAAAACAAAAGCGTTGGTTTTGTTTAAGTGCACTGACAGCCGGTGTGATGCTTATTGCAACACAGCAATATGGAATATATGCCGCACTTGTATTGGTGATTTATATATTGGCTCATTGTATAAAAGCTAAATTTTCATTAATGGAAATTTTAAAAAAGGCATTACTGTGGATTGCTGTATATATCGGAAGTATTTTGTTCGCGTTGTTACCTACAGTTCATTTATTAAGAACGTATTCGGTGTACGGTTCTTCACAGACGACCTATGATACCTTTCGTTCTTATTCGCTGCATCCCGTTAAATTGATACAAATGATCTATCCTGAATTTTTTGGTGAAAAATATCAGGCGATGGGAGCAAATTATTCATCTGAAATGGATATTGAATTGTATTTGGGAATTTTTGTATTATTTGCAGCAATGTTCGCAATTATAAAATTATGGAAAAAATTTGACACTGCTCTGGCAGGAGGTTGTGCGTTGTTTGCATTGCTGTATGCGTGTGTTGCACATATCCCTGTTATCAATAAAATAGTGTATCATATTCCTGTATTGGGTGGCTTTCGTGCATCAGGAAGAATGTTATTTGCGTTTTACTTTTTTGTATTCCTGCTGTCTGCTCTTGGTACATCAGAGTTTTTGAAAGAAATAAAGAAAAAAGACATTGTTTTATTAAAAAAAGCAGCTAAAGGATTATTGGGATTAACGGCAGTGCTTATACTGACCTCTGTTTCCGCAGTATGTCTGATCGTTGCCCGGGAACAGCAGGGGGCCTATTTTATACAGATTCAAAGTGCGTTTAAGACAGCGCTTATTGTGGCAGTTCTTATGCTGATTGTATGCTGGATTTTATCAAAAGACAACATTTATAAAATTACATTAACAATACAGAAAAAGAGAAGTATTATCTGCATTTTCCTATTGGGTATTACATTGTACGAGACACTGCCTTATAGTATGGCAACGACGCCAACGGATTATAAATCCGGAATATCGCAGGAGCCGGTAGTGGAAAAAATACAGGAAAATATTGGACAATATAAAATATTTGATGCGTTTGGAAATGTAGATGGTTCACATATGAGTATTATTTCACAGAATCGTAATGCAATTCGAAAAATAGCTTCTTTGAATGCATATACGGCATACAATAATCCGTTATTGTGTAAATATCTTAAAAATTTAGGAAGCCAGGTTACCGATATTCCGTTCAATTATTCCGGATTGCTTACGGGAAGTTTAGATAATACCAATAATGTATTGATTCAAAATGACCTGCTGTCCATGACGGGGGTAAAATATGTAATCGATTCCGAAGGAGCGATTGCAAAGAATAAGGGAATGATTTATAGCAATCAGTCACCAACAGAGTCATGTTATTCCTCGCAGCTTTTGCAAATAACTCATAAGCCTGGGGAAATAGGTATTTTTGAGACGCCGTTTTCCATGATGACTCAGGAGCAAACGCCGCAATGTTACAAAGTAGTTATTACTTTGACGGAAGAACAAAGAAAAAATACAACGTATCTTGCGGCAGATTTGTATGGTGGCCCGAATTATGACCGTTCTACGGAGGAAAAAAGATTTCAGGTTACGGAGGACCAGGGGCAGTATACAGCCTATTTATATGCACAGCAGACAGAATTAGCAACCGAAACGATCCGTTTGCGCATATTGGCTTCTAATAATGACACAGAGAATTCGATATACAAAGTAGATGTTTTTAAAGTAACGCCTGTGGAAGGTTATCGGTACTGGGACAAAACGCAGGATGGAACTGCCATCTATGAGAATATTAATGCAAAACCCCTTTTATATGTTCCACAAACAGTAGAAACAAAGAAGAACTTTGATGATATATATTTCAATTGTGACAATTATTCTTTGGATAAAACAGCGTATGTGGACGCAGAACCTATGGATTTGCAGAATTCAGATACTCAGGTGGAGGTAAAAGAGCAGACCCGGAATACGGTAATGGCATCCTGTAGTTCAACAGCAGATACATTCGTGTGTTTTTCACAGAATTACTCGCCGGATTGGAGAGTATATGTGGATGGAGAGCAGCAGACGATTCATATGGTAAATGGTTTAATTATGGGGGTTCAGATTCCTGCCGGAAATCATGAGATAAAATTTGTATATCAAGAAAATTCTTATTTGATTGGAGCGGGTATTACGTTTATCACTTACATAAGTCTTGTGGCGGCATATTTTGTGGAACGTAGACGAAAATATGCGAGTGCTGATAAGAAAGTATAATCCCCACTTCAAGGCTTGCGTACATGGTTCTTTTGATATATAATATAGTAAGAAACGAGACAGACGACGAAAGACAGGAAAGGATTCTTACCGAAAAACAGGAAAGTAGTAAGAGAAGGAAAAAATTATGATACCATTTAATGTGCCACCATGTGTGGGAAACGAAGAAAAATATATTGCACAGGCGATTGCAAACCATAAATTATGTGGAGATGGCGAATTTACAAAAAAGTGTAATGCAAAATTGGAACAGATGACGGGAACGGCAAAAGCGCTGCTGACTACTTCCTGTACGCATGCAACGGAAATGGCAGCAATTTTATCAAAAATTCAGCCGGGAGACGAAGTCATCATGCCGTCGTATACATTTGTATCTACGGCAAATGCTTTTGTATTGCGTGGTGCAACGGCTGTTTTTGTTGATATTCGTCCGGATACGATGAATATAGATGAAACCAAGATCGAGGAAGCCATTACGGAAAAAACAAAGGCAATTGTTCCGGTTCATTATGCGGGAGTTTCCTGTGAGATGGATACGATTATGGCAATTGCGCAAAAATATGATCTGAAGGTTATCGAGGATGCGGCACAGGGAATTATGAGTACATATAAGGGGAAACCTCTTGGTACCATTGGTGATTATGGCTGCTTTAGTTTTCATGAGACAAAAAATATCAGCATGGGAGAGGGCGGTGCGCTTTTGATCGCTAATCCGGCGGATATTGAGACGGCAGAGATTGTACGTGAAAAGGGAACCAATCGAAGCAAGTTTTTCCGTGGTGAAATAGATAAATATTCCTGGGTTGAAGCAGGAAGTTCTTATCTCCCAAGTGAGCTGAATGCCGCATATCTGTGGGGAGAACTTGAGAGTGCGGAAGAAATTTACAAAAATCGCATGGACACCTGGCAGTATTATCATAGTCAGTTGGAAAATATGGAAAAGAATGGGAAAATCAAACGCCCGGTGATTCCGGAAAACTGCGTGCATAATGCGCATATGTATTATATCAAAGCAAAAGACCTTGACGAACGTACACGATTGCTTGCATATTTAAAAGAAAACGGTGTATCTGCAGTTTTTCACTATATTCCGCTTCACAGTGCGGCAGCAGGTATAAAATATGGAAGATTCTTCGGGGAAGATCAGTATACGACAAAGGAAAGTGAGCGCTTACTGCGTCTGCCATTGTATTATGGCATGAAGGAAGAAGACCGGGAAAAAGTAGTGAGATGTGTGGAAGCATTTTATAAGTAAAGGAGAAGGCGAAAGCAATTATCATTTACAAAACAGGATAGTAATATTGTGAAAACAGTTGCTATTATAATTGATGTATATTCATCATTCTTTTTTCACAAGAATCTTATGCAGGTGTTTTCGTATTCATTTAAATATCCTATAATTATTTTGGCGGTGTTAGTTATAGATACACTTCTGTTTTCCGTTTGCCTTGAGTGGATGAAAAACGTGAGTGGATATAATAAAGCAGTATCAATTATATGCAGCAGATGCCTGCACGGGAAAGGATGATAAATATGAAGAAATTGATGATTTTGGGAGCAGGAGTATACCAAGTGCCGTTGATCAAACGAGCAAAAGAAAAAGGCTTGTATACGATCGTAGTTAGTATTCCGGGAGATTATCCGGGGTTTAAATTAGCTGACAAAATTTATTATGAAAATACAACAGATTGTGAAAAAATATTAGAGATAGCACAAAAAGAAAACATAGATGGTATTGTGACAGCAGGCACAGACGTAGCGGTAGTTACCGTTGGCAGGGTATGTGATGCCATGAAATTATGTGGTATCTCCTATGAAGCTGCACAGATTTCAGGTGATAAATTATTGATGAAAGATCAATACGAAAAATATGGAGTGCGTACTGCCAAATACCGTAAGATTTTCTTCGCTGATAAAGACATCGAGGAAAAAATATCTGAATTGACGCAGCCGCTTATTTTTAAAGCAGTGGATTCTTCCGGAAGCCGGGGAATTATTCGTATCGATGATTTGTCAAAATGTAGGGAAACCATTGAAGAAGTTAAAAAGTATACCAAAAAGGATTATTTTATAGCAGAAGAATTTTTGGAAGGGGAAGAGTTTGGTGCACAGGCCTATATTCTAGGAGGAAAGGTTCAGTTTATTCTTCCTCATGGAGATTATGTATTCCATGGGGATACAGGGGTCCCTATCGGACATTGGGTTCCGTTTGAACTTGATGAAGAGATTATTAATGATGCGAAAGAGCAGCTTCAATTGGCAGCAGATGCTATGAAATTGAACAATTGTGCAATGAATGCGGATTTTATTTTAGTAAATGGAAAAACCTACGTTTTAGAGATTGGAGGCAGATCCGGTGCTACTTGTTTAAGTGAAATGGTGTCAACCTATTATCAGTTTGATTATTATGATAAGATGATAGAGGCGGCATTGGGAGAAAATCCGGACTTCCATTCAAACGATAGCGTTCCGTGTGCGGCGATGCTTTTACGTAGTGATAAAAATGGGAAAATTGTTGCACAAGAAGATCTTAATGAGAAAGACGATGACATATTAGAGGTTCAATTTGATCATGCGATAGGAGATGAAGTATCCGCTTTTCGTATTGGTCCACATCGTATTGGTCATGTGATCGTAAAAGGAAGCACTTTACAATCAGCAATAAAAAAATTGGATGATGTATTAGAAAAAATACATATAGAAGTGCAATAGTTAGGAGAAATTAAGATGTACTCATTTGTGATACCTTGTTATAATTCATCCGAATCAATCCGGCATGTTGTAGAATTAACAATGGAAGAAATGGAAAAAATGAATCGTCGGGAATTTGAGTTTGTTCTTGTAAATGACTATTCGAGTTCAACAAAAACAATGCCGGTATTAAAAAAACTGGCAGAAGAATATCCCTGTGTAACCGTATTAAATCTTGCGAAAAATGCCGGACAACATAATGCCATTATGGCAGGATTAAATTATGCAAAAGGAGATATATTGATCGGTATGGATGATGACATGCAGACACATCCGTCGCAGCTTCCTTATTTGTTTGAAGAATTGGAAAAAGGATATGATATTGTTTATGGATATTATCCGGAAAAAAAGCATAGTGCTTTTCGTAATTTTGGAAGTTGGGTCAATTATATTTCGGTACGTATTTTGATTGGGAAACCCAAGGAGTTAAAGACATCCAGTTATTGGGTGGCACGAAAGTTTGTGCGTGACTCTGTGATTGAATATCAGGCTCCTTATGCCTATATACAAGGGTTGTTTTTGCGTACGACAAGAAATATTTCCTGTATTCCCATTCAGCATTTTCAGAGAGAAGAAGGAGAATCCAATTATACATTTAAGCGATTGCTTAAATTATGGTCCAATATTATAGGTTTTTCTATCACCCCGCTTCGATTAACGGAGTATTGTGGGTTTGGGTTATCTTTACTAAGTATAATTGCGGCAGTAGTTGTATTGATTAGAAAAATATTGAATCCTGCAATGGCGCTCGGATGGCCGTCTTTGATGATTGTTATTTGTTTTTTCTCAGGAATACAATTAATGTTTTTAGGGTTGATCGGAGAATATATTGGCAGAATGTTTTTGGGATTAAACCGACAGCCGCAATATGTTATTCGTGAAGTTATCAGGCAGGAGAGTGAGGAACAAGAATGAATACGTTTGTAAAAATAGGTGAAAATTTTGCTTCCTTTTGGAATTTGCTTGTGTTAAGCAAGAACAACCTGTTTAATTCGGCTGTTTATAAAAAACAAAACCGGAAATTAAGGAAGTTGATGAAAAGAGCATACGAGATTCCTTTTTATCGCAAAAAATTTGATACAGCGGGATTGAAACCGAAAGATATTAAGAATAGAGAGGACCTGGTAAAATTTCCGATTTTAACCAAAAATGAAATTAAAGAGTGGCTTACTCCGTTGGTTGATTCTGAGAAAGAGAGGATGCATATCGTATCCACAAGTGGTTCGACAGGAATGCCGTTGAAAACGATAGTTTCTCCAAGAGAGAATGCATTTTTGACAGCAAATTGGCTGCGAATCGCAGTGAAAAATGGAGTCAATCCTTTTACTGCTAAAACACTTGCTTTGAAAGATCCTCAGATTGTGGCTGCAGGAAATGAGAGTATAATTCAAAAATTTGGTATATTAAGAAGAAAAAAACTTCCGTTTACGGCAGAACCGGATTATCTTGTGGCAGAGTTTAATAAGTATAAGCCGGATTTCTTTTATGCACATAAGACAAAGTTGTTGCAAATGATAGATTATGCTGAGAAGAACAGTATAACTTTATATCATCCACCGGCATATGCGGTTATCAGTGAAATGATATCAGAGCAGGACGAAAAAGTGTTTCGCAAATATTTAGGGGATCATATCTTTACCTCCTATGGCTGCATGGAAACGGGTGCTTGTACTTTTACCAAAGTTGGTTCTATTAAGCCACACATCGTTACCAATGATACCCATATTATTAATGTTGTAAATGAGGAAGGAAAATTAGATTCTCATGGGAAGATGCTTTTGACAAATCTTAATTTCCTGACATATCCGATCATTAATTATGATGTAGGTGATAATGCAGATGTGTATGAAGAAAATGGAATGGAATTTATTGCTAAAATTCATGGAAGAGTCAATGACTGGATATGTCTGCGGGATGGAAGAAAATATAATTTTCAACCGTTTTATCGTGCCTTTGAGGCGCAGGATAAGGTGATTCATTTTCGTATTATTCAAGAAGATTATGAGAATATTACAATTCAGCTTGTGGCTTCTGCCAGGATTACCGAAACGGAAAAAAAGAATATTGAATGTGATGTATTAAATCAATTAAAGCACATCATTCATGCAGAGGAACTGGTATATTTGTTTGATTGGCGCGACAAGATTGAACCGGATAAATCAGGAAAGACACGATTTATTGTAAGCAAAGTGAAAGAATAGTAGGAAAGTGCGAGGAAAAAATGTTAAATAAATTATTATCACGAAGAAGAAATGTGTATATTTTTGCGCTCATTGCTATTTTTATTGAGAGTTTTTCCGCTGTTTGTTTGAAGATGGCAGGATTATATCCGGTGATTTCTACAAAATATATTTTTTATTTTGGCAGTGCCGTTGCAATTATGGGGATTTATGCCATTTTATGGCAAATTTTATTAGAGTATATGCCGTTAACAACTGCGTATTTGCGAAAGGGTATCTCTTATATTTTTGCCTATCTGTGGGCATTTTTGATTTTTGATGAACACATCAGTGTCATGCAGTGGATTGGAACAGCTATCATTTTGGGTGGCATGGTTGTTACACAATTGGGTGAAAATAAGGAGGATAAGAAATGATCATTGGATGGGCACTGGGGCTTTTATCTGTGTTGATTGCTTCTTTTTCACAGATACTATTAAAGAAGGCAGCCCAAAAGCAACAAAATAATTTCATAAAAAAATTTCTTAATGTGTGGGTAATCTGTGGTTATATTTTACTTTTTGGTTCTCTATTTATCAATACTTTTGTATTGCGTAAACTGGAACTTAAATTTTTGCCATGTATTACAGCAACTAGTTTTTTTTGGGTATTGTTATTTTCGCGCATTTTTTTGGGAGAGAGACCATCAAAGAATAAAATTATAGGTATCATTATGATTTTTATCGGGGTAATTGTATGCCAGTTTTAATTTTTATATAAGCCTCAATTAAAGTGTACAGGGAAAGTGATATTATTAAAAATATTGAAGTTCAAAGGAGGTCCCACTATGAAAGGAATTATACTTGCCGGAGGTTCCGGCACAAGATTGTATCCATTGACCAAAGTAACCTCAAAGCAGCTGCTTCCGGTTTATGATAAACCGATGATATATTACCCGCTTTCTACGTTGATGCTGGCGGGAATCCGCGATATTTTGATCATATCGACACCAACCGATCTGCCAAATTTTGAACGGCTTCTTGGTGATGGTTCCAGTTTTGGAATTCACTTGCAATATAAGGTGCAGCCAAGCCCGGACGGACTGGCACAGGCATTTTTGATCGGTGAAAAATTTATCGATGGTGATTCGTGCGCCATGGTACTCGGTGACAATATTTTCTATGGAAGCGGCCTGAAAAAACATCTGCAGATGGCAGCAGATAAAACAGACCGTGCGACAGTATTTGGTTATTATGTCGATGACCCACAGAGATTTGGTATTGTAGAGTTTGATGAAAACGGACGGGCGATTTCGATCGAGGAAAAGCCGGAGCATCCAAAATCAAATTATTGTGTAACCGGTCTGTATTTTTATGACAACCGCGTGGTAGACTTTGCGAAAAAGGTAAAACCATCTGCTCGCGGTGAATTGGAAATTACAGATTTGAATAAATTGTATCTGGAAGAGGGAAGTCTGGATGTCGTGACACTCGGAAGAGGGTATGCGTGGCTGGATACCGGCACAATGGATGCCCTTGCGGATGCCAGTGAATTTGTGCGGGTAATCGAAAACCGCCAGGGAATCATGCTTTCGGCGGTCGAAGAAATTGCTTATCACAATGGATGGATTGACAAAGAGACGCTTCTCAAATCAGCAGAAGTATACGGAAAATCCAGCTATGGAAAACACCTGCGCCAGGTGGCAGACGGAAAGATTTTGTATTAAAAAGGCTCGGAAGTGAGATGACGAAACATGCTTAAAGCAGTATTATCTGCCGTGATCCTTATCATAGCAGTAATTTTGTACACCGTTTACTTATTTTTAAAAAAGAATTTTAATGGATTATCGTGGGAAGAAATTGTATTTCATCTGAAGGTTCCTATGAAGGGAACGAGCAATGAAATGATTTTGGATTATTTTCGTACGTATGGAATTCGTATGGGACTTGGCGTATGCCTGTCTGTTTTGATAAGTGTAGTCTGTTATATAAAGATTTCACCGTCAGCCGGTACAGCGCTTCTTGTGGCGGCAGTGGTTCTTCTGCTGGTGGCGATAGGAAGCATTTTACAGTCGTTTGATACTTTTGGATGTCTGATCGCACAGCGGAAAGAATCTGGCTTTATGGAAGAAGAAGCAGTGCAGTTGACACCGGAAATGCTGCATTTTCCGGAGAAAAAGAGAAATTTGATCTACCTTTTTTTGGAATCCATGGAAAGTACGTTTTCTTCCAAAGAAGAAGGCGGAGCGATGGAACAAAATCGAATCCCGGAGTTGACGGCACTGGCAAAAGAAGGGGTAAATTTTTCAGGTGATGAAAAAATCGGTGGCGCAACACCGTCGAGGGGGGCATCATGGACAACGGGCGCGATGGTGTCTCAGACATGTGCATACCCGGTTATGATCCCACTTGGTGGAAAAAATTACCAAAACGAGAAAAATACGTTTATGCCGGGAGCGGTATCGATGGGAGATGTTCTCAAAAAAGAGGGATATGCGCAGGAGATCATGGTTGGTTCAGATCTGACTTTTGGTGGACGGAAGATGTATTTTGAGCAGCATGGAGACTATTTCGTCTATGATTATCCTTATGCGAAAGAACAGGGAAAGATTCCTAAAGATTACTATGAATGGTGGGGATTTGAGGATAAAAAATTGTTTGCTTTTGCCAAAGAAGAGATAACAAAACTCGCAAAAGGGGACAAACCTTTTAATTTTACGATGCTTACTGTAGACACTCATCATATCGGAGGGTATGCCTGTGAGGATTGCCGGCATGATTTTAAAAATAACTATGACAATGTGCTCTCGTGTTCTTCAAAGCGTGTAAAGGAGTTTATTGATTGGATTAAGGCGCAGGATTTCTACAAAGACACAACGATTGTCATTTCCGGAGATCATTGTACGATGGATAATAATTATATCCGGGCGCAGTATGATGGAAGTGTGCCTCGGCGTGTGTATTCCTGCATCCTGAATTCGGCGGTAAAACCGGTTCGTGAAAAAGACCGCAAGTATTATCCGATGGATCTGTATCCGACGACACTGGCGGCGATGGGAGTACAGATAGAGGGAGACCGCATTGGACTTGGGACCAATCTCTTTTCGGACAAAGAGACAATTTTGGAAAAATATGGGGATGTTAAAGTGCAGCAGGAACTGTCGAAAGGATCCTCTTTTTATAGGAAAAAGATTCTAGGTGAGAAAAAATGATTCTGATTTTTGGATTGTGTTTTTTGTTTTTGGTGTTTTCTGCGTTTGGAATCGGAGCAAAGGGAAAATGGGCATTTAGTCAGCCGGTTTCCCAAAAATCAGGATACTGTTCACGTGAGATGACAGCATCCGTCAATGGTTACTTCCTGACGACAGTATTTATGACACATTTGATTCAATATATGTCGTGGAGCATTTATGGACCACTTGATATTATGTACATTGAAGTGAATCGAGCATTGGGACAACTGATTGTTGCGATGTTTTTGTTCTATTCCGGATATGGAGTTATGGAATCTCTTCGTCATAAGAAAGGCTATATTTCTTCATTCCCTAAACGCAGACTTCTTCCTTTTTTTGTGAATTTTGAGATTGCTGCCGTGATTTATCTGTTTGTTAGTTGTGCGACGAATCAAACTCCGACATTCTGGTATGCGTTAAAAGGGTTTGCTGCATGGGAAAGTCTGGGAAACAGCAACTGGTATGTGTTTGCCATTTTGTATCTGTATGTGGTGACGTATATCGTATTTCGCATCCGGGAGACAAAATGGTTTCGCAAAATGCCGTTGTGGTTTGCCGTTTTTGGAATTGTATTTTTAAGTGGGATTTACATTTTATGGATGCGGCATGCCGGAAAAGGCGGATGGTGGTATGACACGATATTGTGCTACAGCGCCGGCATGTTTTTTGCACTGGGGCGTGAAACTTTTGAAAAATGGCTTGCCGGTGGGAAACGTTATCTGCGCTATGTGGCATCACTTGTTTTTGCCGTTGCGATTTTTGCGCTTTTCTATTCAATGAGGGCTGAGCATAAGATGTATTTTGAGATTGTTAGTGTAACTTTTGCCATCGTTGTGGTGCTTTTAACGATGAAGTTTCGGGCGTCAAATCGTGTTTATACTTTCATTGGACAAAATTTGTTTTCATTTTACATATATCAGAGGATTCCGATGATCTTACTGAAAGATTCATTGGGAAAAGGCAATGCGGTCGTGTATTTATTGGTCTGTGCTGTTTTGACAGCGGGAATCAGTTTATTGATGATTCGTTTTTACCGTTGGTTAAAAAAATATTTGCCTTAAAAAATGTATATTCGCCGAGATTCAGGAAAAAATATAGATAGCATCGAAAGTGCAAATCTAGAATCGAGGTGAAGAATGATGAAGAAAGAAAAAGGTTTTTATATATCACTTTTGAGTGGAATCGTTTGTATTGCGGTCGTGGGTGCGATCTGCATGAATCTGTTTGCCAAACCCGAGCAGAAGGAAGAAAATGTGCCAATTGCAGAAGAGACGGAGTTAGTTGTACCAACTCCAGCAGCGGCGACTGTGGAACCGGCCCCAAAGGCAGAAGAGAAGTCTACAAAAGAAGCTTCTTCGAAAAATGTCAAGTCAGAAGTGAAGGAAGAAAAGCCAAGGAAAAAAGAGACGATGAAGAAAGTAAGTGCGGAAGACAAACTTCATTTTGATCAGGAAACCGGGCTTTTATGGCCTGTTGAAGGGGATGTTTTGATAGAATACAGTGCGGATAAAGTGGTGTTTTTTCCTACGTTATCCCAGTATAAGACAAATCCCGCGATGATCATTGGAAGCGAAGTCGGCGAGAGTGTAAAAGCAAGTGCGGCAGGTATCGTCAAGTCGATCAATAAGAGTGATGAGACCGGAAGAACGGTAACGGTTGCAATCGGAGATGATTTTCAGGTCATATACGGACAATTGAAAGACGTGACAGTGGAGGAAGGAGATTCCGTATCAGAAGGACAGGTGATCGGAAAGATTGCGAAACCGACCAAGTATTATTCCGTAGAGGGAGCAAATCTGTATTATCAGGTTAAACAGAAAGATGAGACCGTAAATCCACTTGTGTTTTTGAGATAAAAAATTCCCCGGGAATATAAATCCCGGGGAATCTTTATTTTCTTTTTTTGATTTCTTCTACGACATCCATTACATTAGCAGAGGAACCTTCCTTAGCGGCGGTTACCTGATTAGAGGAAATTCCCTCAGTAGAGTCCTTTTTTAGAATTGTTTTTACTGTCATCAGAATTAATTTAATATCAAGCCATAAAGAATAGTTTTCAATATAAAATAAATCTAATTTGAGTTTATCGTAGGGTACCGTGTTATACTTTCCGTAAATTTGAGCAAAACCGGTAAGACCGGCCTTGACACGGAGGCGGAAAGAAAATTCAGGCATATTTTCCATGTATTCTTTTATAATTTCCGGACGTTCCGGCCGAGGACCGACAAAAGACATGTCTCCTTTTATGATATTAAAAAGCTGCGGCAGTTCATCTATTCGTGTAGAACGAATAAAGCGTCCAATCGGTGTGATGCGCGAATCGTTTGCTTTGGCAAGCTGTGCACCCCCCTCTTTTTCTGCATTGATGATCATGCTTCGAAATTTTATGATTTCGAAAGGTTTTCCGTTTTTTGTACAACGTATCTGTTTATAAAAAACAGGGCCTTTGTCGTATAATTTGATGGCAGCAGCCGTTAACAGCATAAAGGGTGAAGCAAGGATAAGCATTGGTATAGCAATGACAAGGTCAAGAAAACGTTTGGCAAATTCTTGATCAAAACTGAGGGAATATCCTTTTGTAAGAAGAAAAGGGGTATCAAATATATGAATCCTATCGCTTCCCATAAGGATAATATCAGAAATTTTAGGGATAACATAAGCGCGTATACCATTGGAATAGCAGAATTTTAAAACGTCATTTCGATCTTGTGCACTGATATCACCGATGATAACGGCTTCGTAATCCTTTGCTTTCTTTGCAATTTTATCGAGACCTTCACTTACATGAATAGCATCTGAGATGGCATATTTGTCACGGCGTTCTTCTACTTTATAAACAAGATCGCTTGCTTGGCGTTCTCCGTAGATTAAAAGAATTTTCCAGGACTTAAAAATGTGTCCATACAGAGAACTGGACCCAAAATACCATAGGGTAGTAATTAAAAAATCTCCCAATGTCATGACCAAAAAAGGAACGACATTGATAAAACGAAATGCCAGCAGTGAGATAATAATGTAGGTTACCACATTGCTGATAAATATGGAGAGAAACTGTGACAGGATCACCTCAATTCGACGCAGTTGACCCAATTTCGTGGCACCATACATTCGGCCAAAGAAAATAAGAAAGAGTGCATACAGTCCGATGATCACATAGTTTCCACGACGATAGAAACGATAAGTATACATGGTTCCGGCAAAGAAGTGGTACCAGAACCATGAGAAAAGGAAAGTCATCAGTAATATATTGATTAATGATAAAATAAATAATATCGTTTTTTTATAAGGATCGTAATTTCGCAAAACAGCCTCCTGATCTTTATACGGTTTCACTTTTTTGAATTTTCAACATACGGTTTACGGCAAAGCCCAATCCAAGTAAAATCCAATAAGAGGATTGTACTCCGACGATAGCATCATTAGTAAGACCTACAATGGTGTAAGAAAGTGATGCCGTAAATAAACCAAAAGCAATTTTGGACAAATTATTCGTCAGTTTTTTTCGCCATAGCAAGCAAAGGGATTGAAGCATGTAAATAATACATAATGCAGCATAGGAGATGGCAGAGATTCCCCCGGTCTGTATATATGTCTGCAAAAAGGTATTATGTGGTTTATCTACCAAAAGCGTACTTCCGCCTACACGTTTCGAACCGACAAAATCTGCATTTGGAAAAGCGATAATGAAGGCATTTGGTCCGATTCCTTTGAACCAATAAGTTTTCATTAATGGAATGGTTCGTGACCAGATATATCCACGGCGGTTTGCTATGTTTTCGGAATTTTTAAAACCAAAGTGTTCAACTTCCTTCAATTTGATCAATTTACCATAAGGTGTATAATATTTCCATTCATTATTATCGTAAACAAAAGTAAAGGAAATTTGATTCGGCGTATCACACAGAGTAAAGGCGTCGTGAATGCCGGTGTCTATTGCATAGCGCTTGGACTCCAAGGTAAGCATATTGAAACGGGGATCATTTGGAGTATATAACTCCAGGCCGTTATCATAGGTTAGCGGTATATTTTTCCCGGAGGAATCTGTGATCGTAAAAGTGGCATTTGATTCATCCGGAATAGTTATATCCAGATCAAAAGATTCACCATTTCGGAAATTGACTTTTAAACGTGTCGGTGTTTCATTTACTATTGAAATCAAATTACGAGTATCTACAGAGCCGTTTTTCAATTTTTCTATCGCCGTTTTTGCATAATTCGTCTGAAGAATGGCAAAAATGCTGACAATCCCTAAAATAAGTATGCCTGCCAATGAGATCCACCATATCTTGTTTTGGGGATCGAAGTAATTGATAATGAGCAGGACAATAACAACTACACTGACAAAGGCAAGCGTCATACCGGCTGCAGTAGAACCGGAACCGATCAGTGATTTTATAAATCCGGCAGCAATCAGGACTCCGATCAATTTACAGGAAACAGAGATCCATTTTTTGTCAGATACCTTTAAAAAGATAAACATAACTACGATCGGCAAGGTTAATGCAATGTAGGTTCCGGTGTAGTTTGGATTTGGAAATGTCATGACTACACTGGAGTATCCGGCTTTAAATGAAATTCCGGTTAAAGTACTGTATTTTGTAATGATTTTTTGCACCCAGTCCCATAAAAGAGGGTTTTGGTCAATGGACTGCATAAATCCTATAAAGGACATAAGTGCAGTATGAATGATCAGTCCATAAATAAGGATGTTAATTTTGCGTGCAGAGGTTACCCAAGCATAGGTATAGAAAAAAAGGATTCCATATGCAAGAAGTACCCACATAGTCTGCCATTGTGTGTATCCGCCACCGCTATAAGCCAATTCGGAATATTTGCTTGTCACAGAAGAAATAATCACCATGATAAGATGAATCCCTAAAAGAATGGCGATTTTTTTGTCTATATTGGCAAAAAAGGCTGTGGAAGTCATGTGATACTTGTTTGTTTGCTTCCAATAATAATAGCAAAAGAAGAACACGGTAGCAATGCCAACGATGGTTAGAGCGACACTTTTTGAATATCCAAAAGAGTCAATCTGACCCGTGGATGGCGCTTTATTAAACCATTCAAATTGTGTGAAATCAATTGTATAATCGTGTGTAAGTACGATCATTGGTACGATACACAGTCCAAACAAAACCGGCAGCAGCAGGACGATATCCTGCCACAGCTTGGTTTCTCTTTTTTGAAGTTTTCGTTTGTATTTATTTGACATTTTCAAGTTCCCCTTTTGCTTCTAGATTACTAGTCATTATCGTCGTCATCGTCATCATCGTCATCGTCGTCATCATCGTCGTCATCGTCATCGGATAAAGAGGTATCTTCGGTGACGGTGACAGTACACGATGCGTAAGCGCCACCTTCATCGTCAGCTGTTACGTAGATGGTTGCTGTTCCCGGATCACCGATGGAAAGTTCTCCGTCGTCATCAACATCGACAACATCCTCATCATCGCTTTCCCAGGTCACATCTTTGCTTTTGGCATTTTTTGGTAAAATTTGTTTGACCGTAAGGGTAATATCGTCTTCTTCCGATTCACAAACGGTAAGTTTGGTGCGGTTGAGGACAATCTTGCGAACCAGTACATCCTGTGTTACGGTAACACGGATGCTTGCTTTTTTCTTTGGATTTACTTTGGATACTGCACGAATCGTAGCGGTTCCTTTTTTCAATCCCTTCAGAAGTCCCTTTTTTGAAACAGATACTACTTTTTGGTTGGAAGTGGTATATGTTACTGTTCGATATTTCTTTTTGTTTGGAGTAACAGAAACGACAGGTTTTAATTGATATTTTTTCCCTTTTTGGAGTTTTAACCGTTTTCCTGTTCCTTTAAATTTTATAGTGCGTACATTGGCCGGCGCTTTTTTTGCTGTAATCGTGGTTTTCTTTCCCTGTGCGGAGATGCTGAGTACCAGTGATGCAATCAATGTGAGTACAAAGACTTTTTTTAATTTTTTCATAGACATACCTCCCTGATATGTATTGAAAAAGAGAACCACTCCCCGTTCAGTCGGGAAAAGGGAGTGATTTTCTTTTTTAGTGTATGAGTTACGCTTTCAATGTGTCATACAAATCTTTCACAGTTGGATAGATCTGTTTGAATTTTGCATATTTCTTGTCGTATTTTTCTGCCAAAGCAGCATCCGGTTCTACAGAGTCGATTACTTTTACGATCTTTGCAGCAGCTTCTTCTACGGAAGTATATTCACCACAAGCGACAGCAGCGAGCATTGCACCGCCGAGACCAGGGCCTTCTTCGCTTTCGATGATATTAACTTTAATGTTCAGAACGTTAGCTACGATCTTTCTCCAGAGTGGGCTTTTTGCTCCACCACCACAGATTTTAGTTTCTGTGATATTGATTCCGAGATCTCTTGCTACTTCGAAAGAATCACGGATCGCAAAAGCAACACCTTCCAGAACAGCCTGTGTCATATCGGCTCTTGTCGTATCCATGGACATACCGATGAAGAGAGCACGTGCATCCGGATTGTTGTGAGGAGAACGCTCACCCATCAGGTATGGAAGATAGTATACATTGTTTTCGCCGAGTTTGTCATCGGTGATCGGTTTCTGCTCAGCAGGATAATCCTTAGTTCCGATGATTTCGTCCATCCACCATTTGTTACAGGAAGCGGCACTCAGCATACATCCCATCAAATGGTAATTTCCGTCAGCATGTGCAAAAGAATGAAGGGCGTTGAATTTATCTACACCAAATTCTTTGCTGGAAATGAAGATGGTTCCGGAAGTTCCGAGGGAAATGTTACATCCACCATCGCCTACTGTTCCTGTTCCGACAGCGGCAGCAGCATTGTCGCCGGCACCGGCAGCAATTTTACAATTTGTGGTAAGACCAAGTTCTGCAGCAGTAGCTTCGGTCAGATTTCCGGTTACTTCAAAACTTTCATAAAGTTTTGGAAGCTGTTCTTCTTTGACATCGCAGATTTCCATCATTTCCTTGGACCAGCATTTGTTCTTAACATCCATCAAAAGCATACCGGAAGCGTCAGAGTAATCACAGCTGTGAACCCCTGTCATCTTGTAAGCGATATAGTCTTTTGGAAGCATGATCTTAGCGATCTTTTTGAAGTTTTCCGGTTCATTTTCTTTTACCCAAAGGATTTTTGGAGCAGTAAAGCCGGCAAATGCGATGTTTGCGGTATACTGTGACAATTTGTCTTTTCCAATTACGTCATTTAAGTAATTTGTCTCTTTGGTTGTACGTCCATCGTTCCAAAGAATAGCAGGGCGGATTACATTGTCCTCGCTGTCCAGGATAACAAGTCCGTGCATCTGACCACCAAAGCTGATGCCGGCTACTTTGTCTTTTTCAAAGCCGTCTGTCAGTTCTTTGATCCCGGCAACTACCGCATTCCACCAGTCCTCCGGTTTCTGCTCAGACCAGCCCGGATTTGGAAAGGAAAGTGGATATTCTTTTGAAACGATATTTTTGATGGAACCATCTGCTTCCATAAGAAGAAGTTTTACGGCAGAGGTACCAAGGTCTACACCTATGTAATACATGAAATAGTCTCCTTTACTTTAAATTTAATAACAGTACTAGCGACTCGTGACCGGGTCGCTAGTTGTTGATAACATTATATCAATTATGAATTATGCAAATGGGTTCTCTGTAGGATAACGAACGCCTGCCGGCTGGTTGTATCCGATCTCATCTACATCAACACCGATGTACTTGAATACTTCATACAATGCTTTTCCAAAGTGTCCAAATGCAACAGCACCATGATGAGGGAAGTTCTTCTCGATCAATACGTGGCGATAGAAACGTCCCATCTCAGGAATAGCGAAGATACCGATGGCACCGAAACTACGTGTAGCAACAGGAAGAACTTCACCGTGTGCAATGTAAGCACGAAGGTTAGCATCTGCTGTACTCTGAAGACGGAAGAATGTGATATCTCCAGGAACGATGTCTCCCTCGAGAGTTCCGTTTGTAACTTCGATAGGAAGAGAACGAGCCATGATCTTCTGGTATTTCATCTCGCAGAAGGAAAGCTTGCTCGAAGCTGTATTTCCGCAGTGGAATCCCATGAATGTGTCTTTCAATGTGTAGTTTGCATATTTTCCTTTGATGTCCTCGTCGTACAGATCCTGAGGTACGGAGTTGTTGATGTCGAGAAGAGTTACTGTATCTTCACTTACAACAGTTCCGATGAACTCGGAAAGTGCACCGTAGATATCTACTTCACAAGATACCGGAATACCTTTTGCTGTCAAACGGCTGTTTACGTAGCAAGGTACGAAACCAAACTGTGTCTGGAATGCAGGCCAGCATTTACCGGCGATTGCTACGAATTCACGATATCCTTTGTGATCTTCAACCCAGTCAAGAAGTGTCAACTCATACTGAGCAAGTTTTGCAAGGATTTCAGGTTTTTTATTACCGGCGCCAAGCTCTGCTTCCATTTCTTTTACAACGTCAGGAATACGAGCGTCACCTTCATGTTTGTTGAATGCTTCGAACAAGTCAAGTTCGGAGTTCTCTTCGATCTCTACACCAAGGTTGTAAAGTGGTTTGATCGGTGCATTACAAGCAAGGAAGTTCAATGGACGTGGTCCAAAGCTGATGATCTTCAAGTTATTCAATGCGTATACGGCACGAGCGATTGGTACAAACTCATGGATCATGTCAGCACAATCCTCAGCAGTTCCAACCGGATACTCAGGGATGTAAGCTTTTACATTGCGGAGTTTCAAGTTGTAGCTAGCGTTAAGCATACCACAGTAAGCATCTCCACGACCGTCCATCAAGCTGTTTCCGGATTCCTCTGCTGCAGCAACGAACATCTTAGGTCCTTCAAAATGTTTTGCAAGAAGTGTCTCGGAAATCTCAGGTCCGAAGTTTCCAAGGTATACGCAAAGTGCGTTACATCCGGCTTTTTTGATGTCTTCCAAAGCCTGAACCATGTGAATTTCGCTCTCAACGATACAGATTGGACATTCATAGATGTCTGCTGCATCATATTTTTTTGCATAAGCCTCTACAAGGGCTTTTCTTCTGTTTACAGAAAGTGACTCCGGGAAGCAGTCACGGCTTACTGCAACGATTCCAATTTTCATTTTTGGCATGTTACTCATTTTTCTAATACCATCCTTTCATTTATTATGATAAAAAAATATCAAAGTTAGTAATTCTATTTTAAAGCATAATGGACAAAAAATCAACAAAAAAGGATGGGAATTTATATAAAATTTTTGTATAATATCGTTGCGAAATGGAAAAAATTAGTGTATACTAAAATTGAAGTACCGGGATTGCAAGGAAAGAGAAGGGGATGATCCTATGGTAGAGGCTTATAATTACTATGCCGGCGGCTTTATTCCAAAAGTAAATCCTAAGACAAATGTACACAACCGCCGCGAATTGAAAAATAAATACAAAAGTATCGTTGCACTGAACAATGCGAATCCGCTGGCGATGATCTCGTTGTCCAAAGACACAAGTGATTATGCGCTGGATGTTAAGTCGATGTCGATGGAATTAGGGGAAGCGGCATCTCTTGCATTGGACTCAGATCAGCAGGGAGAGGCACTGAAGACAACATTGCAGCTCTACAACAAGTTATTGAGCCGCAGTGATGAGTATGGTGAGTTGAAGAATAAGCCATCTCGTCCGGGATGCGAGCTGAGAAAATTGGTTGAGGAGTGCTCGGATGAATTGATTTCCAACGGAATTGCCGTAGACGAATCAGGGTTTCTTTCCCGCAAAGTGGATGGAATGGACTCAGTGCCAAGTGACTTTTTGCAAAAGTTGAAGGAAAAGTGTGATTACATGAGTATGAATCCGATGGAGTATGTAGACAAAAAGGTTTACAGTTATGCCCATCTTCACCGCAATGACGTGGGATATGCTTACGCACAGTCGATTTACACCGGAATGTTTTTTAACTCCTACTGCTAAGCGAAAAAACAGAGGCATTCGGAAAGAGGATGCGTACGAAAGAAAGCAAATTATTAACAAGAATTCATTACTATAGAAGAAATACAACAGGCTAAGCAGGCTGCATTTGCTCTGAACGTAGAGAAAATGTGGTCTGCTTTGTTTTTTGAACTGCGGATGTGAGGAGTGGGACAATCCAAATAGTTGAACTACGAGATGAATGCTGGAAATTTCGGTGGGTTTCGGTTGCTTTAGTGATTGATGAGACGGAGAAGTGGTTTTGAAAACTACATGTTGCAATATTCGTATTGACATGCAAAGCAAAATGTGGTACTCTCAAGGTAGCAAAAGGTTTGTTTGAAACGTAACTATTAGGATCTAAATGTATGGAAATCAAAGTCTCTTACGTGCAAGCACGACGATTCATTGATTTCCATACATTGATCCTGAATAGTTACTTTGAAACTGTGAAAAATGGAGGTTTGGCTTATGAAGGGATTGGTTTTGGAAGGCGGAACATTTCGCCCGATATTTAGTTCCGGTGTGATGGATGCACTGCTCACGGAAGAGATTATGCTGCCGTATTGCATTGGTGTTTCTGCCGGCATCGCAGACGGGGTATCTTATATATCGAAACAAAAGGGAAGAAATCTTGATATTATTACAAAATACCGCAATGACAAACGTTACATGGGACCTGGAAATTACCGCAAACAGAAGAGTCTTTTTGGACTGGATTTTGTCTTTGGTGAGATTCCGGACAAATTGGTTCCTTTTGATAAGGAAACATTTTTCTCTTACGAAGGAACCTGCAAAGTCGGTGTAACAAATGCAAAGACGGGGGAAGCGGAGTTTTTGAATGCAATGGACATGGATGAAAAGTACAGTATGCTGCGGGCGACTTGCGCGCTTCCGCTCTTTTTCCCGGCAATCGATGTGAATGGCACGAAGTATTACGATGGCGGATTGTCAAGCATTATCCCGGTTGAAAAGGCGATGGAAGATGGTTGTGACAAACTGCTTGTGGTACTGACCCAGCCGAAAGGTTACGTGAAAAAATTTGGAAAATATGACAAAATGGGAGCCAGACTTCTTGCCCGCAAATACCCGAAAGTGCGCGACCTGATCCTCAGCCGCCCGGACCGCTACAACGAACTGATCAAAAAATGCGAGCAATGGGAACGCGAAGGCAGAATCATGATTATCCGCCCGAATCATCTTCTTAACAGCTTCGAGGGGAATATCCAGAAACTGGAAACATACTACTGGCATGGCTACCGCATGACGAAGGAAAAGATGAAGAAAATCAAACGATTTTTGGAGATTGAGTAAAAAGCATTGACACGATGGTGGTAGGTTTGCTATAATTGTGTTTGCTTGCGGATATGGCGGAATTGGCAGACGCGCTAGATTTAGGTTCTAGTGGGCAACCCCCGTGCAGGTTCAAGTCCTGTTATCCGCACGAAGCATTGAGAAGTGCATAGCGGAGTGTGGGCAGCTGACGCGAGTTTACTCGCAGGCAGATGCATCACAATCCGCGTGTATACGGCGATAGCCGTGGGACAAGCGGCCCGAAGGGACGCTTGTATGCACTTCGATAGGAAGACTGAAAAACATTCAATTTACGAGTGTTTTCAGTCTTTTTCTTTTTTGAAAACACATCATAAATTCTACTTGTTCTAACAAATTTTCTAACAAAAATCAGTATTTTAATTTTTTCTCATATGACTATCTAATTTCTACTTTTATGAAAGGTGGAAATTCAAATGAAAAAATCAACTCACTTTACAATGACTTCCAATGATTTCTTTGCATTAAAAGAATACAAAGGGCAACGATTATCAAGTGGCGACAAAATTGTTTATCAGGTACTGTGCAGTCATCTCTATGGAAAAAGCTACTGCTATCCTTCTATTAAAACAATCGCAAACGAATCCGCATTGGCAGCTCGTTCTGTACAACGTTCTTTAACACGTTTGCAAACGGCGGGGTTAATTACTGTTACGCTTCGTCAGGAAAATGGTTCAAACAAAACCAATTGCTATTACGTTAAAAATATTATTCAAGATGCTTCTGCGCATTCCAACACAAAAAAATGTCAGGAGGGGATGACAAAATGTCCAACTAAGAAGAATAAGAAAACAAATACAATCAATGATTACTCTACTATTTCTACGAAAGAACCTGTAGAGAGCAGAACAAAGAAACGGGTAACAGAAGATGTTCGTTTTCAAGTCATTGAAAGTGATAAGCAATTACAGAAGGAAATGAATCCCAAAGCATATTGGTTGGTGAAGAAGTATTTTCAGACGATTTTCCGGACAAAGGATAAAAATTACGTAATTGATGGAACTAACGTGTCAGCTTCTGAAGTACAGAAATGTCTTGAAAATCTGGGATATCGTGACATTGTTGATATAACAAACAAAGTAAGTGCCATGATGAAAAGAGAAAGTTTTACAATCCAGTCTGAGTATGGCTATTTTTTGAAAGTTTTCTGGACACATCATCTCGGTCACAATCCAACACCTAATACCAAGAAGAATATGTTTAACCAATTTCCGCAACGAAAATATTCTACTAACCAACTTTCTGACTTGGAACATATGCTTTTGGCTAAGGCTCATATATAGGCCTCGCCGATTGAGAGCGAAATACACCCATTGCACACATGGGATGTGCATGCAATCGGTTTTTCGTCCTGCGGAGCCTTTTATCAGAGGGAGGGATACCATGAATAGAAATTCTTTTATTTCGTTAGGAAAACTATCTGATGTAAATGGAAGAATCCGTTATATATCCAGTCATGAGAAACAGGAAAATCTGTATGCAAAATATAATACAACATCCGGAGAATTTTGGCATATGTTGGCAAAAACGAACCAAAATGAGTTTAAGAAAAGTGGAACTAGGGGCAAATGCGTAGAAGCCAGAGAATTGATTATTGCACTGCCGGAATGTTTTGTTGAACTGGAACCACAAGCATTGTTACAACAATTTGCGGACTATTTCAAAAGTTCTTATGGCGTCGAATGTATCGCTGCTCTTCATCATAACAAAACGAAAACAAACTATCATATCCATCTAATCTTTTCGGAACGAAAAATATTAGAAAATCCCATTGTCAAAGTGGCTACTCGCAATATGTTTTACAATGAAGGCGGAAAGCGTATGAGGACAAAGCAGGAAATACTGAATGAATCCGGAGAAATTCGAAAGGGCTGTAAAATTATACCTAAGGGCAAGGTTTATGAAAGACAGTTCTTTGGTAAGAAACAAGCGATTTTCAAAGATTATATCTGGCTTGAAACCATAAAACAACAATATACTGAACTAATCAATAGCTATCGTCACGAATTGTCTGAGAATAACATACTCACTGTCTTTAATCCTAATGGACCGTATATGCCAACTCAGAAAGTCGGGAAAAACAATCCACTTGCTTCCGATATTGAAAAGAGCAACCAATTATGTATGGATTGGAACAAAGTGGTAGATGAGATTCTGGCTACAGAGATCGTTGATGAATCGGAACTAAGCGTATACAAGTATCGTCATATAAACGAGGCTTTAGAAAAGGAAGTAAACGATTTTGGCTGGAAGAAAGGATTGTATGGGAAAGTTTTGCAAAAAGCAATTCACGCACTACATGAATTGTCATTTCTCGCCAAAAAATACCAGCAGAAATATTGCGTCAAATCATTTGATATACCGGATGAGTCTCTTGCGGAGATAAAGCAGAGAAAAGCTGCGTTGTTTAAGGGTGCTGACTGGCTTCAAGCAATTCCTAAAAAACAAAAGTATGTGCCTTATGAAAAAATGACTGTGTATCAAAAAGCAGAATTCCAGAAAAAGAAGGAATTGGAGAGGTTGTATGGAAAGGAAAAAAGAATATAGAAGGTAACAGCGTAGTCTTGTCTTTTTAATCTGCAATTGATATAATTAAAATAATTTATGTTAAAGGAATTAGATAAATCAAAAGTTGAAATTCAAAAAGCACTTGAAAAAACACAATTATTGTTTGATTCATTAATGCAACAATATTTTGGCTAAAATAGGTAACTATCAGTGGGAAAACTGTTTGAATATTTTACATTTTATTGGTTGCAGGATGTTGGTACACTTGAAAGGAGTATACCAACATGGAAGAAAAAATTGTAACAATACTTAATGAGATGTCAGCATATCTGTCAATTCCTCAGATGAAAAAACTGCAGGAAGTAGTTCTGAAAACATTTTCAGAAAATGAATTAGATAAAAAACACATCACAAATGAAGAATTTTTGAAAATGTTTTTAGATGCCAAGAAGATTGAGGGGTGTTCGGAACGCACAATTCAATATTATGCCGTTACGGTTGAACATTTGCTTAAACAGACAGATACGGAAGTTAGAAAAATTACAACGGAAGAAATACGCGCTTATCTAGCGGATTATCAAAAGATAAATGGATGTTCGAATGTTACAATTGACAACATTCGTAGAAATATATCGAGTTTCTTTTCGTGGCTGGAAGAAGAGGATTATATTCTGAAAAGCCCGATGAGAAGAATCCACAAAATTAAAACGAAGACGGTGGTGAAAAATGTTATCACCGATGAAGGAATAGAAAAACTTCGTGATAATTGTAAAGAAATTCGTGATTTGGCAATGATTGATTTATTGTATTCTACCGGCATAAGAGTTGGAGAATTGGTAAATTTGAATATTGATGACATTGATCTGGAAGGCAGAGAATGTGTCGTGTATGGGAAAGGAGACAAGGAGAGAAAGGTATATTTTGATGCGAAAGCCAAAGTGCATTTAAAGGAGTACATATTAAGTAGAAACGACCAAAATTCAGCATTATTTGTAACATTAGATTCTCCGCATGACCGCTTGAAAATAAGTGGTGTGGAGATACGGCTCAGGCAGCTTGGACGAAGTCTGGAACTTGATAGGATTCATCCTCATAAATTTAGGCGGACGATGGCTACCAGGGCAATTGATAAAGGCATGCCGATAGAACAGGTACAGCGAATTTTGGGGCATTCTCAAATTGATACGACGATGCAATATGCTATGGTAAATCAAAGCAATGTTAAATCTTCTCATCAGAAATACATGGCTTAGACAAATTTGAATTTGGCGGTGAGATAAATGAATTATATTAGACAATGATTTTTTATACTGCAGATAGGCTTGCAGAGGTGGATAATAAAAACTATATACAATTACGTAACAATGTGTATAATGGTCTCATAAATTAAGACACTGACAAAGACATTTCTTAATGAATCTGATATACTATAATCAAACCAACCGA
>UQAQ01000019.1 GCA_900539115.1 uncultured Roseburia sp.
GAAATTAACAGATGTTTCGTTTATGGGCAAAAGAATTTAAAAGCAATCGAATGATCCGGGACATGGTCGTGGAAAATGATTCCCCGGAGATGTCCCGGACTAAAAAAGTATTTGCAGCACTGGAAGAAGTGTGCTACGAATTTGATCTTTCCAAACCGATCTGGCTGGAACACAATATCGAAGAATTCAAGCGTGTCGACAAAACCCGCTTTCGCAGCGATAATTTTATCGACGGCATCGAATTTGATTATCTTGAGATCCACGTTATTGAGGAAGATTAGGGATCGGCTCGATACTCCGCTGTAAAATCCCTTTCATATACGCTATGGCAATTCCATAGTTCGTAAATGGGATGCCTTGGTCAACGGCACATTTCATACGATACTTCACTTCTCTCTCATTGAGCATGCACCCTCCACAATGGATGACCATCGCATAAGGAGATAGATCTTCCTTAAACTCCCGGCCGGAACTCCATTCAAATTTCAGATCTTTCCCGGTATATTTTAAAAGCCAGTTTGGCAGTTTTACAGTACCGATATCTTCGCACTGGCGGTGATGCGTACAGCCTTCCGAAACGAGGATGCGGTCTCCGTCTTTTAGTGAATCTACCGCTTGAATTCCTTTGACAGCGGTTTCCAGATACCCTTTAAAACGTGCCATTAAAATAGAAAACGAAGTCAATGGAATCTCTTTTGGCACAATGGCTGCGACCTCTTCAAATGCCTGACTGTCCGTGATCACCATACGGACATTTCCTTCTAATTTTTGTAAAGTCCGGGCAAGTTCTGTATTTCTTACCGTCACTGCGGCAGCGCCCGCCTCCAGAATATCGCGTATCACCTGCTGCTGTGGCAGGATCAGACGGCCTTTGGGGGCAGCGGAATCAATCGGAATGACAAGCACAGCAAGGTCTCCCGGGCACAAAAGATCTCCCACGATCTGAAGTGTCATAGCCTCTGTCGGAATCTGATGAGCAAGTTTTTCCTTACACTCACGAATACCAATTTTTTCCAAAGCACTAATATAGATACTATGCTCCTCTTCTTTCGGAATTTTCTCCAAAAGATCGGATTTATTATAAATAATCAGATAGGGCAGTTCTTTTTCCTGAATCAATGCAAGCAGCTGCTTGTCTGTCGCTGTGAATCCCTTTTTTGCATCAACGACAAGGACGGCAATATCGGTTCGGTTTAAGATCTGTTTTGTTTTTTGGATTCGTTTTTCGCCCAATTCGCCGACATCATCGAAGCCGGGAGTATCAATGATCATAACCGGTCCTAACGGAAGAAGTTCCATCGCTTTTTGCACCGGATCCGTCGTCGTTCCGAGGACATCTGACACGACTGCCAGTTCCTGCCCGGTTATCGCATTGACAACACTGGATTTTCCGGCATTGCGGCAGCCAAAAAATCCGATGTGGATTCGATTGGCAGAGGGAGTATCATTGAGTGACATACGTATACCTTCTTTCTTGTTTATTAAAAAACATTGTACCACATTTCTGAAAAATATGATATAATCATTTCGTGTAATATTAGGAACCCAACGATAATAGAAATGGAGAATAAAGATGAATAAAACAGAAGTTACGGAAATAAAGAAAATATTTAAAAAAGACGACAATGGCATCACAAGGATCTGTGGATGCTATGTAGATGGCGAAAAGAATAAGCGTGTCGAGTTAAAAGAGGCATTTTACTCTCTTCCCGAAGAAGAAATGTTTAAATACGTGGATATTTTTCGAAAAACGATGTCCGGTACGCTTGGCAAAAATCTTATGAATATGGAATTTCCGATGGAAGAAGAAACCAATGACGATGGCAAGCAGAAATTTATGATGAAACTTGTAGACAGCGGTCTGCAAGACGACGCCCTTTTGGATGAATTCTATGATATGGTGATCAAAACGTACGAATATACCGGAAATTATCTTATCGTTCTGATCCATACCGCTTACGATATTCCGTCAATCACAGCGGATGGAATCGAAAACGAAGATGCATCCGATTATGTATATAATTTTATCCTTTGCAGTATATGTCCCGTAAAATTATCCAAGGCCGGGCTCTGCTACAATCCGGAAAATAACAGTATTGAGGACTGTGACCGCGACTGGATCGTACAGGCACCGGCAAACGGTTTTCTTTTCCCTGCCTTCAATGACCGAAACACAGACATCCACAGCCTGCTTTATTATGCTAAAAATGCGGATGAAGTCGATATCGATTTTTCCTACAATCTGCTCGGCTGTACATTTCCAATTCCTGCTAAGGAACAAAAAGAAACGTTCCATGCTTTGGTGGAGGAGTCTCTCGGAACAACGTGCGATTACGAGATGGTGAAAAATCTGCATGAAAACTTAAATGAAATGATCGAGGAAAACAGAGAAAATCCGGAACCGCTCGAACTGGACAAAGAAGATGTGAAAAAGATCCTCTCCTCGTGTGGAGTTTCGGAAGAAAAAATCGATGTTTTTGAAGAAAAATTTACGGAAAATATCGGGGAAGATCAGAAACTGGTCGCAGATAACATCGCCAATCTCCGCAAATTTGAAGTGCGAACTCCGAATGTCACCATTCAGGTAAACCCGGACCGAACCGACCTTGTCAATACGCAGATTATCGACGGTGTACCTTGTATCGTCATTGAATGCAGTGACGAAGTGGAGGTCAATGGAATCCGCGTGGCAAATCCGATGTAGGGATGTAAATAAGCGGGTAAGAACAAAAGAGAAATCTTTATTTTATATAAAGATTTCTCTCATAAACATTACAATTACTGGTTTCATTCTGGTGCGTGCCACCATATAATCAGACATCTCATCTGACACGGTAGATTATCCTCATACTAGAGTAAATGCATCGTTATTATCGCTGCCAGTACAGCGGGAGTAAACTCCTTATACTCCGTATCCCATAAAATGGGAGGAAGGTGATATAATCAACATTTTTTTGAAATTTAATATAAATTTATTTAACTCCCCCTACTCTTCTTTCTCCTCCAGTACATACTTATACACCTCATACGGCTCATTGTCCGGATGCAGTTCCTCATCCTGCCAGTCACAGTAGGTATCTTCAGAGGCAAGCAACCCATTGATATGGTAAGTATCTGTATCATTTTTATAGTCGCTTTCCCCCTTTGCAACGATAACTTCCTGCAGTTTTCCCTCTTTGTACTGTAATTTGCTGGTAAATTCGGTATAAACCTCATCGGCTTCATTATCAATAGCATAGCAAAAATAGCCCCCGGGGTTAACGTTAAATCCCTCATCACTGGGCGGTAAAAATGCTTCATATTTTCCATTTTGATAAGAAAAAATAACATATCCCGAAGCATCAAGAATTAATTCTTTGATTCCGTCTCCGGTCAGATCAACCAATTGTACCTGACGATAGAATCCTTCCTTTCCTGCCGAATATTCATCTAACGTTTGTTCTGTTCCATCCGGAAAATGAATCTTTTGCTCATTTTTCAATATCGGAAAATATTTGGTAAGCATGGTATAGTCTTCCGAACGCATGTTATACTGTTGTTCTTCCCAGTCAACTTTTTTCAGGTCTTTCAGAGATTCATCATACCAATTATACTCCTTGCATTTTTTTACTTTTTTGCCAATTGCAAAATTTTTCTGTGATTTTTGCAATTTATGCAGAAACTGAGATTCTGACACCTCAGACATTAGCTGTTTATAAGAAAACCATTGAATCGCAACGGATTCTTTTTCCAATTTTCCATATTTTTCGTTCATCAAAGAATCAATATCAGAGTACTGTTTTTTCGTTAGTTTGGCAGTTTTTTTATTTCCATTTTTTGTCCGTTTATAGTAACTGTCTTTTAATTTTCCTTTTTTAGAAACAATATGAGAACTTCCCGCAAGATAATTATCGGTAAGAGTACCATTTTTTAATTGCAGGAATCCGACAGAGTCATAATTTTCGGCACCGGACACATGGGTGATGCCATGCACTATATAGTAATAATTATGTTTCTTTTGATCAATATAGACAGTATCAATGTCATCACAAATGTCATGACCTTCGTTTCCAAAAGTTTTTCCTTTGCATTTTTTCAATTTTGAACCATCCTTGCTGATCTCGTAGTACCAGTTATTGGTAATATGACCTGTTCCGTTCACTCCGGTTGATATAATCAATTCCAGCCGTCCGTTTTGATCGAGATCCGTCACGGCGTAATGATAGCTATCCATATATTGATCATAAGTCACAATCTTATCTTTTGCTTCGGCGATGGTTTTTAACTGCCCTTCTATCGATAACGGATCCACCGGCTGCATTGCAGAGGATGACTCACGAATTGCCGAGTATGTGGTGCTAATTGCAGATGCTGTAGCAGTAACCGCAGATGTAGTAACACTTTCGGCGTTCTTTGGGGTTGAATTTTGTGCGGAATCTGCGCATCCCATCAGGATCAGGCTTGCCAGTAACAGGCATAGGGAAAAAATAGTTTTTGGGTTTTTCATAATAACTCACTCCTCACTATAGATAAAAACGGCAAACCTAAAGTCTGATTTTAGATTTGCCGTCATGTAATTATATGCTATAATTCATCCTATTTTTTATTATAGTTGATCAGACAGCCTTTCAAGATGATCTCTCTCTCGTCATCTGTCAATCTGCCGAGTTTAAATTCCATCTCTTTCATGCCTTTGTTTACAACGTAAGCTTTTACGCTGTCTTTTTTATTGGCAATGGCATCTTTCACGTCTTTGACAAGGATGTAGTCATCTTTATCAAATGGAAGGTCGCCATCAAAAATAAATGGAAGCATTCCCCAGTTGATCAAGTTGGAACGATAACGTTTTGTCGCATATTCACGTGCGATATTTGCCATACCGCCGAGAACTCTCTGACAGCTGGCTGCCTGCTCACGAGCGGAACCATCTCCCGGTTTTACGGCAAAGATAACACTTCCGATCTCCGTTTCTTCCGGTTTTACATCGAAGGATTTCTGAATTGTCTCATATACGTCTTTGAGCTGTGGATCTACGGCGTAGATGTCTTCTCCGGCAAGGCGGGCTTTCTCAGCCTTCTGTACTTCTTTTGCTTTTCCAACGTATGCCGGATCTTTACGGGAAAGAGTAAATTCGGCAAGTCCAAGCGGATTGGAACGGTAAGAAGAAGTTTCTCCGGATGGGATCAATTCGTCCGTTGTAGTAACCGGGTCATGGATCATCGAAACCGTTTTCAAAAGCACATTGTCGGTAAGCGGGAACATTTCCGGCCAGTCTACGATGTTTGGACCAAATTTGATCTCAACCGATGGATCGGCTTTTCCGACACCATTGTATACACGATTTTCGTAAATCTTTTTATCAAAGAAATATTTCGGTTTTGTAAAGTTGACATCCACGTCAGTTGCTGCCGTAAGATATCCTTTGTTTGCGGCGGTTGCTGCGATGGAACGGGCATCCATAAGCGCAACAGAAGCAATCTGTCCATTCGTAACCTTAGAACCTTCTCGGTTCGGGAAGTTACGTGTCGAATGACGGATGCTGAGTCCTTTGTTGCTAGGCACATCGCCGGCACCAAAACATGGTCCGCAGAAAGCAGTACGTACGGTAGCACCTGTCTCCATAAGATCTGCGATGGCACCATTTTTTACCAATTCCATAAAGATCGGCTGGCTGGCCGGATATACACTCAGTGAGAACTCATCCGAACCGATGTATTTGCCGCGGAGAATATCCGCTGCGTCGCAGATGTTTTCAAATCCACCGCCGGCGCATCCTGCGATAACACCCTGCTCTACGTACAATTTTCCATTGTGGATCTTGTCTGTCAAGGTAAAGTTAATGTCTTTATTATTGTCAAGGCTGACAAGTGCCTTTTTCTCTACATCACGTAAAATATCTTCCAGGTTGTTGTTCAATTCCTCGATGGAATATACATTACTTGGATGGAATGGCATCGCGATCATAGGTTTGATCGTAGAAAGATCTACTTCTACCACGCCGTCATAGTAAGCGACCTGCTCCGGCTTGATCTCAGCGAAATCTTCACTTCTGCCGTGAATGTCGTAAAATTCTTTTACTTTATCATCGGTTCTCCAGATGGAAGACAGACAGGTTGTCTCTGTTGTCATAACGTCAACGCCGATACGGTAATCTACGCTCAGATTGTCAATTCCATCGCCGATAAATTCCATTACTTTATTATTAACATAACCATTTTCAAATACAGCACCGATAATTGCCAGTGCGATATCCTGAGGACCGACACCCTTTTCCGGTTTTCCGGTAAGATGGATGGCTACGACACCCGGCATAGGGATATCATAGGTCTGCTCCAAAAGCTGTTTTACGATCTCCGGACCACCTTCACCCATTGCCATCGTACCAAGGGCACCATAACGGGTATGGCTGTCGGAGCCAAGAATCATTTTACCGCCGCCGGCAAGCATTTCACGGGCAAACTGGTGAATGACTGCCTGATGAGGTGGTACATAGATTCCACCGTATTTCTTTGCACAGGAAAGACCAAATACATGATCGTCTTCATTGATGGTTCCCCCTACTGCACATAAACTGTTATGGCAGTTTGTCAACACATAAGGCACTGGGAATTTTTCCAGTCCCGATGCTCTGGCGGTCTGCAAAATACCTACAAAAGTAATATCGTGGGATGTTAATTTGTCAAATTTAATTTTCAACTGTTCCATATTATCGGATGTGTTATGGGCTTTTAAGATCCGATATGCCATTGTCCCTTTGGCTGCTTCTTCCTGTGTTGTATCCACACCTGTCTTACTTTTTACTGCGGAAAGAGCTTCTGCGCTGTCTGGAATCAGATCGGTTCCATTTACCAGGTAAGCTCCCTGTTCGTGTAATTTTACCATTTGGTTTCTCTCCTTTCAAAACGGGGGCTTGTGTCAAAATGATTACCCCAATTTAGTATTATACTTCTAAATGAAGATTTTTGCAAATATATTATTGTTTTTTCTTATAAATTGTTGTACAATGGATAAAAATATGCAACCGACAAGGGAGGTACTTATGCGACACATAATGAATGCATTGGATTTATCCGTAGATGAACTTGATGATCTGATCGCACTGGCTCAGAAAATCATGAAACATCCGGAAGAATATGCAGAAATCTGTAAAGGAAAAAAACTGGCAACTTGTTTTTATGAACCAAGCACACGAACCAGACTTAGTTTTGAAGCGGCGATGTTAAATCTGGGTGGCAGTGTTCTTGGTTTTTCTTCTGCTGATTCAAGTTCAGCTTCCAAAGGCGAAAGCGTATCCGATACGATTCGTGTCATCTCTTCGTATGCGGACATCTGTGCGATGCGTCATCCCAAAGAAGGTGCGCCGCTTGTAGCGTCCATGCACTCTTCTATTCCGGTGATCAATGCCGGGGACGGTGGACACAATCATCCGACTCAGACATTGACCGATCTTCTTACGATCAAAAATCTGAAGGGTCGTCTCGACCATTTGAAAATTGGTTTTTGCGGAGACCTGAAATTTGGACGAACCGTTCATTCCCTGATCGGTGCGATGGTACGTTATCCGGGTATTGAATTTGTCCTCATCTCTCCTCCGGAGCTTCGCATCCCGGATTATCTGAGAAAAGAAACATTGGAAGAAAACAATATTCCATTTCAGGAAGTTTCCGATCTGGATTCGGTCATCGGAGATCTCGACATTCTGTATATGACCCGTGTACAGAGAGAACGTTTCTTTAATGAAGAAGATTATATCCGACTGCGCGACAGTTTTATCCTCGACAAGGCGAAAATGGCGATAGCGCCGGAAGATATGCTCGTACTTCACCCTCTCCCACGTGTCAATGAAATTGCCACGGAAGTGGATGACGATCCGCGCGCCGTATACTTCAAACAGGCAAAATTTGGTGTTTACATCCGCATGGCTTTGATACTTCGGTTATTGGAGCTTGCCTAAAGAAAGGAGAACGTAATTATGTTAAATATTGGTGGATTGAATCAGGGAGTTGTCATTGATCATATCAAGGCAGGTCATGCGATGCAGATTTATCATTACCTGAATCTGGAAAAACTAGACTGCAGTGTAGCCATCATCAAAAATGCAAAAAGCAATAAAATGGGAAAAAAAGATATCATTAAGATCGAAGGACCTCTCTGCGTAGATCTTGATATCCTTGGTGTGTTAGATGACAATATCACGATCAATATGATTGAAAATGATAAGATTGTACAAAAACGTACTCTTACACTTCCTGAGATGGTTACAAATATTATCAAATGCAAAAATCCGAGATGTATTACTTCCATCGAGCAGGAACTTCCACACCGCTTTAAATTGACAGACCGGAAACATCGTATTTACCGTTGTCTGTATTGTGAGCAGAAATTTAAACCAGCCCAGGAAAAGGAGTTTTAAAAAATGAAACAAAAACGAAAAATAGGTTTGCTCAGTCTTTTTCTCGTACTCAGTATGCTTGTCTTTACGGCATGCGGACAGGAAAAGAAGGCGGCGAATTCTGTGATCCATGTAGGAACCAATGCAGAATTTCCTCCCTTTGAGTACATTGACGAAAATGGCGAGATTGCCGGCTTTGATGTCGCAGTCATGAAAGCCATCGGAGAAGAAATGGGATATGACGTTGAATTTACCAATATGGAATTCAAATCTCTCACCGCTTCTCTGAAAACCGGCGGGCTTGATGCCGTCGCTGCCGGTATGACAATTACCGAAGACCGAAAACAATCCGTCGATTTTTCCGATGGATACTATGAAGCGACACAGTGTATCGTCGTTTCCAAAGACAGTCCGGTAACTGCCATGAAAGATCTGGAAGGCAAAAAAATCGCCGTTCAGGAAGGAACCACCGGAGACCTGATGGTAACTCCGGGAACCGATGACTCTGTCCTTACAGATTCTACCGTAAAACGTTTTAAAAAAGGTTCCGACGCGATCATTGAGTTAAAAAACGGCGGTGTCGATGCGGTCGTGATCGACAAGGCACCGGCGGAACGCTTTGTTTCACTGAACGAGGACAGCCTGAAATGCGTGCAGGATTCCGAAGCCAGTGAAGTATATGGAATCGCTGTACAGAAAGGCAATACGAAACTGTTAAATGACATCAATGAAGGATTGAAAAAAATCAAGGAAAATGGTACCTTTGATCAGATCTTTGAAGAATATATCAATGGAAATACCAATGGTGCCAGCGTAAAATCCGACAATTTCTTTGTCAATCTGTTCAATAAATTTAAGTATGTATTTATTGATACCAAAGGCTATGCCCTTTTAGGAAAAGGCCTTGGTGTCACTTTAGGAATTTCCTTTGCGGCAGCACTGCTTGGCATCGTGCTCGGTTTCCTTGTCGCTTTGATGAAATTGACAGAGGTCCGCAAAAAGAAAAAAACATTCCTCTCCCATGTTGCAAATATATATATTGATATACTGCGTGGTACACCGGTTATGGTGCAGCTGCTTATCATTTATATGGTGATTTTCCAAAACAAACTGGGAATTGTCGCTGCGATCCTTACTTTTGGAATCAACAGCGGTGCTTATGTCGCTGAAAATATCCGCGCCGGTATTCTTGCCGTAGACCCCGGTCAAATGGAAGGCGGACGTTCTCTTGGCTTCACATACCGTCAGACGATGCGCTATATCATTCTTCCGCAGGCGATCAAAAATATTCTGCCTGCCCTTGGAAATGAAATGATCACTCTCGTAAAAGAGACATCCATCGTCGGTTATGTAGCAATTGCGGATCTTACAAAAGCATCCGACTTTATCATATCAAGAACTTATGAAACATTTTTACCGCTCATTGCGATTGCCTTAATTTATTATATCATTGTTAAGATTATGACAAAGGCTTTGCAATACATGGAAAGGAGGCTGCGTCAAAGTGATAACCGTTAAAAATCTGAAGAAAAATTTTGGTGATCTCACCGTGTTAAAAGGAATCGATGTAACGATTGAAAAAGGGGAATGCGTCGTCGTAATCGGTCCTTCCGGTTCCGGTAAAAGTACTTTTCTTCGTTGCCTGAATCGTCTTGAAGAGCCGGACGGCGGTGAAATTGATATCGAGGGCACGGACCTTCTCTCTCCACACACGGACATCAATGAGATGCGCCAGCGGATTGGAATGGTATTTCAGCATTTTAATCTGTTTCCTCACAAAACCATTTTGGAAAATGTGACGCTTGCACCGATCAAATTAAAGAAAATGCCGCAAAAAGAGGCCGAGGATGCTGCGCTTGAACTGCTTCGCCGCGTTGGGATTGAAGATAAGGCATCAGTATATCCTTCTACCCTATCCGGTGGGCAAAAACAGCGTGTCGCCATCGCAAGATCTCTTGCCATGAATCCGCAGGTCATGTTGTTTGATGAGCCGACTTCTGCGCTTGATCCGGAGATGGTCGGCGAAGTTCTGGATGTTATGAAAAATCTTGCCAAAGAAGGGATGACGATGGTCGTCGTAACCCACGAAATGGGATTTGCAAAAGAAGTTGCCAATCGTGTACTGTTTATGGCAGATGGTGTGATCTTAGAGGAAGGTACGCCGGAAGAAATCTTCGAACACCCTCAGCATGAAAGAACGAAAGCATTTATTAAAGCGATTTAATATCATTATTTCCATACAAAAAGGACTGCGTTGCAGTCCTTTTTTATATTAAGTATTCAAACTTCTGTTTTAGAACAATCCTGTGATCTGTCCATTGTCATCGACATCAATGCCTTCTGCTGCTGGAACCTTAGGAAGCCCAGGCATAGTCATAACCGTTCCGGTGATTGCTACGACAAATCCGGCACCTGCCGATACATAAACTTCACGGATATGGATCGTAAAGTCTTTCGGACGGCCAAGCAATGTTGGATCATCGGAAAGCGAATATTGATTTTTCGCCATGCAGACCGGCATATTGCCAAATCCTAATTTTTCCAGTCTGGCCAATTCTTTTTCTACCGCTTTATCATAAACCACATCTTTTGCTCCATAAATCTCTTTGGCAATCGTCTCGATTTTTTCCGTCAAAGATTTGGAATCTTCATACAGGCAGTGGAAATTGCTTTCTTTGTTTTCAATGGTATCGATCACTTTATTTGCCAGTTCAATACCGCCTTCGCCGCCTTTTTCCCATACTTGTGACAATGCAAATTCGCAGCCTCTCTCTTCGCAGAATTCTTTTACATAATTCAATTCCGCTTCGGTATCGGTCACAAACTGGTTCAATGTCACGACACAAGGCACGCCGTATTTGGATACATTTTCAATATGTTTTTCAAGATTGACAATCCCTTTTTTCAAAGCTTCTAAGTTCTCTGCACCAAGGTCTTCTTTCTTCACACCGCCATTGTATTTGAGGGCGCGTACGGTAGCAACAAGAACTACGGCATCCGGTTTCAGATCCGCCATACGGCATTTGATATCAAAGAATTTTTCGGCTCCGAGGTCTGCACCAAATCCAGCTTCCGTAATTGTGTAATCCGCTAATTTAAGGGCTGTTTTTGTCGCTCTCACACTGTTACATCCATGTGCGATATTGGCAAATGGACCGCCATGTACAAGTGCCGGTGTATGCTCCAGTGTCTGGATCAGGTTTGGCTTCAATGCTTCTTTTAACAAAGCTGCCATCGCACCAACGGCGTTGATCTCTTTCGCGGTTACCGGTTCTCCATCATAATTATAAGCAACGATAATACGTCCAAGACGTTCTTTCAGATCTTTCATATTATCGGACAGACAAAGAATCGCCATGATCTCGGAAGCTACCGTGATGATAAAATGATCTTCTCGAGTCACACCATCTACTTTTCTTCCCAAGCCAACAGTGATATTTCGAAGAACGCGGTCATTCATATCGACGCAGCGTTTCCATACAATCTGCTTTGGATCGATGCGAAGAGTATTCCCCTGCTGGATGTGATTGTCAAGCATCGCTGCGAGAAGGTTATTGGCAGAAGTAATGGCATGAAAATCTCCGGTAAAATGAAGATTTAATTCATCCATCGGTACAACCTGCGCATAACCGCCGCCTGCAGCACCACCTTTTAATCCAAAACATGGTCCGAGAGATGGCTCACGAAGGGCAATGATGGCTTTTTTCCCAATTTTATCCATTGCCTGACCGAGACCTACGGTCGTCGTTGTCTTTCCCTCTCCTGCCGGTGTCGGATTGATCGCTGTTACGAGAATCAATTTCCCATCCGGGCGGTCTTTGATCTGATCCCAAAGATCATCGGTAATCTTTGCTTTATATTTTCCGTAAAGATCCAGGTCGTCCATTGTAATATTTAATTTTTCAGCTACTTGTTGAATCGGAAGCAGGTCTGCCTCCATAGCGATTTCAATATCTGATTTCATTTCAACTTCCTCCTAAAAGAATCATGTATTTAATAAGTATAACATAATATTTATTTATCGAAAAGCATTTTCTGTATTTCTTTCATATAATCTGCCACAATATCCAGTTCCGGACAGCACCGGTAAAGCATCCGTGTACCGGCGACATCCTCGATCTCGCTGAGAACAGGAGTTCCGTCTTCCTCAAAAATAAAGTCAATCCCCGCCATGCCAAACGAAAATTTTTTCAAAATGGCTTCGACTTCTTTTTGCGGTATTTGGTCTTTGGAAACCGCCTTCACTTTGCCGCCGCGTGAAAAATTAGCACGAAAATCTTTATCCGAGTGCCGCAGTATGGCAGCATAAATCTGATCTTTCAATACATAAACACGCATATCCCGGCTCTCTTTTCCGACAGGAAGCATGGGCTGGATAACATAATCCGTCTCTCTCAGTACCTTTTTCAGTTTGGCAGCTTCGTTTCGGAACGAATAGACTTCGCTTCCACCGTGTCCATCTGCGGTCTTAATCACAAAATCCTTTGCAGAACGGATTCGCACTTTTTCCTGCTCCTTAAATTTGGAAGAAAAATCCATATTTTCTAATAAATACTGTCTGACTTCTTCCGCAGAACAGCCTAAAATTTCATCTACCTTGTCACTATTGCAAGGTACCGTCGGAGTGCAGAACACAGTATCTTTCAGATACTCTCGTGTCTTTCCTTTGTGATTGCAAATCCCGCTGACAAACGAGGAATTCCACACAGGAATCTTCCGGTTTTCAAATTCAGCATTGATCGACGGACAGATCGCACGGACAAGAACCGCACATGGCTGTATTCCTTTTTTCAGCAGCGAAAGATATTCGGTGTCAAGAACCGCTTTTACATCAATATTATAAGGTTTCCCCCGTTCGGCAAACATTTCGACAAATGTGGAATTCCGATCAAGACCTGTTTTGTCATAAATCATCCATAATTCATTTGGCATGATGAGGTTCTCCTTGCTTCTTTATGTATTGTAGAATATACCAGGCAGTATTTACCCCGGTACAATCCAAAAGGTTTTTAAAATGCGCATTGGAATTTACTTCACATACCAAATATCCTTCCCGGCCAAACAGGAGATCCACCCCGGCAAAATCGCATTTTACCGCACGACAGGCTTTTACAGCGAGTTCGACAGCTTCTTTATCCGGTTGATAGACATGCATCTTGCCCCCATTGGAAACATTTGCCCGAAAATCGGTATCGGATGTTCGCTCCATCGCAGCGACGACCTCCTCTCCGACGACCTGCAGACGGATATCGCGACCGCTGCTCTCACGAATGTATTGCTGATATAAGAATGGCACGTTTTCCAATTTTTTTGTTAATTCAGACAACTCTTTATGGTCTTTTGCCATATATACTTGCTGTCCAAAAGAACCGAATGCTTCTTTTACAACAATTGGAAATCCTAATTTGTTTTCTATCTGTGACAGAAAATCTAAATGCGGAAAGCCAATATTTTCGTAGGTCATAGGTGCCGGAAAAGTCAATGGCTGTGGCAGATTCTGCAACGAAAGTGCCAATGCGGTCTTTCGTTTGTCATCACAGATTTCAATCCCCTCGGCCGAGTTATAGACCGGAATGCCACACGAAGCAAGGTATTTTGCCAAAAGAATATCTTTGTCCCAAAAGAGAACAAAATCCGGCTTTTTTTCCGTTGTCAGTTCAAACATTCCCAAGAAACATTCACTGTTTGTTTTCACAAAAAGATTTATCTTATGCTCTTTGGCTGCCTCCATAAAAAGATCCGTTAATTCGGAAAACTTAGACGTATATAAAAAGCCGTTTACAATGATCCAGCCATACATAATTTAGCCCTCTTCCTCAAGATAATTTTCAAACTGTTCCATTGACATCAAGATCACACGAGGTTTGGTGCCTTCTTCCGGTCCTACGACACCGGCATCGGAAAGCTGATCCATAATTCTCGCGGCACGATTAAATCCGATGCGGAATACTCGCTGCAGCATACCGATTGAGGCCTTGTCCTTTTCAATGATAAATTTGGCAGCTTCAACAAATAATTCATCGCGCTCCGGACCACTTATGAAATCGCCAGACGTTCCCGGCGATTTCGTGCCAACCGGATTTTCTTCAATATGTTTACTGATTTCTTCATTGTAAGCCGGGCCATTCATATGCTCTTTCAGGAACGCGACGACTTGATCACGTTCTTCGTCAGAGACGAATGCGCCCTGCACACGAACCGGTTTTGGATAATCCTGTGGAGCAAATAACATATCCCCATTTCCCAACAATTTTTCTGCTCCGGAACCATCGATGATCGTACGTGAATCGATCGCGGAGGATACAGAAAGGGCGATACGTGATGGGATATTTGCCTTGATCAGTCCGGTGATAACATTGACAGACGGACGCTGTGTAGCAAGTACCAGATGGATTCCCGCTGCACGGGCAAGCTGTGCAAGACGACAGACAGCATCTTCTACTTCATTGGAAGCAACCATCATAAGATCGGCAAACTCGTCCACCACAATGACGATCTGGCACATCTTTTCATACGTATTATCTTCATTGTGCTTCAGACCGGCGATTTTTTTATTGTAACTCTTGATATCACGTACTCCGAGAGCAGCAAATTTTTCATAACGAACCGTCATTTCCTGAACTGCCCAGTTTAATGCGGCGGATGCCTTTTTCGGATCTGTCACGACAGGAATCAGCATATGCGGAATATCGGCATATGCCGTCAATTCAACCATTTTCGGGTCGACCATAATAAATTTGACATCATTTGGGTTCGCCTTATACAAGATACTCATGATCAGTGTATTGATACATACTGATTTACCGGAACCCGTGGCGCCGGCAATGAGCATATGCGGCATTTTTGCGATATCGGTCACAATCGTCTTTCCACCGATATCTTTTCCGACGGCAAACGTCACATTGGATTTTGCATTGATAAATTCCGGACTTTCCAAAAGTTCACGCAAAGTAACCGTGTTTCTTTTCGCGTTTGGAACTTCAATTCCGACAGCTGCTTTTCCGGGGATCGGAGCCTCGATTCGGATGTCTGATGCCGCCAGACTAAGTTTGATATCGTCTGCCAGACGGGTAATACTGTTTACTTTAACCCCTTGCTCCGGAACCAGTTCATACCGGGTGACACTCGGTCCGCAGCTGACATCTCCCATTTTTACTTTGACGCCAAAACTATCCAATGTATCCTGAAGTTTCTTCGCCGTCTGCAGCAAGTCGCTGTCACTTTGTCCGCCACTTCCCTTTTTCGGTTTTGAAAGCAGATCCAGTGATGGAAATTGATATTCGGAATCTTGAGAGGAAGCCGGCTGTGATTTGGTATTTGGTTCCGCCGGCTTTTGTGCAGGCTCTGACATAGCAGAAACCGACGTCTTTTTCTCCGGTTTTGGTAGTTCCTTTTTCTCAGCAGCGGCAGTTTTCGCTTCCTGTTTTTCTTTTTTGCTTTTTCCAAATTTTGTCTCTAATTCTTCTTTGTAAACGATAGGCTCCTGCTGGCCTTCACGGATGATCGAGATTTCCGGGATCTCCTCTTTCACCGGTTTTTCTTCTTTCGGCATCTCTTTTGCCGGTTTTTCAGGTGTTTTTTGCGGTTCGGAGATTTCTTTCATCTTACCTTTATCTGCCTTTTTGCGACGTTTTCTATTTGCAAAAGTGTGTGTCTGCATCGTACGAGCATGATCTTCCGGATAACGGATCTCCGGTTCTTCATACTCGATATATTCTTCCTGATCTTCTTTGTGTTCTGCGTACAATTCGCGAATCGCCGAAAAGATCAGCTTTCTCGTCGCCAGCATGACAAACAAAAGGCTCAGTCCCAAAATAATAATAATCGCGCCGGCTCTTCCAAGCAGTGTACCAAATAGCGTGGAAAGAATTCCACCCATAAATCCACCGCCGATATGTTCGGAACTGGATTCTTTAAAAATATCAATCAAGTTTGATATTTCAGGATCGACCACCCACTGAAAGATACCGCATAAACATATGTAAAGGAGGGCAAGATAAATAATCTTGCGCCGTACTTCCGGTCTTTCCGGATTGGAAATAAAAAAACCGCTTCCGATGGGAAATGCCAGCGGAAAAATATAAGCGGTGGCTCCAAATAATCCAAACAAAAGACTTCCGATCAAATTTCCTACCGGACCACACATTCCAAATAAACTAAGCAGTGCCAGTAAGGAAAATATAATGATCGCAAGCAATATAATTTCTTTTGCCAGTGGAGAATTTGTTTGTTTTGAATTTTGTCTTTTCTTTTTTGCTTTCGAATTTTTTGTCTTTGACGCCATACTCTTTCAAACCTCTCTTTATTTTCTGGGATTATTGCGGACATTGTTTTAAATAGTCCATCACATCGGAAAGGGTTCCGACTTTGTCTACAAGTCCCTCTTCCACAGCTTGTCCGCCTACAAGGAGCGTTCCCAGATCTTTTGCAAACATGGAAGTGTTCATCATCAACTCTTCCACATGTGTTTTCGTAAGCCCCCGTTTTCGGACGATAAAATCAACGATTCTCGCCTGAATTTTTTCAAATTGATCATAACTTTGTGGTGCCCCAAGAATCGTGCCACTCATCCTCACCGGATGAAGAATCATCGTCGCACTCGGTACGATACAAGAAAAATCTGTCGCTACCGCAAGGGGAACTCCGATCGAATGACTGTCTCCTATGATAAAAGACGCCGTTGGCGTTTTTAATCCGCTGATCATCTCGGCAAGTGCCAGTCCACAGGAAACATCGCCGCCAATCGTGTTAAGAATAAATAATATCCCTTGAATTTCACTATTTTCATCATAAGCTGCCAACATCGGCAGCAAATGTTCATATTTTGTCGTTTTGACAGTTCCCGAACTGCCTTCATGACCTTCAATCTCTCCGATGATCGTAATGATCTCAATGCCTCCGACGCGGCATTCTCCAAATTCTTTGATCTGCTCTGTATTCATATGTCATACCTCCTGTTAAGAAATAGTATGACAATTTTTCGAAGATCCTATACGTCTTTTTGGAGAAAGGAGGCATATAAAGCAGGTTTCCGATCGTTAGCAACCGGAAATTCTTTTTTCCAGCGTCGAACGTGATCCGGTTCTATCTTTATCATAAGGCATTCATCTCCATAAGAGGTCGCTTTGTAAGCGACAGAAAGTGGTCTGCCATCATAATCATACGCGGCACTGGAAGCCTCATAATCCAGCGACACATCTTTTCCTATCCGGTTGACACCCAAAACATATGCCTGTGTCTCAACGGCTCTTGCCGGAAGCAGCGTGTTCCAATGTGCGACACGTCCTTTCGGCCAGTTTGCGATCACGGCAATCGCATCGCAGCTTCGCATCGCCTGATAAAGTTCCGGAAAACGCAGATCATAGCAGATGGATAACCCGAAGATCACCCCATCGATCGATACTGTAACCAGTCGGTCACCTCCGCAATAATGCTCATTTTCTTCTCCATAGGAAAACGGATGAATTTTTGTATAATCTCCAAGAATCTTTCCGGCATCTACGACAGCCATATGATTTTTCGCGAAACCGTCTTTTTCCCCTTTTTCAATATAACCAAAGCCGATCGCAATGGCATATTCTTTTGACAGGTGTTCAAAAAATTTGACTGTCTCCGAATCTTCTCCAGCCTTCTCGCCGTATTTTTGCGGATTCATCGTAAATCCGGTCAGTGTCATCTCCGGAAAAAGGATAAGGCGAGCCCCGCATTCCGAAGCTCGCTTTATCAATTCCAAACACTTATCCCGATTTACAGACTTATCTTCCCGGATAATGTCCATATTGGTAAGTGCAATCTTCACTCTGTTCTCATCTCCAAGATCATTGTTTTACATCTTTCATGCTGAAAGAAATTCTTCCCATCTTGTCTTTTCCGAGACAAACAACTTTCACTTTGTCACCCAAAGTAAGTTCGTCTTCTACATGATTGATTCTTCTCTGGCAGATGTTGGAAATATGAACCATTCCCTCTTTTCCCGGAGCAAACTCGATGAATGCACCAAAATCTTTGATGCTTACAACAGTTCCTTCCAGAATCTGTCCTTTTTCAAAGTCAGATACGATAATCTGGATCAGGCGGATGGCTTCATCCATCATCGCTTTATCCGTACCACATACGGAAACAGCTCCGTCATCGGTAATATCAATCTTCACGCCGGTACGCTCGATCAATGTGTTGATCGTCTTACCACGCTGTCCGACTACTTCTCCGATCTTCGCAGGATCGATCATGATCTGTTTGATCTTCGGAGCGTATTCATTTACTTCTTTTCTAGGCTCAGCGATTGCTTTGCTCATAACTTCATCAAGGATATACGTTCTGGCTTCTTTTGTACGGCGGATCGCACCTTCTACGATCTCACGAGTCAGACCGTGGATCTTGATATCCATCTGAATGGCTGTGATACCTTTGTGTGTTCCGGCAACTTTAAAGTCCATATCGCCAAAGAAATCTTCCAGTCCCTGAATATCGGTAAGAATCAGATAATCGTCGTCCGTTTCTCCGGTAACAAGTCCTACGGAAATACCGGCAACAGGAGCTTTGATCGGTACACCGGCAGCCATCAGTGACAATGTGGAAGCACAGATACTTCCCTGAGAAGTAGAACCGTTGGATTCCATAATCTCAGATACCGTACGGATGGTATATGGGAATTCCTCTTCCGAAGGAATTACCGGAAGCAGGGCACGCTCTGCCAATGCTCCATGTCCGATCTCACGGCGTCCCGGACCTCTGCTTGGACGAGTTTCACCAACCGAGTAGGATGGGAAATTATAGTGATGAATGTATCTCTTAGAAGTTACATTTTCATCCAAGCCATCAATCTTCTGTTTTTCAGAAAGAGGAGCCAGTGTCGTAACATTGAGAACCTGTGTCTGTCCTCTCTGGAACAATCCGGAACCATGAACGGTAGGAAGTACATCGACTTCTGCGGACAATGGACGGATCTGTGTTACTTCACGGCCATCCGGACGTTTGTGGTCTTTCAGGATCATCTTACGAACGGTCTTTTTCTGGAATTTATATACAGCCTCATCAATCAGAGCAAACCAATCCGGATGCTCTTCTTCATAGCGTTCTTCCAATTTATCTTTGATCTGACGGATATTTTCTTCACGAACCTGTTTTACATCGGTAAATACAGCCTCTTCCATCGCTTCCGGTGTAATGAAGTTCACCATGTCTTCAAACATGTCTTCCGGAATATCAAAATGCTCATATTCGTGTTTTTCTTTTCCGCATTCTGCTACGATCTTATCAAAGAATTCGATGATCTGTCCATTGACTTCGTGAGCTTTGTAAATCGCTTCGATCATCTTATCTTCAGGCACTTCATTGGCACCGGCTTCGATCATAATAACTTTTTCTCTTGTCGAAGCTACCGTAAGAGCAAGGTCAGAAACCTGTCTCTGTGCGGAAGTTGGATTGATTACAAGTTCTCCATCTACGAGACCAATCTGTGTTGCTGCCGTCGGTCCGTCAAATGGAATATCAGAAATGCAGGTTGCCAAAGCAGAACCAAGCATTGCCGTAAGTTCCGGGCTGCAGTCCTGATCTACACACATAACGAGGTTTTCCAGTGTTACATCGTTACGGTAATCTTTTGGGAACAACGGACGCATCGGTCTGTCGATAACACGGTCTGTAAGGATCGCATTGTCCGAAGGTTTTCCTTCTCTTCTTGTGAATCCTCCGGGAATTTTTCCTACGGAATACATCTTTTCACTATATTCTACACTAAGTGGGAAGAAGTCAATTCCTTCTCTTGGCTTCTCTGATGCTGTCGCTGTGGAAAGGACAACGGTATTTCCATAATGCATCAAAGCAGCACCATTTGCCTGAGCGGCAACTCGTCCGATATCTACGGAAAGAGTACGTCCGCCAAGTTCCATTGAAAATGTCTTGTACATACTTATTATTCTCCTTTATTTATCTTTTTACAGAGCATCCGAAACAACTGAAAAACCTACTTACCCTATGATAAATCGGCTTTTCAGAAGTCTCGGATAATGCCCTTTTAATACATACTTATTATATTATAACATTTGTCACCAAGTGGAGCTTGATGACCTGCGTGTGTATCAATACATTACATTATAACATATCTTTGGTATAAATCAAACCTCTTTTTATATCATTTTTTTTATCGGATAGCTGATGTCCTCTCCATCCCACATAAGTACCTCATCATGAAAATACGGAACACGCATCAACCCGGCACCAAAAAGATAGGCACGATCGCGTTCTGCAATCTCATCCAGACGCATCCATTTTACTCCGATGATAGATTGTTCGTCTGCAGGAAGTTCCGGATCAATTCCCGTTTTTGCTACAGCATCTTCCGGAATCTCCACCAAAAAGGTAAATACACGGCTCTCAAGATCCGGTTTATATTCCACCGTCAACGGTCTTACCAAAGTTCCCTTAACCCGGCACTCTTCTTCTAATTCACGAAGGGCTGCCTGCTCCGGCGTCTCGTTTTCCTCGATTCCGCCGCCCGGCAGATTGAAGAAATCTCTTCCAAACAGCTGATGCTCTACCAATAAGATGCGGTTGCCACGGATTACCATGGACTGACTTCGATCTCTCTTCATAATTTATCCTCCACATAGTCAAAAATGATACTACTGATATCGGGTAAAAGCATATCAGCAGTACCATTTCATTCAGCTCATAATGAGCAGCATCATTATTTACGAATTCCAAGTTTTGCGATCAACGCACGATAGCCTTCCAAGTCATTCTTTTTGAGATAGTCAAGAAGACCACGTCTCTTACCAACCATCTTCAAAAGACCGCGGCGGGAATGATGATCTTTTTTGTTCTCTTTCAAATGCTCTGTCAAAACATTGATTCTCTCTGTAAGAAGAGCAACCTGAACCTCAGGTGATCCTGTGTCGTTTGGTGTTCTTCCATACTCTTTAATGATTTCTGCTTTTCTTTCTGTTGTCATCATGATCGATGTACCTCCATAAATTTTTTAAAAAGCCAAGTACTAAGAACGGGTTGGAGTGTTCCACGCTCTGAGTATTGGTTGTCTAACGGAATCAGTTTAACACAATTTAACTTTTTTGTAAAGTTTTTTTCAAAATATAATTGTATTTTTTAAAATATTTTGTATAATAGAAAGCGTACTACAAGATTTACAAAATATCAACAATAAAGGAAGTTTTTTATGTTAGGAAAATGGTCACGGAAACTTGGTCCTTCCCGGTTGATCGCACTGAGTTTTGTTATTTTGATACTTACCGGTACCTTTTTATTGTGTCTGCCGGTCTCCGCGCGGGATGGTAATTTTACGTCCCCGCTGGATGCTCTTTTCACAGCAACAAGTGCTACCTGTGTAACGGGACTTATTGTCGCTGATACGTTTACCAAATGGTCCTTGTTTGGGCAAATTGTCATTCTCATCCTGATTCAGATCGGAGGCATCGGACTCATGTCCTTTATCTCTATGTTTTTCATATTTATGAAGCGAAAATTGTCGCTTCAGGACCGCATGCTTTTGATGCAGGCTGCAGGAAATACACAGTTGAGCGGTATGGTAAAACTGGTTCGGCGTATTGTATCCGGTACGTTTTTGATTGAAGGATGTGGTGCACTTCTGCTTGCCATCCGGTTTATCCCGCGTATGGGTTTCGGGCAGGGATTATACTATGCCGTATTTCACGCGATATCCGCCTTTTGCAATGCCGGTTTTGATCTGATGGGACGATACGAGCCGTATTCTTCGTTGACGGGATATGCCTCGGATGTTCTTGTAAATATCACGGTGATGCTTTTGATTATCATCGGAGGGATCGGATTTTTAGTATGGGATGATATTTTGAAATACCGCCTGTCTTTTAAGAATTATTCCCTTCATTCAAAGATTATTCTTGTGACAACACCGGTTTTATTAGTCGGCGGAGCCATCGGCTATTTTGTATTTGAGCAGAATTATACCCTTCAGGGAAATGGCATCGGCGAACAGATCCTAAAATCGTTTTTCGCCTCCACGACAATGCGTACGGCTGGTTTTAATACAATTGATTATGCCAGCATGTCGCCGTCTGCTTCACTTTTATCTGACGTTTTGATGATGATTGGCGGAAGTCCCGGTTCGACTGCCGGCGGAATGAAGGTCACGACAATTACACTGGTGTTTCTCTCGATGGTTTCGATGCTTCGCGGACAATCAGACACCGTAATCGGCAAACGACGGGTGAGCACAATTTTAATCAAACAGGCAGCTGTTATCATTTTAGTGTATGCTGTTTACATTCTGGCAGGAACTATGCTTATCTGCCACATTGAAGGACTGCCGATATCTAATGTGCTTTTTGAGGTCATTTCGGCTGTCTGCACCGTTGGCGTAACAACAGGGATCACCCCGCATCTGTGCGCCCTGTCACATATTATTTTGATCATTTTAATGTATGGTGGACGAATTGGCGGATTTACATTGATGCTCATCCTCGGAAAGCAAAACAAGCAGCCACCGCTTCGAAGAGCAAAAGAAAATATATTGATTGGATAAAGGAGATTATTATGAAATCAATTCTTATTATTGGAATGGGAATGCTGGGACAATGTCTGGCAGCCCGTATGCAGGAACTTGGAAACGATGTTATGGTGATTGACCGCGACGAAGATAAAATCCAGGAATTGTCAACGCTTTTCCCGGATGCCCTGTCCGGTGACTGTACCAATCCGGCGGTTTTAAAATCCATCGGTGTCAACAATTTTGACTACTGTTTTGTCGCAATCGGTGAAGATTTTTATGCATCATTGGAAATCACTTCCATATTAAAAGAACTGGGTGCGCGGTGTGTCATTTCTAAAGCAAAACGAAAACGACAGGCGGATTTTTTAAAAAAGATCGGAGCCGATGAAGTCTTCTTCCCGGAAAAAGAAATTGCAGAAAAACTGGCAGTACGTTACAATGCGACAAATATATTTGACTATATCGAATTAACATCGGACTGCTCCATCTTTGAAATTCCGATCATCCCTTCGTGGGCAGGGAAAAGCATACTGGAAATTAATGTAAGGCAGAAATATAAAGTCAATATTATTGCAATAAAAAACGGCACGGTCATTGACCCGATGCCGGCAGGAAATTATGTATTCGGACCGGAAGATCATATTGTCGTCATAGGAAAATCCACCGATGTCTTTCAATTATCTTCGCAGACAACGGTGGATCCGAATTCTTATAACTGATCCCGGTCGATCTTTTTGCCGTCACGCCAGATGCGCTCAAGGTCATAAAACAAGCGGTCTTCCGGCGAAAACACATGGACGATAACATCTTTATAGTCCATCAGGATCCAAGTGGAATTTTTATTTCCTTCGATCCGTTCATTATGAATGCCATTCTGATGCATACGCATCTCTACATTGTCGGATAAAGCAGCAATCTGATTGCTGTTTTTTCCGTTGGCAATGATCAGATAATCCGCGATCACAGAAATCTCGTCGATCTGTATGATCCGAATATCTTCTCCTAATTTTTCATCCAATGCATCATACGCGATGCGAGCCATTTCATTTGATGTCATAGCGTTATTCCTTTCTGATACCATTCATACGTTTCCAGCGAAATCGTATCAATGGGCTGATTTTGTTCCCGAAGATAAGAAATTCCGTTTTCCAATGCAAAGCGCATTCCAGTATCCAGATTTTGGAAACAGGCAGTTCGGACTTCCTGAAGCGAATGTGGTTTGCAGTCCATCGCACGCCCGGGTTCAATATAATCGGCAAGATAAATAATCTTTTCCAATACTGTCATATCGGGGTGCCCTGTCGTATGATAACGGATCGCGGATAAAATTTCTTCATCCTCTACCTGATACTTTGTTTTCGCATAAAAAGCCCCTAATTTTCCATGAATGAGAGCGGGATTGAGCCGTTCCATCTCCGTCAAAGAAATCCCGGCTTCTTCACAAAGCATAATCTGCTCTTCTTTTTCATAAAATTTCGCACAATCATGTAAAAGCCCGGCAAGAAATGCTTTTTCCTCATCTGCATTATGAACAGCAGCAAGATTTGCCGCGGTGTATGCCACGCCTAATGTATGGCGAAACCGTTTGGGGCGCAGGGTGGCTTTTAAATAACTTAAAATCTTTGGTGTTGTAACTTTTTTCTTAAAAAGCGGTTTTTCATAGCCATACAAATTATGGAAACGGATATATTTCATTACCGCATCCGGAATCCGATAATCGACAGACTTTCCTTTTTGCAGCTGTGCACGCAGTTCACTGGAAGAAATATCGATCAATGGCATCTTGATAAAGGAAATCTTTGCCTTATATGTTTTCCTTAACTCTTCCGCTTTTTCTTTCAGTTGTTTTCCTGTTTCATCTTCCCTGTCGGCTGCTAGAATATGGCAATGTTTCATCACAAATGCCGGCTTATGCCACGTTTCGATCTCACGCAGGGAATCTCCGCCTAAAATAAAATAAATCTTGCACTCCGGATTTTCTCTTTCTATGATTTCCAGCGTATCACTCGTGTACGTGGTCCCCTCGCGGCAAAGTTCCAAATCTGAAAATACGAACTTTGGATTTCCGTCGATCGCATGACAGATCATGCGGCTACGATGTTCAGCAGAGACAATATCCGTCCCCTTTTTATGCGGTGGATTTTTCGATGGCATAAACCAGACTTCATCCAGTTCAAACTGCCTCGCAGCTTCCTCTGCCATCAGCAAATGTACATTATGAATGGGATTAAATGTCCCTCCCATAATACCGATTTTCATCATTTATCACGCTTTCTTTGATGGTTTTGGAAGTTCAATCTTTTTATTGTCTTTGGACTCGCGGTAAAGCACGACTTTCTTTCCGATCACCTGTACCACTTCCGAACGGGTACGCTCCGCGATCACCTGTGCAATCTCTTTCGGATCATCAAAACAGTTTTTTAAGATGTGCATTTTGATCAATTCTCTTGCCTCCAATGCCTCATCTACTGCAGATATCAATTCCGGCGTTACCGAAGATTTTCCAATCTGTAAGATTGGTGTGATCTTCATTGCCAGACTTTTTAAATAAGCTCTTTGCTTGCTTGTCATCGTATTTCCTCATTTCTATTTGTAATATTCAAAACTCCATCCGTAAATCTCTACGGTGTCGCCATCTTCGATTCCAAGGGCTTCCAGTTCTTCCAGCATTCCGTTATTTTTAAGGAATTTCTGGAAAAATTCAAATCCCTTTTCCGAATCCAGGTTCGTATATCCTAACATGCGTTCTACACGTGGACCATCGATATGATATACGCCTTCTTCCTTCTCGTCCGCATACACATTGTATGGTTCGTTCTGGAAATCCGGTTCTTCTATCATATATTCTTTCTCAAAGACAACCTTTTCTTCTTTGATCTCATCCAACATGCCTTTGACGTAATACAGAAGTTCCTTTACGCCCTTTCCTGTTACGGCAGAAATTGGAAATACTTTAATTCCCTTCGGTTCAAATTCTTCTTTGAGTAATGTCAGAACCGTTTCTTCCTCATCACCGTAAAAACAGTCAATCTTATTGGCTGCGATAACCTGTGGACGGGCTGCGATCTCCTCACTGTAAGCGCGGATCTCCTGATTGATGACATTGATATCCTGAATCGGGTCACGTCCCTCCGTCGAAGCCGCATCTACCATGTGAATCATAACACGGGTACGCTCAATGTGTTTCAAAAATTGATGCCCTAATCCGATTCCCTCAGAAGCACCTTCAATCAATCCCGGTATATCGGCAATGACAAAACCATCCGTTCCTTCCAGGTCTACCACACCAAGATTCGGATTTAATGTGGTAAAGTGATAATTGGCAATCTTGGGCTGCGCATTGGTTACACGGGACAAAAACGTGGATTTTCCGACATTGGGGAATCCAACCAGTCCGACATCCGCAATCGTCTTCAATTCCAAAATAACTTCCAGCTCCGTCGCCGGTTTTCCCGGCTGGGCATATTTTGGCACCTGCATCGTCGGCGTTGCATAATGCTGGTTTCCCTTGCCGCCACGGCCTCCTTTTAAGATCACTTCTCTTGTATTATCATAGGACATATCGGTGATGACTTGTCCTGAATTTGCTTCTTTTACAATCGTTCCCGCCGGAACTTTTACTACGAGGTCCGCACCATCTTTTCCGTGGCATCGTCTCTTGCCACCCGGTTCACCGTCCTCGGCACAATATTTACGAATATGACGAAATTCATTTAAGGTATTGATTCCCGGATCCACTTCAAATATAAGGTCTCCTCCGCGGCCGCCATCGCCGCCATCCGGTCCGCCATTTGGTACATACAATTCTCTTCGGAAACTGACATGACCGTCGCCGCCTTTTCCGGAACGAATATAAATTTTTGCCTGATCTGCAAACATACGTATCTCCCTTTCAAATTGAGTATAAAAGGTAAAAGGGGCTGCCACATCTCATGACATGACAGCCCCGAAATTGTCAAAATTATTCAGCATCTACTGGATATACACTAGCCTGTTTTTTGTCTCTTCCTTTTCTCTCGAAACGAAGAACACCATCAACCAAAGCGTAAAGTGTATCATCTCCACCGATTCCAACGTTTGTACCCGGATGAATCTTAGTACCACGCTGTCTGTAAAGAATATTACCAGCTAAAACGAACTGTCCATCTGCTCTTTTTGCACCAAGTCTCTTGGACTCAGAGTCACGGCCGTTCTTTGTAGAACCCATTCCTTTTTTATGAGCGAACAACTGAAGGTTCATTTTCATCATGACATTTCCCTCCTAACAAAAATTAATGAAATGTAACATATTGTTTTCCATACGACTCCTGTATCCCCTGAATTCCTTTAAATAAGGACTTCAGCAGTAACACGGCACCACTGTCCAGCGGTTCCTTGCAGGTAAAATCAAGCAATCCATCGTTGTCATTCTGCACCAGATCAAACTTGGTGTCAGTAAATTCCTCAATGGAATTAATGCAATTTATGGCAAGTGTCGAAACACCTGCACAGACAATGTCTGAACCATATTCTGCATATCCTGCATGACCGGACATATGAAATCCAATAATGTCACCACTATCAGACTTTTTTACTCGAACTTCTATCATAGACTCACCTTCTTTTTAAAAAGTGTCTACTCCTAGCTTATGCATTGATCTTGTCAATCTTTACCTGAGTAAATGGCTGTCTATGACCATTCTTTTTGTGGTATCCGGTTTTTCTCTTATATCTGTAAACAATAACCTTTTTACCTTTGCCCTCAGCTACTACTGTTGCAGAAACAGAAGCACCGTCTACGGTAGGAGTACCTACTTTAGTCTCCTTGTCACTTACTACTAATACCTGGTCAAAAGTAACAGTCTGTCCGGCTTCCACGCCAAGTTTCTCAACTTTGATCACGTCGCCTTCTTCTACTTTATACTGTTTACCACCGGTTGCTATAATTGCGTACATATAGCACCTCCTAATAAATTTACTCGCCAACTACGGTGCCTGCCTTATGTAAAAATGGGCAGAACTATAACCTCGTTGTGCGGCATACTTCTATAATATACCATCTCATGCACATTGTGTCAAGGGATTTTCTTTATAAAATATCAGTTTTTATAAAATATTTTAAAATCCCCACAGACAACGGCCTGCGGGGATCTGAATTTCAAAATAATTTTTGGATTATTTATCTTCCGGTGTATGCCATACCCAGTCACGTACTTCCGGAAGATCGATACCTTCTTCGTGGATGTACTGTTTGTGAGCTACGAGCATATCGTTCATCTTCTGGATCAAGAAGGAACCTTTGTTTCCAAGCTGTGGAAGGTTCTCGATGACAGATTTTGTCAAGTTGAAACGGTCGATCTTGTTCTGAACTCTCATGTCGAATGGAGTTGTGATCGTACCCTCTTCCTGATATCCAAATACATGAAGATTACGGTTTGTTCTATAGTATGTCAACTCATGAATCAAAGTTGGGTATCCATGGAATGCGAAGATGATTGGTTTATCTTTTGTGAAGATAGCATCATATTCAGCATCTGTCAATCCGTGAGGATGTTTGGAGTTGGATTCCAGCTTCATAAGGTCAACTACGTTTACGAAACGGATCTTGAGGTCAGGAATGTTGTCACGAAGGATTGTAACAGCAGCCAAAGCCTCTTTTGTAGGTGTATCACCGCAGCATGCAAGAACTACATCCGGCTCTTCGCCCTGATCGTTACTTGCCCATTCCCAGATACCGATACCCTGAGAACAATGTTTTACCGCCTGATCCATTGTCAACCACTGATGACTTGGATGCTTGGATGCTACGATTACGTTTACATAGTTCTTACTTCTGATACAGTGATCGAAGCAGGAAAGCAGACAGTTAGCGTCTGGTGGCAGATACATACGAACAACATCTGCTTTTTTGTTAGCGATGTGATCGAGGAAACCAGGATCCTGATGTGTAAATCCGTTGTGATCCTGCTGCCATACGTTGGATGTAAGAAGAAGGTTCAAAGAAGCGATCTTCTGTCTCCATGGAAGTTCGGATGTAACTTTCAGCCATTTTGCATGCTGAGCAGCCATAGAGTCTACTACACGGATAAACGCTTCGTAAGAAGCGAAGAATCCATGACGACCTGTCAAGAGATATCCCTCTAACCATCCTTCGCACATATGCTCACTCAGGTAAGAGTCCATGATACGTCCATCGTTTGCAAGTTTATCATCATCATCGTATTTTTCAGCCATGAAGTCACGGTTTGTAGCTTCAAATGCATGATACAGACGGTTAGACATTGTCTCATCCGGTCCGAAAATACGGAAGTTCTTTGTCTCTTCGTTCAATTTGAAGATATCACGTACAAATGCACCAAGTTCGATCATATCCTGTTTTTCAACAGAGCCCGGTTTTGGTACATCTACACCATACTCACGGAAGTCCGGGAGACGAAGATCTCTAAGCAAAAGACCACCGTTTGCATGTGGGTTTGCACTGATACGTGCATCGCCAACTGGTGCAAGTGCTTTCAATTCTGGGATCAACTGAGCATTCTCATCGAACAGCTCTTCCGGTTTGTAGCTGAGCAACCATTCTTTCAACTGCTCTAAATGTTCCGGTTTTTCCATTGTGATAGGCACCTGGTGAGCGCGGAAAGAATCTTCGATCTTATTTCCGTCATCATCAAATTTAGGACCTGTCCATCCCTTAGGAGTGCGAAGAACGATCATAGGCCAGATTGGGCGCTCTGTATTACCATTTTCACGAGCATCTTTCTGGATTTCTTTGATCTTTTCTACTGCTGTATCGAGAGCTTCTGCCATCTTACGGTGCATGTTCATGATATAGTTAGCATCATCTTTGTTGTCTTCTACAAAGATTGGCTCCCATCCACATCCCTTAAAGAAGTCTTCTACTTCTTCATGAGAAATACGAGCAAATACAGTAGGGTTGCTGATCTTGTATCCGTTTAAGTGAAGGATTGGAAGAACCGCACCATCCGTAACAGGATTCAAGAATTTATTACAATGCCAAGCCGTAGCAAGTGGACCTGTCTCAGCTTCACCATCACCTACGATAGTAGCTGTGATCAGACCCGGATTATCAAATACAGAACCGAATGCATGAGCGATGGAGTAACCAAGCTCACCGCCTTCGTTGATAGAACCAGGAGTCTCTGGTGCTACGTGGCTGGAAATACCGCCTGGGAAAGAGAACTGTTTGCAGAGTCTCTTCATACCTTCAATATCTTCACTTACGTTTGGATAAATCTCACTGTAGTGTCCTTCCAAATAGGAGTTTGCTACGAAGAAGTTTCCACCGTGACCAGGACCGGAAATCAATACCATATCCAAATCATATTTTTTGATAGCTCTGTTTAAATGCGTATAAACAAAGTTCTGTCCCGGAACTGTACCCCAGTGACCTACGATTTTTTTCTTTACCTGATCTCTTGTGAGAGGCTCACGTAAAAGAGGGTTGTCAAGCATGTAAAGCTGAGCTGCTGCTAAATAGTTTGCTGCACGCCAATAAGCATTCATTTTTTCCAAATACTCATCAGTCAATGGCAGCTTTTCTGGACAATCATTCATGTTTGCCATTTTCATTTTGCTCCTTCCAAATTCTGTTTTTATTCGATCTGCGCTCTTTGTATGCGTTATGTAACACTTGAAAAAAAGGCAGTTTCGATAGCTTTTTGAGTAGAAAAACCGCAATGGTCTTTCACTACACCGCTTTCCATTATACCATATAATTCATTTTCAGCAAGTTTTTTTTAAGATTTTATCAAAATTATTGTAAAATGCACAAATTTTGTCGTCTTTTTGAAAATAATTGTACATTTTAGCTAATTCACTTCATCTGACGCCGATAATGTCTGCATATAATACCCCGCCGGAAGCACAAACATAAGCAGGATAAACGCCGCAAATGCCAGCATAAACAATATATATACGATCCAGGCAGCCACATTTTGCGCCTTCTGCAAATGAAGTCCGAAAAATCCTTTGCGCTGAAGAAGCCACGCACTGAAGCAAAGCAGGATCGCCGCAAAGCTGATAACCGCTCCGGACACACGTCCTTTTGCCTGATAATGAAGAGAAATCTCATTGGTGCCCTCTTTCACGGGAATCGTCATCATTCCGCCGATCGAAGTCACTTTTTCCGACACATCCTCTCCGTTTACTTTACATTTCCAATTTTCGTCATACGGAACCGGAATAAATACCGATCCGGCTTTGGCATCTTTCACCACAAAAGACGCACCGCTGTTTTTCTGCTTCAGATCCGTCACTTGCATTCCCTGGTTTTTCAACGTATCTGCGGTCTGTTCCAGCAAAGCATAATCCAACATTCCCAGATGCAGATCCGTTACGGCGGCATTTGTCGCAAACTGAACCGTGACCGTTTCATTTTTAAATGCGCCGAGGCAGACCAGTCCGTTACAGAAATCGCTTGGATACTGTTCATTTTCATAGTAATACGAAGCCGGAATTTTAACCGGTGTGCCATTGACATAAATTGTCACCGGGTTCTCTCCCGTATTCGTTCCATAAAAGTACAATACCTGCGTATTTTCTCCGACCGTCAACGTCGCTGTTCCATTTTGAATCTGCCCGCTGATATCTGTGATCAACGGCTGTTCCTCTCCGGAGACAGCGCGGAACAGATCATTTTGTGTCGCAAATTTATCATAAGAAGCCTCCAATGACTCGACATTGCTCTGAACAGCAAACGGAAATTGAAGTTTCATTTTGTACAATGACAGGAAATCATCTTTTCCCCCATCCACGTCCTTTACCTTGTCATAAAGAAGCGGTGGAAGTTCTCTCTCGCTGAAAGCATCCCGAATCTGAAATAAACTGTCGCTAAATACGGTTCCACCGGTGTCCAGCAGCTGCGTCCAGTTAATCGTATACCCAAGGGCGGAATACATCGGCTGCAGATTTGGATTCAGCACATGCCAGTAATTGGAAATTGCCTGTCTTCCCAAAACGATCGAATATTGAATATGGTCCACTTTATAATCCATATTTTTAATGCGTTCAAACGGCTCTGTTTCGGCATCAAGACTGTTTGACAAAGAATTCGCCGCTTCCAAATACTGCGCATCGTAAACCGTAACATTATCTTTATTTGGGGCAAAACTGATCAGAGATGTTCCAATCAGCTCCGCACACAAAAGCAGGACAATGACCGGTTTTCCTTTTTTCACTTTGAAAAAGACGATGTACGCGATCAGAAAAACAATTTCCAATGCCACACATAAAAAGCCGTCTTTTAATGTTTCATAATCAGGATTTGCGCAGTAAGACGCATACCGGTTTTTCCATACCAAGGTCATGATGATGGTCGTCATCAAAGCAGCGGCAGCCAGCAAAATCCCCTTCTTCTGCCGAACATTTTTAACCGCTTGAATCTTGCTCTTTTCATAATTATCCGCGAGCAGGCAGACGGCAAAATCAACGAGGGAAAATGTAATCACAAAAATAAATCTTACCGGCCAGCAGGCGCGGCTTCCCCCATGCCACAAAAGCTCCGTCCCCGGCACGATGACAGAAACTGCCAGCAGGATCACACGAAGGATCTGTGCTCTGTAACGTTTCCACTTCTCTTTCGCTGCTCCTTTTCCGGTAACGAGAAGAAATAGAATCGCCGCCAGCGGAAGAGCCATATTGACCACCAGCCGCTGCACATCTTTCCATTCCGTTTCACTCCAAGTCGCCTTAACCGCCGTCTGATACGTCTGCAAAAAACCGCCGGTCTGCGTTCTTGATGTATTGGAAATGCCATTTAATGCCGGGATCGTAATGACCGTACTCAAAAGGCAGCCCGCTACAACCGCAACAAACAATCGGAGAACGGTCTCTTTTTGATCCGAACGTTTTCCTTTCGATCCCAAAAAGATACGAAGTCCGCTTGTAAAAAACAGGAAAATGCAGAGAATCGCCCCGGTATACACATTGCTGATCATCGCCCACGCAAGCACTATGATAAAAAAGCGGCTTTTCTTTTTCTCCATCAACCGGTCAAGACCGATCATTAAGAGCGGCAGGAAAAAGGCCGCATCCATAACGAGCATAATCTGGAAATGAACCAGACTGGCTGCCCCAAAAGCGTACAATACGCTTCCCAAAATCGGAACGATGGACGGAATCTTATATTTGCGGAGATAAAAATACATCGCAAAAGCAAGGCCGATCATTTTCAATAAGATAAAGATATTGGCATAATAATACAATGCCCCACGCGGGCACAAATACAACAGTAAATTCAGCGGGCACAATATAGAACTCAGTGATGCTGCTCCGGAAATATCCATTCCCAATGCGGAATTCCACGTAAAAAACGGACTTGCTTTTCCATGCAGCACATCCCACATATAGTACATTCCATTGGGAATCGTCTGCTGCACCATATCCCCTCGCGCGATCGAATGCTCTCCAAAAGGAAAGATCCCGTTTGCCGCGTAAGCAAGCAGAACGACCACACTGATCACGGCTGCAATGATCCCAAGATCCTTTGCCGCCGCTGCCATCTGTTTTTTATCTTTCTTCTGAATCCAAGTTTTCCAACGATTCATAGGTTCCTCCTTTTCCCTTTCCCAAAAGTTCATACAATGGTTTCCTTACTTTCTTTCTGGTAATTTCTACCAATCCCAATGCTGTCATATCAATGACTTTTGCCGGCACACGGTCTTTTTCCATCTCCTGTTCCAGCAATTTCAGCAATTCCTCGACATGGGCGCTTTCTTCCATATCAATGAAATCGATCAAAATGATCCCGGACAGATTGCGAAGCCGCATCTGCCTCGCTGCCTCGACCGCCGCTTCTTTGTTCAGTTTAAAAAAGGTATGTTCTTTGTTCCGTTTTCCCTGAACCGCCTTTTCCGTATTGACATCAATCACCGTCAATGCTTCCGTCGGCTCAATGACAAGAGAACCACCGCTTTTTAACCAAACATGCTTTTTGAAACATTTTTCCAATTTGGAAGAAATCCCCAGTAATTTATCCAAAGGGTAATTGTCTTCGTAGAAGCAGATTGTTTCTTCCTTCAGCTGCGGATCCTTTTTTAACTCCTCAAAAATGCCTTTTTGATCGGTTATAATGCGGTCAAAATAATGGTTTCCGCTTGCTTTGATGTATTTCACCAATTCCCGCTCGGCACCATATAATTTTGAAAAGCACGTGCGGTGAGGTGCCTTTTTGCGAAGTTCCCGCATCTGTTCCAACAAGGCATGACATTCTTTTATAATCGCATCATCGCTTGCATTCTGACACGTCGTCCGCAGGATCATTCCATATTCTTCTCCGGCAAACTGCGAAAGAATACGTTCCATCCTCTCCCGCTGCAAAGAATCGGTTATTTTTTTTGAAATATTTTTTGTCGTAATATCGGTCGTAATAACCGCATACATCCCTGCCAGCTCCAGTTTCCGCGAACAGACCGGCTGTTTGCTTTTCACCGCCGGTTTTATGATCTGAACCGGAAATTCCATTCCCTGCATAACCTCAGAAAATTCTTCTTTTTTTAACGGCAGATAACACATATTGTTTTTGGTCACTTCCAAAAACGCCGCCTGAATATTCGGAACCACATTTTTTACTTTGGCAAGATAAATATCGCCGGTTGCGATCGTCTGCTCTGCCTCCGCCGGTTCCACGATAATGTCGTACAGTTCGTTTTCCCGAAAAGCAGCGGACAAAAGATGATTTTTGTAAGGGATTACAGCAAGTTGTCTCTCTATCATTCGGAAGCGGCTCCTTCCTCATCCATAAAATACATCTGAAGTCTGTGAATCTGGTAGGAATACGGTCGAAACTGCGCCTGTACATAGTGCTCAAATGCCTGCAGAACGTGTTCCGGTTTGATGTTGATCGAACTACCGGAAGTCAGCTGTAAAAACAGGCAGTCTTCACTGTCAAATTCATTGTGAAGTTCCGGAAGTGCCTCGCCCGTCTTTTCTTCAAATGTTTCACGGGTAAATGCGTACTGCTGAATATACGGTTTGATATCCATCTCTTTTTCGCTCTTTTTTGTCTTTTTTAAAATAATGATCTGCGGCTGCTGCATAAATGCTTCAAACATTTCCGGCAACGAAAATTCACCGGCAGCGCCGCCTTCTTTGTTTTCCATATTCTTCCAGAAACAGTCTTCTTTTTTCACCGTGATCATATAATCACAGGCGTGCAATAATGCCATCGAAGTCTTTGATTTATCCGGAAGAACTTTCATTTCTGTCACAAACAATTCGTCTGTCATACATGTATTTAAGTAGTTTACAACTTCGTTCGGATCTTCCGAAGGAAGGGATACAAATTCAATATCAATATATTCTCCGTCGCTCGTCAATCCGACACTTAACGGAGAAGCAAAACTCATGATCTGATGTGGGTTAAACCCCTGTGAATAAGCCACATCCATCTTCGCTCGCCGAAGTGCTTTCTGGAAAAAACGCATACAGTCGAGGTGTCCGATAAATTTGATCGAACCGGTTTTTGTAAAACGAAATCTTGTTTTCATGCCTGCCTCCATTCCATGCAGACACCTGAACCAAATTTGGCGGCTCCACATCCACTACATTTTGCCCGGCAATTCGGGGTCACTTTTTCCTGCAGGGAATTTTCATATTCGCGATACAGGAAATTCTTGGAAACTCCAATGTCAATAAAATCCCATGGGAAAATTTCATCTTTGCCGCGCTCCCGGTAATTATAAAAATAGCGCGAAACACCATTTTCATCCATTACCTGTTCCCATACATCTTCTTTAAAATAATCCGTCCACGCGTCAAAAATACAGCCTCTGCGATACGCATCTTCGATCACTTTACACAGTTTGCGGTCTCCTCTGGCAAAGATTCCCTCTAACTCGGAAGTAACCGCATCGTGACATTGATAACGGATCGAGCGCTGGTTTAACTGCTCTTTCACTTTTCCAAGCAGAAAACGCCGCTTCGACTCAAACTGTTCTGCCGTATTCATCGGCGACCATTGGAATGGCGTAAAGGGTTTCGGTACAAAAAAGGACGAACTTGCCACGATCTCCGGCCGTCCATGACGTTCTTCTTTGGGCAGTTCAAAATATTTGGCAGCAATTTTATCTGCCAATACCGCGATCTGCTCGATATCGTCTTCCCGCTCGCCCGGAAGTCCAAGCATAAAGTACAATTTTACACGGTTCCAGCCGCCCTGAAATGCCTCCCATGCGCCCGACAAGATCACTTCTTCGGTAAGACCTTTATTGATCACATTACGCATTCGCTGGGATCCTGCCTCCGGTGCAAACGTCAGACTGCTCTTTTTGACATCCTGCACTTTACTCATGACATCGAGCGAAAAGGCATCGATTCGCAGTGACGGCAGCGAAATATTGATCTTTCGCTCATCACATTCATCAATCAGAAAATACACCAATTCCGATAATTCTTTATAGTCACTGGAGCTCAATGAACTCAGTGTGATTTCCTCATATCCGGTATTATCGAGCATCGTAACTGCCATTTTTTTCAGATAATCAATGTCTCTCGGACGGATCGGACGATAGATCATCCCCGCTTGGCAAAAACGGCATCCGCGGATACATCCCCGCTGAATCTCCAGCACAACGCGGTCCTGCGTCGCCTTGATATAAGGAACCAATGGCTTCTCCGGATAATACGTATGAGTCAGATTATTGACGACCTGTTTTTTCACCTTTTCCGGTGCCGTTTCGCAGTTTGGCACCATGGCATGGATCGTTCCATCCTGATTATACGTAATATCGTACAAAGATGGCACATAGATTCCATCTACCGTCGCCGCAATCTCCAAAAATTCCCGTCTTGATTTTCCTGATTTTTTCCATTCTTTATATTTATCCAAAAGTTCACGATACGACGTCTCACCCTCACCGATATAAACCAGATCAAAAAAGTCTGCGATCGGTTCCGGATTATACGTACAAGGTCCTCCGCAGACGACAAACGGATCTTCCATCGTGCGGTCTTTCGTATACAGCGGAATCCCGGACAGATCTAACACCTGCAAAATATTGGTATAACACATTTCATACTGCAGTGTAATCCCTAAAAAGTCAAACTCTTTGATCGGCTGCTGGCTCTCAAGCGCAAACAACGGAATGTGCTTTTCCCGCATAATCTTGTCAAGATCCGGCCACGGAGAATAGACTCTCTCGCAATACGTGTCTTCCCACTGATTAAACATATCATATAATATCTGGATTCCCAGATGCGACATTCCGATCTCATACACATCCGGGAAACACATGCAAAACCGGACATCTACCGATGCCGGGTCTTTTTTTACCATATTAATTTCATTTCCTGTATATCTGGCAGGTTTTTCTACACTCATCAGAATTTCATCCGAAAGTGCCAAAAAACGTCTATTTTTCAAAGCCATAATGATATCTGCTCCTGTTCTTAATGTTCGTCACTTTTTCATTATAACATTCTTGAAAATTCTCTACAAGAATAAATTGCTTTTTTTTGCCTGCTATGCTAAAATTATGTCTAGAATTATGCTTTAAGAAAGGAGCTTATTTATGTGGTGTCCAAAATGTAGAAATGAATATATTAATGGAGTTACTACTTGTGTAGACTGCGGTTGTGATCTGGTCGAGGAACTTCCGGAAGAAATCGACGAAAACGAACCGGTTGCCATCGGCTCTCTCGCCAAAGAAGAAACAGCTGCTAAACTTGTCAGTTACTTAAACCGCGCGGGACTGCTCAGTTGTGCTGTACGTCCACAGCCGGAAAATGAAGAGGGTGAAATCCCTGCCTACGATATTATCGTCGCCGGAAAAGAATTGGTTTATATCCATCAGCTCTTTGATGGTCTGACCGAAGACGCTGATGACGACGAGAATCCGGATCTGGAACTTCTGCTTCCGAAATTCGAAGAAAAATATGCTGAAATTCAAGATGAGGAAGCAAATAAACTTCTCTCTGACCTTCGTACGGAAGCCAGTACCGTTTATGTCAATAAAAAAGATACCTATTCGGATTTTAAATTCAGTGGAATCAGTTTTATCGTGTTTGCTGTCCTTGGTTATCTTTTTGCACTCTTAAACGGCTTGGGTGTGTTGACAATATTTAACACATTTTCTGTTGTCGTTTTAACGATTGTATTTACCATTTTTATGATTATCGGAATTTCTTCGATCCATAAAGCAAACACTATCAAAACGCTTGTTTCGGAAGAAGAAAATGTACTCGAAGACGTTGAAAATTACATCGCAGAACATTTTACCGATGACTATTTTGCTTCTCTTCCATCGGATGAAAGCCTGAGTGACGAGGAAAATTTCCTGATGATCACAGACCGGTTAAAAGTCGAATTGACCGAAGCATTTCCATTGTTCAGCCGAGGATACATCGATCAGCTGGTGGATGATCGCTACGGCGAATATTTAGATTCTAAGGAAAGCGAAGAAACGGAAGAAGCAAGCGAAGACGAAAATGTAGAAGAATAAGTAGAAGAATAAAATCAAAGGGTTGTCCAAAACGGGCAACCCTCTTTATTCTATGAAATAACTTTTTTTGTCTGCCATTTTCCCGATAAATAACGGATGACAAAGAACAGGGATCGCACACCCCAGTCAATAAACATGCCATACCATACTCCCAAAATCCCAAGATTACATACCACGGCAAGAAAATAACTGCAAAGTACGCGGAACATCCACATGGACAAAATTCCGGTAATCATCGTATATTTGACGTCTCCCGCCGCCCGCAATGCATTTGGCAGGGTAAAACTGAGCGGCCAGATAAAGACTGCGACGGAACTGAACCAGCGAAGCACTTCTACCGCCATATCGGTCGCCTCTTTCGACAGTGAAAACACACCAACCACCTGCGGAGCAAAGACAAACAATAAGGCGTTCATAATCCAGTCGCCGGCATACGCAAGCACCATCAATTTCTTTGTATATTTTTTCGCCTGCTCTATTTCTCCGGCTCCCAGACAATTTCCGACAACCGTGATCAGGGCAAGTCCCATCGACATCCCCGGAATATTGGGAAATTCAATAACTGAATAACTGACTGAGTTTGCCGCGATTGCCGCCGTCCCAAATCTCGTGATCATGCTTACTACCATCAGTTTTCCCACTTGAAACATACTATTTTCGATTCCACTTGGAATTCCAATCCGCAAAATTCTCGTTATCATTTTTCGATTCGGCAGCAGTTCCCGCAATCGTTTCAGCTGCAATGGATTGTATGGTTTTGTCACCAAAATGACCATGCATATTCCACACACAATGCGGCTGACCAATGTAGCAAGTGCCACACCAAGCACGCCATATCCCATCATAACAAGCACGGCATTTAGCACAATATTGATTGCATTCATAACCACACTAAGGATCATACTGACTTTGCTGTTTCCGACACTTCGAAAAATGGCCGCGCCGGCATTATACACACCCAGGAACGGATAAGATAACGCCGTTACAAACATATAAATCCATGCACTGTGCATTACCGTCTCTTCAACTTTTCCAAAAATTGCCGGCAACATCCGGTGTCCAAATACGGCACAGATCAATGCAGCCACCACCGAAAACACAAGAAGCACGGTTTCCAGCTGTGCCGCCGCAAATGTCGCCTCTTCGGTATCTTTCCGTCCATTGTACTGACTACAGACGACGGCTCCTCCGGTCGCCAGCGCCGCCATCACCTGTATGATAAGCAGATTGATATTGGTCGTCAATGCCACACCCGACACAGCGGCTTCTCCTGCTTTCGACACCATCAGCGTATCGACCATTCCTACCATAACATTCAAAAACTGCTCAAACATCAGTGGCAGGATCAATGCTTTTAATTGTTTTCTATTGTAAATCAACTCCGGGTCACGACCTCTCCTTTTTGAATCAAATAGGAAAGAAAGGCATCACACGCCTCGTCCACATCGCGGTAAGTCCGTTCAAAATCCCCGGTATACCACGGATCCGCAATACTTCTTTCCTCCCCGGCAAAAGACAAAAATTTGTAAATCTTTTTGTCTTTGTCTTCGCCAAAGACGCGTTTCATATTGCGGATGTTCATGTCGTCCATCCCAATCAAATAGTCATATTCGTCATAATCTTTTTTACGGATCTGTCTCGCCCTCTTGCCATAACAGCTGATGCCAAGCCTCGACAGAATCTGCTGTGTGCCATGATGCGGCATATTTCCAATTTCTTCCGTACTGGTTGCCGCAGATTCGATATGAAACTGCTCTCCCAGTCCTAGTTTTTGAACTTTGTCACGGAAAATAAATTCGCACATGGGGGAGCGACAGATATTGCCGTGGCAGATGAATAAAACGTTTATCATAGGTTTGATTCTCCTTTGTTTTGTCTTGTAAAGCCAAGTTTTGCAAGGGCTTTCGGTGTTGTTGTTATACACTCTGAAAATGCAAATTGTTGCATATCAAAGCAAAATTGAGTATGTTGTTACTACCTATTTAGTAGTAAACTAAACTTTTTAATTATTTTCATAATAATGAAAATCAATTCTATATTCCTCATCATTAACCCAATAAACAACTATTTGCAGAATAGTATCTATTTTCGTCTCATCAGGAACCATTTTCCTTATTAGCTCATTTGGAATACAAGAATCATGTTGTGAGCTTAAAAATAAAACAATATAGTTTTGCTGAACATTTCGCAGATTTCCAATCACTCCAAACTCTTTGCTCTTAGATTTACTAATCGCTTTATCTAACCTTTCAACAAATGGTTTGATTTCCACTCTGCAAAAATGCGCAAAGAACTTAACTAATTTAAACTCTGCAGAGTCCACCGAACGAACTTTCGTATGTTCTGGCAACTTATGCAAAAAACCTTGGAAGATTAATAATTCTTTCTTCATACTTGTAGCTCTACAAACACCATATTCAGTTGCAAGGAATTGATAAACTAAAGATTCGTTATTCCGTTTTGAAATAGAAATATTACCTTCTTTATCCTCATACATATACATGTCGGCCTCTCCGTTTTTTTCATAGAAATCCAAACGCCACTCTAAATAATCTGCAATTTCTATCGGAGTAATTAGGGTCTCACAAACTCTCTTAAAATCAGAAAAAGACATGCAATTAACATTCATTCCTTCATCTGAATGTTTCCACACAACGGGTTTGTATGTTTTTATGTTTTCATTCATAAAAATAATTAGGGGAACAATTTTAGCCGTTTCATTCAATTTAACATCCATAGTTCTTCTATTTTCAAATGTTGGTAAGTCCCCCGACCGAATGAATGAAATAGAATCTTTTATCTGTTTTTTTGCTGCCCTGCAGTGTCTGCCAAGCCACTTTACTTCTTTTTTCTCATCATCAGTTAAATCTTTATCATTTCTCGATTTTAATTGTATTGCAATTATAATATCACCGATATTCAATAGAACATCCGCAACCTCTTTTTCTGTATCATTCTCTGGAACAAACTTTAAATCATCTAATACTAATTCTTTATAGAAGTACATTTGTGAAAATGCGCTTAATATTTTTTCTGACTCATTAACCATAAATGCTCACCTTTTTTTATATAAATTTCTCTAACACTAAACTGGGTAGTCATTAAAAAGACTGTCATGTAATATTTTTAAAGCATGGTTTAAAATATTAATACTTATAATGTTATGTTATTCACATCCTTTAACAATCAACATGGAGTTTTCTTTTGCCTTAACAGAATCCGCATCAAATAAAACAACATTTGTTCCATGTTTTCCATATTTTCTCATACGAGTACTCGGATATATAATTCCGCCATATTCCTTTTTTTCAAAATATTCAGCTAAAATATGAAATGATTTATAACAACGTTCTTTCTTAATTTTGTCATTGTCTTCGTCATCATCTAATGGAACAAAAATCGCACTGCACAGTGCGGATAACAAATATTTGCCAGCAAATTCTGTCGCCAGCATTTTTGTTTTATCTTCTATTGCATTTGCTATTAAATCATAGTTATTTTTATTAATCAAATTCTCAATATAATCTTGCGTTATTATATTTAGCTTAATTTGAGTATCTAACCATATATCTCCAACTGAAAGTTCTTGATAATCTAAATTGATTAACAACTGTTTTTTTTCACTCTTTTCATTCTGTGATACGAATCTGCATATTGTATAATTTTCATAGCTTTTCGAACGAAGTTCTCTTAACACTGTTTCTTGTGCATTTTCTCTATCATCCTGTTCAATAACCAAATAATTATATCTCTTATTTGGTGGATTCCAACGATTAAGAATATTGTTATCCTCTGCTACCTTAATAGATGGCGGATATAAATCTTTTACAGCATTATATTCGCCTCTTCTTCCCCTCAGCAAAGTACCCAAAGATGACTTTTCTACAAAAAAACTTTTCTGACATACATGTATAATATTTTCAAACATGTCATCTAACAACTCTATTAAATTTTTCCCATAGAAATCATTCTCATCATACTCTGCTTTTAAAAATGGATTAATATAATCCCAATGCTCTTTAAGTGATATTTCCGTTTTATAGAATTCAATTTCCTTCAAAAAATTATTAAATAATTTTTGTATATTACTTCTTGAATACAATTTTTCATATTTTACAAGCATTTCAATATACAATTGTATAAATTCTATATGCTCACCCAGAATGTCAATGGAAAGAGTTAATGTATCGTTAATTGTATGCAATATAAACGCTAACGTATATTCATCACTATTACTCCAAATTTTATTTCTAATAATCAAGCCAAATTTTTTTAACCATTCTGAATATAATGGCATTAATTCTTCCAGCCTTGTTGCCTCGCAAATCATATCATATTTTGTTGGAAATAATACTTTTTCCTTCTTATTCTTTTTCGATTTTTCTGTCATAAAAGACTCCTTTCCAGCACAAATACATATAATATAAGTGCTTTAATCAATTATTTTAGACATATACATCCGCAAAAAATAACTAGTCAACAGAATTTTCATTTATCAACAATGGACCAAGACCTCCAATCTTCATATAACCATGCAATTTTAGCAACTTGATATGCAGAAAACATCAGTCCTCCTAAATTTTCTTTTTTATCTTCTTGTATTTGATATTTATAATTATCATTTATTTCCTCGTCACTATGATCATCAAAGTGTTCAAAAACATACATATCAAATTCCTTTTTTTGATCTTCATTTTCAAAAACTAAAATCTGATGATAATTCGGTTCTCTACTAGAAATATCACAGCTTCTATGAGTAAATATTTTTAACATTTTACCCTCAATTGAATCCAGCAAATAATAGCTATACCAGAAATCCATTTTTCCCTTTACTTCAGCATTTCGAGCTTCTGGTAAATATTTTCTAAATTCATCAAAACTCCATAGCACCGATTCATAAATAGGGGTATTATGATACATAATATTTAATCTGGCAAGGTACATAACAGGATGTGCATAAAATGCAGCTGCAGGAACCCATCCTTGCTGCATATCTTCCATCTGAACAATTTGAAATTCCGGGAAGTCGATATGATAACAATATTTTTTATTTCCCCAATCAAATACCCATTTATCAGTATCATCAAGCAATCTATTAAGTCGTTCCATAATCGACAGATCTATGCCAAAACGTTTTCGCCATAAAAACTCAATATCATTAATATCCGCTTGTTTATCTATAGCCGTATTATTATCTACAACCCTTGTGTAAATATGATACGCACGGACAATTTTACCGTATGATTTACCTTTTTGATTTTTGATAGACTTATCTCTATAATCGTTTTCTAAATAATACGGAACCACTGCACTATCTTTTATAACAAGAATGTCTAGCTGATGATTCTCCAATACAATCGTGTGTACCTCTATTCGTGGTCTAACCCCTCCAGCAAAACTAACGCTCCGTAATATATCCGTTATTCCCTGTTGGTTTCGTCGATTAGCATCCGATTCAACACCTATTATTTGTAATGTTTTATCCTCCACACAAAAAATAATATAAGAATCCCTTCGTGGACGATTATTTGCCATACAAATAATATCATGAACCAATTCCGCTTTATCATGCTGATGTTCCTGCTTAAAATCCCACCAATCATCTTCGCGCTTAGTAGCTAATAGTTCCACAACTAGAGCTGTTAATTCTTCTTGATCCATAAATACCTCCATACAACCTCAATTAATATCCATTAAAATATTAATCACCAGCATCAAAAATATTATTTGATATTTAACTATCAAATACCAATAAATTCTTGTTCACTTTCGGAATGCTCCACAACCAAGTTATGCTTTCGTCAAATATGTATCTTCCACATAAGTCTCCGGTGTCGCCTCTTCAATTACGCCAGACTTCGGATCAAAGATATATTTCTTCTTCAATCTCTCATACAGTACAGAACCTACAGTTTCCATCACCTGCTTCATCATATCCGGATCATCAAACAGTTTCCTGAAAAACTGGTCATTCTGCTCATATCTGTCTGCTGCCATATTCGGAAAGTCCTTTTCAAACAATAACATAAAGGTTGCTCTGTCATTGTTCTTTGCGTAACTCTGCCATTTTTCCTGATTGGCATAATCATTTTCCATCTGAACAAGAACTTTATCCATCTCTGTAAAATGTGTGCCATACTTTTCATTTATCTTGTCAATGATTACTGTCAACGGGTCTTTCTTAGGCTCTCTATGACCAGAATCACCGGAGATAGGTGTATATCCGCCTTCTGTGCTTTCAAGCTCTATCGGACCTTCAAAGTCTTTTTCCAGCTTATAGTATTCAAGAAGCACTTTGTCATCAATGTTTATTTTCTCTCCACCATGTCCTTTCGGAAGCATTGTATATAAGAACTTTGAATAAATACTGAATCTGTGAATATCCTTGTCAAATAGTCTGCACACCTGTGTAATATAGGCATACACACGATTAAAACTTGCCAATGTAGACTTAAATATATCCTGTTTTTCTACTTCAAGCACTACATATCTGTCTACCGCCGGTTTTAACTGTCCCTGAAGCTTTCCAAGATCACCAGCTGATTGATTCTCACTCTGATAGAAAATATCCGCAAATTTATCCACTTCCGATTTCTGATATACCCTGAAATCATCCAAGGTATTCTTCATGTCATATACAACATTAGGATCTGTTTCCTCCAAGAGCACAGTTTCCTCATAGAATGGCTCAAAAGATGCTTTGATATCTTCTGCCGAATTTACAAAATCAAGTACAAAGGTATCTACTTTTCCCCTTGTAGTACGATTCAGTCTTGATAAAGTCTGTACTGCCTTTACACCGGACAATTTCTTATCCACAAACATGGTATGAAGCAAAGGTTCATCAAAGCCGGTCTGATATTTCTCTGCAACAACAAGGATTCCATAATCATCTGTATGGAATGTTTCCGGCAAAGCCTTTTCTTTGATTGTCTTGCCTTCTTTATCCTTGTTCATTCCCTCTTCGGTAAACATATCATCGTTATCTTTCACTTCACCGGAAAAAGCGACTAACACTTCAAGGTCATTCAGTCCTTTTTCTTTTATCTGTCTCTTAAATTCCTGCACATATCGTACTGCATGAAGTCTGGATGGTGTAACAACCATAGCCTTCGCCCTGCCACCAATCTTATGTCTGGTGACATTCATAAAATGCTCCAGCATAATGGCAGTCTTCTGAGAGATATTATGTGGATGCAGTGTCTCATAATTTATAATTGCCTTTGAACCTGCTGTTGTATCAAATTCCGGATTATCCTCAATAATCTTGGCAATCTTGTAATACATTTTGTAGGTCATATAGTTCTGCAGAACATCCAATATAAAATGTTCCTCTATCGCCTGTCTCATAGAATAGATATGGAAAGGTCTGTAGATTCCTTCCGTATCCTTCTGACCAAACATCTGCAATGTCTTTCCCTTGGGAGTTGCCGTAAATGCAAAGAATGATAAGTTCTTATGCATCCCCTGTGCTGCCAGTTCATCTAATAACTTGTCCTCATCATCCTTGCGATTTCTCTCGTCTTCATCTTCCATCTCAGCATACTCTTTCAGAATTTCTTCTGTATCAGCTAATGCTCTTTTTAGCTTTTTCGCTGCATCTCCGGTCTGCGAAGAATGTGCCTCATCAATAATAATCGCAAACCTTTTATTTGCAGAATCTACCTCTTTATAGATTACAGGGAATTTCTGTAAGGTAGTAATAATAATGCCTACACCATCATTGATTGCATCTCTAAGCTGTCCCGAATTCTTATCTACTTTTTTAACCACACCTTCTACATGGTCAAACTGATATACAGTAGACTGTAACTGACTGTCAAGCACTCGTCTGTCAGTAACGATGATGACTGACTGGAAAATCTTATTATCCTCATAATCATGAAGTCCTGTCAGTCTGTGTGCCAGCCATGCAATCGAATTGGACTTTCCTGAGCCTGCACTATGCTGGATCAGATAACTCTTACCTGAGCCATTCTTTTTCACATCTTCCAACAGCTTCGTGACGACATCAAGCTGATGATATCTTGGGAAAATCATAGTCTCTTTCACAAGATTTCCATTTTTATCATACTCCTGCTGCAAGTGCATATATTTCTGTAGAATTTCCATCAGACTGTCCTTGCAGAGTACTCTTTCCCAAAGATAAGCTGTATCATATCCATCTGGATTTACTGGATTCCCTTTGCCACCTACTTTTCCGGCACCATTACTGCCCTGATTAAATGGCAGAAAATAAGTGTGTGCACCCTCAAGTCTTGTAGTCATATAAACATTGGTAAGGTCTACTGCAAAATGTACTAGCACTCTTTCCTTGAAAGCAAAAATTGCATCCTTACCGGCACGATCAAACTTATACTGATTAATGGCATTTGTTGTATCCTGTCCTGTAAACTGGCATTTCAATTCCATAGATACCACCGGAATACCATTTACAAAAAGCACAATATCAATACTGTTCTCATTATGTACAGAGTAGTGAAGCTGTCTGGTACAATGAAGGATATTCGCATCATACTGAATCTGTGTAGTCTCATTCAAAGTGGTCTCCGGCTTCCAGAAAATCGGATAAAACTTGATGCCTCTGTCCATAAAGCCATGCCGCATCACATTCAAAAGATTCGTTGTCTTGACTTCTCTTTTAAAACGCTCAACTACTTGCTTCTCGGAGTTTTCTGCATAGATTTTCACATATCTATCCCATTTCTTAGGCTGGCTTGTCTTAATAAACTCAACAAATGTGTCTTCGTCGAGTCCTGATTCACGATTAAATTTCTTTGGATCACCCTTTGTATATCCACCAGGATGAATCAGATAGTCTTCGATATCTTCTTCAAATCGTTTCTCTTTTACATCAAAATCAGACATGAGCTACACCTCCTTTTTGCCTGTGACCACCTCGAAAATAAGGGATTTTTTGTATTTACTGTATTTTTCAATAAGTAATTCCCTTGCACTAATATTTTTGTCAATTTCATGACATTTTCTGTCTAACCATTCAACAATCTCTTTCTGTTCCTCCATAGGTGGCATTACTACCGTAATATTTGTCAATTCATTTTGATTTATTTTAGGCATTTTTACTCTATTTTCAGTCACTAATGCTACCTGTGAATGAAAGTATGCAGATAACATCATATACACAACAAATTTAGGATTGTTGCTTGTTTCTATTGGATACATATCTGCACTGCATAATCCATCAAAAGGTGCGATTACTACTTTATCTAACAACGGACGAATTTTTGAATAAATAATTTGTCCTTTAAAAAACAAATGATTCCAACTAATAACGCCTGATTCTTCAACTGTCTTATGTCCTACTAATCTTGCAGCTCCTTTTTCTATACAATCTGGGGATATCTGTGGATAATCCTTATAATCATCTGGAGGAACTAAATTAGATTTCACAGAAATGCACCTTCCAAACTTTAACATCTCCCAATGATATGGTATTTCCCCGACAAAATCGTCCTGACTATCCTTCATTTCAACATTTCTATTCAATCCTTTTGTCACAATTTCTGATATAACAGACAGTTTGTATTCTTTTAATTTTTCAATTATTACTTTCTGCTTTTGAATAATTTCATCAATCTTTGAACACTTGGTATTCAAATAATCTACAATCTTTCTTTGTTCACATTCAGTTGGTACAATAATGGGATAATTCATCAATGTTTCTGCATTTAATGTCCATCTATTTTCATATGACACTCCTTTTCCATGTGCAAAAAAAGCCATCAACCAATACTGCAGTTTAAAGTAATAATCATAATATTGCGGATTATAGCCTTCTCGATATCTCAAATTCACATATGCCGGGCTAATAACTCCTGAAATCTTTGAAATACTACAATTTGCTCCACTATATAAATCCATTGGATTAATTAACAAATCATCTACATCCACTGGATTATAATTATAATAACTTTCCGCAATCTGTCCCTCATTGTTAGAAATGTCTCTTTCTCTAACGCCAGTTCTTGCCAATGAGAGTACTATGGGATTATCTTGATGAGCTTCCGCTTTCTTTCTTATAAATCCATGTTTTACCCTTTCAACCTTCCATTCTAAGGGTATTGCACCTAGCCACTTAACCTTACTATCCTTCATCTCTCTCATAGGTCAAATACCTCCTCAAGACTTCCAGACAGTTCTGTCTCCAAATCCATGATCTCTGCCATGATTTCCGCTGATGGTCTTGGAGCTTCATACTTGTAAAAATATCTTGTAAACGGAATTTCATATCCTACTTTTGATTTTTTCTCGTCAATCCAGGCATCCGACGCAAACGGCAGTACTTCTCTTTCAAAGTACTCTTTGATATTCTCTTTCAGCGGAACATTTTCTGTATCACGTAAGCTTGTATCCGGCTGTTTTTTGCCCTTTTTCAATACCAGATTGCCTTCTTCATCACGGAGAGGTCTTTCTACTGTAATCTTGGTATAACCAAAATCCTCGTTATCATAGATCTGGCTAATTTCACTTTCTTTAAAATCACCGTATATCTTTGTAATTTCAGCGATATCTTCCTCAGAGATATCGTTTCGCTTATTTCCCAATGCCTTTCTTCTCTTCACAAACATCTCATTAGCATTAATTAGCTGTACTTTACCTTCTCTGACTGTACCTGCCTTTTTATTTGACAATACCCAGATATAAGTTGCAATTCCTGTGTTGTAAAAAATATCATTTGGTAAAGCAATGATTGCTTCCAATAAATCCTGCTCTAAAATGTATCTGCGGATCTCAGAAGGTCCGGAACCGGCATCACCGGTAAATAAAGGTGAACCGTTATGAATGATTGCAATACGGCTTCCACCTTTATCAATATCCTTCATTTTTGAAATAGCAGTCATCAAAAACAGCATCTGACCGTCACTGGCTGCCGGAAGTCCTGCACCAAATCTTCCGCCAAATCCCAGTTTTGCTTCTTCCATTACCTTTGCCTTTTCATTCTTCCACTCACGACCAAACGGTGGATTAGATAAAATGTAATCAAATGTACTACCGGCAAACTGATCATCCGATAAAGTATTTCCATCCTTAATGTAATCTGCATTGTTCCCCTTGATCAACATATCCGCTTTGCAAATAGCAAATGTCTGATCATTGATCTCCTGACCAAACGACACCAGCTCCGTCTCTTTATTCAAGCTGTGCAGATATTCCTCAGCAACAGATAACATGCCTCCCGTACCGCAGGCAGGATCATAAATTGTCTTCGCAACATTATTGCCCGACAGAATATCATTGTCATCATTAAATAGAATGTTGACCATAAGCTGAATTACTTCTCTTGGAGTGTAATGCTGTCCTGCATCTTCATTATGAGACTCGGAGAATCTTCTGATAATCTCTTCAAAAATATATCCCATTTCAAGGTTAGAGATTTCATTCGGATGAAGATTTCCTCTATCTGTTGTATATTCCTTTAATACAATATAAAGAATTCCCTTATTTGCCATAGTGGTGATGTGACCATCAAACTTAAACTTTTCAAGAATATCCCGCACATTCTCTGAAAATCCATTCAGATAATCATGAAAATTATCCTCAATATTATCCGGATCGTCCATTAGTTTCTCAAAAGTATATTTACTGGTATTGTAAAAATCATAGCCTGAAGTCTTACGAAGCAATACATCTTTCATTGGGAGATTTTTCACTTCCTCATATTTCTTCAAAACTTCATCTTTTTTATCATGAAGAATACAATCAAATCTCCGAATCACCGTAAGCGGAAGTATAACATCTCCATATTCATGTGGTTTATATACTCCGGTAAGCTTATCTGCTATTGCCCATATCAAATCTGCTTTCTGATCTATTTTTGCACTTCTTACTGACATTCTCATTTATCCTCCGCTAGTCTGTTATTTATAATGTTTTCTTTGTTGTATCATCCATTTACGCAATTTTCATTTCTGCAATTTTGAAATTCTCATATTTCTTCATAAATTACCATCCCTTCTCTTTCAATGGATTCCCGCAGTTCTTTCCCAACAGGTTTTTCCAGATCAACCACATCAAATTTTAACAAAGTAGAAGTTTCCTCATCTACTGTTAAAATAAATTCGCTGCTATTGCCACCTAAAAATGCTAAATCAATATCACTTCGTTCTTTGTAATCTCCTCTTGCTCTGGAACCAAACAAGATTACTTTTTCAACGTGATTCAATTTAGCGATCTGAATTATTTCTTCAATTACCTGTTGTCGAATTCCTGTTTCTTTAAACATTGTCATATCATAATTCCTAGTCAAAGTTCTCATCCCCTACATCAAAATTATAACAAACACGTCGCCATAATTCCATAAATAATTGTAACTATTCAGGATCCAATGTATGGAAATCAATGAATCGGCGTGCTTGCACGTAAGAGGCTTTGATTTCCGTGCATTTAGATCCTAATAGGGTTCCCCTCCCCATATGAGCATTTTTAACCTTGTCAAAGGCGTGAAAAGAACACGAAGTGTTCGAAATGCGAATGTGAGGAGGGGCGTCCTGAATAGTTACAAATATTTTATTCCATTTTAGGAATCTGTCCATCTACATGCAAAATATGGTTCACCAGCCATTCCGTGAGAAACTCAAGAATATCCATGATCTGTTTATCCTGATCTTCTACCTCGTCCTTATGGTGTTCCATAAACTCGTCCAGTTTTTGAACGAATTCCTGATGCTGGATTTTCTGCGTAAATATTTTATTATAATGAATGGATTCCATATACGCCTCTTCGTCAGCAAAATGCTTTACCGTATAATCACGAAGATTCTGCAAAATCGTATTCATTTTGTCATATTTATCGGGTGTAAATTCATCATGAAGCAGCTCATAAGCTTCATCGGCATATTGAAAGAGCTGTTTGTGTTCCTCATCGATCATTTCTATTCCAATATAATATTCCGGTTTCATTTCATACATAATTAAACTTCCTTTCACGATATAATTTAATCTTCATCATCTTCCATCTGTTCTTTCAGCAATTTTTGCAATGCTTCCTTGCTTGGTAAAACTGTCTCATATTTGCTGGCAAAAATCTGCTTATTATCCTCAGGTAACGTCATCTCTACAACCGCATTGTTTTTATCTCTGCACAACACTATACCAATCGTAGGATTCTCATCGGGAAGCTTTACTTTTCGATCATAATAATGAACGTACATCTGCATTTGACCAATATCCTGATGTTTCAGCTCTCCAATTTTCAAATCAAATAAAACAAAGCAGCGTAATAAGCGATTATAAAAAACCAAATCTACCATAAAGTGTTCTTCATCAAACGTGAACCTTACTTGTCTGCCTACAAACGCAAAGCCGGTACCAAGTTCCAGCAAAAACTGCTGCAAATTGTCGATAATCCGGCTTTCCAATTCATTTTCGGAATATTCCGGCAACTCCTTTAATCCAAGAAATTCCAATACATAGGGATCCTTGACTGCATCTTTCGGTGTTTCGATTGTCTGCCCTTCCATTGCAAGACGATAAACCTCATCTTTATTTGTACTAAGTGCAATTCGTTCATAAAGAGAAGTATTATATTGCCGCTTCAATTCACTCAGACTCCAGTCATTTTTTATGGCTTCAATTTCGTAAAAATGACGCTCATCTATATTATCTATCCGCATGAGTTTCAGGTAATGCGACCAACTAAGATAGAATTTTCTACCTGTGTTAACAGTAGGCAGATTATCGAATTGGCTAAACACTGTTTCGCCAATTTGATCTGTAGAATAAACTTTGTAAAACTGACGAATATTTTTCAGATTGGCAACAGAAAATCCCTTTCCAAAATTCTGTGTCAAATAATCCGATAATCCCTTCAAAAGCTGCTTTCCATAGGCTGCTCTCTGTTCTCCACGCTGTTCTTCCTCAACGATTATTCTGCCAATTTCATAATAAGCATATACCATAGAAAGATTAACTGCCGTTTTAGCATTCTTTCTTGCTTCTAATAATACCTCAGAAACACTTTCCAGAAAATCGCGATTTATAGCAGTAATATCATTCTTACTCATAATCCATTCTCCTTAACTCAAAGACCTTTCGCAGCATATTCTTGTTGCAGTTCATCTGCCAGATAGGCATCACTCATGCAGTGCATATCAGACACGCCGTCGCGCATCAACAGATAAACTTCTGAGTGATAAAAGAAATCCAATGCTGCATCTAGTGAAACTGCTTGCCTTTTTGCAAAGCATTCTATAACACGGCTATATTTTTTTTGAAGCAAAATGGGATTTGCTGTCATATCTGTTCACTCCCTTCAAAATGCAACAGAGAAAGTGCTTTTTCTGTCCGGAAACAAATTTGCTGATTAGGCTTTTCATAACGTAGGCGTTTAATTGCTTCTCTCTTGTCAATTAATCCATCAAAAAACAATTCTACTGTATTAAAAACTTTATAATTGGCAACACCGCCCATTGCAAGATCATAATTTGATGTATCTTTTCCACTACGGCAATTCAAGACAAAATCAACATTTGGACGAGAATGACGTAAATCGGGAGTATCAATTTCTAAATACGAACCATGATAGACAATCATACTTCCACCCCTCTCTCTTTCATCACATCCAGAAGGTCGTCTACAATATATTGCCGGCTCTGGGTATGCAACACTTCATATTCGGGCACAATATAGCCATTAAGGATATTGCTTTTTGCCGTAAATGCGTCATATACTTTTTCAGCACCTACTCCCAGTTTTGCTGCAACATTTTCAATGCAGAATACAGCAAATTCCAGTTGTTTGGAGTTTTCAATTTTCTCGTCCGGCATCATAAGCAACCCCTCCTTCATAAATACAATTATATCATTTATACGCGCTGCAAACAATATGCTTTTACAAAATATCTTTACGAAAAATCATGAATCGCCACTCCACCCGGCATTAAGTACTATCAAATACTCATAATATAGATCTGACACGGATTCGCTTCATCCCATAACGTTGGGAAAACTTCAAGTTCTTTAAAGCCAAGCGACAGATAAAACAGATTTGTTTTATCGTAGTCAGCATACGTTCCCATCTTTACCGTCTTAACCTGTATAAAGCTGAAGCCGGCCTTTCTTGTAATTTCACGAGCATTCTCAAATAATTTCCTGCCAATTCCCATTCTATGATATTCTTTTTTCACTCCCTAAATAATCAAGTCTTTTTTCCCTTAATATAAGGGATTTTTTTAATTGTTTCTCAGCAGAATGAGCCTTCAT
>UQAQ01000020.1 GCA_900539115.1 uncultured Roseburia sp.
TTTCGGCACTTAAAACTTTATACAAAGGAGCTGCCTTTTTCAATATTTATTTTTCCGAAAGTTTTTTTACGCTAACTTTCTAAATACATCTCTGCTTTTAAAATACCCACATTTTACAAAACAATACAAGGCCCGGGCTTTTGCCCGAGCCTCGCATCGCCATTCATTTAACTAATTATTTACAAAATTGTTTGTCAAAATCCGGGTTAAATGCATAGATGTTTTTATGGTCAAGGTCGTCAGTGATCAGCCGCAGGCTTTCGCCGAAACGCTGATAATGAACGACCTCGCGCTCACGGAGATAGCGGATTGGATCACAGACTTCCGGATCTTTGATCAGGCGCAGAATATTGTCGTAGGTCAAACGTGCCTTCTGCTCTGCTCCCATATCTTCATGCAAATCTGCGATTGGGTCGCCCGTAGACTGAATCATAGATGCGCTCCAAGGCTCGCCGGAAGCTGCCTGCGGCCAAAGTCCGATTGTATGGTCCACATAATATGGAGCAAACCCTTGCTCCTGCAATTCTTCCGCGGTGAGGTTTTTCGTCAGCTGGTGAACGATCGCGCAGATCATTTCCATGTGGGCGAGTTCCTCCGTTCCGATGTCAGTCAGAACCCCGGCCACCTTACGGTTCATGTTCGAATAACGCTGGGACAGATAGCGCATTGCCGCACCGACCTCTCCGTCGGGACCTCCGAATTGTGAAATGATCACTTTTGCCATCTCAGCATTTGGGCGAGTGATATTTACCGGGTATTGCAACCGTTTTTCATATTTCCACATTGATCAACATCCTCCTTCCCATGGCCACGGGCCTTCTACCCAGGTCCAGCGGTCATCTGCGATGACATTACTAGTTTGTAGTGGTCCGTAGTATTGCGTGTATTCCTCGGATGCCTCGTGGTATAATTTCTTATACTTTTTGTAATACTTCAATGCTTCCTCATCATAGGGATGCGTATCCAGATACAGTACGACATCATCGATGGCAAACGAAACTTCCTGAATATAACGCAGCAACTTCTTTTTGTCTGTCTGATTCATCGTCGATCCCTCCCTTGATATGATGGTTGTGAACATTGTGCGCATGCTGCTTTGCTTCCAACAAATGGAAGAACGAGATCTTCAAAGATCGAGCCGTGCGCCAAACCGCTTCCACCGTCCATGACATTTTTCCACGTCTGCCATTTTACCGAGGCGATAGCCAATGTCTGGCGTTCCGGGCGTGGACAAGGTCGGGATTCCGGCAGTTCCGGCTTGTAGCCACGACATCCGCAGGAAGAGGATGGCATGTTGACAGGCATCGGGCCGCGCGGTCTTGGATTTTCATTACAATTACAATTTCCAGAATATGAATTCATAAAAAAATCCCCTTGCTATTTTGCTTTTTAGTATACTATATGACAAAATTCGCAAGGGGTGTTATTTATTTACAGCATTTCATCGGTGATAACAAAATGCTCGCCGGCATGAAGTTCGTCAGACAAAATCTTTTTGGCAAGAAGCGTCTCTACCTTTTTCTGGATATAACGCTTCAATGGCCGTGCACCATAAGCCGGTTCGTACGCATCTTCCACCACTTTGTCTTTCGCTGCGTCGGTAAGCTCTACCGTAAGCTCGCGGTCGGCAAGACGGCGGTTCAGATCCGCGATCAAAAGATCAATGATTCCTCGGATATTGTCTCTTGTCAGCGGCTTAAACATGATGGTTTCATCAAGACGGTTCAAAAATTCCGGTTTAAAACTCAGACGAAGTTTTTCCATCACTTTCTGTTCTGCCTCCGGGCGGATATTGCCGTCCTCGTCGATGCCATCAAGCAAATATTCTGCGCCAAGGTTCGATGTCATGATCAAAATCGTATTTTTGAAATCGACCGTACGGCCTTTCGAGTCTGTTACACGTCCATCATCCAATATTTGTAAGAAAATATTGAACACATCCGGATGTGCCTTCTCAATCTCATCAAACAATACGACAGAATATGGTTTTCTTCGCACTGCCTCGGTCAGCTGGCCGCCTTCCTCGTAACCAACATATCCCGGAGGCGCTCCGATCAGACGGGATACGGAATGTTTCTCCATATATTCACTCATATCAATACGTATGATATTCTGTTCATTGTCAAACAAATTCTCGGCAAGGCTCTTCGCAAGCTCCGTCTTTCCGACGCCGGTAGGACCAAGGAAGAGAAATGAGCCGATTGGCTTTGTCGGATCCTTGATTCCGGCTTTGGAACGAAGGATTGCTTCTGTCACTTTCGTTACGCCCTCGTCCTGACCGACCACTCGTTTGTGAAGTGCATCTGCCAGATGAAGTGTTTTATTGCGCTCCGATTCTGTCAATTTGGCAACCGGGATTCCTGTCCAGCGCGATACAATTTTGGCAATTTCTTCCTCCGTCACGCTCTCATGAACCATCGACTGGTCGCCTTTCTTTGCCTTTTCTTCGGCTTCCTGCAATTGTTTCTGCACTCTTGGCAGATCTCCATACTGCAATTGCGCCGCTTTTTCAAGGTCATAATTGTTTTTCGCCATTTCAATCTGATTGCGGACGGTTTCAAGTTCAGTCTTCAAACTGTGAACCTTTTCCACCGCACTTCGCTCATTGTCCCATTTTGCCTTTTCGCCGGCAAATTGTTCACGAAGTTCGGCGAGTTCTTTCTGTAAATTAGTCAGACGCTCTTTGCTCAGATTATCCGTTTCTTTTTTCAATGCGGCCTCTTCAATCTCCAGCTGCATGATGTGACGCTGCACATCATCCAATTCGGTCGGCAGCGAATCCAGCTCGGTTTTGATGAGTGCGCATGCTTCATCGACAAGGTCAATCGCCTTATCCGGAAGGAAACGATCGGAAATATAACGGTTTGACAGAACCGCCGCATTGACAAGTGCTCCATCGGTAATTTTTACACCATGGAAAATTTCGTAACGGTCTTTCAGTCCACGAAGAATCGAGATCGTGTCCTCTACCGTCGGTTCGTCCACCATAACCGGCTGGAAACGACGTTCCAGGGCGGCATCTTTCTCAATGTACATCCGATATTCATCCAATGTAGTTGCACCGATACAATGCAATTCGCCACGTGCAAGCATTGGCTTTAACATGTTTCCGGCGTCCATTGCGCCATCAGTCTTTCCGGCTCCGACGATCGTATGAAGTTCATCGACGAAAAGAATGATCTGTCCGTCGCTGTCTTTGACTTCTTCCAAAACGGCTTTCAGACGTTCTTCAAATTCACCGCGGTATTTGGCACCTGCCACCAATGCCCCCATATCCAAAGCAAATATGATCTTGTCTTTCAAGCCATCCGGCACATCCCCGCGCACAATACGCTGTGCCAGTCCTTCTACGGCTGCCGTCTTACCTACACCGGGTTCACCGATAAGAACCGGATTATTTTTGGTCTTACGCGATAAGATCTGAATCATGTTACGAATCTCCGAGTCCCTGCCAATTACAGGATCCAGTTTTTTCTCACGCGCCCTCTCTACGAGGTCATATCCATATTTATTTAAGCTGTCATACACGGCTTCCGGATTGTCCGTTGTCACTTTTTGATTTCCTCGGACTTTCGAAAGAGCCTGCAAAAATCTTTCGCGGTCAATCTGAAAATCGTGAAACAGCTGCTTGATCTCCTTCGATGGTTTGCGAAGCAGACTCAAAAATAAATGCTCAACAGAGACATACTCGTCTCCCAGCGCTTTCGCCTCATTTTCGGCATACACCAATACTTTATTCAAATCTTGTCCGATATAAACCTGTCCTCCCTGAACCTGCGGACGTTTGCGGACAGCTCCCTCGACCTGCGCCAAAAATACATCGCTGTCTATCTCCATTTTCTCGATCAGTTTCTTGATCAGACTATCCTCTACCGTCAACATCCCATAAAGTAAGTGTTCCTGTGCAATCTCCTGTGCACCAAAATCATATGCGATTTTTTCCAGGTTGTTTAAAATCTCTACGGATTTCTGTGTAAATTTTGAAATATTCATACTCTGCCTCCATTCTGCATCTCCTGCACGATGCCTGCAAGCGTTATTGGACAATGTGGGACTTTTTATAGTCTCTCCACCATCGCTACAATTATGTTATACCACTTTTATTAGCACTCGTCAAGAGTGAGTGCTAATAAATTTAGAATTTTTTTCATGCATTGCTCGTAAGCTGCTTACAGCCCTCTCCTGAAAATATTTAATCGGAAGGAACGGAAAATATAAAAAGACTTTTTATTGACATAATTATACAAAGGCACTATACTTATCTTATATAGAGTTATTGAACGGAGGAACCTATGTTAAAAAAGAAAATTGCTTTACTGATCGGACAAGGCGATGCTTCTTACCAGCGTACATTAATTCGAGGCGTAACCAAAGAACTTCTTTCTTCCAAATACGAATTACACATTTTTACCAATTTTCATACAACGGATTTACATACAGATGTAGATCCGTCACAAATATCCGGGGAAACAAGCATCTTTCACATGGTCCCTTGGGATGAATTTCAAGGAATCCTAATTGCACCATCCACACTTCAATACACGCAAAATGAACGCAGCGCCCTACAAGAGGAAATTTTTTCTGATTTTAAGGGACCTGTTATTTCTTTGGATTACGAAAGCGACTATTTTGATACCATTATGTTAGATGACGCAGTCGCCATGCAAAAAATGACAGAACACCTTGTAAATGAACATTGTTATACGGATATTGCCTTTTTATCCGGACCATTGTGGCATGCCCATGCACAAAGACGATTGGAAGGTTATAAAAGGGGACTGGAGGCTTGTAATATTCCATACGATGAAACCAAAGTTTTCGAAGGAAATTTCTGGTATGGCGGAGGACAGCGTATTGCTACGCAAATGATTCGCCGGGGACTGCTTCCACAGGCTCTTATGTGTGCAAATCAGGCAATGGCCATCGGTGCTTACCGCACTTTTATTGAAAATGGCATACGAATTCCGGAAGATATCGCGATTACCGGCTTTGACGCACTAGACGATGGTGTCGCCGAAAATTACCGAATTACTTCTATGATACGAGATGGAGAATGTACCGGTCGTCGTGCCGCACAAGCCCTACGTTCCAAACTGGAAGGGCATCCTCCTATGGATATTCCTGAAGAGACCTCTTCATTTCTGATTTGGGACAGTTGCGGATGCACCGAAGACAAATTCACAAAGTTGCCCGGATATACCCAGGACATGATGCGTCCCGTCAATGCCGGAAGATATGAAAATTTCTTTTCCAATTATAATTACATGGCGGAAGAACTGCTTCATTGCCAAAAATTGGAGGATATACCACGTTGCATTCATACCACTTTCCGCTACTTAGACGGATTTTCAATCATTGCTTTTTGTCTTGACAAAAATTGGATATCTAAAAAAAGCGGAGACCTCAACCTCGGTTCCACCTATTGTTTTATGGAGCGCTACCCGGGATTCGATGCAAGAATTTTTCCAAATACCGAGACTGCTTTTTTAAGTTCTCCACTCTCCATCCCCATTCCGAAAGATGTAACAATTCCGAACGCACCCGCAAATAATAGTGACTTTTCTTATCTTCCCGGCATTCCCTTTCCTCAAACCAATGCTCGTGCGCCAAAAGAAACTACGCTCTATTATTATGTCCCACTGCATTTCAACGGAACCGTTTTGGGATATGCCTTAATCGGATATCCGGACTGCTTTATGCTTCCGGACTGCTGTAGTGCCTGGATCCGAAACATCTGTATAGCGCTGGAATCTCTTCGCATCCGGCATACTCTCACTGAAAAGGAGGACAACTAAAATTGATACCAAGTTATCCCTATCCTAAAGCGTTTCGACGCGGTAATATCTTCCGTATGAGGCGCGCTCTCCAAAAAAAGGAAATCCGCATTGTCTTTCTTGGAGGAACAAATCTTTATGCTAATATTGACTATGATTCCTTTTATGAGATGATCAAAAAAGAATTGATTGAAAAAGATGACAGTTATAGTTTTGATAGCAATGAAAAACCTTTTGTTGAAATGGATTATGAACGTGGAATCCCTGTCAGGATCTACAACGAAATAACAAAATCATTGGCACATTTATTTAAAGAAAAAATAGGAGTTCTTTTAGAACAAAACCCGAATTTTGAACTATTAAATCTTGAATATACCGGGATGTCCTCCTTGGGTGGAATGTTCTATTTAGAACAGATACTTGACTGGAAACCTGATATTGTATTCCTTGATTTTTCTATGGAAGATCCCAATGAAAAGTTTCACGAGGAATCTTCGGAAGGTTTGATCCGAACTCTTTTGGAAAATGATATTGCTGTATCTCTCATTTTATCCTGTTCCAAAAACGGACTCGGTTACGCAGGGCACCAAAAATTTCTGTCCCTTCACTACAACCTGCCGGTACTGGATCTGGATCTTGCTTTACAAGATGATATCCGGGCAGGAGAATACCCGGAATCCGATGTGTTTAATGAAGACCACACATTTACCAAAAAAGGACTTGAAATTCTAGGAAATTATTTTACCCGTTTTTTGGATATGATCGTGCATGTTTTGCCTGACGAATCCTATGAAATACCGAAAAGTCCTTGTTTTCTCGGAAGCCTCAAGCATTTTCAACAGCATAAGATCGCCATTTCCCCGCGGACCCGCGAAGGCAGCATTTTATTTGATGAAAAACTGACCTATAATATGTTCTTTTTAGAATACAAGATGGATCCTGAACCGAACAATGCTTCCCTTGAAGTGTACATTGATAAAAAACTGATCCGTGACCTGGGGGTCCATTCAATCCTTTGTTCCCCAAAAAAGGCGGAACTATTTGTCGACGGACATCCTGAACCGGAAAAACATCATATCCAGATCCGAACAAGCCGGGCACAACGCCGCGTCAACTGGACCTATGCCACGTTACATCTCCAATTAGGTCTGGGGTCTCAGGAGCCATTCCCCGCTTCGGACAAGACTTGATAAAACATTCATAAACTCGCTGGATGCTCTTGAAAAGTAACGATGTGGATTAGTCGCAACCACGATACGGTTGGTAGCCACACCATATACACCATCAGGATCTGCAATTTTGTAATAACATGGATGTGTCGTATAAGGATTGAACCAAATCTGCGTATCCGGGATCAATCCTGTACCATATCCTGCCACGATCCAATGAAACATAATTTCCAAATTATGTACAATCTGTTGTACGTTTGGCTGGAAATTTTCTGCTTCAGCTACACGTTCCAGCATATCTGTAGCATTTTCCATATCATCCAACACCAAAAATGGCATTTCTCCACATTCATTAATATGGACACCTTCCACCCGGTACAAATGAGGTGTCTTCTGACAAATATCTTCTCTGCTCAAACATTGTTTTTCTCGTCCTATATTAAACGGATGATTTGCAGGAACTGCCAAATAATATGTCTCTGCTGCAATTTCTTCCGTTCTAAATTCTTCAGTAGGAAACAAATCTGCTTCAATACAAAAATCAACTTCTCCCGACCGCAGCAATTGCTGCAGATTGTGAATCGAGTCGAACACAGTTTCCACCTTCACTCCCGGATATGAATTTTTAAACCGGAACAATGATTTGGGAAGCATACATGTAGCTCGAAAAGGCGTTGTCCCCAAAGTAATGGTTCCTGTCCTCAGCTGTTTGATGTCTGCTAAGATCATCCCTACTTCCCGCTCAGTTCCCTGCATCTTTTTTGCTGCCTGATAAATTGCACTTCCTGCTTCTGTCAAATGCATCGTTTTCGTAGAACGATCAAATATCTTCACCCCATACTGCTGTTCCATTCGTTTTATATTCTGACTGATTGCCGGCTGGGAAATAAATAATTTTTCAGCCGCCTTTGAAAAACTGCCTTCTTCCACAAGGGCGACAATACATTCTACCTGCTGATCTGTCATGCGTATTCCTCCGGTTTCCCTTTTCTTCCAGTTTACACCAATAAAACAAGTTTTTCAACTCCTGCTTTCTTTATTTTTTCTCGGTCCAAGCATCCCACCAAGCATACCGGCAAGAACACAGACCAAAAGTGTTGTCAATATCGCCGGGAACATGGTGGATAAACTTTTATTCCAGACAGCACTGACGCCATAAACAACCCCAAAATATGCCAGTCCAAATAGTCCACCCATCAGATAATGCCGGCTGTCCTTTTGTGCGGAAAAAATCATTCCACCTACAAATGCCGCGACTGCATACACCAAAAGGATCGCTCCGCCAATATGTTCCACGGATGCCTTAGTCTGATACAGCACAAATGCCACAACTACCAAAAGAAGTGCCGTCAGCACAAAGGAAACAAAAAATCCTTTAAATCTTCTCATTCCTACTCTCTCGCCATTTCTTTTTTATTCTTTACTATCTATATGCTCTTTCTGTTTTACATATTCCTACCATTATGCTATAATAGTTATACTATACTAAAAGAATAGAAGGTATGATTATGAGATATATTGATCTGCACGTGCATTCGAATTGTTCCGATGGCACCTTTTCTCCCGAAGAGCTGGTTGTTCTTGGAATTAAACAGGAACTGGTTGCGTTTGCATTGACGGACCACGATACCATAAGCGGCGTGGAACGTGCCATAAAAAAAGCGGAAGAATTTGACAATAAGATTCAGGTGATCCCAGGTATGGAGCTCTCCTGCAAATATACGATTTCTTCTTCCCAATCGGTTGAAATCCATATGCTCGGATACCGCTACGACATCCATAATAAAAAGCTCATCGCTACATTGGAAGACATTTCCAATGAACGTGATGAACGAAATCGAAAAATGTGCAGCAATCTGCAAAATGCCGGTTTTCCAATTTCGTATGATATGTTGTGCGAACGCTTTGGCGATACTATTTTGACCCGTGCGCATTTTGCCCGACTGTTACTGGAAAACGGCGGTGTGCCATCGCTGGATTATGCATTCCGTACCTGCCTGTCTTCGGACAGCCCGTATTTTGTCAACCGCGAATATCTCACACCAAAAGATGCCATCGATCTGATTCGCGCATCCGGCGGTATTCCGGTTCTCGCACACCCATTGCTTTACAAATTGTCCGTCAGCCAGATCCGCCGGTTGTTAGACGATCTGACCTCTTACGGACTTTGCGGAATCGAAGCCATTTATTCGCGAAACCGTGGTACAGATGAAGCGTTTGTCCGCAAGCTTGCCGATGAATATCATCTGTTTATCACCGGCGGTTCCGATTTTCACGGTGCCAACAAACCGGATATTGAACTTGGCCGTGGCACCGGTAATCTTCGTGTTCCGGTTATGCTCTTGGAGAATTTACGATAACTTCTTTTTGAAGCAGCGATAACATATTTGTCGCTGCTTCTGTTATATTTTTCGAAGCAATGATCGCCGAAATGACTGCTGCCCCACTGACACCGGTGCCTGCCAGTTTTGCCACATTGGATTGGTTGACACCGCCGATCGCAACTACCGGGATTTTTACGGCATTGCAGATCTCACGCAGGGTATCGATTTCTACATGATGCGTTCCTGCTTTCGTCGAAGTTCCAAACACATCGCCGACCCCCAGATAGTCTGCGCCCTCTTTTTGCGCCTCGACGGCCAGTTCTTTATTGTACGCAGATACCCCTATGATCTTATCCGGTCCCAGAAGTTCCCTTGCCGTATGCGCCGGTATGTCGCTCTGTCCCAAATGAACGCCGTCGGCATCCACCGCCATCGCGATATCGATCCGGTCATTGATAATAAGCGGAATCTCATACGCATCCGTAATCTGTTTTACATCTTTTGCAATCTGCAGAAATTCCCTTCCCGCGCAGTCTTTCTCGCGGAGCTGAACGACCGTCACACCCCCTTGTATAGCAAGCTCCACTGCTTTTTCCAGTCTTTCCGCAGACATCAATTCGCGGTCTGTACATAAATATAACGTATAATCGACTCGAGGTTTCACTCTTTTTCTCCTTCCTTTTTTTCCAATTCCTGTTCGCCCACCTGATGTTTCAATTTCTGGATCCGGTCCACAAAATGGCGGATCACAGACTGCCTCGTGATAATTCCCACAAAATAATTTCGGTCGTCGACAACCGGTACAAAGTTCTGGTTCAATACCAATTCCAGAAGTTCCTCCATCGTCGCCGAAATATGAACCGCCTGATTCCAGTTCTCGCGCATCATTTCGCAGATATATACATGATTTACTGCCGTTTCCTGATCCAATGGTGTGTCACGCAGATGCCACAAAAAGTCTCCCTCTGTGACCGTCCCGATATATTTTCCATCTTCTGACAATACCGGTGCTGCTGTATACCCGCTGGCACGAAGTTTCAAAAGTCCGGCACGCACGGTGTCCTCGCCATTCAGAAAATCCACGGTATTTTTTGGTTTTAACAAAAATAAAAGATTCATATGTTCCCTCCATTCTATTTCTCCGGATTCATTTCCTTGGATTTTGCAAGAACCTCTTCCACATCCTTTGCATACTCTTCGCGAATGTCGCGGATGCGTTCCAGTTCTCCGATAAAATCCTGCATGATCCCTGTATTGTAATCAATCTGGCTTCGCAGTTTCTGCCTGCGCGTGTTCAAGTCGTGGCGGACTTCAACCATTTCTTTTGGCTCAATGATTGCCTGCACCTGAGAGCACCAGATTTCGGCATCTTTTACGCCCATCCTCTTTAGTTCGGCGACCAAAATGTCCTTTTTTTCATTGAGCATATACACACTCTCACGCTTGCGCGCCCATTCCCGCTTTGCCCGCTGATACTGATCATACACAAATTCCAGTTCCGTCGCATTGCGCACGCGGTACTTCATGCACATATAATCAATGGTCCGCGTATTATTGACATATTTTATCTTCACACGGTTCAAAAGGGAAATTGCGCGGTTGCATTTGCGTTCTGTGATCACCATATCGGTCCGGTTAGCACGCGCTTCCCACATAATGACAAGCAACACCAAAAAGGCAAATGCCGCGGTAGCAATGACCGGCACCGTAACATCGACTTCAAATGCCAGACGAATCGTCAGCATCAAAAGTGCAAACACAAGCAGAATCCCCGCCAGAACCTTCGATACGACACGCAGGGTACCCTGTTTATTGATAATGTCACGTTTGTCCGATTTGAGCAGCTGCTTCTCACTCTCCAGCTGGTGCAGATCATTTTTTACCTTAATCTGGTAATCCTCAAATTTCTTTAACTTCTTTACGTCGTCGGCTGCTTTCGTCTCAAAGTTTTCCATCGCCTGACGCTGTGCATCATTGAACTTATACCGGCGTTTTTTCAGATACTCTCGTTCTTTCATCAACTGATCGATCGCCGATGCCGTCTGCAGAAGAACCACTTTGTCCTCGTCGAGTGCCTGATCCATCAGCTGGATATCCTTCAGATGCGAAGTCACCTCTGCATACTCTTTTTTAATCTGTTCATTCTGGTTTTTCGCTTCCTGAATCCCCTCGTACAAGCGCTGAATATAGTCAATGCGCTGCTTTTTATCTTTTATGTCAACCTGCTCTTTTTCCGCCGCCGAATCGGCTTTAATTTCTTTTGCAATCTGCTCAGCCTCCTGCTCCGGCGGCAGTACTTCTTCTATTTCCGGTTCCGCTTTTCGTTTGCGAAATCGTCCGAATATCATAGTGTCTGATTCCTCCTTATTTTTGCGATGGCTCTTCCAGCGATTCTTTTATCTCGCGCACAGCGCGGTTGATACAAACTTCGTCCGAATCGTTTCCGGCAGTACTGCAAGCCTGTTCCCATGCCTCACAAAGTGCCTTCTTTTCTTCTTTGGATTTCCCCGCCGCCTCGCATTCGCGGTCAAACATCTCTTTGTCACCGCATGCCAAAAGTACATACAGATACTGCTGTAGCGACTCCGGTCTGTGATTACGTGCGTACGCTTCCTTGAAACCATCTGCTGCCTGGCGGAACGAAGATACATGAAACATCGCAATCGCCTGATCATGAAGCACATCCCCATACTCTTTTGTGCTGAGTTCCTTTGCCAACGGTCCGTGCAGCAGGCTTTGGTATTCCTGAAAACTTCTTCCATATCTTCCGGCTTTCAAATAATTGTCTGCCTTCATCCGGGCTTTTTTCTCCGGCGGAAGATTGGCAATGTTTTCCATTACTTCTACCAGTGAAAAAATCTCTTCTTTTTTATAATAATCACAGGCACAAAGCAGTGTCACCACCAGATCCTTGATATTGTGGTGCTTGCGGATAAGTTTTTCCATCTTCATCGCAAGGGTGCGGAGATGCACCTGCCCTTTGAGCCAGTGAACCAGATTTTCATCAAAAAATTCCTCTGTCACTGTGTAAATATTATGATACATATAATAACACAATTCTTCCAAAGAATAAACAGGAACTTCTGAAATCGGGATGATATAAGGCTCTTTTGCCAAATCCCCCTGACACAATATAAACATATTACCACCTGCCTTTACACAATGATCGTTTCTTCCCAGATTCGGTGTGACGATGGGAAAAAGTTTCCAAATCCCTTGTCACGGATCGTAAAAATGCATTTGTCAACTCCGGCAAAGCGAATCTGTAATCCAATCCGCGCTTTGCGGTCAATCCGCCCCTGAATCCCGTCCATTGAAAGAATATGGGTATGTGTACTCTTATCTCTCACATGATAAACCCGGATCTGCAGTTCCTCTTCTCCATCGGAGATCAGATCCACCTCATAATCTACCTGATACCACGGCGTACCGGCTTTTGCCAGCATAATTTCCTGCACTTTGGCATTCGTATACGCCTGCATCGTAATGTTGACCGGTATCGTGTCTTCGTCCATATAGAGAAATGGTTCCATCTTCTTTTCGCCGCTGTACTCACGCGCGATAAAGCAGGCACCAAACACATACAGATTGTCACCGCGGAATACATGCCGTCCCACGCAAAGCTGTGTCATAATTTCATCGGCAAAACCATCCGCAAACCCTTTTCCGGTCATATATACGGTCGTAATGACCTGTCCATGCAGCGCGCCCTTTACCATCGCTTCCACCACAGAACCTCTGGCATTTTCGCCACTCTCTTCCGGAACCGGCTCTTCGAGCATTTTTACATAATCCGGATATTGTCTCTCCATCACCGTGACAAACGGCGGATGCTGATAGCGGTCGACATGCATTTGAAAATACGTAATCTCGTGATCTTCGTAATCAAACACCCCGACTTGGTTCACCCACAGATCCTTTTTCTGATTCATGACATAATACACAAAGCACTGCCGGCGGTCAACTACCATCGCACGGTCTTTACCGATACCAAGTTTTTCCAACGCTTGATAAATCTGGCTGATAAACCGGAAATCCCGGTATTTTGTCGTGACGACCAGACGCCGTATCATTCCTTCCGGGTACTCGCGCCTCGTAAAGGACAATATTTTCTGAAAATACGCCGCCAGTACATTGACCGGGTCGCTCTCCACTCCGGCGGCAAAGATCGGCTCACCTTTAACAATTTTTTCCAAGAAATGTCCAACCGTCTCCTGGGAACCCGGTATGGTAACCACCGTCGAAATCTGCGTATTCTCCGTCTTATCCCGCGGATCAAATACGAGTTTGGGCTCTTCTCCCTGTGGCGCAAGCAGCGCCAGCTGGGAATTTTCTTCTCTCAGATCTACTCCGATATATAAACTACGTTGGCTCATTGTCTACTTCGCCTCTCCTTCCCACGACAGTGGCTGCAGCAGTGCCGCACCATTTTTTCGTTTTTTCAATTCCTGAAGCTGCCGGTCATACTCTGCCGAGTCACTTACTTTCGCTTCTCGCATTCCCTGCAACAGCCGGTAAAAGGATGGTTCCGTGGATGGATCCGCCGTCCCGCCGACCATCTCTCCGGTTTTGACCGGTACATCCATATCGCCCTCAAAAATACGGTACTGACACGTCTCGCCCGAAAAAAGAATTGTCGCAAAACAATACACATCCGGCAGGATTCTACGCATCGGCAGAAGTTTTTCCTTATTGATCTCGATATAAACGTCGCCTTTTCCGGATGCGATCCATTCCAACATCTGGGCATTCTCAATCTCAAACGGCACTTCCATCTTACCCTTAAAATCTTTCATAAAGGCGAGATACTGCCCCTTTGCCGCACATTCTGCCAGTTGGAAACGGGTCCATTCGCATTCATTGGCCGACAATGTCTCCTGCGCTGAAAAATATTTGAGCATCGCAAGGACAAGTACAGGATTCTGCGTCGCCAGTCCTTCTTTGGCGATACGGTTTTTCCATTCCACCGTTAATTCGAGTCGGCCGGTCAGATATTCATAGGAAATCTCTGCCAAAAATGCTTTTACCAATGTACGATTTGCCCCGTACTCATAATATTCTTCAAATGGTTCTTCAAACGCAAACAGGTTAGCTCCGGTAAACAATGCCTGTCCGAGAAGCCGCTCCAATGCGCCGTCGCGGATCTCCACGCCATTCTTTTCCGCCGCCTTATAAAAATCGAGCAATTTTTTCGTATCGCCCATATAATAATTTAGCAGATACGAAAGCGTCACTTTATTTTTCTCTCCCTTATCATAAAGGAAATCACAGATCCGCATATAATACGGATCGAATTTCTGCTGTTTTTCTTCCAGAACCCACGTGATCAAAAGCAGGATCAGTTTCGGTGTGCATTCCGTCAATTCGTATTTGCGGAATACCCCAAGTGCGTCCTCATTCATCTGATATTGAATCATGGTCTGCAGGATGCCCGCCTGTCGCTCCCTGCTGATATAATGAAAATCGATGTCACGGATGACTTCTTCCAAAAGTGCATCCTCGCCGATGGACTTATAATAATCGTACAATATCAATAAACCCTTATGCTGATATTCCACGCCAAGCACGTCGCTTCGCACGAGTTCATGGATCAAAATGGCCTCTTTCGTACTGATTTCCACATTTTCCGCTAATATCTTCGAAAACAGATGCAGTTTTACCAATAGCGAATCCGCGCCATACTGATAGCACATCTCTGCAAATTCATCAAGCCGGCACAATTTTTCGATTTCGTAATCAACTGTTCCGGCGTGATAATAGCCATTGTCATCAACAAAATAGATCCGGTAGTTCGGCGTTGCAATATGTACGACCGCCCCGCCATCCTGCATGCGGTAATTCTGCTCTCCGCCGCCTTCATCATGCACTACGGCGGCACGTACGATTTTCTTGTCCGTGTGGCATACAATGTGATAGGCAAAGATAAAATCCGGCAGTTTGTCTGCCAGTTGTGTAATATCTGCTTCTTTCGGCAGCAATTCATTGTACAGATAGGCAAGGGTCGCATTGATTTTTCCATTTTCTGCCTGTTTAATCACATAATCATGAATGGAATTTTCATAAACTGCGTATTCCTGTGGATGCATTTCCCGGTTTTCCACAATGTGCCGGAAAAATTTTGCCTTCACGGAATCGCGCAAGTGGTTCTCATACTCAAAATACGAATACACCGCCGGGTCGAGATTGGAAAAATCTTCCTCCCTCAGTGAGTACATATAATACTCATACAGTTCCGTAAGCCGCAGATGATGTTTTACGCCGAGTTCAAACCATTTAAGATACTGCGGTCCCTGTTTTTCCCCGCGAATCAGCAAAGCACATATACTATGCAGTGTATCTGTCGTATGGAATTTCTTATAGCATCCCATCAAAAGGGCTAGGATCGCCGGCGTTTCTTTCTTTTTCTTTGCCGCCAAAAACGAGATGGCAAGCACTTCATTTTCCGTCAACAGATCGTAGCGCAGAGCAAAACGGCAGATTCCGACTGTCTGTGGGTCAAGCCGCACGAGCAGATCCGGCTCCTGCAAAAGAATCATTGCCTGATACAGATACAGATACGGGCTGTAACATCCATCCGCCCACAACTGGTTCAGATCTTCCCAAAGCCCCATCACATTTTCCTGATAATATCCCATGCGCTCCAAAAGAACGGTACAGAAAATGTGCTGATAGCCGTCTGACTGGTATTGACGGACTTCGGAGTAAAATTCATCTTTGTCCAATTCATTTTTCGTGATCTTACATTTGATATACTGGGTGATCAGATAACGAAGCACCTGTTCCATCGATGCCCCCTCTTCCGGTTCTGTCACTCCTGCCACCAGATTGAGATATTTCTGCTTTCCGTCTTCGTCCTTTTTCAAATGTGCGAGATAGCCTTCCAGCACATAGTCCATCGGAAAGCAGGTACGCAATGCCTCGATCCACTGATCTCGGCGGCTGCTGTTCATAATATAATGAAGATGCGCGGTTATCAGCCGTTTCCATTGTTTCTTTTCCTGTCGTCTTTTTCCGGCAGGCTTTTTAATTTCCGCTGTCCCGGTCTTTGGTTCTTCCAACGTTTTTTCTTCCGACACCGGCTCCTTTTCCATATCTCCGTGTGTCACCAAAAATTCTTTTAATGCCTCTTTCTTGGAATTCTTTTTTGTCAAATGCCGGTACAGCCTCTTATCTTCTAATGTCTCCAGATAACGGTCGAGAAATTTCTGATGATAAAAAATCCGGACTGCCTCTTCAAAATTTTCTTTGGCATAGCGCACAAATTCCGGATATCCGGAAATCGGCCGCCCCAGTGAATCTTTCAAATACGATTTTACGATCCGCACTTCATACGGCAATGTCTGCTCCCCACAATCCGTCACAAGGTACAATACTCCCGTCAACACCTCGCCCGCCTTGCGGTTTCCGGCTTTCACCCGCACAGTTACATGATTTTCTTTTCCATCAAATACAGGGAAAAAGTCAAAATGAATATCCTCACTGGCTCCAAACCCTTTTACTTTTGTTCCTTCGTCATTGGAGATCACCAGCTGTTCCGAACTTTCGCCCCCTTCTTCCACCTGCAGGATCAACCGGTTTAACGACAACTGCAGTTTGGGCTGTTGATATCGAAATTTTCCCTGTGCCAGTGACAAAATCTTTTCCTTCATCGTTACCCTCTCTTCTTTATGCTGTACGTTCGATTCGCTTGATCAACGCGCTCAGTAGTTTCTTTTCCAATTTCTGACATCCCGTTAAATGATACGACGAAATCTGTTTCAATGTCTTCATCGTATATTGTAACGCCGCCCCCCGGTCTTTCTGCTCAAAGAAAAGCCAGTACGCAAATACTCGTTTTTCATTGACTGCCTCATTTCCCTCCAGCATACTGCAAAATGGTTTGCCGTAAAACTGCGCTTTTGCTTCATTTTTTCGAATAATAACATGATAAAATACGAGCTCCGCAAGCATCGGAAGATCGCTTTTTGACCATTTATCCGGCACATAATTTTCCAGGTCGTCAATTACTTTTGACACCTGTGCGTAGTCTCCTTTATCCAAAAAATGGTAATATTTTAACATCAGATATTTTTTATATACACCAAGGTCCGTCAAATGCCCCGTATATTCAAGGTCTTTGATCTCGATCTCTCCCGGCTCTGTTCCTTTTTTTATCTCCCCGTAAACGCGCTGGTACTCTTCCCGCAGTGCCCCGCCCGGATTATCTCCGACATTCTTTTTCTGCGTAAACACAAGATGCACAATAATAAAGCACGTATATCCGATCATCACGATCGCCATCGGCAGCGTAAAGGCATTAAATGGTATCCGCTTTGCCGCAAACAGCTGCAATGACACCGTCTCTGTCACAAACAGCGCAACTGCCATCGAAAATGCGCCATAGATTACCCCTCGTACTTTCGTAGGTTTCATATCGATCATCTGGCATTTTATGTATGGGCATGGATCACACAGCCCAAAGGAGAAATGTTTGCCTGACTTGCTAAGTCTCACCATAAAGAAAATAAATTCGTCAAATTGGAAGCGGAATATCCCGCCGCCAATCAGGTTTCCAATAGCTGCCGCCAGACCAATCCCTACATATCCGGTCAGTACTCCCCCCATTATCATAAAGAATTGTGCTACGATACTCATTTCACGTTCCCGCCTTTCTCCATTCTGTAACAAAACAGACTTTCCTATCTAATATTGTATATAAAAGTGTCCTTTTTGTAAATAGGAAAATGTCACTGTAATGACTAAAATAGAAAATGAAACCAGCGCTTTCCATTCGGGACCGCTTTCGCTTAAAAGAACTCACGTAACGGTGCATGAGGGTATATTACACCCTCTATGCACCGACGGAGTTCTAAATCCCTCATGGGAAACCCAGGTTTCATTTTTACATCAATCATTACATTATCATTAGTTATTACGTTATAAGGTAGTAAATAGTTGAAATATTCCGGCGAGTGTCAAAAATGCAGCAGAAATATAATCAAATATTCTCCAGTACCGAATTTGTTGTGCCAAAGTAAGAAATCCACCTGTAAGAACGGTCACCAGAGCGGGAAAAACATAAGCCTGATTTCCATATTGTACCAGTCCGATTCCCACCAAAAAGGAATCCGCGGACAGCACCGTCCCCATCCAGACCGCCTCCCACGTCTCGATTTTCTGCGAGAGATCCAGATCATAGTTGGTCTTTTCTTTTTCCTTTTTTATCTGCCACAATGCTTTCACGCCCATGACTGCCAGCAAAGTTCCACCGGATGCTTGAATGGCAGCAATTGGCAGAATCTCTGAAAGCAGTCTGCCGAAAAGTACCGCTATCAGCGCCGTCATCCCGGATACCAGCGAGATCATCCCCTTCGCCGCCAGCGGGATCTTGATCTTCTGCGCTTTATATGTCATCCCTACTGCCCACGAATCCACCGTCGCCGACAGGGCAAGTAAAATGATCCATAACATGTATTAACCTCCTTTCCCTTTTTTGTTTTCCTTTTTAGGCTTCTTACCAGCGGTAAAGGCAGCGGATTTCGCCGGGTTTCCCTGATTTCGTTGCCTTTTTAGTTTCTTGCCAGCTCTAAAGACAGCGGATTTCACTGGGTTTCCCTTTTTACGTTGCCTTTTTAGCTTCTTGCCAGCTCTAAAGGCAGCGGATTTCGCTGGGTTTCCCTTTTTACGTTGCCTTTTTGCCTTCCCTCAGCTGGGAAAGGCAGCGGATTTCGCCGGGTTTCCCTTTTTGCGTTGCCTTTTCGTCTCCCCTCAGCTGGGAAAGGCAGCGGATTCTGACAATTTCCTCTGATTTCGTTGCCTTTTTAGCTTCTTGCCAGCTCTAAAGGCAGCGGATTTCGCCGGGTTTCCCTTTTTACGCTGCCTTTTCGCCTCCCCTCAGCTGAGAAAGGCAACGAATTCCGACAATTTCCTCTGGTTTCGTTGCCTTTTTAACTTCTTGCCAGCTCTAAAGGCAGCAACTTCCGCGTCCCTACAAACATGCGAACTCCGCGCCACAGCGCTCCGTTCTTATGTTTGTTCGGGTATCAAGGTCAGTGATTTTCTCGTGTAAACACGGAAAATCACTGACTTTGATACCCTAGTATCATTTTATGTTTTCTTTCCCTTCCGGTGCTTTTTTCCCTTCCTGCCGCATACACTGAATTGTACCACTGCCAAAGGAGGGCATTATGAATCCATTATCCTGGGAACGCCGTACCCCGAAAGAAGTTCTTGCTCACTGGAAGACATCCGAAACAACCGGACTTTCAGAAAAAGAAGCGGCAAAACGCCGAAGCACTTACGGCACAAATGAACTGGCGCACAAGAAGCCGGAAAGCCTGTTTGTTTCCTTCTTAAATCAAATGAAAGATTTCATGATTATTACACTGCTTATCGCCGCATTGATCTCTTTTTTGGTTTCGTATCTGCAAGGGCAGATCGATCTCGTTGAACCGGCGATCATTTTGGCGATTGTCATTCTCAATGCTGTTCTCGGTGTTTTTCAGGAAGCACGTGCGCGCCGCTCACTTGAGGCGCTCAAAGAACTTTCTGCCCCTCTGGCACTCTGTCTGCGAGGTGGAGATACAAAACAGATCGAAGCTGCCGCCCTCGTACCGGGCGATATTATCTTGTTGGAATCCGGACACCTCGTGCCCGCTGACGCCAGATTATTGACAAGTCTATCTCTTTCCGTGGAAGAATCTGCTTTGACGGGCGAGACACACCCGGTGGAAAAAACTGTAAATCCTTTATCCGATATAACGCCTTCCCTTGCGGACATAACCAATATGGTTTTCGCCGGAACAATTGTCGTCGGAGGAAGCGGGACGGCCGTCGTCACCGCGACCGGGATGCAGACCGAACTGGGAAAGATTGCCAATCTGATATCCTCCGAAACACCGCCGGATACGCCGCTGCAAAAAAAGCTGAATCACACCGGTAAACTTCTCGGCGTACTTGCTCTGGGAATCTGCGTCCTCATATTCTTTTTGGGGATTTTAAAAAAACAGCCACTTCTTGATATGTTTATGACTTCCGTAAGCCTTGGTGTCGCTGCCATTCCGGAAAGTCTGCCGGCTCTCGTCACGATCATGCTCTCGCTCGGCGTCGAACGCATGGCGAAGAAAAATGCAGTCATTCGCCGGCTTCCTGCGGTAGAGACGCTGGGAAGTGCCACCGTTATCTGTTCTGACAAGACCGGAACTTTGACCGAAAACAAAATGACAATGACAAAATCGCACTCCTTCGTGGAACCGGAAAAATTGTTTGAATTTTTCACGTTAGCCAGCCACGGTCGCAGTCCGGTAGAAAAAGCCATTTACCGCTATGCAGATGAGCAGTCTTATCCTGTAAAAAAATGGGGAAAAAATTTTCCTTTGATCGATGAAATTCCGTTTGATTCTAAGAGAAAAAGAATGACCACGATCCACTCTTTTTCCGGCGGTCTGCGCTGTATCACAAAAGGCGCACCGGAAATTCTTTTATCGCGTTGTACAAAAATATTGACAAAAGAAGGAGAAAAACCGCTTAGTTCCCTGCAAAAAAAGCACCTCGGTGACATCTTGCAAATGTATGCCGGAGATGCGCTCCGTGTACTTGCCATTGGATATCGTGATCTGCCCAAAACGGCTCCTTCTTCCGTACATAAAAACTGCGACAATAACCTGATCTTTGTCGGCTTTGCCGCCTTTATGGATCCTCCGCGAAAAGAGGCGCCTTTCGCCGTCGCAAGGTGCCGGCGAGCCGGTATCCGGCCGGTTATGATCACCGGGGACCACAAATTGACCGCCGCTTCCATCGGCCAGTCTCTTGGCATCTGCAAAAACGACAGCGAAGTTATGACCGGGCCTGAACTCGAACAACTTTCCGATACCGAACTTACTGATGTGATACACAGTCACAGTATCTATGCCCGTGTTTCGCCGACCCACAAAGTGCGCCTTGTAAAAGCCTTTCAATCACAGGGAGAAGTCGTCGCCATGACCGGCGACGGAGTCAACGATGCGCCCGCCCTGCAAAAAGCCGATATTGGCTGCGCAATGGGAAAATCTGGTACCGATGTTGCCAAAAATGCCGCTGATATGGTGCTTATGGATGACAACTTTGCCACCATCGTCGATGCCGTCGAAGAAGGGCGCGGAATTTATCAGAACATCAAAAAAGCCGTTCATTTCCTGCTGTCCTGCAACATCGGCGAGATTATGACCATCTTCGCCGCCATTTTGCTGGGGCACAATTCGCCACTGCTGCCGGTTCAACTTCTCTTTATCAATCTGGTGACCGACTCCTTCCCGGCAATCTGCCTCGGACTGGAACCGCCGGAAAAAGACATTATGAAAGAACCGCCGCGCTCCGATAAAAAAGGACTTTTTGGCGGCGGTGGAATGTTCCGTATCTTCGTGGAAGGCATGTTCATCGGCTCCCTTGCCCTCTTCGCCTATCTGCTGGGGCACAAAACCGGCGGCGCTGACGTCGGAAGCACCATGTGTTTCGCCGTATTGTCCTTGTCGCAGCTCGTGCATTCCTTCAATATGCGAAGCACAAAAGAATCCCTTTTCCATATCGGAATCCTCGGAAACCGCAAACTGGCAGCCAGTTCCTTTTTGTGTATTGCGCTGCAATGTGCCGTTATTACGTATGCGCCATTGCAATTCATCTTCCATACCGTACCACTCAGCCCGATGCATTGGGTTATGGTCGCCGTATTATCCCTGATGCCGGTTCCGCTGGTAGAGTTAGAAAAAAGGACTGCCTCGTGAGCAGTCCTTATCGCTAACTTTTCAATAATTCGTAACTATTCAGGATCAATGTATGGAAATCAATAAATCGTCGTGCTTGCACGTAAGAGGCTTTGATTTCCATACATTTAGATCCTAATAGGGCTCCCCTCCCCATATGATCATTTTTAGCCTTGTCAAAGGCGAGAAAGAACACGAAGTGTTCGAAATGCGAATGTGCGGGGAGGGGTTCCTGAATAGTTACAATAATTCTTCTATTGTATCCACCACTTTTGCCGAGGCATTTCCGTCGTCCCAGCAATTGTATTTTTTGCGGAAATTTTCATAACGCTCCTCGTATTCGGAAGCATTGTAATTTTTGATATCACGGATCAATTCATCGGTATCCGCCGAAATCGGTCCCGGCATCTCCCCGCGATAATCAAAATAAAAACCACGCAGATCATTTTTGTATTTATCCAGATCGTACGCATAAAAGAACATCGGGCGGTGTAATATACTATAGTCAAACATGACAGAGGAATAATCCGTGATCAGCATATCGGACACCAAAAATAACTCCGCAATGTCATTACTCTGGTCAAAATGATAGATAAATCCTTTGTGCTGGAACCAGTCAATGTAATCCATAATGAGATAATGATATTTGACGATCAAAATGTACTCCTCCTGCAGCGCCTCTTTCAATTTCTGAAACGACAGCTTCGGACTGAATTTGTAACTCGAATTTTCATTAAACTCATCATCGCGGAACGTCGGTGCATACAGCAGGATCTTCTTATCCAGCGGCAGCCCCAGGCGGCGTTTTAACCGCACGATGTCTTCCTCATTGTTCTTCTTAAACAATATGTCATTTCGCGGATATCCGATCTCCAGCATACATTTATTGAAATCAAATGCGCGCCGGAATGTCGTCGTGGAAAACGGATTCTGGGAAATGAGAAAATCCCAGCTCTGCACATTTTTCACAAATCCCTTCTGATAGGACTCGATATCCGTCTCATTTACCATAAACACATCTTCCATGTCAAGAACCAGCTTTTTCAGCGGTGTTCCATGCCATGTCTGAATGTAATAACAGCCCTTCCGCTTGATCAGCCATTCCGGCTGGCGGCAGTCAAACACCCACACTTTCGCAGTTGCCATATAATATAAGTATCGCAATCGTCCATATCGGAACTGATAGCCATCCCCCGGTATCGGATATGGCTCATTTTCGTAAAACCACGTGCATTCCCATTTTTCCTGATAGCCATTTTCTACCATATATTCAAAGATATGCCGCGGATTTCCCGAATAACTTTTTCCGAGACTGGAGTCAAATACAATACGCTTTTTATTGACCGGTATGATCACACACATAATCCGGTACAACAGGATAACCAGCTTTTTTACGATATATCGAATTACGGTTCTCACATCATTCCTCCGTTTCTGCAAAAGTAGGTTTTGCCCCTTCGAACACAATATCAATCGCACGTTTTGACGCGTGTCCGTCATCTACATGACAGAATTTGTCATAGAAGCGGTCATAACGTTCTTTGTATTTCTCCGAAATTTCATCGATATGATGCAGGGCATCCACAAGTTCATCATTGGTTTGTACAATAGGTCCCGGAAGTTCCGTATTCATGTCAAAATACATTCCGCGGATCTCGTCTTTATAATCTTCATAATCATACGCAAAGAACAGCATCGGACGACGCAGGTTCGCATAGTCAAAAAATACGGATGAATAATCCGTGATACAAATATCACTTGCCAGATACAAACGGGATACATCGTTGTAAGTGCTTCCGTTGTATACAAAATCTTCCAGTCCGGTCAAGTCCAGACTGTCGGCGATATAATAATGCGTACGAAGCAGAATGACACTGTCTTTTCCAAATTCTTTCCGCATACGCTCCAGATCCATCGCCAGTGTGAATTTGTATTTTCCTTTTCCATAAAACTGGTTGTCTCGCCATGTCGGCGCATACAGGATAACGCGCTTATCTTCCGGAATCCCAAATTCTTTCTTCACTTCTTTCGCAATCTCGTCTGCGCGCTCCGAATACAAAATGTCATTTCTTGGATATCCAACCTCAATAATCTTCTCTCGAGGCACGCAGAATGCGCGCTCAAATACATCCGTCGAAAAACGGTTTGCGGAGATCAGATAATTCCAAGCCTTACCCTGACGGTAAAACATCGTCTTATGATTCTGGCTTGCCGCATGAATATCATCCAGGTCAAACGCCAGCTTTTTGAGCGGTGTTCCATGCCATGTTTCCAAAAACATCACTTCTTCGCGCTTTTTAAACCACGCCGGCTGTCTCGTATTGCAGATAATGTACTTCGAACGGGACAAATAATATACATAGCGGAGGGTATGCCGCTTACAGATCGGCGGATGCCCTTTCATCTCCTTGGCACGCTTATTGAGGCACCAGATGTAATGATATTTATCTCCGTATGTATCATATAAATATTCATACAAATATTTCGGGCTGTCCGAATAACTCTTTCCAAAGAAACTTTCAACAAATACCCAGTTCTCTTTGACTGGCATTTTCCGGAAAATATGTTTATCCAGGAACCGCCAATACTGGATCGGTTTTCCAAACAAACCACGCTTTTTCTGCATCACATGCGCCAGCCGCTCAAATGGCTTCGCTGTGCGGTATTTTCCTTTTACAATGTACCCCAGTTCGATTCCATGGAAGAAAGTCAATTCTTTCTTAATCTTCTTCAACTGATCTTTCGGAATCTTCCGCAGATTTTTCGTATAACGTACACTCTTTGCGCCCTTCAGGCGGTCCGGAAATTTACTGATCGTAAACCGGCACAAACGACGGTTTAACGCAAATTGCAAAGATTCCCCCGCATCTTTGATCTCTTCTTTTGCCTTCTCATAACTCTCGATATAATCATCGGTTCTGCGTTTTCTCTTCTTCTGGCTGAGTGCCGGCAGATGGATCGGATCGTTGCGGCGGCGCCATACATAAATACTGCTGCCGTCTACCCACATTTTTCCTTTCGCACCGGCGAGCAGTTTTGCGATGACCGGAACATCTGAATAAAACGTGATCATCTCATCAAATGATACGCCCTGCGCATCATAATACGATCTGCGGATCAGAAAATGCTGCATCGTAAAACGCGTTGACAAAACCGCCTCCAATGTCTCGCCTTCAAGCGGCACAATTCCCTCAATCTCCGAGTCTGCCTTTGCTTTTTCGAAATCAAAACTAATTGGACGGAACCAGGAAGCATAACGGTTTCCGGTTACGATATCCGCCTGTTTCTCTTCCGCAAGATGGTATAATTTAGGAAGCGCATCCTCTAACAAATAGTCATCTGCATCCAGAAAATACAGATACGTACCTGTCGCATATTTTACACCGGTATTTCTCGCTGCTGCCACGCCAAATGGTCGAAGTGGCAGTTCCAATTCACCCTCGACCGGATTATCGACATTCGCATCATCCGCTTCCTCTTCTTCCTCTTTCTGCTGTTCTTTTTGCAGCAGATAAGCAGCATATTCTTCTTTATTCATCCCCAGACGTTTGCGTCTGCGTTCTTCCAAAAAAGCACCTTTTTTTTCATAAAATTCATCGACATCTTTTTCGTCTTCCATGCGGACATATTTGACAAAACTCTTCTGCAGAATCGCTTCCGGCACGTCATGTCCATCCTTGTCATCCACAAGAACCACTTCAATGTCGTCCATTTTCTGATCTTCAATACTCTGAATACAATCTTCTAAGTACGCCGGTCCTTTCAAATAAGGAACAATTATACTAATCTTAGCCATTTCTTTTAAACCTTCTATCTTATATTATTTGTTACTTTTGTCCGAAAACACGGTCTCTACGACTTTTTTTGCCGCCGTTCCGTCTTCCCAGGCACAATATTTATCACAAAATGCGGTATACTTATCGCTATACTCCGTTACAACATTTTCAATGTTCTGCAATGCTCCGATCACTTCATCCGTCGTCATCAGCATCGGTCCCGGAAGTTCTTCTTCCACATCGATGTAAAATCCGCGGAGTACACTGCGGTACTTCTCCAGATCATAGGTAAAGAACAGCATCGGGCGGCGCAAATTCGCATAATCGAAAAATACGGACGAATAATCCGTGATCAGCACATCCGAGATGAGATACAGTCGCGCAATGTCATCGTATTTGCTCAGATTGTACGCAAATCCCTCATACTCCGAAAGATCGAGCACATCGGCGATAAAATAATGCGTCCGCAGCAAAATAATGTATTCATCCCCAAGCTCTTTCTGCATTTTTGCAAGGTCTAACTGCAACGTAAATTTGTATTTGGCATGCCCGTAAAATTCGTCGTCACGCCATGTCGGCGCATACAAAATAATTTTTTTATCCTGTGGCAGATGCAGTTCTTCCTTGATCTCACGCATCCGTTTTTCCTTATCCTGACAATACAGGATGTCATTTCTCGGATATCCCGTCTCAAGCATTTTTCCGTCGTACATGAATGCATGTCGGAAAACGTCCTCGGAAAACCGGTTCGGTGCGACGAGATAATCCCATGACCGTGTCTGGATATAGAACTGCTCTTTGTAAAGCGGCGATGCCGTCGTCACATCTTCCATATCAAATACGAGTTTTTTCAACGGCGTTCCGTGCCACGTCTCCAAAAAGACATTGCCTTTCCGCTTGATAAAATACTGCGGCTGTCTGCCATTAAATACGATGTATTTGGCTCTTGCCATGTAAAAGAAATATTTAAAACTGAACCGCTTCATCTGCTTTGACGGATACGGCAGATTCAGTTTCTTTCCTGCATTTACCCACATATACCGGTACTTTCCCGGATACGTCTCGTTCATATATTCAAAGATGTACTTTGGACTGTCCGAATAACTTTTTCCAAAGAAGCTCTCAAAAATCACCATGTCGTCGAGCATTTTCATCTTACTGAAAACTTTTTCATACAAATACCGCTTACATTTTGCACGACTCGTACATACGCGGAACAAGGTCTGTCGTCTCGCATGATTTCGTGTCTTTTTCACAATCTTATCCGCATCTCCGGCAAGACCATAGGCGATCAGTTTTCTCGGATGATGCTTCAGTGGAATATCATCCCATCCATCTTTTCCAAGAATTTCCAGTGTCTGTTTTAATTCCTTAGCGGTCTCTTTTCTCTCTGCCGCCTTGCTCTCGATCATAAATGGCGCGATCATCGTCACGAGGCACATCGCAAAGCGATAATGAAATGCTCTGCCGTTTTCTTTGTCCACAAACCGGCTTGCCATCTCGTAACTCTTCATCGCCTCTGCCACTTTTTTCGCGGCATCCTTTTTCTGCAAAAGCGATGGCAGATTGATCGGATCGTTGTGCTTTCGCTTTATATAAGTTCCTTTTTCCTGATAAACCGTCTTTGGTGCCTTTGCCAACACTTCCATCAGCACCGGAATATCGGAATCGTATTCCAATTCTTCGCAGAAACGAATCGGATTTTCTATCAAAAGTCTGCGCGGGATCAGCAATCCAAGCGTCGATATATTTTGCCATTTTTTGGTATTTGCTATAAGATACTCATACGGATTCTCCGGATCAACCTCGGTCTCTTCTCCTTCGTCGCCATTGGTATCATTTTGTTCGTCTAATTTTTCCCCATTGTCCTGATACACCTTGCGGCTGTACCATGTCTCCGTTTTCGCCCCGTAAACGACTGTTTCCGGCTCTGCTTTCTCTGCCAGTGCCTCCAGCGTGTCTTCTGCCAGATAATCATCGGCATCCAAAAACAATACATATTCTCCCTGTGCTTTTGCTATTCCCGCATTTCTTGCCGCCGCGACACCTTTTTCCTGCTGCATCACGGTAACAATGTTCAGCGTCTCCGGAATCCCTTCTTCCGGCGCCTCGCATCCATCACAGACAAGGATCACTTCAAAGTCCTGAAACGTCTGCTCTGCCAGGCTCGCCAAACAGTCTTTTATATACTGTTTTTCATCGTGATAAGCAATAACTACACTTATCTTCATGTAACATTCCTCCATCTCTTTTCATGCGTTTATGCACACATAGTTTATTATACCACAGAGGGATCGAGAATGGCAAGTTAAAAAAATCTCCCCGCCTTGGTGCCACCACACCAAAACAGGGAGATTTCATAATTTTCACTTAGAACCAGGACGATACCGTCTCGGCAATTTTCTTAAAGAACGATACGATCTTGTCAAGCCAGCCCTGTGCCTCATCTACTGTCAATCCCAAATCCTGGAGTTTATTGTAAATGCTTTCTGCCTGCTGCTTCAACTTGTCGACATCAAGATCCAATTTACTGATTTTGTCAAATAATTGTGCGAGTTTCTGCTTCTGCGCATCCGTCAGGCTGACACCAAGTTCATCGGCCGATTCTTCGATCGCTTTCTGAAGATCGTCCGCATCTTTGATATCGCCGTTTGCCACTTTTTCTTTCACGAGTGCCATCAGCTTCTCGGCATCGTCGGAGCCAATGCTCTGTGCCAGTTCACTGGTCAACACAAGTTCGTTGGTGGCTGCATCTTCGCGGTCATCGCTCAATGTCTCGCCGGTCATTGCCTCATAGGCTTTCATTGCCCCGACAAGCGCTGCCGTACCGGAGAGTTCAAACGGACCGGCAACGATCACATCCGCATCCGTGATACCGGCAGTAATCAATGCATTGGTGTACATTCCGCTCGTGCAATAAGTGATATTTTTTGTCTCTACATGAATGCCTTTTCCCTCTTCGCCTTTTTCGATACGGACGGACGAAAGTGCCTTTGTACCGATCACTGACGCGGAGAGATAATCATCTAAGTATTCATGCTCATCTTTATTTGTCACTTGTAACACTTCATAATTGTCAAGGTCCGCCTCGGTTACACCCAGAAGTGCCAGGACAATGTCTTTCTGCTGTGCGTTCAAGTCTGCTCCCAATGAGATATAAGGAGAAACCTCTACGGATGTATCATCCGAATTTCCTGTGGAATCTGCCTTCACAACCGTGGTCGGCAGGGCACAGATCAGCAATGCCAGACTAAGCAGCACTGCGGTTACTTTACTACGTTTCTTCATATAGACCTCCATTCTGAGACGACATGGCACAAATTTATTTTGTAATGCGTTCCATCGCCTCTTTGGTATTCTCTAAAGAGCCAAATGCAGTCAGTCGGAAATATCCTTCTCCGCTCGGTCCGAAACCGCTTCCCGGTGTTCCGACGATGTTCAGTTTCTCCAATAAATAATCGAAGAAATCCCAGGATGTCATATCATCCGGTGTCTTCAACCAGATGTATGGAGCATTGACGCCGCCAAATACGGTATATCCGGCATTTGTCAATCCCTCGCGGATGATCTTTGCATTGTTCATGTAATATGCAATCTGCTCTTTTGTCTGTTTCTTTCCTTCCGGACTATATACTGCTTCACCGGCGCGCTGGATGATATAAGGTGCTCCGTTGAACTTGGTTCCGTGTCTTCTTGCCCAAAGACTGTTCAGTGACACACCGTCACAGGTAAGCTCTTTCGGAATTACGGTAAATCCAAGACGAGTTCCGGTAAATCCGGCATTTTTGGAGAAACTTCTCATCTCGATCGCACATTTCTTCGCGCCATCGCATTCGTAAATGCTGTGTGGTACGTCGTCCTCGGAAATGTATGCTTCATAAGCTGCATCATAAATAATAACAGAACCTTTTGTCAAAGCAAAGTCAACCCACTTCTGAAGCTGATCTTTATTTAATGTCGTTCCGGTCGGATTGTTTGGACAGCAGATGTAAATGATGTCCGGTGTCTCTTTTGGAAGTTCCGGTACAAAATTATTTTCTGCGGTACATGGCATATAAATTACATTTGACCATGCTTCTTTCTCTTTCACGTAGTCTCCGGTTCTACCTGCCATGGCATTGGTATCTACATAAACCGGGTAAACCGGATCACATACTGCGATACGGTTATTCTGCGCGAAAATGTCTCCGATGTTTCCGGAATCGCTCTTTGCTCCGTCGCTGACGAAGATCTCGTCGATGGCAATGTCCACGCCGCGTGCTTTATAATCGTTTTCTACGATCGCACTGCGCAGAAATTCATAGCCAAGATCCGGTGCATACCCGTGAAATGTCTCAGCATGAGCCATCTCATCAACGGCTTTGTGCATTGCGTCAATGACTGCCGGCGCAAGAGGAAGTGTTACGTCTCCGATTCCGAGACGGATCACTTTTTTGTCCGGATTTGCTGCTGTATAGGCATTTACTTTCTTCGCAATCGTCGAAAAAAGGTAACTTCCAGGTAATTTCAAATAGTTGTCATTAATTTTATACATGTCATTCCTCCATACAAATTGATACTGATTTATCTGCTGATTCTTGCTTCATTATCGCTGTACACGTGCTCCTGCACCACCCATGATAGCTTCTACTTCTTTCTTGCTTGCCATCGTAGTATCGCCAGGGGTTGTCATTGCCAATGCACCATGAGCTGCACCATAGTTTACAGCGAGCTCTGCATTTTCTGTCGTCATCAAACCATAAATCAATCCCGATGCAAAGGAGTCTCCACCGCCGACACGATCCATAATCTCCAGTCCTTTATAATCTTTGGCTTTGAAAATCTCGCCGTCTGCCCAGCAGATTGCACTCCAATCATTGACTGTCGCTGTCTTTACTTCACGAAGTGTTGTTGCTACGGCTTTAAAGTTTGGATAAGTCTTCGCTGCCTCGTTGATCATTTTCTTGTATCCGTCCAAATTCAATTCTTTCAGATTGGCATCATTTCCCTCGATCTCAAATCCAAGACAAGCCGTGAAATCTTCTTCATTTCCGATCATTACGTCTACGTATTTGGCGATTTCTTTATTTACTTCCTGCGCTTTCTCGATACCGCCGATCGCACTCCACATGGATGGACGGTAGTTGAGGTCATAAGAAACGATGGTTCCGTACTTCTTCGCTGCCTTGATGGCTGCCAATACGGTCTCGCATGACTGCTCGGACAAAGCGGCATAAATTCCACCGGTATGTAACCAGCGCGCACCCAATTCGCCAAAGATATAATCAAAATCGAAATCTTCCGGTTTTGCCTTAGAAATGGCTGTGTTAGCACGGTCAGAACATCCTACGGCGCCACGGATACCAAATCCACGCTCGGTAAAATTCAAACCATTACGGCATACACGTCCGATTCCGTCGGTCTCCATCCATTTGATCAAAGAAGTGTCGACACCGCCCTGCAAAATGAAGTCTTCCATCAATTTACCTACTTCATTGTCCGCAAATGCTGTGATCACACCTGTGTTCATGCCAAAGCATCTTCTCAAGCCACGAACTACATTGTACTCACCGCCGCCTTCCCAGGCACGAAACGCTCTTGCGGTACGAATGCGCCCTTCGCCCGGATCCAGACGAAGCATTACTTCGCCAAGCGAAACAGCATCATATTTACATTCTTCTGCGGGTCTTAAATTTAAGTTCATTTTTTCTTCCTCCAAACTGAATATTTTTCTGCCTATCATTATACAACGAAAAATTCGATGGGGCAAGTGTTTCTTTTTAGGGAAAGTTTGCAGAATTTGGCGATATTTTCTCGATAGGGGGGCGGGGGCTCTGGTGCTGCGGGGGACTCTCGTGCTGCGGGGGGCGCAGGGCGTCACAGACTTGGGGCAAGCATCGATTACGGAAAATGGGAGCTCAGGGTTCCACGGACGTGGGGTAATTCGGAAAATGTTAGCTGAAGGCGCCACGGACTCAGGGCAAGCAACGATTACGGACAAACTATGAAAAAATTTGGAATTTTACCGTAATTTCCCGTGGTTTTCTTCCATATTTTTACATCCTTTGGCGGTTTTACGGTATTTTCGTGTTATTTTTGTCTTTTTGACCGTAAAAACTGTTAATTTTTAACATCGCTTTCCATATTTTACCAATTTTTACGGTATTTTTTTGATGTTTTTTCTCTTTTTGACCGTAATGATTGATTAGTGAATTGGGAAAAAGGAGGATTGGTCATTCCACAGGAGAAAAAGTGTTGTTGGGCATGACTTCCACAAAACTGGCGGTCATGCCGGAAGTGAAAAATTATAATTTGGCATGACTCTGACACGACAGGCTATCATGCCAAAATGAAAGAATTGTAATTTGGCATGACACGAAACAAAAGAGACCAGCCCCCATTTTTTCAAAACTAATATTGTATTCTCATAATGTTTTTCTTTAACATATAAAAAAATTACATAACTCTTTATCTACGAAAAATTTTCATGCCTTACTGCACATTATCTCCTTACAACTCCTCCGTTTTATACACGGCATACCCTTCATAATAATAACTGTGGTCTATGCCCTTCATATACATTTCGCGGTCATTGACTTTATCTGTCAATGCCTTCTTCAATAGATGTTTTATCTCAATATCTTTTATCGGGCTCCTTTCCATCGCCAGCAAATAATCTTCTTTGTCAACCAAACTCCAGTCAACAACCACATTCAATTCTTCTTTCAGAATCAAATCCAGCCATATTCTGGTACTTCTTCCATTCCCTTCGCGAAACGGATGTGCTATGTTCATCTCTACATATTTTTCAATAATTTCATCAAATGTTGTCTGTGGCATCTTCTCAATATTCTCAATCGCCGCTTCCAGATACATAACCGGTGCAAATCTAAAGTTCCCTTTTGCCATATTTACGGTTCGTATTTTCCCCGCAAAATCATATATCTCATCGAATAAATATTTATGAATCGCCGCCAGCATCTGAAATGTTCCGGGCTTATATTGATCCAAATATCCATTTTCAAACAACTCAACCGCTTTTTTCTTACTGATTTTTTCTTCCATTCTTGCCAATTCTGCGGAATCCGTAATATTAAGCTTGTTTTCTAATGCCATGATGGTTCTCCTTTCCAAGCACGCCTTAGCATGTTCTATTTTCCTTTTCTAAATTATATCAGTCTATATTAACATTTGCAAATGTAACTTTACATCGGGATAGCATAAATTGTTCCTCGGGAAAATATAAGCAAACCAGTCCTGTGACAATTTCAATAGCTTTTTCTAAAAATTTTGTTTTTGCAAAAGGTGTTTTACACTAACATTATTTTCTTTTTTCTCGCAATATTTAAAAATGTTATTTGCGCTTAGCGTCATAATTTGTGGAATATTATTCGTCATTTCCAATTTTCTCCTCGCCTTGTTTATTTTGTGATTTTGCTTCTTTAAAAATTCTATTAATTTCTAATTTTAAGTGTAACCACTGTTCAAAGTTGTGTTGTTGCAACTCAGCAAAAGTCTCCTCATCTTTTGGCTCAGAATAAAAATCGGCTAATGATTCACACTGAAAATCTTTGACCATTATTAGAGACATTACTTTAATCCCGTTCCTATCCTTTACTTTTTCAAAGTTAGTCTCTGAATATTCAACCTCTTTACATTGCATTAATATCCATTGATATCCATTAGTAAAGATAACTTTCTTAAACCCAATTAATTCTTTGAGTAGTTCACAAACTATTCCATTATCAAAAACTATTTCATTATCAAAAACTATTTTTTCTAGAGGAGACGATTCTTTTGTTTTTTTGCTCTTTAATTCTACAGGATACTCATTTCCATTGGCGTGTAGAACAAGAAATCCTTTATCGTTCCGCTTTTGAATTTTCAACAGTTTTTGTTTTATTAATTCTTTTGATTCATTTTTACACAGATCTCCGTTCTTATTACACAAAAACATCTCTCCCATAACGTCAATAGGAATCGACTTATTATTATCCTCTTTGAAGTAATTTTTAATAAACGCTTCTTTTTCCTGCCCCGATTCGAATTCTATCTTTATCCCTTTTTGACGTAATTCCTCATGAACCGCTTTGACTAATTCCTTATTCTTCAACAGATCCTTTATTGGCTGAATATAATTGCGATCCAATTTTTTATTTTCCTTTGAAAATGGCTTTATTTCAACGCATCCATATACTTTATCAGACTGATTCCCGCCTTTGCTTTCTTCAAAATCATTATGAAGTATAACAAAATCTGGTACTTGTCCAGCATAGCCTCTTAAGTAGCTATTTCTTCCCGGAAAATCCTTAGCTCTAATTAACTTATGTACATCCCTCACACTTATATCCTTGTCGTCTATACTATCTCTTATCAACTTATTAATTATAAAGTAATAGGCCTCTTCCTGGTTATATTGACGCTGTATCAATTCTAATTCTTTGAAATATTCTCGATATTCTTCATATTCATTTTGTAATAATTCGAACATGTGTTCTCTTCCTTTCATTATCTCATTTTCTCCAAACACCCAATCCACATCTGTGCCAACTCCTCATGTCCCCGCCGTGTCGGATGCGTGCCATCCAGCGTTTCATAGCGGATTCCCTCTTCCGGGAGATCCATTAGCACAATGTCATCACGTTCGTTCACCGCTTCTCGGATTGCCTGATTATATTCTTCGAGAGCTGTCCCACCATACATTTCGGGATATTTCCAGTCAGGTTTTCCTTGTATATAACTTCTCGCAATTGTCGCACACAAAATACGGGCAGACGGATAATTTTTGCGAAGCCGCTCCAACATTTTTCGATAATCCTTTGCAAACGTTTCCAACGGAACACCAAAACCAAAATCATTCGTCCCCATATAAACCAGTATCACATCCGGATAATGTTCCATTTTATGCAGTGCGGAGGCTCTTTTGTCACTCGATGCGCTCGGAAATTCGCCACTCACCTTGCTTCCTGAAAATGAATTATTGACACATAAATAGGCTTTCAAATATTGATTCACTTTCGCCCACCAGGTATCATATACCGAAGTCAGGCCATTTATTTTCTGCCTGTCCTCATCATAATACACCTTGTAGTTTGGTGGAATATACCCTTCGTAAGTGCTAATTGAATCTCCCAGAACAGATACCAGCATGATTTTGTCCTCCTTTATTGTCCTCGCAAAATTTTTCTAAAATCACGTTTAAATTTATATTAGCATATTAAAAATCAATTTACAATTCCTTTTCTAAACTTATTCTTGTATTTTTACCTGAATCCATTTATAATAATAAGCAGAAAATTATTGGATGAAATAAGGAGGTACTGCAATGAATAAAATGTTAAAAATTGGAATTTTATGTATTGTATTTTTGTTATGCAATTGTCAGGTGCAGGCACAGAAAATAGAAACCACACAAAATAATGCCATTCAATATGAAAGTACAAAAAAAGCTGAAATAGTATCCGCATTTTCTTTTTGGATCAATAAAAACTGTTGGTTATATGGCAGTTCTGAATACGCAGATATTCAAAATAAAATAAAGATTTATTATAAAAACAAAAACGCAAAAGAATATTATGGCTACCTATTTATCAGGACAAAAAACGGATATGACAAATTGGCTTTTTTAATTAAGAAAAATGACGGGTATCAATCAGAACCTTTCTATATCAAAAAAGTAAAAAAAATAGACAAAAAATTATCTTATTTAGGTAACGATACATTTTTCTTCGACAGCCAAAATGCTGTTAAACCACAATTTTCAAAATCTTCAAAAAAGAAAACAACTTTTATAAAACGAACAAAAAAGGAAATAAAAAAACTCCTCACACAGGATGCAAATAAAAAGACAAAGTATGACATTTACATTTTAAATTTTACAAATGCAGATATTTGTGCAGATGTTATTGTAATAGAAAACAACAAAAAAATGTGGCTGAGCGAGGTGGTAAGCGAAGTCAAATGTGACGATGGAAAAACCAGAAGAAATCTAGCAAGATTTCAAGGACAGAAAAGTCCAATGATTGATTGGACCAATGCAGAAAACCGGGCAGATTTCAAGAGACAATTAGAAATGGCGGTCTGTAAATTTAAAGTTAACGCATAGAAATGTGCCTCCTTATTATATTCCATTCTATTTTGTCCGCATTATATCGTCGCCCCCTTTCTTTACAAACCTTCCCAATCTGCCGATATATAAGTATCAGGGTCGAAAAGCCAAGCGTCGTCCATGCTTGCATGGAAAGACGATTGGCCTTGAGACCCGCCCAAATATGAGAAAGGAGCGCCAAAATGATCATTTTTCATATCGATGTCAACAATGCATTTCTGAGTTGGGAATCCGTGTACCGCCTGCGTGAAGAAGGCGAAACACTTGATCTGCGCACAGTGGCTGCGGTCATTGGTGGCAGTGAAAAGACGCGGCACGGCATCGTGCTTGCCAAAAGTCCTATCGCCAAAACTTACGGCATCAAAACGGCTGAGACATTGTCCGATGCCCGGAAAAAATGCCCGAACCTTTTGGTCGTTCCTCCCCGCCACGACATATATCGTGACTTCTCACACCGATTGATCGAATATTTGAAGTCACTGACGGATACCGTAGAGCAATTCAGCATCGACGAGGCTTTTGCCGATATGACGGGCAGCGAATTATTGCAAAAATATTCTGCGGTTGAAGCCGCGAATTTCATTCGTACAGAAGTGGAAAAACGTTTTGGTTTCACCGTAAACATTGGCGTTTCTTCTTGTAAAATATTGGCAAAAATGGCATCGGATTTTAAAAAACCAAATAAAGTGCACACCCTTTTCCCCGATGAAATCAAGAAAAAAATGTGGCCGCTTCCGGTACGCGACTTGTTTTTTGTCGGCAAATCCTCGGAGCAGAAATTATACACGTTAGGGATTCGCACAATTGGCGAACTTGCGGCGTTTGACCCCGTTATATTGCAAAGCCACATGGGAAAACACGGGCTTTTGATCCACGAATATGCCAATGGCATCGATCCGTCGCCGGTTGCTCCGCGCACTCCCGAAAACAAGGGATATGGAAATTCGACGACACTTCCCAACGACGTGACAGATTCTGCAGAAGCGAAAAAAATACTCCGCAGATTGTGCGACAAAGTAGCATCACGGCTTCAAAAAGATGAAATGCGTGCTTTTGTCGTAGTCGTTTCGATCCGCGACAACGAATTTCACAATGTCAGCCACCAGTGCAGTATGGTATCTGCCACCAACGATCCGAACACATTATACACGCACTGCTGCCAGTTATTTGACGAAATCTGGGACGGCTCGCCGATCCGCCTGCTGGGTGTTTCCACCTCTAAATTGACAAAACATGCTGCCGAGCAGCTCAATCTGCTCGATATGCCATTTATTGCCACTTCGGATGCCGAAGAAAAACCGATACTTTCGGCCAAGGAATATTTCCAACGCCAGACAAAATTGGACGAAGCGATTCAAAAAATAAAGACAAAATATGGAAATGACGCTATTACAAAAGGAATCTGATCAGAAGGGAGACTATAATATGCCTATTACAAGTAATACGATAAATAACGATCCGAACCGTTCGGGAAATATGGGGGCGACGGCTGCGCGCCGCACATTTCGCACCGGTAATTCCACCATCACATTACGCGAAGGCGAGACATTAAAAGGCGTTGTAAGCGATGTCCATGGCAACGAAATTACCATATCTCTCGACGATGGCACTTCCTTTACCGGCCATTTGTCGGAGGCTTCCATGTATTCGATCGGGCAAAAGGCCGCCTTTCTTATCACCAGCCTCGACAATGGAACGATTTACATGAAAGCCATGTCCTCCACCTACCTTCTGGGCATGGAAGATACGATCGAACAGGCACTCGAAGAAGCCGGGCTGCCGAAAAGTCCGCGCAATCTTGACATTGTGCGAAGTCTCCTCGAAAATAAGCAGTCCATCAGCCGCGAAAGCATCAATACCTTTATGCAGCTTTGCTCGCGCTATCCCAATGCGGATGTTGGCAATGTGATCACAATGTACCGCCTCGGATTTCCGATGGATGAAGCCTCGGTTACGCAATTTGACACCTACCAGAATCAGCAACACCAGCTTCTTGGCCGCATGAATTCTCTGACGGATTCTCTGACAGATCTTCTCTCGGAACTTTCCGAGGAAAATGTGTCCCTTGCCCGATATGCCGCCGGCGAACTGCTTTCCACTGCCCTTGGCTCCACACCGTCTTTGGAAGAATTTCAATTAGCTGCCAAAGAAACATTAGAGCAGCAAACCGCGGAAAAGGAAGCCAGCATTGATCCGGAAACTTTGGCATCTTCGGATTCTCCTGATATTTCAGAAGAAACCACTTCCCCGCAGCAAACACCCATTGCGGAGGAAAACACTCCAAATAATCCTTTGTCGCGTATGCGCCAATTGTTTTCAAACATTACAGATAAAGTAAATACGAATTTAACAAGCAGTGCGACGACCGAAGAACCCGGATTTATCCAAGAGCAAAGCGGCCACATTCTCACTGCCGCCGAGCGGGAATCTCTTGCAGATCTGTTCTCTGATTTTGCAGATTCTGACAAATTGCTTGCTAACCTCCGAAATGGTTCCGCCACCGCGCGAGAACTGCTCGGTGCACTTCATTCTGCTCTTCCGAAGCTTTCCGACTCAATGATCCGCGAACTTTTTGCAACCCCATCCCTTGGCAAGCTGATCAAGGGACAGTTTCTGTCAAATTGGACCATTTCTCCGGAAGGCTTAAAAGAGAGCAACGGCATGGATTCCCTGTATCACAAAATTTCATCGGAATTGGATAATCTGCTGCACCTCGGCCAGATGTTTGCCACCCGCCCTTCCGGCGAAAGCGCTGTCAACACAACAAATGATATGCAGCAAAACCTGCAATTTATGAAAATGTTAAATGAACAATTTGCTTACATGCAACTTCCTTTGAAATTGTCTTCCGAAAATGCCCATGGCGACCTTTACGTTATGACAAAAAAAGAAACTTTGCGGAAATCGAAAGACAATCTTAAGGTTCTCCTGCACCTCGAAATGGACCACCTTGGACCACTGGACATCCACATCACAAAAGACCATACCAATATTTCCACTAAATTTTTCGTTTCCAAAGACGATGCCCTTCGACTACTCGAAAAAAATGTCGGTCTTTTGAAAGATGCCCTAAACGAGCAAGGTTACAGCTTCTCCTCGGAATTTGCAGAAAAGAAAAAAGACATCGATCTCGTCCACGATTTCATTGAGACCGAGGCACCCGTCGGAAATATTACAAGATATAATTTTGATTTGAGAGCGTAGGAATTTTGCATTATGTTGAAAATGTCACTGCTAAAATTTGTCATAACGTGTTTCCCCTAATATTGTCAAAAAGGCAGCCTATCTGACATCATTTGTCTTTTCAGGCTGCCTTTTTGACTCCCAAATCTTTTTCTCATTATAGACCACACTTTCACCCTTGCTTTTTTGACCCAATATCCAATTTCTTTCCCTAAGTCAAAGCCTGGGCCTAGTTTCTTTGACCCGATATCACAATTCTTCTCTTTATACCAAAAAGCAACGCCCTCTCCTTTGACCCAGCTCCTCTTTTCTTCGCACAAACCAAAATCAGTATCAAATTTCTTTGACCCTGTATCACCTTTTCTGTTCTGGACCATATTTTGCTTCTTTGTTTCTGAAAAAGGCAGCGAAAACGAGAAATTTGTCTCGCTTTCGCTGCCTTATATTCAAGTCGCCGTCACGGCTGGCTCAGTGGTAGCGCCCCCTCTGCTCCGCTTCGGCGGCAGGTCGTCGCCAGCATTCGCGGCTCTCGCGGTAGCGCCCCCTCACCTTCGTTCGGCGGCAGGTCGTCGCCGCCATGAGAATCGTCTGCGTAGCAGACGATGGGCGGCTCCTCCTATTTCACTACGATGTTGATGATACGTCCTGGGACGTAGATTTCTTTGACGATCTGTTTATCGCCAAGTTTGTCTGCGATGGCTTCTCTGCCGGCGGCAAGTGCAGTATCTTTGTCCGCATCGATGGCAAGTTTTACAGTTGCACGAACTTTACCATTAACCTGAACTGCGATCTCCTGCATTTTCTCGATGGTCTTTTCTTCGTCATATTCCGGCCATGCATTTTCATACAAGTATCCTTCAAATCCCATGATCTGCCACAATTCTTCTGTGATATGTGGTGCTACCGGATTCAAAAGATGGATCAATGTCTTGAAATCTGCCTTTGTCAGCTTGCCAGCTTTGTAGAAGTCATTGATCAATGCCATCATCGCTGCAATGGCTGTATTGTACTTCAGGTTCTCAAAGTCACTGCTGACTTTTTTAATTGTTTGGTGAATCTTTGTCTCAAGTTCCGGTGAATATTCGTCACCATCAACTACCATATCCTGTAATTTCCATACACGTTCCAGGAAACGACGGCATCCTTTTACGCCATCATCGGACCAGGCTGCTGCCGCATCAAATGTTCCGATAAACATTTCATACGTACGAAGTGTATCTGCACCATACGCATTTACGATATCATCCGGGTTGATAACATTTCCGCGGGATTTACTCATTTTCTCGCCGTTTTCGCCAAGAATCATACCATGAGATGTTCTCTTCTGATATGGTTCTTTCGTAGGCACTACACCCTGATCATACAAGAACTTGTGCCAGAAACGGGAATACAGAAGGTGAAGGGTTGTATGCTCCATTCCACCATTGTACCAGTCAACCGGAAGCCAGTATTCCATCGCCTCGCGGCTTGCAAGAGCTTTGTCATTGTGCGGATCGATATAACGAAGGAAATACCAGGAAGATCCTGCCCACTGTGGCATCGTATCCGTCTCACGCTCTGCCTTGCCACCGCAGCAAGGACAAGTCGTCTCTACCCAGTCGCGGATATTTGCGATTGGAGACTCACCATTGTCGGTCGGCATATAATTGTCAACTTCCGGAAGTTCCAATGGAAGTTCTTCTTCCGGAATCGGAACATATCCGCATTTTTCACATTTTACAATCGGAATCGGCTCACCCCAGTAACGCTGTCTGGAAAATACCCAGTCACGCAGTTTGAAGTTTGTCTTTTTCGTACCGACACCTTTTTCTTCCAGCCATTCAATAATGGCTTTCTTTGCTTCTTCTACCGATTTTCCTGTGAGGAATCCGGAATTTACAAGAGTTCCCGTAGCAACATCTGTGAAGGCTGCTTCTTCTACATTTCCTCCTTCGATTACCTCGATAACCGGAATATTAAATTTCTTTGCGAACTCCCAGTCACGGTCGTCATGCGCAGGAACCGCCATGATAGCACCGGTTCCGTAACTCATCAATACATAATCCGATACCCATACCGGAATTTCTTTTCCATTTACTGGATTTACTGCGGTCAAGCCCTGAATCTCGACACCTGTCTTTTCTTTCGCAAGCTCGGTTCTTTCAAAATCGGATTTTCTTGCTGCCATCTCACGATAAGCAACGATTTCATCCCAGTTTGCGATCTCATCTTTGTATTTGTCAAGATATGGATGTTCCGGAGAAACAACCATATACGTTACACCAAACAGTGTATCCGGACGTGTTGTATAGATGCGGAGTTTCTCTTCCTTATCTTTGAGCTGGAAATCCACCTCTGCACCATGAGAACGTCCGATCCAGTTTTTCTGGGAAACTTTAACACGCTCAATATAATCCACGTCGTCCAGATCATCAATCAATTTATCTGCATATTTGGTAATTTTTAACATCCACTGGCTTTTTACTTTGCGGACAACTTCACTTCCACATCGCTCGCAGACACCATTTACAACTTCTTCATTGGCAAGTCCGCATTTACAGGAAGTACACCAGTTGATCGGCATTTCAGATTTATAAGCAAGTCCTGCTTTAAACAATTTCAGGAAAATCCACTGTGTCCATTTGAAATAATTCGGATCGGTCGTATTGATCTCACGATCCCAGTCAAAGGAATAACCAAGTGACTGCAGCTGCGCTTTAAAACGTGCTACATTCTGCTTTGTAACTTCTTTTGGATGAATTTTATTTTTAATTGCATAGTTTTCTGTAGGAAGACCAAATGCATCCCATCCCATCGGATAAAGGACATTGTATCCCTGCATGCGGCGCTTACGCGCTACGATATCAAGCGCTGTATAAGGTCTTGGATGCCCTACATGCAAGCCCTGTCCGGATGGATATGGAAATTCCACCAGCGCATAAAACTTTGGCTTTGAATAATCGTCAGTAGCGGCAAAAGCCTTTTTCTCTTCCCAGATTTTCTGCCATTTTTTCTCAATTTCTTTCGGGTTGTAAGATGACTTCATGTCAATTCCTCCTAAATTTAACTTTACATTTTTACTTCTTTTTTAACACCTTATGGATAACTCTTACAGACGTTTTTCGTCCGATCTCATCCGTCAGTTTATATGTAATCCGGTAATCTCCGGGTTTCTTTGTATTTACTCTGCGAACTTCTTCATATTCATATGTCTCATCTTTTCGGTATTCTATAAACGTTTTCACCCGCCGTGTCGCATCGTATCCTGTCGTATTTCGTGCACGGATGCCTTCCATAATTTTATATTTTCGCTCTCCATATGCGATACGTCTTTTCTTTGCGCCGCGGATCATAGGTTTCTTCCTATTATATGGGTTTCTCTTGCTCCAAATATCGGTCGGATCGTATCCGGAATATCCAGGTACCTTGATTGCCCGCGGTTTGCCGAGCGGCCCCGGATTTTTCGCATTGTAAATAACTACTTTTGTGCCAACCGGGCAATTGTCATAAATCCACTTAGCATCTTTTACGGTCAAACGAACGCATCCATGCGATGCCATCGTTCCGAGCCGATTGTAACTGCTATTGGACAATGTTCCCGGATTCTGTTTGTGATACCAGACCGAATGAAACAAAATACCCTTATAAATACGGCTGCAATATTGTCCATAACAAGGTCCTTTGAGCACATGCCAGCGCATCCGCTGCTGAATCCGAAAGGTTCCCGTCGGCGTTATACGGCCGGTAGAACACGGAAATGCCTTGATGGCCTTTCTTTTTTTATAAACGGTGACGGTATTTTGCAATTTATTGATTTTAATAACGTAAGAATCCGTTTTCTTTTTCGCCGTTTTCTTTGCCTGCGCCGCTCCCGGTATCAGCAGTGCCAGAAAAAGCATTAAAAACCCAATTCTCACTAAACTTCTCGCCCTGTTTTTCATACTTTCCTCCAATACAACTCTCCACCCTGACATCACGTATCTTTTATTATATCAATTTCCTGCACTTTCGTCAATACGCGCCGTCCTCTCTTCTGTCAAAAATTCACATGATCCGGATCGCCGTGCATTTCATCGCGGTTCAATCCGTCAATTGCTGCAATTTCTTCTTCCGTCAGCGCAAAATCAAACACCTGCGCATTCTGTATGATTCGCTCTTCTTTTGTTGATTTTGGAATTGTAATGATGCCATTTTGCACATCATAACGTAAAATCACCTGTGCCACACTTTTTCCATGACGCTTTGCAATTTGCAAAAGAACCGGATCTTCAAAGCAGGCACCGCGCCCCAGTGGGCTCCATGCCTCCGGCACAATATCGTGTTTCCGGCAATACTGCCGCAGACTCTGACGTGTCAAATACGGATTACACTCAAACTGATTCACCGCCGGCGCAATGTTGGCTTTCACACTGAGTTTTTCCAGATGATGCTCCAAAAAATTACTGACTCCAATTGCTTTTACAAGTCCTTCTTCATATAGTCTTTCCAGTATTTTCCATGTCTCGTGAATTTTTTCAGGCACAGGCCAATGAATCAGATAAAGATCCACATATTCCAGCCCCAATTCTTTTAAACTCGCCTCAAATGCTTCCCTCTGTCTTCCTTCCCGTTGCTTATCATTCCACAATTTTGTCGTAATAAACAATTCTTCTCTCGGTACTCCACACGTCCGAACAGCTTCTCCTACTTCTTTTTCATTAAAATAAAACGCCGCTGTGTCGATCAGACGATATCCGTTTTTTATCGCTGCCTGCACCGACGGAACCGTATCCCCTTCGGACTTATACACGCCAAGTCCAAAAATCGGCATCTCTACGCCATTGTTCAATGTCACTCTCGATTGTAATGTCTGCACTCTTTCCGCCGCCTTTCTTTCCATTGCTCTCGCGCTTTCAGTATACTCCATCTTTTCTTTTTGCGCAAATAAAAAGTCTATTAACTGCGTTTCCCCCATATAATGAATCAATACCCTTACTAAGGTGATTTTATGGATCAGATTCTTCTTTGGATACAAAACTACGGAACACCGGCTATTATTGTACTCATTGCGCTGGAATACGCCTGTTTTCCTATTTCCAGCGAGCTTGTCCTGCCCTTTGCCGGAGCCTTCGGTGCCGGTCATGGTACGCCGCTGTTTCTTCTTATTATATATAGCAGCATCGCCGGACTTATCGGAACTACCTTTACCTATCTGATCGGACGCTTCGGCGGCTCCCCACTTCTCGACCGATTGATGCGGCGGTTTCCTTCGACCGAAAAGCCCATCCTTTCCTCCTACCGTACTTTTGGCGACCACGGGAAAATCGCAGTCTGCCTCGCCCGCGTAATTCCACTTTGCCGCACATACATCGCTTTTGTCGCCGGTTCTTCCAAACAGTCTTTTCCTACTTATGCCATCTTTTCCGCAATCGGAATTACACTTTGGAATAGTGTCCTCATCACCCTGGGGTATTATGGATACCAATACCGCGACACCTTTTTCGATTATTTCAATCAATACAAAACCATTATCCTCGTCGTGGGTGTAGGACTGCTTGTACTGTTGCTTTTTCCGAAACGGGAACGGGAGTAGACTGCGTTTATTTTTCCAAAATATCGCATATTTCTTTTAGATTTTCCACAAGCGGAATGGGATTTCTTTTTCAAGACAACTTGTTTACAAAAAAACCGAGTAACCTAAGTTACTCGGTTTATTCAAGGCGACAACCAGATTTGAACTGGTGATCAGGGTGTTGCAGACCCATGCCTTACCACTTGGCTATGTCGCCATATATAATATATTATATCATTACTGTCACATTTATGCAACATTTTTTCGATATAATGCTCCATGTAGTAAGAATACTTACCACAATAATGACTCCTACGGGAATCGAACCCGTGTTACCGCCGTGAAAGGGCGATGTCTTAACCGCTTGACCAAGGAGCCAGATTCGGTCTCGCGCTTCTGCGAACCGACATCAAATATACTACCATACTTTTCTTTACAATGCAAGTATTTTTTTGAAATAATTTTTATATTTTTTCAAGTTCTGCATTTTCATTGACAAAACAAGAAAAACATGGGAAAATAGGAAAGCGGATGACTTATACAAATCCGCAAAACAAAACATTTATATGGAGGTTGAAAATGAAAACAAAAGCAAATGTATGCAAGCACATTTTTACAATATGTGCCTTGTTCTTTTGTATGTTTGTGCTTTCTCCCGCAGTTGTACAGGCTGCCGAAGCCACATCAACGATTTCCGTTGACCGTGCGGCCGGAAAAAGCACTTACACCTTAAAAGGACTTGAGCCGGACAAAACTTCATCGTTCTCCCTGATCGTGGAACGAAAGAGCGACAGCAAAGAAGTTCTGAAAAAAGAGATTTCTCTGACACAGACAAATTGTGTCAACGGAACATACACCGGAGAGATCTCACTGGAAGCATTGAACAATGAATATTCCGTTTTTACCGCAAAGGCAAAAATCGGAGATCAGACAGTTGCTCTCGGGGAACTGGATTATTCCATTCATGACACGCATTTTGCCGTTAAAATAGACGGAACATCGAGTGCCCTTTCCCGCACCGTGACCATCAGCAATACCGATGCGGCAGATTCGGTTTTGATCCCGGGCGCAAACAAATCCATCTATGTAGCTGCATGGCCGGAAGGAAGCGACGAATCGGCGGCTTCTGTCATTTTGGCCAAAACAGCTTATACCGAAGGCGGCATGACAGCGACAGCATCCCTTGCAGCTACGGCAAATACATATGGAAACTGGAATGCAAAACTTGTTTTCGAAGCAGCCAACGGCACAACGACGACATTGGCAAAGACGACTTACAGCGTCGAGCCAACCTGGACTTCTTTCGAAGTGACAAAAACTGCTGCCCTTGAGAAAAAACAGAAATTCGGCATTACCCTTACGGGCCTTAAAAATGTATATGGCGTAAGCAAGGTAAAATACCGCGTTTACGACAGTCAGGGAAAGAAAGTGGCTGTTGTTACCGCCACATCGAAAAAATCCGGAAAAGTTTATTATGCCGAAGTTTCACTGAAAAAACTGAAATACAAATTTGACAATTATACGATCAAAGCAACGATCACGGATGTAAAAGGAAAAGCTGTCCTTCTCAATGCACCGGCTGTTGCTGACATTATGGTGCAGAACGGTACCCTTTCCGTCACCAAAAAGAGCAATGCTAAATGTACGTATTCCTTGAAAAATGTATACGTTCCGGGAAATATCAAAAAACTGCAATTTGTCCTTTATAAAATGAATGGTTCCAAAGCCAAAAAGCAGGGTGTTTACGAAATGAAGCCAAAAGCAGGCAAGAAAAATATTTCCATTAAGGTTGCAAACGAAGATAAAGGAAAATTCAAATTGGTCGTTTACGCATACACCGCCTGGGGTAAAAAAGTATATCTGAACGAAGAAACCTATCGTCTTCGCAAAAAAGACCTTGGCAAAAACGGCTGGTTCTACGAAAAGTATAACGGCAAAAAATACAAGTTCTACTATGTAAATAACGTAAAACAAACGGACTTGACAAAAATCCTGAAATTGGAAAAGAGCAGCTCAAGCAATACAAACAAATTTTATATTGAGATTAACCGCGCAGCCAGCGCCGTAACGATCTATTATTACAATGACAAAACCGGCAAATACGACATTCCGGTTAAGACATGTTCGGTTTCCGTCGGAGCAGATACTTGGACAAATGCCGGAACAGGCGGACTGCATGAGCATTCTTCCTACACCCCACTGGGAACTTACACCATCTGTACCAACGGACAGTCCGTAAAATACACATTGAAGCCGATGCACGAGCCTGACGGAAGTACGGTTTACGCTCGCTGGGCTACCCATTTTGTAGGAAATGTATATTTCCATTCAATCGCAGTCGGCACGCAGTCACACTATGCACTCCCTGCAAGCACTTACAACCGCCTGGGTTCCCCGGCTTCCGCAGGATGTATCCGAATGACCGTTGCCGATGCTAAATGGATTTACGATTACACATCCACAGGAAATACCGTCAAAGTAAACAAGGGTAATTCCAAGAAACCGGGTCCTCTCGGAAAAGCACCGACGATCACATCCAATGTAAACTATGACCCTACCGACCCTGCCGTACCGGATTCCCGCAAAAAAGCAGATTATAAAGCAAAGAGAATCAGCGGCTACATGACGAAAAAAGGTGTCAAAGTAGGTTACTAATCCGAAATTAAAAGAAGCAAGGTAAACTCCTCCGAGTTGCTTGCTTCTTTTTTTATGTCATATTATCGAAATTCTACCACGTCTTTCCAGTCCTTCCGCGGCCTTGCTGCCGGACTTTCCGCCGCATAGCCAAGCGATACCGCCCCGGCCAGCTGATCTTCCGTCTTCAGATATTCCACGATTTCCGTATAAGCAAAACAAGTATTTCCAATCCATAACGATCCCAATCCCAGTTCTGTCGCACGCAGCAGCATATTTTGAATCGACGCCCCGATTGACAGTGAACCGCAGATCTCAGACAACCGCTTGTCCGTCTTGATCTCCTCAAACGGCGATTTGGCATTGGTATTTAACACAACGATAAGAACCGGCGCCTGCCGCATGATACGCAATGTATGAAACGCACTCGGAAGTCCGTGACGCGACTCCGGCAATAAGGCTTCTCCGTGTTTTTCGCGGTTCAGTCCCTTTTCCATCTCGTCTAATAATTTTCCCTTTTCTTCGCCCTGGTATACAAGATATTTCCACGGCTGTCTGTTTTTCCCTGATGGAGCAAGGAGCGCTGCCCGCAGCACCTCTTCAATCTTCTCTCTTTCCACCTCTTGCTCGGTATATTTACGTATACTTCTTCTCTGTTCGATGCCTTCTGTTACTGTCATAACTGCCTCTCTTTCTTCCTGTATTTTCTTCTTATAACAATCGTCTTAATTCACAATTTTTTCCAAGGTCATTCCAGAAATCCTTCAATGGTGTCTTTCGAATCCGTCCGATAATACTTGCATTCATCGCGCCGTGGCCTACGATCAGCACATTTTTTTCTTCCTTCATCAAGGGCTCGATCACTTCTTCCAGAAATTCACCTGTCCTTGCAAACAACTCTTGCAGACTTTCGCCGTCTTTCACCGGTTCATAATGTTCCGGATCATTAAACAGCTCATTGATCGGGCAGTCCGGGATCTGAAAACTATTTTCAATTCCTTCGTACACACCGAAACTCATCTCAATCAACCGCGGATCCGCTATAATCGGCGTGTGCGTTCCCTTCAAAAAAATCTCCGCTGTCTCTTTTGCACGTACAAGCGGCGAGCAGTAACAGACATCAAATACAGGTCCATCGTACTCTTCTCTGGCTTTCTCCGCCATCTGTCTGCCTTCCTCATTGAGCGGAATATCCGTATGTCCCTGCAATTTGTGCTTTGCATTCCAATCCGTCTTCCCATGACGCATAATGTATAGCATATTCGTTCTCCTTTGTTTAATATTTTGCACCTTCACACCCTCCGTACCATCCCTGACTCCCGGTCCAATACAATTCCTTCTTATTTGTCAACATAAGGGTCGCATTGGTCGCTGCGTAAACGTGTTTTACATTTTTCATAAGCAGTACCGGTTTTCTGTTCCACCCCTTTTTATATTTATCCGTAAATACCGCAAATCCCTCATTCTTATCGGTATAATTATAACCCATCCCATAGGCAGAACCATCTTTTTTAAGATATACTACAATTGGATATGTATCAAATATATGATATGTGGACACTGCCACCTCACTCACATTGTCCGCTATTTTTTTCGGCGTGGCGCTATATTTACGCTTAGACTTTTTCATATCACGTCCCCATATCCACAGCGTATTATCTTCTTTCACGACGGCGATCTGCTCTCTGCCGGCAGCGACCTGAGTCACTCCACCATCTATTATTTTTACAAATGAACGGTAATTTTTCTTCTTGGAATTCGAAATTAATTTATGTTCATTTGCGCCAATTCCCCACACACTTCCGTCGTTCATCAAAAGAAAAATACTGCTTCTTCCTCCCCAAGCTGCATAGCATACCACCTGTTTGATCTGGTCCGCACTTCCTTCAAAATACGTCTTAACCGTGTCGTATTTATAGCAATATTCATCCGTATGTCCGGTCAATGATGCGATAATCGGTCCTGTAATATAGAGTCTGTTATCGTTATTCTTGCAATAAGCAAACATATCATTGCCTGACCAGGTATTTGCAACATCGGTTTCCATCACTTTATCGATGTAGGGATGTGCCCACCGTCCAGCCTTTTCACACTGCTTTTTGGAGGTATGTTTTGCCCAGTAATCACACGTCGTAAAACCGGTAAACAAAACCCGGTTTTGAGCATCTACCGTTATGTCTCCATCTTCCGTCGGATAACCGGCTTTCGCGTTTACCGCCACGGTCCCCATCTTATACTGCTTTCCTTTTTTCTCCGTTAACTGAACCTCTTTAAACTTATTATTTTGCCGTATATAAACTTCAAAAAAATCCGAATCGGAATTGAGACTTACTTCATCTACATTTTTCGCAATAAGTCCATACCTTCTGCGCGCAACCGAGAGGTGCTCTCCATCGGCAAACCATGTCTCAACCGGATTTTTGATTTTTGTTTTTGCAAAACTAACGCCGGTAAAACATTGGCTCAATACACTAATAACCAACAGAAAATACATCATTCTTTTTCTCATAACTTTCCTCCTTGGCAACTGTAACAAAATATTGCATCACTCGGATGTCCATTTTACCACCTCAAAAATAGTATAACATCCCCTGCTATTCCTTGCAACTATAATGCTATTTTACAATTCCTGCCAGGAAAAAAGCTTATCTCTTTATTCTCCGTAATTATGTATTGAAAAGCGTCCGGATACGCATCGGAATGAGGTGACCCCTCAAAGTTAGACTTTTTACGAGACGACTTCGGTCGTCTCGTTTTTCTTTATACAGCTAGGAGATGGAGTCTGTATTGAACCGGACTCATCCATCCTAGCTTTTCTTTTATCCGTTTCTCATTGT
>UQAQ01000021.1 GCA_900539115.1 uncultured Roseburia sp.
ATCTGAAATGCATTTCTGCAATTCATTCAAAAAATTTTATTTTTAGACTTGACTTTTAATAGTTAGTCTTTCATTTTCATTGTACCTACAAAAAAAGAGCAAACACACAATGTATTTGCTCCTTCATGCGGAGTATGGGACTTGAACCCACACGTCTTTGAGACACATGATCCTTAGTCATGCCTGTCTGCCAATTCCAGCAACTCCGCATACCACAGTCAAGCCGCGTCCACGACTTGACTGCTTGACCATTGTATCAAATAATTTCCCTTCTGTCAAGGATTTTTTTGATTTTTATTGATTATTTTTCAAAAATAATTTTTGTTATTGTAACACTTCCGGCATATCCGGCTCTTCCGGCATTGATAACAACATAAGGATTGGTTCCCGCTGCCTCTTTGACTCTATTAAGATTTACAATAAATACACCTTCTTCGTTCACGCCATATTTCGGATCTGTCACTTCTTTACCCTCTACTTTATGTCCCACAATTCCATGGAACTCAAATGTTGGATCCGATGCCGTAAATTCAATTCGGCAAGTGCTGTATTTTGAAAAATCGATATCTTCCGGCAATAACACTTTTGCTGTAGACGCATACTGAGACATGCCGCTTTCTACATAACTTACAGGCTTTGGAGGTGCACTCACCAAACTGTCCTCTCCCACCGTAATGGAATTATAGGTAAATGTGCCTTTGAATCCTGCTGTTGCTGTAGAAACATGCATATACACTTTATCCTCTGCTCCAATTTTGGCAAAAGCTGCATCCTTTACTTCTATCTCAACGCTTCCTCCTTTTTTCCCATAGGCATCCAGAACAGCCGGCGAATTCCATTTATCTCCCGTTTTTAATCCAATATTGAATCCCTGTGTGGCTGTAACATCCGTATCACCCTCCACAGCTTTATAATTCAATACAATTTTACATCCGGCAGATAATTTTGTCTTATCAACTTCAAAGACTCCCATCGAGCTATACTGAGCGAATCCATTTGGCACGTAAGCAAAAGAAGCTCCTTTTCCAAGGGCATCCCCTTCCAGCACCAATTTTGTCTCTTCCGGCTTCGTAACATCTTCTGTTTCGGCGTTTGACGTATCTGCTCCCGGTGTCTCTATGCCCGGCGTTTCCGGTTCGGATGGCTTCGGTGTTTCGGCAGGCGCAATCGGCTCAATTGTAATATCCGGCACCGTCTGTCCTTCCGGTAAAAGTGCCACACGCAAGATTTTAACTTTTCCTGCATAACCGCCTTTTCCGGCATTGATAACGACAAACGGATCCGTTCCGTTCTCTTTCAATACATTATTCAATGTAATTTGGAACATTCCCTTAGATACTACGCCATACTGTGGATCCGACACTTCTTTTCCGTTCACTTTATGACCTACGATTCCGTGGAATTCAAAAGAAAGATCCGACGCCGTAAAGTCAATGCGGCAAGTTTTGTATTTGCTAAAATCAATGTCTGCCGGCAGATTTACTTTTGCCGTTGCTGCATATTGATTCAATCCGCTTTCCACATAGGTATAAGCAGAAGGAAGTTCTTTTACAAGGCTTTCTGCACCGGCTTTTACACTCGTATACGTAAAGGTTCCTTTGAAACCGGCTGTCGCGGTGGAAACATGCATATACAATTTCTCTCCGGCATTGATTTTCTCCATTTTTGTGCTATCCATAGAGATTTCAATCTTTCCCCCTGACTGGCCATACACATCACAAACTGCCGGCGAATTCCATTTATCTCCTGTTTTCAGCCCCACATTAAACTTCTGGCTGTCAACAACGTCTGTATCCCCTTCTTTTGCTTCATATGTCAATGTAATGGTGCTGTCTTTTGTTAGACTTGTTTTGTTAATCTCAAAAACACCAACAGACTGATACTGCGCCGCCCCATTTGCCTTATACGTAAAGTCTGCGCTTTCTCCAAGGGCATCCCCTTCAATCACAAGTGCTTTTGGTGCTTCTGTCGGTGTCTGACTCGTTTCCGGTGCCTTACTTGTCTCCGGTGCCTTGCTTTCTTCCGGTGCCTTGCTTGTCTCCGGCGCCTTGCTTTCTTCCGGTGCCTTGCTTGTCTCCGGTGCCTTGCTTGTTTCCGGTGCCTTGCTTGCTTCCGGTGCCTTGCTTGCTCCCGGCGCTTTACTTGCTTCCGGTGCTTTGCTTGCTTCCGGCGCTTTTACAGATTTTACCGTAACAACGAGAGTCTTTTTCACTCTCTTTTTCCCATTGATCATGGTCACAGTAATTTTCGCTTTTCCTGCTTTAAGCCCTTTTACCGTAAGACCTTTCGCAGATTTTTTCGTGATCTTTACGACTTTCTTTGCCTTTGCTTTCATTTTACATTTGATTTTTTTGGCATTTTTAATCGTAACTTTTTTGCTGCCTCCAACCCGAACTGAAATTTTTGTCTTGCTGAGTTTCGGCTTTTTGGCAGCTTCCGTTTCATTTGCCGGAATTCCCGACGCCACGACAGCCGCTGCCAAGAGCATAGCTGTTGTCTTTGTAAACATTTTTTTGTTCATTTCGTAAACCTCCTTACATACATCACAATGTTTTATAAACAGTTTACCAATATCCGACAACAAAATCCATGATGTATAAGGCGGTCTTTTTGACCTTTTTGGCATTTATTGTTTTACAAACCAACTCAAAAGTTTACTATTTTCCTTCTGTATTTTTTTCATCTGGGAATGTGGCAGCGGCGCCATGACAGAGCCGGTTTCCACGGTCACATTCGGTATTTTCTTATTGTAAATGAGCCAGTCCCCAAATCCACCGTTCGGATCGGTACTGATGGATTTGGGCATCAGGCGGTAGTGTGTAAATCCATTCACCTTGGTCGCAAGGTTTTTTTGCCGTTCATAGAGCGATGCCTCGGATTCTACATTGTAGTTCCAATAAAGAATACTTCCGGTGGAATGATAGTTCAGGGATGCTCTCCAGCCGGAATTACGATTAACAAAGTTCATCATCACACGGGTTTCCTTTTCGGATGCCGCTTTTTTCCCCGGATAAGAAAGTCCGTCCGCCTTTTTTGATTTTCCCTTTTTATTCCAGCCGCCCGGACAGTTAAAGTTTAAGTTTACCCCACGGGCGTTGCCTTTCCATGTCCGTGCTGAATTTTTCGTCTTTTTACAGATTTTCCGCAATTTCGGATTGCGAATGGCATTGAATCCGAATTGTGAAATTGTCACGCCGTCGGGATTGATCATCGGAACGATATAAATACATTTTCCTTTGAGTGCATTTTTGTAATCCGCGTATTCCCGCAAAATTTCTTCACTTTTATGGGTGAGCATCTGGCAGTTGAGCCATTCTCTCGCATGAATTCCACCATTGATCAAATATTTTTTGGAAGCATACGGACTTCCGATGCGGAGGCACCAGATCGCACGCCCGTCTTCGCTGGTTCCGATATTCTGCAAAGAGGCTTTCCCTCGGTATTTCCACGCAAGTTTTCTGAGATCTGACGTCATGTCCTCATACGTATACTTGCTGTCTTTGATATTGACGATCCACGGCTCCTCTTTTACCGTGATACGTATTTTAATCTCATTTTTTTCAGATCCTTTGACTTTTACACTTATGGTCGTCTTTCCTTTTTTGCGCGCCGTAATCTTTCCCTTTTTATCAACGGTCGCTGCTTTTTTGTTGGAGGAGGTCAATGTCAAACGGCTCATTTTATAATTTGTGCGTATCTGTGCCTGTTTTCCCTGATACACAAGCTCCGCACTTTTTCCTTTATTTTCCAGTTTCTTGTCAAATCGGATTTTTACGGTAAAGGTTCGCTCTCCCTCTGCTTCTGTCACCTTTATCTGGCAGTTCTGTGCTTTGGACTGCCCTTTTTTCAAGCATTTTACCTGTCCGTTTTTTTCTATTTTCAATATTCCGCGGCGGCACAGCGAAACGGTCTCGCCAATCGGTTCAAATGTGGCTTTCAATGATGTTTTCAACGCCACAGTGTCCGTCACATACGAATGGATCTGATATTGCACTTTCTTTTTGCTGACATGCTTCGAGACATTTTTATTTAACAGGGTAAATGACGTCGCTGCCGGCGTGACAGTCGGTGTCGTCGAAGGAAGCACATCGGCAGATGGCGTCGGAGATATGCCGGCCGGTGTATATAATGGCACATTTGGTTCTACAGTTGTAGTCAGAATTTGCGACGGCGCGGATGAGACTGCAGGATATGGTGTCCCGGATGGAAGTGTCGTCTGCGCTTTTGCCTCATTTGCAGGCATTTGCGTGAAAAATAAAGCTGTCAAAAGAAGCCATACCAGTTGTTTTTTATTTTTTTGCGATGCCATGTCATTTCCCCCTTAAGTCAAATAGAAAGGGCACCTCAATATTTGAAGTACCCTTATGATTCATTGTTATTGTTCTGTCTTATGCAAGTTTGCTTTTCGCAACTTCTACCAATGTAGCAAATCCTTCCGGATCGCTGATAGCCATCTCAGAAAGCATCTTGCGGTTTACATCAACGCTTGCAAGTTTCAAACCATGCATGAATTTGCTGTAAGAAAGTCCATTGATGCGGGCTGCTGCGTTGATACGAGCGATCCAAAGCTGTCTGAACTGTCTTTTTCTCTGTTTTCTACCTGTATAAGATGTCTCCAAAGCACGCATAACAGACTGTTTTGCAACACGATACTGTTTAGATCTAGCGCCTCTGTAACCCTTTGCTAATTTCAAAACTCTTTTATGTTTTTTCTTTGCGTTTAATCCGCCTTTAATTCTAGCCATTTCTATTTACCTCCTAATTGCGTTCAAGTAACCCATCATTATGCGTAAGGCATAATCTTCTTCATTGTCTTAACGTTTGTCTCATCAACCAAAGTAGATTTTCTGAGATTTCTTTTTCTCTTTGTTGTTTTCTTTGTCAAAATGTGGCTTTTGTATGCCTTATTACGAACCAGTTTACCTGTTCCAGTTACTTTGAATCGCTTTGCAGCGGCTCTTTTTGTTTTCATTTTCTGATTTGCCATAATGTATTTCCTCCATTTATATTTGATAGTGCCAAATGCTCTATCATTATTTTGCGGCTGTTAAAAACATGATCATGCTTCTTCCTTCCATCTTCGGATCTTTGTCGATGACTGCCACATCTTCCAATTTCTCAAAAAATGCGTTCAGCACTTCACGACCAACATCCTTATGCGCCATCTCACGGCCACGGAAACGAAGCGTAACTTTCACTTTGTCTCCCTTGGACAAGAATTTACGAGCCTGATTGGATTTGGTATTCAAATCGTTGGTATCAATGTTTGGTGAAAGACGAATTTCTTTCACATCGATGGTTTTTTGTTTTTTCTTTGCTTCCTTTTCACGTCTAGCCTGCTCATAACGGTATTTTCCGTAATTGATAATCTTGCATACCGGTGGTTTGGCACCCGGGGCAATTTTAACCAGATCAAGTTCTGCATTTTTTGCCATCAAATAAGCCTCTTTGGCTGACATAATTCCAAGCTGTTCTCCGTCCTGGCCGATCACGCGGACTTCTTTGTCACGGATCTGCTCATTAATCATTAATTCGCTGATGATTCGCACCTCCAAATGAAATAAAAAAAGATAACTGTTTTTAAAGCCAGCTATCCACAGAAATTCTTCATTCAAATGTATGAAAAAATTGGTTTGACCATTGCGCGCGCAATTGCGGCAAGGTGAGAGTGGATAACTCTGCTTTTTGTACCTTTGCTATCATATCATGGATTTTGGTGGGTGTCAAGGGGTTTTTACATTACTTTTAGAAAAATAAGTCCCTGCTTTTCCATTCGGGACCGCTTTCGCTTAGAAGAACACACGTAGCGGTACATGAGGGCAAACTACGCCCTCTATGTACCGACGGTGTTCTAAATCCCTCATAGAAAAAGCAGAGATTTATTTTTTCTATAAAACAAAGGTGTAAAAACATAATATATTAGAAAATTTGTATGGCAAAGTATACGCTTGTAATCTAATAAGTGACAGAAACCTGCTATCAAACGTTATAAATCGATATTTTTAGGAAAAGAATAAGTCGCAATTGCACAACTGTCTGCGTGGGGGAACTCACTCAAAAAGAATTACGGTACAAAGTTTTTTACAGAACGCGGTTTTACCGTAAAATTTGTAAATAACAGGAAACAGTTGTTAAAAAGTGGAAATTATTACGGTATTATTCTGCGTGAAACAAGGCAAAATACCGTAAAAAAGTGAAAATTGTAAAAAAGTGGTAAAAAAGAGGAAGAAATTACGGTACAACTAGAAGAAAAACCTAGGATTTGACCGTAATGCCAGAAAGGCAGTGCTCCCTTGACAAAGCAACGCCCCCTTGACAAGGCAACGCCCCCTCGACAAGGCAGTGCCCCCTTGACAAGGCAGCGCCTCCTCGGCTTCGCCTCGGCGGCAGGACGCAGTTGGCATTAGAAGGGGCTGCCACACTAATCACTTAGTGCGACAGCCCCTCACTGCGAAGCAGTGTGATTTATAAATATCGAGTTTTATACTTCCTGCGAACTATAAACTCGTTTTATGGCTTTCACTTTACTGCTGAGTCCTTTTTTCCGCAGCAGTTTGCGGTATGCCTTAATCTTCGATTTTGGCACTTTCACGGTCGTTTTCTTTGTGATGCCCTTAAATGCGTTCTTCGCAACATTCTTTGCCTTCAGCTTCCGGGACTTAATAACAAGCAATTTCAGCTTCTTACATTTGGAAAACGCCTTTTTCCCAATTTTTGTAACATTCTTTCCGATTATGATCTTAGTAACTTTACTATTTCCCTTAAATGCTTTGCCGGAAACAGATGTCACTTGGTAGGTCACTCCATTCACTTTTACAAATGCCGGAACTTTTACTTTTCCTTTGGCATTTTTTGCCGGTGCCTCATACTGCACTTCCGGATTTTCCGAATCCGCATTCATTACCTTGAAAGTCGCTCCCTGACTGTCTTTCAGAAGAGTTTCTTTCCCTTCCTCTGCCGGTGCTTCCGTCGGTTGTGCGGTCGGCTGCTGTGTTGGGGCAGGCGTTGCACTCTGTGTCGGAGTTGTCGGTGTCGGACTTGGACTCGGTTTCGCCACATTTGTCCATTTTGCATAGAGTGTCATATTTCCAACATGCCCCTTCGGTATCTCGGTTATCTTTGATGTAAATGCCGCATCCTTATACCAGCCATCAAAGGTATAACCCGCTTTTACCGGATCCTGCAATGCCGTCGCTGTCGGAAGCGGATAATAGGATGCCGGGTTTGCTGCCGCATTGGTTCCGCCATCTAACTCATAGGTTATCTGATACTGATTCAATCTAATATATAAATGTACAGTCATGATACAATTGTATCCGCAGTCATAAGTGTAAGTAACTTCTTCTGCCATCGGATCAAATACCAAAACATTGCCTGCTAATGTTGCGCCGGTTATATTTGATATGCTGCCTGCGTCCCAGCCGGAAATCTGTCCCATATCGTTCTCAACGGTATCGTACATCATAATACTGGCTTCCAAATTTCTATCCGAATACTTGTCTGTTACTTTTAATACCTTGATCGGATTATTGTAAAAATCCATGGTAGACAAGTTTGTATTTTGTCTGATATCCAGACCATCAATCTCATTATCGTTACACTGCAACGTGCTAAGATACAGATTCTTACTCACATCAATACTTTTCAAATGATTACTAGCACATTGCAGCATATACAAGCTTGTATTAGCACTGACATCCAGACTTGTCAATCCATTATTTACACAGACCAAATTTATCAAGTTCGGATTCTTACTCACATCAAGGCTCTTGAGGTTTGAATTGTGCGAAATATATAAAGACTGCAAGGCAGTATTGGCACTGACATCCAGACTTGTCAATTTATTATATACACAACGCAAATATTCAAGTTTTGTATTCGCTTTTATCTCCAGTGTTGTCAACTTGTTATTTCCACAATCCAAACTCGTTATATCCGGATTATTGCTGACATCCAGAGTCGTTAAACTATTATTTGCGCAATACAAGTTCTGCAGCTGCGTATTTCGACTCAGATCCAGTTCTGTGATTCCATTTTCTTTACAGTCTAATTCAGTTAATGCCGGACTGTCACTCGTATTCAGACTTTGCAAGTTATTCTTATAACAACTCAAACTTTTTAATGCGGTATCTCCGCTTATATTTAAGCTCGTCAGGTTATTATTATCATAGCAAACCTTCTAATTTCGTATTCTGACTTACATCTAAACTCGTCAGCGGATTGTTTCCACATGCCAGCTCCACCAATTCTGTATTCTTACTCAAATCAATACTTGAGATTTGATTTTCATAAATCCATAATTTCTGCAGGTTTGTATTCTTTGTCACATCCAGACCCGGCAATTGATTATACCTGCACTGTAACTTGATTAATTCCGTATTCTGACTTACATCTAAACTTTGCAAGTTATTCTTATCACAATTCAATTCCTGCAGCTTTTTATTTTTCGTCACATCTAAACTTGCCAGACTGTTCTTTTCGCATTCTAATACCGTTAAATTCGGAAAATACTCGATTCCTGCAAGAGAGGTGATTTTAGTTTGACTGTTTAAAGAATCAAAATTTACAACGATTTTCTTTACTGCGTTTCTCTCACTTTCCGACAATTTTCCATCGCCGCTTTTATCAAATCTACCAACATATTTCAAAAATGTGGCATCCGGAAATGTCATATTATCGATCGGCACATCCGTTTCTGCCGCCTTTACAGGCGAAGCCGTATAGCAACACACCGCCATGCCAAATAACAATATTCCAAATCCCAGTTTACGTAGTCCAAATTTACTCATATATTTTCCTCCATTTCCATAACTTTGCATGCCTACTTACTTATTGTATTATACCACCAATGCTGCTTCTTGACAATCCCGCTTATTTTCGAAAAGTTTGACACCTTAAAGCAAAGAATTATAAACATTATATATAACGAAATGTGCGCCGCCGGGCGCACCATTTTAAAAGCCGCTACACCGGGTAACACCCGTGCGGCGGCTCTTGTTTTACAATAGTACCATGATCTTCTAAACCATATTTCGTTTATCGTTTCAAAATAACTGCTTTGATAATAAATCCTGCCTCATCGGCACCATCACCAAAGATTTTGAACCGATATAATTCTTTCTCTTTATTCAACTCAATCACTTTTGAATGTTCTAACGGATTAAATGGTGCATCTGTTCCTGCCCACTTTATTTCAACATCCTTATCCTGAGCATCTTTGTATCGTGAAGCGCATCCAAATTTATCTTCCGCGCCAAGACGATCGTATTTGATCTCAATCGACGAAAATTTTGTATCTGTCAATTCTTCCGGCATATTGAAGAACACTCCCGGATAAGCACCATCATAAGTAAGAGTGGCAGTCTTTGCTTCTTCATTAAATTTGATGGTACATCCTGTGTCATTCGTCACTGTCTTTTCATTGAGTGGCAGTGTGTACTCTGTATTCGCTTCATTCCAGCCGTATGTTACATCCAAAGTCTCTGTCATAGGAAGCGGTGTTGGTTTCGGTGTTGCCGTTGGAATTGCCGCACCTGCCTCCCTCTTAAGCACGATAGATTTAACAACCATCTTGGCATCGGTTGGATTTTCACGTGTAAAAATCTTAATCTTATTAAAATTCTTTGCAAAGTTCAATTCCAGCGTCTTTGTCTGTTTACCAGAAACAAATGGCGCATCTTTGGACCAGGAAATATCCTCATCCCCTTTTGAAGAAGAGTATCGAATTGCGGAACCAAACATTGTGTCATCGCACTCTGTCTCATAGGTAATCTCTACCATCTGGAAATTATTGTCTTTTGCATCCTGTGGGAGTTTGAACCACACGCCCGGATACTGTCCGTTGTAAGTAAGGGTTGCCTGTCCGTTATACATATCTACTTCTGCACTTGCTCCCCCTTCTGTCTCAACATTTTCTTCTGTGATTGGAATAGCGTATTCCGTTTTGTCTGCATTCCATCCTGTCACAAGGTTTGGATTCATTGTTGGAATTGGAGCAACAGTTGGTCTTGCTGAAAGGTCCGGAAGCTCTGGTGTGTCTTTTTCAGAGAATGCCCAAGATGCTACGTTATAACCAGTACCACGGAATACAAAGTATACGTCATGTACACCTGTTACTTCTTTTTCAACATCTGCTGTACTGAATGCATAAAGTTTCTTGGTATCAAGAAGGCCAATGCGCGCAATGCGGTTTGCAGGTACGGTTGGATCATCAAGATAAACTTCAATCTGTCCTTCGTCATTTGCTGCTGCAATTTCTGCACTAATGCTCTTAAGTCCGTTTGCGCCAAAGTCTACTCCACTGATCTTTGTCCAGTCACCGGTATTGATCTGATCCAATACCATCGGTGAACCATTGTAAGACTGCATTACTGTGCGGTCATCACGCAGTGATTTCACACCGGCACTCTTAGAAGCTGTTGTTGCATTAACATATCTTACACTTCCATCCTGATTGGTGTATGGATTGAAGTTTTCAAGCTGTTTTGCGCCCTGGTAAGAAGGCTCAATATTGATAGTCTCTTTATCCATGTCAATATCAATCTCGTTGACATGAAGGTTACGATACTGCTTGCTGTCACGATACAACGTATTGCTCAACGCTGTTGAGTGATAGAAGATGTAGTTGTGTCCCTTAAAGTTCTGCATATGATGATGGTTGTTATATGTCTCACCATACAGTTTACTTGGGTTATCAAGAATTGTTCCAAGGAAGTTATGAGCGACTCCCTTGTCATCTGTATATTTGGTCTGTCCTACTTTATCCGGGAAGAACGCAATGTTCATCGGATCGGAAGAAATATATGCTGCAATCTGTACTGCACCTACATATGGTGTATCTTTCTTTACATCCCAGTTTGTACAATAAGAATAGATATATTTGCCGTCAATCTGGTTGATCTCTCCGTCTTCAAAGAAGCAGAATGTGTCCAGAATCTGTGGCACACCATCCGGTGATACTTTTCCGGTACCCTTTTCGAATTTCAATTTACATACACGTCCGGTCTGAACGTATTTTTCTTCATCATTTCCACCGCCAAAGTATACATAAGCGTTGCCTTTGTCATCCGCAAGAACTGCCGGGTCAAAGCACCATTTTACGCCGCTGCATCCCTCAGACTGGGAAGTAAATAATTTCTTTCCAAGATCATCATACCATGGTCCAACCGGTGAGTCTCCACGTACATACCCAACGCCACCACCATCGGTATAAAATACGTAATATTCATCCTCGCCGTCACCGTCACCATCAATCTTCAATGCGGATGGTGCCCATGCCTTTGTTGTCCATTTATTTGTCACTTTGTTCTTCGCAAGTGCAGAATCCGGAAGATTCGTAAGGTTTCCATTATCCATAAGACCTTCATCAGTCCAGTTTACCATATCGGATGTGGAAAGAATGCTCAAGGAATGATTACTGTAAGAGTTTGCTGCCAATTTTCCATCTGCATAATCAAATCCTTCATTGGTTCCATATACATATAATTTTCCATCAACATCTGAGTTATCCAATGCCGTTGGATCAGCGATGAAATCAAAGTTTGTCAGCATACTGTCAATATCATGTACTGTTCCGTCTGCTGTTGTATACTGCAATGGCGCTGTCAATTTGATCGCCGGCGTATCCCAATTATTGGAAGCGGTCTGCTGTTCAAATACATTGTCACCAAAATTGTCATATACTTTGGCACCTGCCTCTTCCAAGGACATCTGCACACCATTTTTGTAAGCAACGACTTTCTCTTCTTTGGTATCATAACCAAGGGTATAGTCATTGAAGTAACTGTATGCTTCTTTACTGTCCACTTTTGGAGCAACTTTTATCAATGATGGTGCTGTTGTAGGCACCGTTGTTGGCATTTCTGTTGATGCTGCTGCAGACGGTGTTGGTGCTGCTGCAGACTGCGTTGGTACTGCTGCAGACTGCGTTGGCGTTGCAGATGTTGCTGGTGTTGCAGACTGTGTTGGCGCTGATGTTCCCGGAGCCACTGAAGCTGTCGTTTTCGCTGCGTCTTTTTCCACTTTAACTTTGCATTTTAAAATTTTCTTCACCTTCCCTTTTTTATACGTCGCTTTCAGCGTTGCTGTTCCTTTTTTTACGCCTTTCACTACCGCATATTTTTTTCTTTTTTTGGTAAGTTTGATAACTTTCTTATTGGAGATCTTCCAAGTTACCTTTGCTTTTTTTGCCGCATTTTTCAATGTGACTTTTGCTTTTTTGCCAACTTTAACTGTAATATTGGTTTTGTTAAATTTGACTTTTTTTGCCGCATCTGATACAGAAGCCATCCCCGTAGGAATCGCCATTGAAGCTACCATCAGAACTGCAAGCACTTTCTTCTTTGATTGATTCATGGTGTCCTCCTTCTGCTTTTTCAGCGATTTAAAATTATTTTAATTTTACATCATTTCTTTCCAAAATGCATTGTGTTATTTTGTCAATAAATTGATATATCTGGTGCAAAATGATCGTGCTGCACTATTTATTCATTGACAGTTCTTCACTTTATTTGCTATACTTTTCTGCAAAGGAGAGATTTTATGTTTTCAACGATTCAAAGCCATGCCGGCAGAAGACATTCTGTCAACGACATTTTGTTCTTTGTGGGATGGCTTCTGCTTATCCCTTTTACCATTCTTGCACTTTTTTACAATATCGGATGGATCCATCCGACCCACTGGCTGCCTCCCTGCCTGTTTCATTTTGTCACCGGTCTTCCCTGTCCGGGCTGCGGCGGGACGCGTGCCTTTGTCTCCCTTTTAAAAGGCGATCTGATTCATTCGTTCTTGTATCATCCGGTCGTCCCATTCTGCTTTCTTCTCTATGTCATTTTTATGGTGACGCAGACGATGGAACGGATTCTCCGCAGGAAAACAAATTTGCGGTTTCACGCTCTTTCTTTCCGGTTAGAATATGTTTATTTGGCGGTAATCCTCATTTTGGTGCAATGGATTGTCAAAATAATAGCGGCCCTCCTATGAGAGCCGCCATTTTTGTTATGTAACTATTCAGGCGCCCCTCCCACACATTCACATTTCGAACACTTCGTGTTCTTTTCCCGCCTTTGACAAGGCTAAAAATGCTCATATGTGGAGGGGAGCCCTATTAGGATCACTGTATGGAAATCAACGTCTCTTACGTGCAAGCACGACGATTCATTGATTTCCATACAGTGATCCTGAATAGTTACTTTGTTATCAATAGGTTGTATACGATGAAATGTCAACGCGGAAAAACTGCTGCATCCACTGCATTACTTCGCTTTCATTGTTTGGATCAATGTTATTGATGGATTGCAGATTTTCCATTGTAACGTGAGACCAATCAATCATCATCGCAAAAGAAATGATCATAAATGCGTTCAGAAGAAGCCCTAAAATATTCACCACAAGGCCAATAATCCCGAGTGTTCTTCCGGTTCCACTTCCCTTTACCACGCTAATGATAGAGAAGATTCCACCAATGATACAAAAGATCAGTCCTGCGCCCATGCACATACAACAGAGAATGGAAAGGATTCCAAGGACAAGTCCTGCGATTCCAAACCCTTTCTTCTGGCTCTGTACAACGATGCTCTGTTCATTTTCTTCCATAATTTTCCTCCTGTCTTATAACCATATTCGCAGCTTGCGCAATGCAAACATCATTGAACCACTGCCGTCATCCGGAAATGCTGATGGTTCCGGGCTTGCTGACGGCACCCCGATCGCAGATGGGGATACCGGTGTCGTCTGCAGGCTGTCTGCCGGACCACTTGTGAGCATGATGTAAAGCACCGCCGAAACGATTCCAAGTGACATTCCGACTGCCCCTACAATAATTCCTGCGATTGCCAGATCCCGCTGACCGCCTTCCGCTTCACGATATGCGATAATTCCCAGCACCACACCAATCATTCCAACGATGATGGCAAGGTACCAGGCAAAACAGCACAACACAGAAAGGCAGGAAAGGATCAGCGATACGACCGCTTTTCCATTTATCTTTTTTGGCTCCATAGATTCCTCCCTTTCCGATTATTTTTCTTCGCTTACTTCGATCTTGCGGATCTCTTTGGTACGGATCTCTTCCGTGATATCCGCGATAAAGTCATCCAGTGCCACCTGTCCTTCGTCACCTTTATAGCGGCTTCGAAGCGACACTTTGTTTTCCTCCTGCTCTTTCTGGCCTACGATGAGCATGTATGGAATACGCTGCAGACGTGCTTCTCGGATTTTAAATCCGATTTTCTCGGATCGATTATCCACTGCAGCGTCTACGCCATTGGCTGTCAATTTTTGGCAGACATTTTCCGCATAATCCGCATATTTCTCAGAAATAGGAAGCACACGAACCTGCTCCGGGCAAAGCCATGTCGGGAACATACCGGCGTATTTTTCGATCAGCCATGCCAATGTTCTCTCGTAGCATCCGATCGAAGTTCTGTGAATGATGTAAGGACGAACTTTGTCGCCTTTCTCATCAATATAATACATGTCAAACTGATCAGCAAGAAGAGCATCCCACTGAATTGTGATCATGGTATCTTCTTTTCCATATACATTTTTGGCGTTAATGTCTACTTTTGGTCCGTAGAACGCAGCCTCTCCGACATCTTCGGTAAATGGAATGTTCAATTCGTTCAGAATATTTCGGATATCTTCCTCTGTCTCATTCCAAACTTCCGGCTCGCCGATATATTTTTCCGGATTTTCCGGATCCCATTTGGACAAATGGTAGGTTACATCTTCTTCCAGACCGAGTGTCTGCAGACAATACTGCGCCAATGCGATACAATCTTTAAATTCTTTTACCATCTGATCCGGGCGGACGATCAAATGTCCCTCGGAAATCGTAAACTGGCGTACACGTGTCAAGCCATGCATTTCACCCGAATCCTCGTTACGGAACAAGGTCGAAGTCTCACCATAGCGGCAAGGAAGATCGCGGTAAGATTTCTGGCTTGCTTTATACACATAATACTGGAACGGACAAGTCATCGGACGAAGCGCAAATACCTCTTTGTCTTTGTCCTCGTCCCCAAGGACGAACATTCCTTCTTTGTAATGATCCCAATGTCCGGAAATCTTGTACAGATCGGATTTTGCCATAAGCGGTGTCTTCGTTCTCATATAGCCGCGTTTGGTCTCCTCGTCCTCGATCCAGCGCTGCATTCTCTGAATCATTTTCACACCGTTTGGCATAATGAGCGGAAGTCCCTGTCCAATGACATCTACCGTGGTAAATAATTCCATCTCACGTCCGAGTTTATTGTGGTCGCGCTTTTTGATGTCAGCCAAATGTTCCAAATGCGCATCCAAATCTGCTTTTTTCGTAAATGCAGTTCCGTAAATACGGGTCAGCATTTTATTTTTCTCATTTCCTCTCCAGTAAGCACCGGAGGAGGAGATCAATTTCATCGCTTTGAGCGGCTTGGTACTCATCAGATGAGGGCCGGCACAAAGGTCGACATATTCGCCCTGCTCATAGAACGAAATCTCGGCGTCTTCCGGAAGATCCTCGATCAATTCCACTTTGTAAGGCTCTTCGCGTTTTTTCATAAATTCAATTGCTTCATTACGGGGAAGAGTAAATCGTTTCAGCTCTGCTCCCTCTTTTACGATCTTTTTCATCTCTTTTTCGATCTTGTCAAGCGCCTCGCGGTCAAGGGATTCCATATCAAAATCATAATAGAAACCGTCCTCGATCGCCGGTCCGATCGCACATTTCGCATGTGGATACAGACGTTTGACCGCCTGTGCCAGCACATGAGATGCGGTGTGGCGGTAAGCTGCCTTTCCGGCATCACTGTCAAAGGTCAAAATGTTTAATTCATGTTCTCCGTCTACTACTGTTCTCAGATCTACTACTTCTCCATCAAGTTCTGCCACGCAGGCTACGCGGGCAAGTCCTTCGCTAATGTCTTTTGCAATGTCAATAATTGCCATTGGTTCTGCATATTCTTTACAGGAACCATCTTTCAATGTGATTTTCATTCTCTACGATCTCCTTTCTATGACAGTCGTCACATAGAATCCGCTCCCTCGACACGCACTCTTCGCTCCTTCCGGAGCTCATCGTCGTGACAGTCGTCACATAGAATCCGAAAAGTTGACAGCATTTTGTGCAAGCACAATGCTGCAACTTTTCGGATTCTGCGTGTCTCGTTGTTTATACGCAATTAAGCCCGCCCCTCTAAACACTTAGGTTTAAAGGGACGGGCTGAAATATTCATCCGCGGTTCCACCCTTTTTGGTACATAGGACTGCACTTTTGGCAGTCGGATATACCCGGCTTCATTTGACGATAACGGAGTCACCGGACCGGATTGGGGCCACTCAGAGTTAGTTTTCAAATGCTTCCCATCATGGTACTTCCAGCCCGGGGCAGATGCCTGTTTGCACACTACCCTCCGGTACCACTCTCTGGCATGTTATCACATTTTACTCGTCTCTTCTATGTGTTATTGATTATTATAGTCATTTGCTTTTGGAATGTCAACAGGTTTTATGAACGGATTTTAACTTTTTTATTGAGACCTCTCTGATAAAAAAACTTTTTGTATGCCTGTTTTTTCTTTTTCGGCACAATGATCCGCACATTTTTACGCACTCCGCGGAACGCTTTTTTCGCCACGGTTTTCTTCGTCAGTTTCTTTGTTTTGACAATAATCTTCCGAAGTGTCTTGCATCCTGCAAAGGCATCCTTCTTTATGGTTTTTACATTTTTCCCCAGTATGATTGTTTTGATCTTTTTGCCGGTTCCAAATGCCTTCTTCTCAATTGAGGTAACTTTATATGTCGTTCCGTTCATTTCGACAGTATCCGGCACGATCACCGTCCCTTTTGTGACTGCTGCCTTTTGATAGGCAACTTCCGGATTCTTACTGTCTGCTTTCGCAACGACATAACCAGCTCCGCTTTCATCCTGGAGTTTTTCTCCTTTTTGTGCCGGTTTGTGCGGCTGTCCTGTCTCTCCCGGTTGAGCGTTCTTCCCTGGTACCGCCGATTTGTCGGACGGCTTTGCGTTTGCGTCCACATTCGGTGCTTGCGATGGTATTGCACTCACGTCCGGCTTTGCCGTCGGTGCACTGCTCGCGAACGGACTCCCTCCCGGTTTCGGAATGGCTGACGGCGATGCGCTCACGCCCGGGCTGACAGTCGGTATGCTGCTTGCCGCCGGACTGCCTGTCGGTGTCGGAACAGCAGACGGACTTACTGTTGGTGCCTCGCTTGGTGTCGGCGGAAGTTCGGCGATCGCCGCAAATTCATACCGCACACGGGAATTTCCATCCGCATCCCGGATTACCGGTACTTTTTGCCCATTTATCGTCACATACAGCTGCGTATTTTTATGGAAAACAGTGGCAGCCTGCTTTGGGCCCACCGTAAACTGAACGGCATAGACCGTTTCCGGATCCGCTTTTTCCTGCGGTGAGACGGTACTCCACCGGCCTTCCCCGGTAGCAGCCTTTTTCTCCCAGCTGACATTTTCTGCCGTAAGAAACGTCGATTGCTGTGCGATACTGTCCTGTAATTTTTTTCCAGCCTCCGGCGTCTCCACCGCTGCACTTAAGTAAAGATTTTGTGGCAGGATCTCTTCCGATCCGCCCTCCGAATCTACTTTTCCCGCATACGACCAGTCTGTGATCCGGGAAAGATTGGTCCGGTTTTTCCTCTCTTCTACGCCCATGGACGGATCGGTGGCAAGCGTAATATTTCCATACGCATCTACGGATAACACACGCCATTTCATCGGATTTTCTTTCTCCGTCTCATTCTCTGTCACCCAGATCGTATCCCACGTCGTCACCTGTTTTCCCTCGTCCTCTGTCTCCGAAGGATCCGCCAGTCCGTAATTGGAAAACGTGCAATAGACCGTAAAGGTACCATCGTCGTTTGCTTCGACCTGCGCATACTTTCCCTGATTCAGAACACACGGTGCTTCCCTGTTTTCTTTCTCGGCTGCCACCTGCGTCCGCAGACGATAAACTCCTTCTGCTTCTGCCAATTCTTCGACTTCCACGTCCATCCAGTTTTCTTTTTCCTTTTTTTGCCAATTCTCTGCTCTCACCGCCCAGTCTGCCTCACGGAATAATTCCCTTGTTTCCGCCAAAAATCCTCTTCCATGCTCCGGACTGTCAACGGAAAGCTGCACCGGCTCTTTCGTATTGCCGTCGGCATCCACCGTTCCCGCGTAGGTCCATTGGGTAAAGTCAGCTAAATTTATGTACAGTGCCGGGCGAACCCCGTAAAAGGTGTTGTTTTGAACCACAACACCGCCAACTGTTCCATCCGGTTCTACCAAAATTCTAGCTGCTATTTCCGTCGACGACAACCTAGTATGCGTACGCAGCCACCACTGATTTTCCACCGTTTGCTGTTTTCCCGCTGCATAGGCAGTACTTTCTGCCACTCTGTTTTTGCTTTCTTCACGCTTAGTCCAAAATCCATAGCCGGCATTGTAAGAGTCTTCTAGCGATAAAAGGAAAACAGAATCCCGGGTTTTTAAAATATCACTACCCACAACAATCGTCTCTATTTCTCTATACCGGATCACTGCCCGCTCTTGTTCGGTAAATGCGGTTTGCAAAAATCCCGGATCTTCCTCCGACCCGCCGGTAGAATTGAGCCATTTCCGCATATCGCTCTGCCCCCAGGCAATGTCACCTGCTTCGTTATCATTAAAATTTCTGTAGTCCAGAATCTTATCTGCCATAAGTAAGGCATTTCCGGCAGAATCCACAGACAGTACACGCCATTTGACCGGCTCTTTTTCATCTGTTTCATCGGCCTTACCATCCCCATTGGTATCATTCTGGTAATATTTTCCAAAATATACGCAGTCCCAAGTAGAAGTTCCGCTTCCATCCGCTTCCGGATTAGTCGGATTTTTCACTCCATAATTGTAAACCGGACAGACGAATGTCCGGCTGCCATCATCCTTTTTCGTCAGTCGCACCTGTTCTCCATTGAACCGGGCATAATCACAGCCGACAAATGAACTTCCCTCTTTTGCTTTCAGGGTAACACAGGTGCGGTACACCTGCTGTAATTGTGCTCTCTCATCTTTCGCGACATCGACCCATTTTCCCTCTTCCTTTTTCTGCCAGGAAATCGTGCTCCTGTCAGGATCAATATTTTCAGATCCCCGTACGGTACCGGAAAACAGGCTGCCCGCCGTCGGATTTTCGACGGTCACTTCGAGTTCTTCGGATGCTGTCGTACCCGCATAACTCCAGTGTGCTCTGTCAGAAAGCTTTAACCGCAGGGCAGGACGGATCCATAGAGAGGCCTCTGGAAAAAAACAATCTTGTGTATTCTTTCCTTCTGAATCAATCCAACAAACAGAAACAGCATTTTTTTTATGTGGCGTACGCAGCCACCAACCGTTATTAACCACCGCTAAATCCGTACCTTCTGCTTTTCTTGTATTGCTCTCACAATCGCTCGACGGATGAAAACCGTACTCCGGATTGCTTACCTCCTCTAACGACAGGAGATAAATATTGTCCGTTACGGTCGCAGCACTCTCTGTTTCCAATTCCGTCTCTGCGATCGCCTCCTGCTCCGCTTCGGTAAAAGCGGCATTCAAAAAGGTAGAATTCAGCCAGGTACGAAGAGTACAGGCTTCCCAGTCGTTTTTCCCATTTTTATCAAAAGGCTGTATATCCAGCAATTTATCCGCCAAAAGAAGTGCCGTCCCGTCTTCCTCTACCGACAACACACGCCATTTGATCGGCTGTTTTTCATCTTCATCGGTTACTTTTCCATCGCCATTGGTATCCTTTTGTATGTAATTTCCAAAGTACACACAGTCCCAGGTCGTGATACCGGTTCCATCCGCCATGGTATTGACCGGATCTTTCACTTCATAATCCTCTGCTGCCTGTATCACTCCACCGTTTCCGCCCCCCAGTACAAGAGCAGCCACAAGCATCAGTGCCAGTAATTTTTTCCCTTTTTTTGCCATATTCATTCTCCTTTTCCTTTCGGTTTCCTGTAAAATGCAATCATTTTAACATAAATACAGGTGCTTCTCAATACTCTTAACACGAAAGAACCAAATATGACACGAACGGGCAAAATGACGTGTTTTTACAGGGTGTGATAATACGGCTATTGTTTTTCTCCTTTTTGTAGGACAGCTAATCCGACCAATAATAAGATTGGAAATACGATCGCCGCCAAGATTCCCATTTTCAGATTATTGTCAAACAAACTTGACACCATGCCGGTTACTGTCGGCCCGCCGGAGCAGCCGACATCGCCTGCCAGGGCCAGAAAGGCAAACAACGCCGTTCCTCCCCGCCGGATCGCAGCAGAGGCTTTACTGAATGTCCCCGGCCAGAGGATTCCCACAGAAAAACCGCAGACCGCACAGCCCAATAAATTGACCGCGGCATTTGGCACAAAGACGATGCAAAGGTACGAAAAGACGCACAGCACACAGCTTCCTGCCATAAATCGGTTGAGATCCCATTTTTCTCCGTATTTTCCATATAACAGGCGCGAAGTTCCCATTAACACGGCAAAAGACATCGGGCCGGCGAGATCGCCGATCGTCTTTGTCACACCCAGTCCTTTTTCCGCAAAAAGCGATGCCCACTGGCTGACCGCCTGCTCGGACGCGCCCGCGCAAAGCATCATTATCATAAGGATCCAGAATATTTTCTGCCGGAATAATTCTTTCACCGGCATTCCCGCCTCGTTTTCTTCGTGAAGCGAATAGATTGGCGCACCCGCAAACAGAACTAAATTTGCAAGTGGAAGCAGCGCCCATAGAATTGTAAGAATTTTCCAATTATTTATGCCGGCTGACGCAAAAAACGCCGTCGAAAGCAGGACAACGCCGACGTGTCCCCAGCAGTAAAAGGAGTGCAGGAGACTCATCGCTTTTTCTTTATTGTCGGTCGGACAGGCTTCGACGATCGGGCTGATAAGCACTTCGATCAATCCTCCGCCGACGGCATAGATCATGACGGCGATCAGGATTCCAACAAACGGATCGGACAGCATTTCCGGCAGTATCGTAAGCAGCACAAAGCCGGCTGCTGCACAGATATGCGCCAGAATGACTGACGCGCGGTATCCGATTTTGTCCACGAACCCGGCTGACAAAAGGTCGATCACCAGCTGGATCAGGAAATTCAGTGTGATCAGCAGCGTGATCTTCGCCATCGGGATATCATAGGTCTGCTGAAATGTCACAAATAGTAATGGTACGAAATTATTGACAACCGCCTGCACCATATAGGCGATAAAACAGGCGATCATGGTTCTTTGGTAGTTTTGGGACTGCATGGCAGGTTTTCCTCTCTCTTTTCTCAGATTATTATCTTCTCTAAAATTACCCTATTTTTCGTTGTTTGTCAACTTTTATTACGTGGTTTTGAGGCGTTTTTGTGCGTGGTTTTGGGGCGGTTGGGTGCGCGGTTTTGGGGCGGTTTGGTGCGCGGTTTTGACTTTTTTCATGTTTTTTGTGTCCGAACCACACGATTTTGCCTTTGTACTTGACCCAGAATTCATTTTCTCTGTCCAAACCATACAAACTTCATATAGTTTTTGCCCCAAATCGCCATATTATCCCCTTAAACCAAACTCCTCTCAAAATTTTATGGTCCGGAACGAAATTTCTTAATCTGAACCAAATCGATCCGCAAATTCTTATGGTTTAAATCGCGGTTTCTTTTCTCTAGACCAAAAACCACACATCCTGTCGCAAACCCCTACACAAGCGTTCTCGCACATCCTGTCGCAAAACCACACACAAACGTTCTCGCACATCTCATCGCAAAGCCACACACAAGCGTTCTCGCACATCTCATCGCAAAACCCCACACAAGCGTTCTCACACAGCACGCCACCCCAAAATCCCACAAAGCCCCCACAAGTGCTCTCGCACCATCAAAAAACCGCCCCGGAGAACAACGTCTCCGGGGCGGGCAGTATTCTTTACTTCACTATTTATTTGGCTTTTGCTGCCTCTAAGAAAGCATAGAACGATGGTTTTGGATCATTGATACCGGAAGCAAACAAAAGTGGAATGTTGCTTCTCCAAGAACAGGTGTCATACAGACCCCAGATCGTCACACCGGTGATTCCTTTCGGATTCACGGTCTTGTCACGATTCAGCTGCTTTGTCACAATCGTTTCCATAATGGATTTCATGTATGCTGCCTGATCTTCCAGATCATTGCTTTCAACCTCGGCATCCAGCTCTGTTACCTGAACTTCCAATCCGGTTGCCAGGAATTTATCCAATGTTTCTGCATAGAGATCAATCGTCGGATTTTCCGGACCGGTCAAATGACTCTGCATACCGATTCCACCGCAGATCTTCTTATCACTATTGATATAGTTTACAAGTTCTACAATCTTATCTGCACATTTGTACTCATCATAATCGTTGTAGAACAAGGTTACCTGATCCTGAAGTCCACGTTTTTCAAGTTCTTCATAAGCAAATGTGAATGCTTTCTTCACATAAACAGGTTCCAGATCCATATTCCCGTACACATCCATCCAGCTTGGACTGGTCGGCTCATTGGTACGGTGAACGTACTCATTTGTCACATCCCATGCGTATACGAGACTTCCTGCTTTTCCGGTAAGTTCAACCTCTTTATCCATCACATGATTCAACATTGTGCGGACAAAGAATTCAAGACGCGCATCCATCACTTCCGTTGTAGCGACATTTTTTCCGTTGTAATCCTCGGTAAAGAACCAGTTTGGTGTCTGCTGGTGCCACATCAATGTGTGAGCTCGCATTTTGACATTATTTTCTGCACAAAATTCCAACGTTGCATCTACTGCGCCTAAATCAAGCTGCGGAACTTCGTCTTCCTTATAATTATCCGGAATAATGTAGCCAAGCTTCTTTGCTTCGTCCACACTGATCAGTTTCTTATTATAAGATCCGCCAAGGACGGTATCCGGCTTCATCTCATTTTCCAATGTAATACTATTAAATTGCTTTTTGATGAAATTAATAGTATCGTCTTTGCGAAGCTGGTCTTTCTTTGCTCCGTAACCATAATAATTGGCACAAGTACCCATATATTGGAAAATATTCTTATAGGTGTCTTTGATACTCGCTAACGTATTCGGATCCACAACATCTTTTCCTTTGGAAATCTGCGTGATAACAACCGAATCCAGATAAAAGTCTGCCTTCGCACTTCCCGGGATTTCAAAATAAATGAGGTAATCCGAGAAAGAAGAAGCTACTTCGATCTCGCCTTCCAATTTTACCCATTCTCCGGATGGTGCATCTGTAACGGTTGCAATCGCCGGATAGGTACTTCCGGTCTGAGCGGAACATTTAATCTCTGCTGCCGCACCGGACATCTGCTTCATGTAAGCGGTCACGTGATATTTGGCACCCGGTACGATCGTGCTTGTTACGTCGATTGCTGCACCGTTCCATGTGTCCGTACGACCGGATACATACAAACATTTCCCTTCGTATCCATTATCTGCCTGAGACACTTTGGAAGAACCACGGGAAACAAAATCGTCTGTTCCGTTTTCGAAAGTTGCATTTTTGAACAGAACCGGTTCAAAGCCATCCGGATTTTTCGTCGGGGTTGTCGTCGCCGGATTGTTGGATGGTGCTGTCGTCGCCGGATTTGCAGATGGTGATATCGTCGCCGGTGAAGCGGAAGGACTTACTGCCGCTGTCGCCGCCGGCTGCCGGGAAGCCGTTCCAGGGGTCACCGTCGCATCGTTTGCTTTGGATGCCGCCTTTACTCGAACTTTCAATGTCACCTTCTGAACTTTCTTTACACCTTTCAATGTAAATTTACCGGTCACTTTCGCATTTCCGGCTTTTTTCGCGGTCACTTTTACAGCAGTCTTTCCCTTTGCTTTCACCGTCGCAATCTTCTTACTGCTTGTGGACCATTTTACTTTCTTTATTTTGGCTTTTTTTACGCCTGTAACTTTCACCGTTTTTGACTTCTTTTCGGTCAAAACGATTGATTTTTTTGCTAATTTGACTTTTACGGCAGCCTGTGTCGCGGGAGCTGTCCCCATCTGAAAAAGCATCGCTGCACTAAGAATAGCCGCCATCGCTTTTCGCATTGACTTGTGTGTCATTTTCATTCTCCTTCTTTTTGCGAGGCCGCTGTAACATCTTATTTACATCGCCTCGACATAATTCTTGATACATTCTACTGCTTTGTCAATTCCGACAAGATCACTTCGCAGAACGAGATCATAATTCATCAAGTTGTCCCAGCGCTCTCCGGCATGGTATCGATAATAATTTCCACGACTTTTATCTTTTTTCGATACAATCTCACCGGCCTTGCTCTCATCGAGCCGATCTACCTGGATCGAACGTTTGATACGAAAATCCAGATTTGCGCGGATAAAGATATTTACGACATTTTCATAATCTTTCAATATGTAGTCGGCGCAGCGTCCCACGATGACGCATCCACCTTCTTCTGCCACTTTACGGATCACATTGGACTGTGCCAGGAAAATGCGGTCGTCCAGAGACAAGCCTGCAAATCCTGCATCTTGATTCGTAAAGACATTCATTCCCATCGCGATCGAATAGAGCAGACTGTTTGTCGCCTTATCCTCTACCGTCTCAAATGCTGCCTCCGAAAATCCGGTTTCTTTGGCTGCCCGGGAAATAATCTCATTGTCGTAAAACGGAACTCCTAACTGTTCTGCCAGCTTTCTTCCGATCTCACGTCCGCCGCTTCCGTATTGTCTGTTTATTGTAATAATCGTTTTCATAATACTCAACCTGCCTTTCTCATCTTCGCATAATGCGTTTTCTTGTCTATATTATACAAAATTTTTCGGAAAATTTCCAGTTCTTTTGTAAAAAAAGACACTCTTGCCATCTTGACAAAATGGTTTATAATAATAAGTAGGATTGCGATGCAAAACGCTATCTATTATATTTAAGAAAGGATAATGGTGAACCCTTATGAAAAAAATCATTTCAACCCCGAAAGCACCTGCTGCTATCGGCCCTTATTCACAAGCCATTGAAGTAAATGGTCTGTTATTTACTTCCGGTGTGATCCCGATCGTTCCATCCACCGGTGAATTGGTAGAAGGAGACATCGAAGCTCAAGCTGAACAGGCAATTGGAAATCTTGCTGCTCTGATCGAAGCTGCGGGAGCAAAGATTGAAAATACAATTAAAACAACCGTTTTCATTAAAAATATGGACGATTTCACAAAAGTAAATGAAATCTATGCCAAATATTTTACGACGGATTTTCCTGCACGTTCCTGTGTAGAAGTAGCCCGTCTTCCTAAAGATGTGCTGATCGAGATCGAAGCCATCGTCGAAAAATAAACCACTTTATACCACACTCCATGCGTTGAATTCGTTTAAAACGGAATTAACTACATAACAAGTATAACATATGTTTTTTTGAAATTCTAATAACTATTTACTTATCGACGATATAAGCAATTAGTTATATGAGTTTACATATCCTAACCTGTTTGAAAATTGGAAATATTTCTCTTCTGCTAGTGCTTGACAATAGGTGGGAATCTTGTTATACTGTTTTTGGTCGTAATAATTTTGTAATATATTTGTAACTATTTATGTGAATGATAAATAAGAATGGAGGATTCGCATGCATAACAAAAGAATATGGACGGTATTCTTATGTACAGGTGCTTTAGTAGCCGCAAGCATCGGCGGGAATTATCTTCCTGCGATGTCCACTACGATGTGTCGTGAGACGGAGCTTGCCGGCATGGCATATACGTTGGATCAATATGTAAACAGCCAGTCTGCTGGCGCTGCCTCGAATCCTGAGGCAATCGTCGCTTTTGCAGATGAACCGGCTGCCACAGATGCCGCCGCACCTCAGACCGATCCCAATGCCGCTTCCGGCGCAGCGATCGATCCGGCAGCTCCGACACCGGAACCTGCCGCTGAACCAAGTGCGACACCAAAACCTAAATCCGAATATGAAAATGTCGGTATTTCGGTTGCCGCAGATTATGTAAATGTCAGAAAGAAACCAAATACAGACAGCAAAGTCGTCGGCAAATTGTACCGCGGCAGCGCTGCTAAGATTGTAAAAAAAGTCGGTGACTGGGTTAAGATCAAATCCGGTCAGGTAGAAGGTTATATTATGTCCGATTATCTTGCCATCGGTTACAGTGCCGAAAAAATGGTTGATAAATTCGGAACCAAAATCGCCACAATCAATACGGAAACTTTGAAGGTTCGTGAAGCCAAAAATACGGATTGTGCCGTACTTACTCTGGTTTCCGGCGAGGAAAGTTTCGAAGTCATCCGAGAGGACAAAGACTGGGTTAAGATTATGGTCGATGGTGATACCAAAGGATTTGTTTCCAAAGAATATGTCGATATCACCGTAAAGTTTAAGAAAGCAGTTTCTATTGAAGAAGAACGCGAGGCTGCCCGTAAGAAAGCGGCTGCCGAAGCTGCCGCCGCACGTGCAGAACAGGAAGCACAGCAGCGTCAACAGCAGCAGGCTTCCAGTAATTCAAGTTCTTCGGGAAGTTCGAGCAGTTCGAGCAATTCCGGTTCTTCTTCCCACAAGAGCAGCAGTGGAAGCTCTTCAAGTTCGCATAAGAGCAGCAGCGGAAGCTCAAACAAATCAAGCAGTTCAAGTTCTTCCCATAAATCTTCCGGCGGAGGGAACAGTTCCAACGGCAGTGGAGATGTGATCGGAAGCGGAGATGGTTCTGCGATTGCTTCCTACGCATTACAGTTTGTCGGCAATCCATACGTATATGGAGGAACCAGCCTGACAAACGGTACTGACTGCTCCGGATTTACCATGTCGATATTCCGCAAGTTTGGTATCAGCTTACCTCGTACTTCCGGTTCCCAGTCCGGTGTCGGAAGAAAGATCAGCGTATCTGAGGCGAGAGCCGGCGACTTGATCTTCTATGCAAGAAACGGTCATGTAAATCACGTAGCGCTTTGCATCGGCGGTGGTCGTGTTGTACACGCAAGTAACCCTAGTGTCGGCATCACGACAAGTAATATCGGTTACCGTACACCGTATTGTGCAAGACGAGTGATCGGATAAACATAAACACAAAAATATCTGTTTGGAATCGAATATCCGGTATATGATAGGGATTCCTTACAGATATTTTTTATTGTAAATATCATATTGAAAGCGAGGAATTTATTTATGTTGAAAAAATCAGTCACCAGTCTCCTTCTTGCTATTTGTTTGATCAGTGTATCATTTTACACTCCGGCAAATGCAGCCGCAAAGAAGGTCACAAAGAAAACATTGAGCGGAACTACCTGGAAAAACAAAGTCTCGGATCCAACTATGGAATTTTCAAGCCAGTATACTTTCAAATTCAAGTCGAATGGAAAAGTGCAATTGAGCGGATGGCGAAACAAAGATACAGGCACTTACAAAATCATCAAAGGCAAAAAAATAAAAGCCACATTTACTTCTTTATACTGCGACTTTCCGGGAAGCGGATGGGAAAAGGTAAACGGCCGTTACACGGCAACCCTTACGGTAGATCTGTCAAAACGCCGACTGAAATGTAAATTTAACGGCCTTACAGACAGCAATGCACAGGACGGATATTATTATCGGCGGTAAAGGCAACCTATTTCGCTGGATTTCCCTGTTTTCCACCGGTTACGTTGCCTTCCCGCATCGCCGAAATCAAGGGGCTGTCGCACTAAATGGTTAGTGTGACAGCCCCATAACATTTCTCTCTGAATTTTCTTCTAGAACACCAAAATCGGTACAAGGTAAACTACCGCGATCAGCAGTACATTGACGATCATGGCGAGGGCACCGAGCCCTATTCTTTTTCCAATACTTTCCAATTTTAAAAGATAAATATTTAACCCCCAGTCGGCGAGGAGACACGCAATCCAAAGAGTATACAATACCATCCCGTCGATAGTGTCGGATTCTCCGAGGAGGAATCCAATGATCAATACGATCATGTTTCCGATAACATATTGAATCATGTCCGGCTTACATTTTGTGAAGATTACCGTAGCGAAGCAGAGCATTGCCGCCGCCATAAGGTAAAATGCCGTCTGATCCAGCAATTTTCCGGCTGCTGCCTGCCAGATGATCCCTGCGATAAGCAGCACAGCCGCGATAAGGGCACGACAGCCTGTCGTCAGGTGTTCCAATATTTTATTATACATTTCCAGTCCATTCCTTTCTGCTCATTAATTCTCTTATGTTTCGTATTCCCACAAGCTCAACGCCTGATACGTCGAGGTTTCCGCTCTTTTCGATGGAAATTTTGTTTGCCAGCGGAAGAATACAGGTTTTATAGCCGGTTTTGATGGCTTCCGCCACGCGCTTCTCTGCCTGTGGCACTGCACGCACTTCGCCGACAAGCCCGACTTCACCAAAGATTACGGTATGTTCGTCGATGGCTCTTCCGCTTTGACTGGAGATGAGCGCCGCAATGATGGCAAGGTCAAGCGCAGGTTCCGTAATCCGCATACCACCGGCGACATTGACATATGCATCGCAGTCGGACAACTGCATGCCAAGGCGTTTTTCCACAACTGCGATCAAAAGATTGACACGGTTATAGTCGGTTCCTGCAGCGGTTCGTCGAGGCATATTAAAATAGGTGTGACATACCAGTGCCTGCACTTCAATCATAAAAGAGCGTGTGCCTTCGATCGCGCAGGCAACCACGGAGCCCGATTCGCCCACCGGTTTTCCCTGCAGCATATATTCGGATGGATTGGGAACTTCTACCAGTCCCCGGCCGCGCATTTCAAATACACCGATTTCATTGGTCGAGCCAAAGCGGTTTTTGACACCTCGTAAAATACGGTAAGACGCCGCCGCGTCACCTTCAAAATACAACACCGTATCCACCATATGTTCCAGCATACGCGGACCGGCGACATTTCCTTCTTTTGTTACGTGGCCGACGATAAATATTGTGATTCCTTTTTTCTTCGCAATCCGCAGCAGAACCCCTGTTATCTCGCGCACCTGGCTCATGCTTCCCGGTGCCGCATCAACCGCATCGTCGTACATGGTCTGAATCGAGTCAATGATCGCCACTTTCGGCTGCAACTGATCAATCGCCCCTTCGATCGTCGTAATATTGGTCTCTGCCAAAAGAAAAATAGAATCGGAAAATTCGCCGATACGGTCCCCACGAAGTTTGATCTGCTGCAGCGATTCCTCGCCGGATACATAGAGAACTTTTTCCTGTTTGTCCGACAGATGCTTGCACATTTGCAGCAAAAGCGTCGATTTTCCGATTCCCGGATCTCCACCAACCAATACGAGAGAGCCGGCGACAATTCCTCCGCCAAGGACACGGTCAAGTTCCTGAATGCCGGTTTGGAGACGCGGTGTATTTTCCGTCTCAATCTCGCGCATTTTAGTAGGTTTTGCCAATTCCGACGGCATGATAACTTTTTCTTTTCCTGTCGAAGTCTTCGTAACCGGCGCTTCTTCCATCGTATTCCAGGCACCACAACCGGGGCATTGTCCCTGCCATTTAGCAGACTCCGTCCCACATTCAGTACAATAATAAACAAGCGATTTTTTCTTTGCCATTCAATCTCCCTCATAAAAAGATAACGGTGCCAACCCCTGCTTCGGTCCGGCACCGATTTCTTAATCTCTCATTCTGTAACTATTAGCACTTAATTACTTTTACGGACGCTTTCTTTCCTTCATCCAGCTCAATGCTGACATTGAGTTTTCCACCAAGATTCGTCTTCATTTTACCAAGTTCGACATCTTCCAGCAGCACTTTATATTCCTGAGACGGCTCCAATTCAAGAGTAAATCCAAGATCTCCAGCAGCTTCTACCATAAAAGAGATCACTTCTCCGTCGTTTTTAAAATCCGTTACTGTGCTTCCCGGAACCGATTCGTATACAAACAAACCGTTTTTCTCAAGTTTCGTAATTTCTTTGAACGTTTTTACCTTGTACAAATCCCCCTGAAACTCAAAATCCGCTTTCTTGGTCTTTGCATCCAAAAGGTAATTTCCAAAACTCAACGTTCCATTGTCTTCCTTCCGGATCAATTCCTCTACAACGCTCATTTTTTCTTATCCTCCTTGGTCTCTTATATCTCCCACCTGATTCATTTCTACCTAATTCTTATTATAGCAAAATTCGACAAAGAATACTATCCTTTTTTTATGATTTTTTGGACACAAACCGCATCCTTTTTGATCGACACCCGAACGTCGTCGCCAATACGCACTTCTCCACTGACAATCTTTTCAGCGAGCTGATCTTCGATCTCTTTCTGTATCGTACGGCGGAGCGGTCTGGCACCGTAATCTTTGTCGAAGCCTTTGTCAGCTACATGATCGACAACCGCTTTGCCATATTGCAGGCGGATATCCATCTGCTTTTTCACGCGCTTTTTAAAGCCTGTGAGCATATTGGCGGCAATCTTATAAATGTCTTCTTTGCTCAGCATGTGGAACACCAGAATCTCGTCAATACGGTTGATAAATTCCGGTTTGAAGATGTGTTTTACTTCTTCCATAACGCCTTCGCGCATGCGTTTGTAATCCGCTGCGGCATCTTCCTGCTGCAAAAAGCCGAGTGTTTTCGGCGACACAATTCGATTTGCCCCCGCATTGGACGTCATGATAATGATCGTATTTTTGAAATCGACCTGCCGTCCCTGTGAATCCGTCAGCCTTCCATCTTCCAAAATCTGTAAAAGCATGTTAAATACATCCGGATGCGCTTTTTCAATCTCATCAAACAAAAGAACGGAATACGGATTGCGGCGCACTTTTTCACTGAGCTGGCCGCCCTCCTCAAAACCGACATATCCCGGAGGGGATCCGATCATTTTGGAGACACTCTGTTTTTCCATGTATTCTGACATATCGACACGAATCATATTTTTTTCTGAACCAAATACGGCTTCCGCAAGGGTTTTCGAAAGTTCTGTCTTTCCGACACCCGTAGGGCCAAGGAATAAAAATGAGCCGATTGGGCGGTTCGGATCTTTCAAACCGACACGGCCTCTGCGAACGGCGCGGGATACGGCTTCCACCGCTTCCTCCTGTCCAACCACTCTCTCATGCAAGATTTTTTCCAATTTCTGCAAACGTCTTGTCTCATCTTTTTCCAAGCGGCTGACCGGAATTTTTGTCTGCCGCGACACGACTTCCGCGACATGAGATTCTTCCATGATTTTCCTTTGTTTCTTTTGCTTCTTTTCCCATTTTGCCTGCGCCTGTCTAAGTTCCAGGCTCAGTTTTTCTTCTTCTTTGTGCAGCTCGACTGCATAATCCATATCGCCCGCCGCTACTGCATTTTCTTTCTCTTCCTGCACATTTTCCAGCGCCTCTTTTTTGTCCTGAAGGGCTTCCTCATACTCGCGCATGCTGCTCATATTGAGGCGGGAAGCGGCTTCGTCGATCAGATCAATGGCTTTGTCCGGCAGAAAACGGTCATTGATATAGCGGTCCGAAAGTTTTACTGCCGCTTCCAAGGCTTCGTCACTGATCTCGATATGATGATACGATTCATAGTGGCTGCGCAAACCTTTCAAAATAGAAACGGCCTGTACGATCGATGGTTCTTCCACAATTACCTGCTGGAAACGGCGGTCAAGAGCCGAATCTTTTTCCACTCGTTTACGGTACTCCTCACGCGTCGTCGCCCCAATGATCTGAATTTCGCCACGTGACAATGCCGGTTTCAAAATATTGGCAGCGTCCATGGCACCCTCGGCGCCACCGGCTCCAATGATCATATGAAGTTCATCGATAAACAAAATGATATTGCCGGCATCTATGGTCTCACGCAGACAGCGTTTGATGCGCTCTTCAAATTGTCCACGGTATTTCGTCCCGGCTACCATTCCGGATACATCGAGGGACAACACCCTGATATTTTTCAGGGAGGCCGGAACCGCATTGTTTGCGATTCTTCCTGCCAGTCCTTCGACGATCGCCGTCTTTCCGACACCCGGTTCACCGAGAATGCACGGATTGTTTTTTGTGCGTCTTCCAAGAATTTCCATTACGCTGTCAATCTCATTTTCACGGTTAAATACCGGATCTAATTTTCCATCCATCGCTTCCTGCACAAGATCCCGCGAAAATTTGTCCAAACATGGCGTGAGCGAACGTCCCCGCTCTTCTTTTTCTTTGGCAGACATAAAATCGGTCTTTGCAAATTCGGAATCCATCTGCGCCATTTCTGCCGCATCCATATAAATCTTTTTCGGATTCCCCTGCATTCCGGCGATTATCTCTCCCGCTGTCGTCTCGCGCTGTTTGGCAAGTGCCATCAAAAGATGCTCCGTACCCACTTCCTGTTTCTGGTATCTTGCAAGTGTTTCCGCGTCCTGCAGAATCTTCTGCAAAACCGGTGTAAATGGCATTTCTGAGGCATGATTTTTCTTGTTTTTTTTCATTTCTTCAAAACAGCGCTCGTAGATCTGCCGCATATCCTCTTCGCGGATATTGTTATTTTTCAAAATTTCTTTGGCCGTTCCATCGACTACCGCCAATGCACACAGAAGATGTCTTGTCTGAACTTCCCGTTCTTTTTCTGTCCAAGCGATATTCGCCGCCATCTCCAAAACCTTGCCGGCTTTTTTTGTCAAATTTTCCACTCTATCGATTCCTTTCTATGGTGATAATCTTCGTTCTAAATTCCTGATTCTCAGACCGCAACCACGATTCCGGCCCCGCCGAAATTCGCATTTCCGAACACTTCGTGTTCTTTCCCGCCCTTGCAGGGCTAAAAATGCTCATTTGTTGGCGGGGAGCCTGATTCTCAGGCCACCGGGGAAAGTACAGTATCTCTTACGTGCAAGCACGACGATATACTGCACTTCCCCCGGCACTCCGGAATCGTTCCCCTGAGGTTAAAAGTCCATTTCATTCAATTCTTTTTTCCCGCGGTTTAACCGTTTGCGGAGTATCATATTTAATATAATGATGAGCAAGGCAAGGACAAGAATCGAAAGCCCTATAATAAGACCGTACATCCATGTCTCCGGCTTTACTTCGAGTTCACTTGCCACATTGCCGCCCTGGTTGACTTTCTGAGTCATCGTTCCGGTGTAGCGCTGCAACGTTTTTTCCTGTCGGTCATACTGGTACAACGTCGGCTCATCCGATGCCCCTTTCAGATACATCAAAAGGTAATTATTGTCTAGGTCATTCTGCATGGTATATGCCGGTACACTTTTTCCATCGATGTCAACCGTCGTTTTTACGTAACCGGATGGGATCACTTCATCGTCTTTGACATCCATAACCTGAAACTGATACTGGTTCTGAATGTAAATCGAGCCATCTTTTTCGTAGACGGAAAATGTGATGTTGGATGTGCCTTTTTCCTGCTGTTCGCGCACTTTCGTCTCGGATTCCGTCTCTTTTACTATTTTTAACTTAAAGGTCCGTTTGTCCCCGGATTCTGCCGTCACAACAAGTTTCATCTCATTTTCACCCGGCATCAGATCTTCGTTTCCTTTGAGGCGGATGCGCTGTTTTCCGTTTGCCGGAACCGCATTATAATACAGCTTGTCCGTATTGCAGTCCACCTTAATCGTATATTCCAGAACCTCTGTGCTAAACTGAGGTGCCATGGAAATAGCATGAACTGACAAGTCTTTCAGCTTCGTATTGGTGTTTAACGGAACCGGTGTCGGTGTCGGTGCCGCAGAAGCCGCTGCTGCCGGATCTGCCGGATCAGCTGCTCCCTGCACTGCCGCTTCTTCTCCTGTTACACCCAGCACAACGCGGTTGGAAGAAATTGACAGTTTATTTCCCTCACTGTCTAGGATCTTTGGCTTGCCGTCTGTCTGAATCGCTGCCGCCCCTTCGCCGACTGCCTGAAATTGCAGCGAATACGTACGTGTGGTCACGGCATCTGTATTTCCGACGGACTGAATGCTCAATTGTCCATTGCCGCCGCTCACTTTTTTACCGCCTTCGATAAATTGTAAAACATCACTGTCATAGGAAACTTTCATTTTGACATCATTAAATCCGTCTTTCGAAGTAACCCGGCATACGACAGTAACCGTCTCATCTTTTTTCACCTCTGTCTTATCTGTCGAAAATTCGACTACGGCACTTGCCGCCAGACTTTTGCCGGGAACTGCCAGAAAGCCAAGACAGATCAAAAGAAAGCTCATTGCTGTTATTATTTTTTTCACTCTGACACTCCATTTCCGAAGGAATCCCTTCTATTTTGGTGCAGCACAATTCACTGCCGACATATTGTTGTAAACCGGAATCGAAAATACGAGCGGCGTGCTGTCAAGCATACCATTGTAAGCATTTTTCGTTTTCAATGCCTCAGAGTTTGCTGCTTCTACATTTGTCATATATTGATGATTGTATGTACCGGTTGGTGTTACATTAAACTTCTGCAGGTAGCCGGTATTCTGGCCGCGGTTGATATAATTGCTGCCGATATACATGGCTCCGCCGACGATGGAACGATATGGATTCGTCCATGGTCGAAGATACGTATCTCCTGTGCTCGCCCATTTCAAACCATTGAGAGCAGGTGTCGCACCGCTTGTCGCTCCAATGTTATAGAAATTGTAAATTCCCGGATATTCCGTCGTGGTACCGGTTACTGCGATGCTGGTCGTCGTTGCGCCGGTCACTACTTCCTGTTTCACGCGGGATGCCAGATGATAAGGACTGACTCCCGAATCCTTTGCCGCATCGAGGAAGGCATTTACATACGAAATTTCTTTCTGCGTTCCACTCTGATCGTCCGTGTACTGGAAGGTGGACGTGGCAAATGGTGTATTGGAAAGGATGTTTTTCAATCCTGCCGTTGTCTGATACTGCGACTGGTATTCCAGCTGTTCAAACTGAAATACTCCCTGAATCGTGAGGAAGTTTCGCGGATCCATATAATACATTACCGCTTCCCTGGAAGCCTGTACCCAGCTGGAACCGTCAAATACTTTCCATTTTCCGGTAACCGCATCGTACGCTCCGGCTTCTTTGGATTTCCAAGCCTCCGATTTGGAATTGGAAATCAGGCTTCTGCCAAGCTTGCATTCCTGGTCGACAACCGTGTTCCAGTCTAAACCGGTCTTGTATGCGGTAAACTGCCAATACGGATATGCCGCATGCAGTTTGCGGAGCGCATCTTTGTAAGAATCCGGAAATCCCTGTGCCGTCAGATCCGCTTCAAAATCACGCTGGCTGAGAACCCTTACAGCCACTTTTTTCTGCACTTTTTTCTTTGTCAATTTGATGTATTTGGATTGTACATAGCCTTTGTATGGGGTTCCATAATAATCAAAAGCGATCTGATACCATTTTTGTTTTTTCACGGTTCTTACTTTGGTGATCGTCACATACTGCTTTTTCGCAAGAACCAGTTCTTTTCCGCGAATCTTATAATAAGCCCCTTTCGTCCCCGGTTTTTTGCGGACGCGGAGAGCGGTTTTTACGCCGGTCACAAGTCCTGCTGCCGAAGATTTGAGATTCATTTTTACATCGCTTTCTTTTATGTACCCTTTGACTTTTTTCTTCTTTATTTTGTACTGCACGCGGAACCATTTTGTCTTTCCCTTGGTCTTTTCTCCGAGGATCGTTACGGTTTTCCCTTTTTTCATGACCGTGCGTTTTTTTCTTGCTGTATTTTTGTAAATAATTGTATTTTTCTTTGCGGTAACCGCCTTGACGGAAACTGCCTTATAGCTGACCTGCGTACGATACACGGTAACCGTCGTCGGTTGTGGAACTGCCGTCGGTGCTGTCGTCTGCTCTGCCGCAGGTGTCGTCGTCGGCGCTGTGGTCGGTGCTGCCGTCGGAGCCGTTCCTTTGATGACATATTCTGCTGCCGCATACCCTTCTTTCCCATTATAAGTGATCTTTACCCAGTTATGGCCATCTGCCGTGCCGGCATCCTCCACGTAAGTGATCGTGGAACCATTAGGGATCTTTACCAATACACTTCCTGCCTTCTTTGGCTCACTCCGCATATTGAGATCTGCCCCTCCGGTCTTTACATAAGCGGCCTCACTCGCATAACTGACTGTGGTTTGATTCGCTACACCCTGCGGTGTAAACAAACTCATCACAAGACAGAGACACAACCACAATGACATTCGTAACTTCATATCTTTTTCCTTCCTTTCTTTTCTCACGTTACCTTTGGATTACAAAATAAGTTCTCACTTCATCTTCCGTCCAGCTTTTTACAAGCCGCAGCGAAGTTTCTTTTAAGCACGATTTTATCTCGTCCTCCGTATACGCCCGCTGCTCGTGGCATTCATCGTAGCGGGCATACATTCCCGTCGCCTTGTCTTCCGTAAATATAGTAAGAAGATATTCATTGATGCAGGTTTCCTCATCGTAGGTATTGTCCCAGATCATCAATGCCTCTTCCGTTTCATCAACTCGTGTCTGATTTCCCATGACTTTTTGAAAACAATATGCGGTCTTCATGTCAAGGATCGCAACTCCATCCTCTGCCAATGCTTCTTTAATACAACGAAACATTGCAAAAATTTCCTCCGTGGAAAGCAGATAATTCATAGAGTCACATATACATAGTACCACATCTGCCGGTTTATGCAACGAAAAATCTGTCATATCTTCTTCAAAATATGAAATTTTTTCCATTCCTTCCGTCTTTTCACACGCTTTGGCAAGCATATCGGGCGAAATGTCAATCCCCGTAACCTCATAACCGGCTTTCGCAAACCGGCTTACCATCTCACCGGTTCCGCATCCAAGCTCGCACACATGTCCGCTCGTTATGCCGTGTTCTTTCAGGATTTCCTGAAATTTTATAAACCACTCGTCGTAAGGAATTTCTTCCATCATTTCATCGTAAACCGTGGCAAATTGTTCATACATCTGAAACACTCCTTATGCTTCGATTTCTTTGTTGAGGGAAAAGGAATACAGCACCTTCTTTTCCACCGGTTTACCGGTAATTTTTTCCAGTGCCTCCGCGTACGCCTCCATCTGGGCATGATATCGCTTCACCAATACCTCTTCCTGTCCTTTTTCCAAATGATCGGTCTTATAATCCATCAACACGATTCCGGTCTTCGTCTCATAAAATCCGTCGATGATTCCCTGCACAAGAACCCGCTCGTCGCTCGAAGTCTCCTGTACTTCCTGCGCCGGCACACTGGTGACAAACGGCTGCTCACGGTAAAGTGTTCCGTTCTTTTCTGCCTCCGTCATCGCCCGTCCCAGATTAGAATGTAAGAATTTTACAATCTTCCATAGACGGATAAATTCTTTCTCCTGTGCATGGATCCTACCTGATTGTACCATATCTTCCAGCTGTTTTTCCACCTCTTTTTCGTCCACAGCTTTGGCAAAACAAAGAGAAGCCATCACTTGATGCCATGCCGTACCATAACCTGCACCGGCAAGTGCCCCGATTTCGTCGGTTTCGGTCTTTGCAAAAGCCGGTACCGGCGACTGGTTTTCGAGTGCATCGCTGTACAAAACCGTAAAATTCTCTTCCTCGCCTTCTTCCATGGATTTCTTTTTCAGGTCGGAAACGGAAACCTTTGTCGGAATTTCCTCTTCGACCTGGTGGTGGTACTCGTCCATAAAGTGCAGCGTTTCTTCTGTTTCTTTATCATATACAACAGATGTGTCAAAATTATTTAGCATTTTCTCATCCAGCATCTGATCGATCTGGCGCGCCATTTCCAAATTTTGCAACTCTTCGTCATTTACTTCGACGTACTCAAAAATCGGCGATCTGGCAGCCACCGGAAGCACCCAGTCAAAATAACTGCCCGCCGTCACTCTGCTGTAAAATCCGCTGTTTCCCAGCCACATGGTATCATCCACTCTACCGGTAAAGATCAGTTTTTCTTTGGCTCTTGTCATTGCCACGTAGAGAATCCTCAGTTCCTCCGCAAGATCTTCATTGGCATTGATATGGCTGAGTGCCTTGTAAAATATGCTTCTTTTCTTCGTTCCCTTTTCGCTGTCGATCACATCCGACGCGATGCCGGCATCACCATTGACAACGACAAAATCTCGCTCCGCTTTTCCCAGTTTTTTATGCATACCGGCCACAAAACAGATCGGGAATTCGAGACCTTTACTTTTGTGAATCGTCATGATCTGCACGACATTTTCCTTCTCGCCGCTCAGATTGACTTCTCCAAAATCTTCTTCGCGCTCCTTCATTCCACGGATGTAACGTACAAACTGGTAGAGTCCCTGGTACGATCCCCGGTCAAATTCTCTTGCCATCTCCAAAAGCAGTTCGACATTTGCCTTTCGCTGCAAACCATTTCCCATTGTCTCCAGAAAATACATCAATTTGGTCTCTTCCAGAATCTCCTCTAAAATGCCAAGCACCGGCGTATACGTCGTCTTTTCCCTCCATCGCTCCAATTTTTCCAGAAAATCTTCCGCTTTTTGTTCCAATTCTTCCTCGCCGCTGTAGTTGCAAAGCGCATCGTAAAATTGGAGTTCTTCGCTGTTTCCACGAATTTTGGCAAGATCATCGTCGCTCATTTTTCCAATCGGTCCGCGCAGAACCGCCGCCAGGGCAATATCCTGCCTTGGATTGTCAAGAATTGTCAAAAGGCTTACGATCATGCGGATCTCTCTCGTATCAAAAAATCCACTCTTTGCTTCCAAATGCGCCGGTATCCCGTGTGCATTCAATATTTCCAAAAGCTGCTGTCCCTCATTTTTCGTCGAACGCATCAATACCGCCATATCGCCATACTGCGCCGGTCGGTACTCTCCGTCCTCGCCAAGCACATACATCGGATCTTCCGGATCCACGTACTCGCATATCGTTTTCGCGATCACCTGCGCTTCGGTTTCCTTGTCCGATTTATCGGAAATTCCGAATATCGTGACATTGTCGGCGTGCCGCTTTGCCGTCTCCGGAAAATCCGCTCCGAGATACAGCATCGCCTCTTTATCATAGGCAATTCCGCCAAAATCTTCCTGCATAATATCCGTAAATACGTCATTTGTCGCCTCCAGCACGACATCCCGGCTTCGGAAATTCTTCGTCAAAAAGACAAGGCGGTTTTTCGCTCCGTCCGTCGTCTCAAACGTATTCATTTTCTCCAAAAACAAATCCGGCCTTGCATTGCGAAAGCGGTAAATGCTCTGCTTGATATCGCCTACCATAAAACGGTTATTTTCTTTCGCTACACCGCCAAGTAGAAGTTCCTGCACCAGATTGGAATCCTGATATTCGTCTATCATGATCTCGTGAAACTGCTCGGAAAGTTCTTCTGCCGCCTGTGTGCGCACAAAGTTATCCCCGTCTTTTTTTACAAGGATTTCCAACGCCATCTGCTCAAGGTCATTAAAATCCGCAATATTTTTCTCCCGCTTCGCCAGTTGGTAGCGTTCCCGGAATTTCTCTGCCAATGACAAAAATGTCAGCAGTTTCCCCCGCATCTGCTCCATTGTCACCAGTAATTCCGGCAGACTTTCCCCGAAAAGATCAGCCTGCATTTTTTTCAACAGATTTTTAATATCCGTTCTTCCCTTTTTAATGATTTCCTTTTTGTCCGGGTCGGCTTCGGAATTGCGTTTGGAAGGCAGTCTGCCAAACGTAACCGCCCCCAGCCGCCTCCGCATCGTTTCATAGGAAGAAATCCCCTCAAAGTTTTCGAATTCGACGCGCTCTTTTTCCAAAAAAGCTGCGTATTCTTCCGGTCCTTCCTGCGTATAACAAAGCCGGATCCACAGCTCGTACTGATCATAAATTCCTATCATCATATTTTTGGCATACTGCAGATTTTTCTGAACAAATGCCGTCTGCTCCAATTCTTCTTCGCTTTGGCACGCCAGAAATCGGCGCATGCGTTCAAAGAAATCCTGTGGAAACGGTTCGCTCATCGCATCGTTGTACAATTTGAGAATGATTTTTTCCATCTCCGTATCGCTTTTGATAAACCGCGCCATCTTCGCCATATCGACAAAGGATTCATCTAAGTTCGTATATTCTTCTTCCAGAAGTTCCGCGAGCACGTCGGATTTGATCATGTTTAACTCGTTGTCATTTGCCACACGATAGCTTGGATCCACCCCTGTCTGGTGGAAATAATTCTGTATGATGTAGCCGCAAAAACTATGTATTGTAGAAATCTGTGTGACAGGAAGAAGCATGACCTGACGCTGCAAATGTACATTTTCCGGGTCTTCCTCCAATTTCTTTTCGAGTGCCGCCTGCAGTTTTTCTTTCATCTGCGCTGCCGCAAGCCTCGTAAATGTCACAATGACAAATTCATCGATGTTCACCGGATTGACCGGATCTGTTACCTGGGACACGATGCGTTCGATCAACACCGCCGTCTTTCCGGAACCTGCCGCCGCTGACACGAGAATGTTGCATCCCCGCAGGTCAATGACCGTCTTCTGCTCATTCGTCCATTTCATTGTCCGATTCCTCCTCCCTCATTTTCAGCAAAATCTTCTTTATGTCAATTTCTTCCAAATTTCGTTCTACTTTTTTCACATCGGTTCTTTCCAGTCCACAGATGTCTTTCATGCCACAATAATCGCAGCCCCGTTTTTCCTTCAACCGGTACGGCGCAATGTCAATATTTCCAGCGAGAATGCTCGTTCCGTTTTCGTGGATCACGGTTTTTACGTGTTCGATCAGTTTCTTCCACTGTGTACTCGAAAGCACCTTAGTCGTCGCCGCAAAATCCCCGTCTTTCTTGATTTTGACCGGATAGCACCGCGAAGCGCTCTGCGTATTGAGTTCCCCATTCGCGCCAAGGATCGAATCCAGTTTTTCGAGGATCTCCGGGCTTTCATTGACATAGCCGTCGCACGCATACTCGGCAAGCAGCTTTTGTTCGTACTCGATCTCGTCCTCTGTGCCCGCGACTTCCAGCTGCGGATCCTGCACATAGAAATACAGCATTCCCGCCGGCTGCACATCCTTGCCCGGGTGTTTTTTCTGCTCCGACTGCAAAGTCGAATCGAGATACAAGATCAATTGCAGCTGCAGACCAAAGTACACTTCTTCCAGCGACAATTTGACATTTCCGGTCTTATAATCCACGACCTTCACGTACACATTTTCGGCATCTTCATACAAGTCAATCCGGTCGATGATACCGCGAAACCGCATCTTTTTGGCAATTTCATCCAGTTGTTCTTCGTACGTATACGGCTTTTCTCCGTATTTTTGTAAAAATGCTCCGTGCCGCAGCTGTTCTGCGACAGCCCATGCGGTCTGTTTCATCATATGCACGATTCGCCGGCGCATAAAGGCAATTCGATTCGACTGAGAGAAAATGACATCACGATACCCTTCCATCACGCGTTCGACACAGTATTCGACAAGTTCATCGCTCTCGCTGCGTTCCAGTTTCTGCCATGTCGTGTGACGCGCCTTTATAATTTCATCCATATTTTGTAAAATCTGATGCACGACATTTCCAAAGTCCGGTGCAGCCACCGTATATTCTTCGCGGTCATGCAGCCGCAGTCCGTACATGAGAAAATACGAAAATGGACAGCGGGCATACGTTTCCAACCGCGTGATGCTCTCCCGCAGTTCGTCTCCATAAAGCGTCTCCAATGCCTCTTTGGACAGTTTCGGAGTGCGCTTTGATTCCATGTGCACGCGAAGAGCTTCACGCAGCCATTTTCCCTCGTCACGCTTGGCGTAATACCGCCAGACCTCCCACCAGCGCTCCTTTTCTTCGCCTTCGGCGTACCATTGTTTCTGAATGCCCTCGATCAAAAATTCAAAACCGCGGTCTGTGCCAAGACTGGTTTTTACGTCGTTTTCCTGACCGCCCTCGATCACCGTCAAAGCCGGGAAAATTCTACGGATCTTGCCTAGGATATAGGATGCCTGTCGTTTGGTGCCGTCTGCAGCCGAGCGGCTGTATGTAAAAATCAGTTTTTCCGACGGCTTCGTAAAGTTGATGTACAGATAATACAGGTCATTTGCCACCTTCTGATTGCCCGTCGGTGCCAGTGCAATGCCCATTTTTTCCATCTGATGCCGCTCCCGGTGATTGACGATTCCCGGCGGCTGCATCGCAGCGGGCACAAAGTCATCGCTGAATCCCATAAAGAATAGCACTTTGATGTCTTTCAAACGGGTTCTCTCGATGTCGCCGACCATGATCTGATGCTTTTTCGGCGGCACAAATCCGACCAGCCCTTCCGCAATTCCTGCCGACAGAATCTGCTCAAATTCTTCAAGTGACACGACTTCCTTTCCGAGAAGTTCCATCATCTCATCCAAAAGATTCATCACTACTTTGTATACATTTTTATACTCTTTGGCAAGAAGTGTTTCTCCCTCTTCTTCAAAAATCCGGCTCTGCTCCAGCATTCTGTCATACACATTCTGCTGCACCAGAAAATCGTATAATGCACGCACAAATTTCTCGACCGGCTTTTTCCCGCCGCGAAGTTCCAGGAAAAAGTCATGGATACAGTTCGTCACTTTTTCGCGGATCTCATTGATCTCCTCGAGCGGATAGTCATTTGCCCGTGCTCTCCACGGTTTCATATAGGACGCAATGCCACGTTTTCCGGTCGCCAGCACATAATTTTCGAGAAGGTCGGTCTCGCTCCGCGTCAACGGAGAAAGTCCGCAGCGCAGGAAACGGAATGTCGTCGCCGCGTCCATATTGTAACGATACATTTCCAATACCGACTGGATGTATTCGGCGATCCAGTTGGCACCGATGTTCTTTTTATTGTCAAGGAAATAACGGATGCCCGCATGGTCAAACTCCCGGGATATCGACTGTTCATACGATGAAATAGAGCCGGTTACTACCGCGATTTCTTCTTCCGCATACTCTCCCTTTGCTAACATCCACCAGATTGTTTTTGCCACATAAGCCGCTTCTGACGCGGGTTTATCTCCGATATAAAGCCACATATTTTCTGTTTTCTGGTTCCACTTCTGATACGGATAGGCAAAGAGATTACGCTCCAAAAATGCCATCTCGCCTCCCTCAGCAAAACGATAGGGTGCTTTTCTTCCTTCTCGTGGAACAAGAATTAAATTCGTTTCTACCGGAATTTGATTCGCTTTTTGCATTAATGTCCGCATTGTCGTGTCAGCAATCTCAAATACAGAGCCACGTTTTCCCGTCTCATCGGTTGTTACCGTCACGATCACGCGGGAACAAAGGCGCATCATTTTTTCCAAAAGATCATACTGCGTCGGCGTAAATCCGGTAAATCCGTCAAAGCAGACCACGGAATTCCGAATGCCGTCCATCTGCTCGATCATCCCCGTCAGCTGGGTGACCAGCTCCTCTGCCATCTGATAAGTGTCGCCCATTTTTTCCTTAAAACAGTCGTGGATCAAGCGGATGTCCTCAAATTTTCTCCCCAGTGTCTCCATTTTTTCAAATTGCTCGGTTTCCCGGATGCCATATTGCTCCAATTCGCACAAAAACGATTTACATTCGTCTAAAAAACCGGGGCGGTCAATGCCCTTTTTAAAATAGACAAGATTGTCTTTCTGCTCGGAAAAGATTTTCCGCAGAAGCATGGTCTTTCCCATATCTTCCAATATCGTTTTCTGTTCTGCCGGAAATTGCTCAAATGCGCGAAACGCCAGACGATGAAAACTCAGAACATCGATGTTTAAGATTCCCTTTTCTCCACTCATTTCCACAAGTGTTTTCTGCGTCTCCAGCGTAAACTGATCCGGCACCAGAATATAATAATTTCTCTCCCGGTGCGCCGCTGCCTCGTCGCAGATCTGACGGTAAAGATAGGTACTTTTCCCACTTCCCGCACTTCCACATATAAATTCGAGTCCCATTTTATTTCTCCCTTCCATGATTCATAATTTTTCCTCTTACTGCATATGATTTAGTAAGATGGAATCCCACTCCAGTCGAAGGAGGTATTATCCACATGTCAAAAACTAAAATTATCGTACTTCAAATGAAAGAATTAGTATATACCGGCATCTTCGTAGGGCTTGGCATCCTGCTTATCGTCCTGCTTTTTGTCATGTTTTACCCAAAGAAAGAGAAGTCATCCGATGCCACCGCCGATGTTACAGCCGAAGCGGCATCGTATGTTCCCGGTATCTACAATTCAGAGTTAAAACTTGGCGAAAACACCTTAAATCTCGAGGTGGTTGTCGACGAAGACCAGATCAAATCGGTTTCTTTTGTCAACCTCGATGACTCGGTTACAACGATGTATCCGCTCGTAAAACCGTCTCTGGAAGGCATCGAAAAGGAATTGATCGCCGGTACCCCAATTGACGAAATTCCGGTTCAGGAAAAGAGCAAATTTACCCAGTCCATGTTGATCGATGGCATCAAAGCAGCACTTAACAAAGCCGTTCCGGAAGAATGAGATCAGTCCCATCCTTCCTTTTTACGGATTGCTGCCAGATCTTCCTTCCAAAGGGCATCGGAGGCATCGCTTGGCATACGCAGGTCTCCTCGCGGTGACACAGCGACGCTTCCCACTTTTGGCCCATCCGGCAGACACGAACGCTTAAACTGCTGGCGGAAGAACCGATGAACAAAGGTGGACAACCAGCGGTAAATGGTCTGTGCCTCGTATTCTCCTTCAAAGGTAATTTTGGCAATCCGGTAAATTTTCGACGGCATATAGCCAAACCGCAGCATATGATACAAAAAGAAATCATGCAATTCATACGGTCCCACGATGTCTTCGGTCTTCTGTGCGATCTCCCCCTCTTTCGGCGGCAAAAGTTCCGGACTTACCGGTGTATCTAAAATGTCATACAATACGTCTTTTAATGTGCCCTCTCCACTATTATCCGCAAAATACTGTACCAAAAAACGGACTAGCGTCTTTGGCACCGAACAATTTACCCCATACATGGACATATGATCGCCATTGTACGTCGCCCATCCGAGCGCAAGTTCCGACATATCACCGGTTCCAATGACAAGCCCTCCGGCCTGGTTCGCAATGTTCATCAATATCTGGGTCCGCTCTCTCGCCTGCCCATTTTCATAGGTCACGTCCTGTACTTCCGGATCGTGTCCAATATCCTTAAAATGCTGCAATACAGCCTTTTCAATAGAAATTTCTTTCAATGTCGTTCCGAGTTCCTGTGCCAATTTGACAGCATTATCATAGGTTCGGTTTGTCGTACCAAAACATGGCATCGTCACACTCACGATTCCTTTACGGTCAAGGTTCAGCTGATCGAATGCACGGATCGTGACAAGCAAAGCAAGGGTCGAGTCCAGTCCTCCGGAAAGCCCGATCACAGCGCTCTTACATCCCGTGTGGCGCAGACGTTTGGCAAGTCCAGCCGCCTGAATATTTAAGATTTCGTTGCACCGCTCTTCGCGGTCTCCACGGTCAACCGGCACAAACGGTGTTTTTTCAAATTTCCGTGTCAGTTTTGTCTCTTCCATCGTTTCAAAGGCAAAGAAATGTCTCACATATCCCTCATTTTCCGGCACCGGATACAATGGAAACGTTCCCATGCGCCGTCTCTCAGCTGCCAGCTTTTTACAATCAATCTCGGTGATCGCATCTTCTCCCGCAAAAGCTTTATTTTCCGCCAAAAGGGTTCCATTTTCCGCGATCAGATGATGTCCCCCATATACAAGATCTGTCGTCGATTCACCCATCGCAGCGTCCGCGTACAGATAGGCGCTCACGGTTCTCGCGCTCTGATTTTTCACAAGATCTCTGCGGTATGCTGCCTTCCCGGTCAATTCGTCACTCGCCGACGCATTGGCGATGATCGTCGCTCCCGCCATCGCATGATAACTGCTCGGCGGAACCGGCATCCACAGATCCTCGCAGATTTCAACCGCGAGACAAAGTTCCGGCATCTGCTCACAGCAGAATAACTGCCGAATGCCAAACACAATTTCTTCTTTTTGGAAGGCCAAGCGGTGTGTACCCATTTTCTCTTCCGCGCATTTTCCCTGCGCCTGCGCGACGTCTCCCGAGGCAAAATGTCTTCCCTCATAAAACTCGGAATACATCGGTATATGGCTTTTTGGCACAAGCCCCAGAACCTTGCCGCCTTTCACTACCGCTGCGACATTGTACAAGCGCGCCTGATGACGGAGTGGCAGCGATACAACGGACAACAAGTCAAGTTTTTCTGTCTCTTTTACAAATTTCTCCAGTGCTTTTTCGGCACCTGTTAACAGAGGCTCCTGTAAAAATAGATCACTGCATGTATACGCACTGATCCCAAGCTCCGGAAATACCGCGATATGTACGCCTTTTCCGGCAAGTTCCTCTGCCTTTTCGATCATTTTTTCTATATTATATGCGCAGTCTGCCACTTTACTGTCCGGGGCAGTCACTGCGACTTTGATAAATCCATCTTTCATATGTTTGTTTTTGACTCCTTTTTGTATTTCAGGTGCGAGGACGGGGTGACGGGGCCGGGGGTGACCTGGGGACACGGGCTTGACCCGGGGGGCACGGTTTTGCTCCCTGGACCACACTCGGGCGGGGCCGGGCTTGACCCAGGGCCGCGGTTTTGCTCCCTGGACCAAACTTCGGCGGGGGCGGGGTTGACAGATGGGAAGAGGAAAGAATCATCTCCAGTCAGTAGGGCGGG